>NZ_LZMF01000034.1:0-65320 GCF_001673565.1 Mycolicibacter sinensis
ACGACCTGATCAAGATCCGGCGAGCGCGCAACCTGGGCCTGAACAAGACCGCCAAGACCGTCGGGCAGGTGACCGCGGCGACGCTGTTCGGTCTGCTGGTGCTCGGGTTCCGCAACGAGGCCGGGCTGACCCCGGGCTCTCAGCAGCTGTCGTATGTGCGTGAGATCGCCACGGTGACACTGCCTGCGGTGGTGTTCGTGCTGTTCGTCATCGTGATCGTCAGCGCCTGGTCCAACGCGGTCAACTTCACCGACGGTCTGGACGGACTGGCCGCCGGGTCCATGGCGATGGTCAGCGCCGCCTACGTGCTGATCACCGTGATGCAGCACCGCAATGCCTGCGCCAGCGCGCCCGGACTGGGCTGCTACAACGTCCGCGATCCGCTGGACCTGGCCTTGATCGCCGCCGCGACCGCGGGCGCCTGCATCGGATTCCTGTGGTGGAACGCCGCACCGGCCAAGATCTTCATGGGCGACACCGGGTCGCTGGCGCTGGGCGGGGTGATCGCCGGCCTGTCGATCACCACCCGCACCGAGATCCTCGCGGTGGTGCTCGGCGGGCTCTTCGTCGCCGAGATCACCTCGGTCGTGGTGCAGATCCTGGCGTTCCGCAGCACCGGGCGCCGGGTGTTCCGGATGGCCCCGTTCCATCACCACTTCGAGTTGGCCGGCTGGGCCGAGACCACCGTGATCATCCGATTCTGGCTGCTGACGGCCATCGCCTGTGGGCTGGGCGTCTCCATGTTCTACGGCGAGTGGTTCACCGCGGTCGGCGGTTGAGGTGCTGACCGAGCTGGAGCCCGGCGCGCGGGTGCTCGTCGCCGGCGCCGGGGTGACCGGCCGGGCGGTGCTGGGCGCGCTGGCGCCGCTGGGACTGGAGGTCACGCTCTGCGACGACGACCCGGCCGCGCTGCGCCGGTACACCGACGTCACCACGGCCAGCCCGGCGCAGGCCGCGGCGCGCATCGCCGACTACACCCTGGTGGTCACCAGCCCCGGGTTTGGCCCGAGTACCCCGGTGCTGGCCGCGGCGGCCGGCGCCGGCGTACCGATCTGGGGCGACGTCGAATTGGCGTGGCGCCTGGACGCGGCCGGCCACTACGGGCCACCGCGGCGCTGGCTGGTGGTCACCGGCACCAACGGCAAGACCACCACGACGTCGATGCTGCACGCCATGCTGTGCGCGGCGGGCCGGCGCGCCCAGTTGTGTGGCAACATCGGCAGTCCCGTGCTGGACGTGCTGGGGGAGCCGGCCGGCGGTTCAGCGAGGCTCGACGGAGGAGAGCCGAAGCTGGGACCGTCGCATGAATCCGAACTGCTGGCCGTCGAACTGTCCAGTTTCCAGTTGCACTGGGCGCCGTCGCTGCGCCCGGAGGCCGGCGTGGTGCTCAACATCGCCGAAGACCATTTGGACTGGCACGGCAGCATGGCCGCCTACACCGCCGACAAGGCCCGCGCGCTCGCCGGCCGGGTCGCGGTGGTCGGCATGGACGACGCCCGCGCGGCTGCGCTGTTGGGTTCGGCCCCTGCCGCGGTCAAGGCGGGCTTCCGGCTCGGTGAGCCGAAAGCCGGCGAGCTCGGGGTCGTCGACGACATGTTGGTCGATCGGGCCTTTGTCTCAGCCGGCGCCGGTGATCTGGTCCTTGCGCCGGTGGCGTCGATACCGGTGCCCGGGCCGGTCGGGACGCTGGATGCGCTGGCCGCGGCCGCATTGGCCCGCAGCGTGGAGGTGCCGGCGACGGCGATCGCCGAGGCGCTGGCCGGGTTCCAGGTCGGCCGGCACCGCGCCGAACTGGTCGTCGTCGCCGACGGCATCAGCTACGTCGACGATTCCAAGGCCACCAACCCGCACGCGGCCGAGGCGTCGGTGCTGGCCTATCCGCGGGTGGTCTGGGTGGCCGGCGGACTGCTCAAGGGCGCCTCGGTCGACGCGACCGTCGCCAGGATCGCCGGCCACCTGGCCGGGGCGGTGCTGATCGGCCGCGATCGCGGCGAGGTTGCCAACGCGTTATCACGACACGCACCGGATGTCCCCGTCGTCCACGTTGTGACAGGCGAGGATATTGATATGGGTGATACTGCCGTGTCTCCAGTTACTCGTGTTGCGCAAGTAGCTGATGGGTCTGATGAGTCGCTGAGTGCCCGGGTAATGACGGCGGTGGTGAGCGCCGCCCGCAGTCTGGCCCGGCCCGGCGACACGGTGCTGCTGGCCCCGGCGGGGGCATCCTTCGACCAGTTCTCCGGCTACGCCGCCCGGGGCGATGCGTTCGCGGCCGCCGCGCGCTCCGCGGCAGGGTCGGTGTGATCGGCCTGCTGGCCCGGCTGCGGCGGCGCGATGCCGCAGCCGACGGCGCGGACGCCACCGCGGAGTCGACTGCCGAAAAGCCGGCCAAGACCGAGCCACGCACCCGCTTCGGCGCCTGGCTGGGCCGGCCCATGACCTCGTTTCACCTGATCGTCGCCATCGCCGCCCTGCTGACCACGCTCGGGTTGATCATGGTGCTGTCCGCATCGGGAGTGGAGTCCTACGGTGTCGACGGTTCGGCGTGGCGAATCTTCGGCAAGCAGGTGCTGTGGACGGTGATCGGGCTGTTCGGCTGTTATGTGGCGCTGCGGATGCCGGTACGGTTCATGCGCCGCACGGCTTTTGCCGGCTACGCCTTCACCATCGTGCTGCTGGTGCTGGTGCTGATCCCCGGTATCGGCACGCTGTCCAACGGTTCGCGGGGCTGGTTCGTCATCTACGGCTTCTCGATGCAGCCCTCGGAGCTGGCCAAGATCGCCTTCGCCATCTGGGGTGCACACCTGTTGGCGGCCCGGCGCATGGAGCGCGCGACGCTGAGCGAGATGCTGGTCCCGCTGGTGCCTGCCGCGGGGGTCGCCCTGGTGCTGATCGTCATCCAACCCGACCTGGGCCAGACGGTCTCGCTGGGCATCATCTTGCTGGCGCTGCTGTGGTACGCCGGCCTGCCGTTGCGGGTCTTCACCACCTCACTGGCCGCCATCGTCGTCGCCGCCGCGATCATGGCGGTGACCGAGGGCTACCGCTCCGACCGGGTGCGGTCCTGGCTGGACCCCGATGCCGACCTGCAAGGCGCCGGCTACCAGGCCCGGCAGGCGAAGTTCGCGCTGGCCAACGGCGGGGTCTTCGGCGACGGACTGGGCCAGGGCACCGCCAAGTGGAACTATCTGCCCAACGCGCACAACGACTTCATCTTCGCCATCATCGGCGAGGAGCTCGGCTTCATCGGCGGGTTCGGGCTGCTGGCACTGTTCGGGTTGTTCGCCTACACCGGCATGCGCATCGCCAGGCGCTCCGCCGACCCGTTCCTGCGGCTGCTGACCGCCACCACCACGATGTGGGTGATCGGCCAGTCGTTCATCAACGTCGGCTACGTGATCGGTCTGCTGCCGGTCACGGGCATCCAGCTGCCGCTGATCTCCGCCGGTGGGACATCCACGGCCACAACGTTGTTCATGATCGGCATCATGGCCAACGCGGCCCGGCACGAACCGGAGGCCGTTGCCGCGCTGCGCGCCGGCGCCGACGACCGGATGAACCGGATCCTGCGGCTGCCGCTGCCGGAGCCCTACACCCCGACCCGGATCGAGGCGCTGCGCGACCGACTGCGCTCCCGGCCGCAACCGGCCGGACCCCGACGTGCCACCGGGCGGCCCCAGCAGAAGTCCAACCGGGCGGCGAGTCGGGGTGCGGTTCGCGCAGGGCAAAATGGAGGCGGCCAACGCCGCCGGGCGGCGTCGGCCGAGCGGCGTCCGACCGGCGGGCGCGCACGCGCATTGGAAGGTCAGCATTAGGGGCGTGAACGACTCGGTCAGCAAGCCGGACCGCGGTGCGCCGATTTCGGTGGTCCTGGCCGGCGGGGGTACCGCCGGCCACGTCGAGCCCGCGATGGCCGTCGCCGACGCGCTGAGCGCCCTGGATACGCGCGTCCGGATCACCGCGCTGGGCACCATCCGCGGCCTGGAGAACAGACTGGTGCCCGCGCGCGGTTACGACCTGGAGCTGATCACCCCGGTGCCGTTACCCCGCAAGATCAACGCCGATCTGGCCCGGCTGCCGCTGCGGGTGCTGCGGGCGGTCCGGGAGACCCGGGCGGTGCTGCGCGCCGTGCAGGCCGACGTGGTGATCGGATTCGGCGGTTATGTGGCGCTGCCGGCGTACCTGGCCGCCCGGGGCCGGGTCCCGGTGGTCATCCACGAAGCCAACGCGCGCGCCGGACTGGCCAACCGGGTCGGGGCCCGAGGCGCACAGCGGGTGCTCTCGGCCGTCGCCGATTGCGGGCTGGCGCGGCCGGAGGTGGTCGGGGTGCCGGTCCGGGCAGCGATCACCACGCTGGACCGGGCGGCGCTGCGCTCGGCGGCCCGCGCCCACTTCGGCTTCCCCGACGACGCCCGGGTGCTGCTGGTGTTCGGCGGCTCCCAGGGCGCCCGATCGATCAATCAGGCCGTGGCCGCAGCAGCCAAACACCTTGCCGCGGCCGGGGTTTCGGTGCTGCATGCGCACGGGCCGAAAAACACCCTGGACCTGCCGGAGCCCGGCCCGGGCGATCCGCCCTATGTCGCGGTGCCCTATCTGGACCGGATGGACCTGGCGTATGCGGCCGCCGACCTGGCGATCTGCCGGTCCGGGGCGATGACGGTCGCCGAGGTCTCGGCGGTCGGGTTGCCGGCGGTGTATGTGCCGCTGCCGATCGGCAACGGAGAGCAGCGGCTCAACGCGCTGCCGGTGGTGGACGCCGGCGGCGGGGTGCTGGTCGACGACGCCGCGCTGACCCCGGAATTCGTGGCCGGCACGGTCGCCGGGCTGCTCGTCGACGAGGCGCGGCTGGCGGCGATGACGAGCGCGGCCGCCCTGGCCGGGCACCCCGAGGCGGCGCGGCGGGTCGCTTCCGTCGCGCTGGAGGTCGCGGTTGCCGGGCGGTCGGGAAGCCCGGCATGAGCGCCGAACAACTGCCGCCGGAGCTGAGCCGGGTGCACATGGTCGGTATCGGGGGAGCGGGCATGTCCGGCATCGCCCGCATCCTGCTGGACCGCGGCGGCCTGGTGTCGGGATCGGATGCCAAGGAGTCCCGCGGTACGCATGCGCTGCGGGCCCGCGGCGCGCAGGTCCGGATCGGCCACGACGCCTCGGCCCTGGATCTGTTGCCGGGCGGTGTCACCACGGTGGTCACCACCCACGCGGCGATCCCCAAGACCAACCCCGAACTCGTCGAGGCCCGCCGCCGCGGCATCCCGGTGGTGCTGCGGCCCGCGGTGCTGGCCAAGCTGATGGCCGGGCGCACCACGCTGATGATCACCGGCACCCACGGCAAGACCACCACCACCTCGATGCTGGTGGTCGCGTTGCAGCACTGCGGGCTGGACCCGTCGTTCGCGGTCGGGGGCGAATTGGGTTCTGCCGGTGCTGAAGCGGGCACCAACGCCCACCACGGCAGCGGACCGCTGTTCGTCGCCGAGGCCGACGAGAGCGACGGCTCGCTGCTGGAGTACACCCCCAACGTCGCGGTGGTGACCAACATCGAAGCCGATCATCTCGACTTCTTCGGCAGTGCCGAGGCCTACACCCAGGTGTTCGACTCGTTCGTGGAGCGCATCACGCCCGGTGGGGCAGTGGTGGTGTGCGTGGACGATCCCGGCGCCGCTGAGCTGGCTGATCGCACTGCGGCCCAAGGCATCCGAGTGCTGCGCTACGGCACCGAGGCCCCCGGACGACCAGAGCTGGCCGGGTCCCTGCTGAGTTGGGAGCAACAGGGCACGGGTGCGGTCGCCGAGATCGCGCTGGCCGGATCGACCCACCGCGCGGCGATGCGGCTGGCCGTGCCCGGGCGGCACATGGCCCTCAACGCGTTGGGGGCGCTGCTGGCCGCGATCGAAGTCGGCGCGCCGCTGGATGCGGTGCTCGACGGCCTGGCCGGGTTCGACGGGGTACGGCGCAGGTTTGAGCTGGTGGGCTCGGCCGGCAACGGCGATTCGGTGCAGGTCTTCGACGACTATGCCCACCATCCCACCGAGATCGCCGCGACCCTGACCGCCGTGCGCGCCCTGCTGTCCGAACGCGGGATGGGCCGTAGCCTGGTGGTGTTCCAGCCGCATTTATACTCGCGGACAAAGGCTTTCGCCGCCGAGTTCGGTCACTCGCTGGACGGCGCCGACGAGGTATTCGTGCTCGACGTCTACGGTGCGCGCGAGCAGCCGTTGCCCGGCGTGAGCGGGGCCAGCGTCGCCGAGCACGTGAGTGTGCCGGTGCATTATCTACCGGATTTCGCCGCGGTGCCCGAAGCGGTTGCCGCGACCGCCGGTCCCGGTGACGTGATCGTCACCATGGGCGCCGGCGATGTGACTCTGCTGGGCCCGGAGATCGTGACCGCGCTGCGGGCGCGGGCCGCCCGGACCTTTCCCGGCCGCCCAGGCGTGCTGTGAGCGAGCCACCTGAAACCCCGGATGTCCCAGCGGATGACCCGGTGGGGGTCGGCGCGGGCGAGAACACCGAAGACATCACCGTCGCCGAAGGCCCCGAAGGCCCCGAAGACCCCGAAGGCACCGAAGAACCCGGCGAGGAAGCCGAGGAGCCGGCCGAAGTCGAGGGTCCGCGGCGGCGGGCGCGGCGGGAACGAGCCGAGCGGCGCGAGGCCCAGGCCCGCGCCGAGGCGATCGAACAGGCCCGCCGGGAAGCCAAGCGGCGGCTGCGCACCGGTTCGGCCGAGCCGGCCAAAGGTGTTCCGCGCGGCACGGTGCGGGGCCTGAAGATGGCGTTGGCCACCTTTCTCACGGTGGTTGTCGTCGTCGGGCTCGGGCTGGTGCTGTACTTCACGCCGGTGATGTCGGTGCGCGACATCGAGGTGACCGGCATCGCGGCGGTGACCCGCGAAGAGGTGCTCGACGTCGCCAAGGTGCAGTTGGGCACTCCGCTGCTGCAGGTCGACACCGGCGGTGTCGCCGAGCGGGTCGCCACGATCCGGCGGGTGGCCAGCGCCCGGGTGCAGCGGCAGTACCCGTCGGCGCTGGGCATCTCGGTGATCGAGCGGGTCGCGGTGGTGTACAAGGACTTTCCGGACGGCCCGCACCTGTTCGACCGGGACGGGGTCGACTTCGCGACGGCGGCGCCAACGGCGATGCTGCCGATCTTCGACGTCGACAACCCCGGGCCGACGGACCCGGCCAGCCGGGCCGCGCTGCAGGTGATGACCGCGCTGGCCCCGGAGGTCGCCGGGCAGGTCAGCCGGGTGGCCGCCCCGTCGGTCGCCTCGATCACCCTGACCTTGACCGACGGCAGGGTGGTGGTCTGGGGCAGCACCGATCGCACTGCGGAGAAGGCCCAGAAACTCGCGGCGTTGCTCACCCAGCCCGGGCACACCTACGACGTGTCGAGTCCGGACCTGCCGACCGTGCGCTGACGCGCGGCGCGGATCGCGACGGGGAACCTCCCGTCTGACAGGAAAATTCGCCCGGCGTGTCTCGGCGCGTCTGCGCTGTTGACGGGCGCGACGGCCCTACTGTGGCGGTTGCACGGAACAACTTGACATAACTCTAAGCCTGTGGTTGAGGTTGAGGGTTTGGCCAGGGTCAGTAACACCACGGCAGCTCCGGGAGTTCCGCAGATAGGCCCAAGAGGAATCCAATCCCACCAGGGAGGAAGACGAACGATGACCCCACCGCACAACTATCTGGCCGTCATCAAAGTCGTGGGTATCGGTGGTGGCGGCGTCAACGCCGTCAACCGGATGATCGAGCAGGGCCTCAAGGGCGTTGAGTTCATCGCGATCAACACCGACGCCCAGGCATTGTTGATGAGCGACGCCGACGTCAAACTCGACGTCGGCCGGGATTCCACCCGCGGCCTCGGTGCCGGCGCCGACCCCGAAGTGGGCCGCCGGGCCGCCGAAGACGCCAAGGACGAGATCGAGGAGCTGCTACGCGGCGCCGACATGGTGTTCGTCACCGCCGGCGAGGGCGGCGGCACCGGCACCGGCGGCGCCCCGGTGGTGGCCAGCATCGCGCGCAAGCTGGGGGCACTGACCGTCGGCGTCGTCACCCGGCCGTTCTCCTTCGAGGGCAAGCGGCGCGGCACCCAGGCCGAGAACGGCATCACCACGCTGCGGGAGAGCTGCGACACCCTGATCGTGATCCCCAACGACCGGTTGCTGCAGATGGGCGACGCCCAGGTCTCGCTGATGGACGCCTTCCGCAGCGCCGACGAGGTGCTGCTCAACGGTGTCCAGGGCATCACCGACCTGATCACCACCCCGGGGCTGATCAACGTCGACTTCGCCGACGTCAAGGGCATCATGAGCGGTGCGGGCACCGCGTTGATGGGTATCGGGTCGGCGCGCGGCGACGGCCGGGCGCTCAAGGCCGCCGAGGTCGCGATCAACTCGCCGCTGCTGGAGGCTTCGATGGAGGGCGCCCAGGGCGTGCTGATGTCGGTCGCCGGCGGCAGCGACCTGGGGTTGTTCGAGATCAACGAGGCGGCCTCGCTGGTGCAGGACGCCGCTCACCCCGAGGCCAACATCATCTTCGGCACCGTGATCGACGACTCGCTCGGCGACGAGGTCCGCGTCACGGTGATCGCGGCCGGCTTCGACTCGGCCGGCTCCGGCCGCAAGCCGGTGACCAGCGCGCCCGGTCAGGCCCGGCACGCGGTGGCCCCCGGGCAGGCCGGCAAGGTCACCTCGTCGCTGTTCGACCCGGTCGACGCGGTGAGCGTGCCCGCCCCCACCAACGGTGCGACGGTCAGCGTCGGCGGCGGCCGCAACGGTGACGACGGCTGCGACGATGACGACGTCGACGTCCCGCCGTTCATGCGCCACTAGCCCGCGGGCCTCGTGAGCTTTCGCGTCCGGCGGGTGACGACCACCCGGGCCGGTGGGGTGTCGAAGGCTCCATTCGACAGCTTCAACCTGGGCGACCACGTCGGCGACGACCCGAATGCGGTGGCGGCCAACCGATCCCGGTTGGCAAAGGCCACCGGCCTGGGTCCCGATCGCCTGGTGTGGATGAACCAGGTGCACGGCGATCACGTGGAGTTCGTCGACGGCCCCCGCGACACCGCCCTGGAGGCGACCGACGCGCTGATCACCAGCGTGCCCCGGCTGGCGATGGTGGTGGTGACCGCCGACTGCGTCCCGGTGCTGATGGCCGATGCGCGCGCGGGGGTGGTCGCCGCGGTGCACGCCGGCCGGGTCGGCGCGCAGCACGGCGTGGTGGCTCGGGCGTTGGAGGGCATGCTCGCGGCCGGTGCGCAGGCCGGCGACATCTCCGTGTTGCTGGGCCCGGCGGTCAGCGGGCCGCACTACGAGGTCCCCGCCGCAATGGCCGACGAGGTCGAGGCGGCCCTGCCGGGCAGTCGCACACGCACCTCGGCCGGCACGCCCGGACTGGACCTGCGCGCTGGAATCGCCCGGCAATTAAAGGAATTGGGCGTCGAAGCGATCGATGTCGACCCGCGCTGCACGGCGGCGGATGCGAACCTGTTCAGCCACCGCCGCGACGGACGCACCGGCCGACTCGCCTCGCTGGTGTGGCTGGAATGAAACGGGTTGCGCCTGTCCGCGTGTCGTTGCCGCGCCAAGGCGTTCCCGGCCGTTACCGTCACCGTTATTAGTCACTTCAGTCACACCTTCATCACAGTCATCAGAGAAGGGTCCAAGGATGAGCACACTCCACAAGGTCAAGGCCTACTTCGGGATGGCTCCAATGGAGGACTACGACGACGACTACTACGACGACGGCGATGACCGCGCCTCGTCGCGCGACTATTCACCCCGGGCGGACGTCTTCGACCGCGTCGCGGGCCGTTCCGAGGGCCGCTACGACGATCGGTTCGACGACCGCGACTACGACGAGGCGCCGGGCGGGTACCGGGGCGGCTACGAGGACGAGCCGCGGTACCGGGGCCGCGATTTCGACCGGCCCCGCGACTTCGAACGCTCGCGTTTCGCCTCGCTGCGCGGTTCGACCCGCGGTGCCCTGGCGATGGACCCGCGCCGGATGGCGATGATGTTCGACGAGAGCAGCCCGCTGTCGAAGATCACCACGTTGCGCCCCAAGGACTACAGCGAGGCCCGCACCATCGGCGAGCGGTTCCGCGACGGCACCCCGGTGATCATGGACCTGGTGTCGATGGACAACGCCGACGCCAAGCGGCTGGTCGACTTCGCGGCGGGCCTCGCCTTCGCCCTGCGCGGCTCGTTCGACAAGGTCGCCACGAAGGTGTTCCTGCTGTCGCCGGCCGACGTCGACGTGTCGCCGGAGGAACGCCGTCGGATCGCCGAAACCGGCTTCTACGCCTATCGGTAGGCTGGGACGGCAGTCGGGCCGGTCAGCGCGATGCTGATGCGGGCACACCCTCGTCAGTAAGGTCGCATTCTGTTGGCGCTGTTCTTCACGATTCTCGGTATCGCGCTGTTCGTTTTCTGGCTGTTGCTGATCGCCCGGATCGTCATCGAGTTCATCCGCTCCTTCAGCCGGGACTGGCACCCGCGCGGCGCCACCGTGGTGATCCTGGAGCTGATCATGAGCATCACCGATCCACCGGTGAAGCTGCTGCGGCGCCTGATCCCGCAATTGACCATCGGCGCAGTGCGCATCGACCTATCGATCATGGTGCTGCTGCTGATCGCGTTCGTCGGGATGGAACTGGCGCTGCAGCACGCCGCTTGAAAGACGCCGCCTGACAGCCCTGGCCGGGCCTCAGACCCGGGTGAGCCGCAGCCGCCAGGCCTCCGGGCCGCGCTCCTCGTAAGCGACCGCGATCCTGCCGCCGCTGCGCTCGGCGAGCTGGTGCAGCAGCGGAATCGGGTCGTGCGGCGCCACCAGCAGCATCGAGCCGCCGACCGGGACCGCATCGAAGGCCCCGAACACCGTCGCATGCCGGATCGCATGCGGAATCTCGCGCACGTCGAGCTCGGGCATCTCCTCGTCCTCTTCGCCGCAGCCGCACCCGCCATGGCCGTGACCGTGGCCGTGGCCGTGGCCGCCGCCGGCCGGGCCGGGCTGGGCCAACTCGGACGGGAGCGCCGGCAGCTGGGCGGCCAGATCGGCCAGTGCGACTCCGCTGGCCTCGGCGAGCGCGGGCAGCAGCAGGTCGGCGACCTTGCCCAGCAGCGCCTCCAGCAGCACGCGCAGCGCCTCGACGTGCGCGGCGATCTGCACCCGGTCGGTGTCGCGGGCGATGCGCGCCGTGGCCTGCTCGATCAGCTGGGTCTCGCCGAGCAGGCCCTCGACCAGTAGCCGCGATCGTTCGACACCGGCCGAAGCCGGGTAAATCAGCTCCACGGCGGCCCGCAGCTGCGGGCGCACCCCTTGCTCGATGAAGGCCTGGACCGCGCGGTGGGCGTCGTCGAAGCCCGGGCCGGCCGTCCCGACCGCGGCGAACACCGCTGCCCCGAGGGCGGCCTGGCGCCCGAGCAGCTCGGCATAGCGCGACCGCACCTCGTCGACCGCCGCCGAATCCGCCGCGCTGGTCGCCACGACCACGTCATTGATTGTCATCCTCGGGTGTCCTTCCGATCGGTCATCGCCTGCGCCGGCCTTGCGGCGACCTGCCGTCAATATTTACGGGTGGGTGTTGTGAATAATACGACCACGGCGCTCGGGCCGGTACCCCGCGGGGCGACTCGTGCTCGCGGCGCGGCTCACCGGCAGGACAGTGATGAGCCCCACCAGCGATATTTGCCGGAACGTGATTTCTGTGGCAGCAATTTGAAATTCACTCTTAATATCATTCTCATTGCCGAGCGCAGCGTCTGATGTGACAGGATGGGCGGCAGTTACAACACGGCTAGCGTATTCCCGGTCGACCTAACCTTGCCCGATCGGTGCTACCTACCTGACCAAGGGGGCAGACGATGCCACTAACACCGGCAGACGTACACAACGTCGCGTTCAGCAAACCGCCGATCGGGAAGCGCGGCTACAACGAGGACGAGGTCGACGCCTTCCTCGACCTGGTGGAGACCGAGCTGACGCGGCTCATCGAGGAGAACGCCGACCTGCGGCAGCGGGTCAGCGAGCTCGACCAGGATCTGGCTGCTGCCCGCGCCGGTGGAGGTGCGCAGGCCACCACCGCGATCCCGGTCTACGAGCCGTCCCCCGAGCCGGCGGCGCCGCCTCCGCCGCAGCCGGCCGCACCGGAGTCGAGCTCCGAAGACCAGGCCCTCAAGGCGGCGCGGGTGCTGAGCCTGGCCCAGGACACCGCCGACCGGCTCACCGGCACCGCCCGGGCCGAGTCCGAGAAGCTGATGGCCGACGCCCGCGCCAACGCCGACCAGATCGTCAGCGAGGCCCGGCAGACCGCGGAGACGACGGTCGCCGACGCCCGCCAGCGGGCCGACGCCATGCTGGCCGACGCGCAGACGCGCTCGGAGACCCAGCTGCGCCAGGCCCAGGAGAAGGCCGATGCACTGCAGGCCGACGCCGAACGCAAGCACTCCGAGATCATGGGCACGATCAACCAGCAGCGCACCGTGCTGGAAGGCCGCCTCGAGCAGCTGCGCACCTTCGAGCGCGAATACCGCACCCGGCTCAAGACCTACCTGGAATCCCAGCTCGAGGAGTTGGGTCAACGCGGCTCGGCGGCACCGGTCGACACCAGTGCGACCAGCGACGGCGGCGGGTTCAACCATTTCAACCGCGGCACCAACTGACCGGCGGAACCGAACCGGCACGGCGGAACCGAGTAGTCTGCTCGTCGGGTGGGAGGTGAGTCGATGCTGATCATCGCACTGGTATTGGCGGCAATAGGACTTGCTGCGTTGGTATTCGCCGTGGTCACCAGTAATGCGCTGGTGGCATGGGTGTGTATCGGGGCGAGCTTGCTGGGCGTGCTGTTACTGATCGTGGACGCGCTGCGGGAACGGCGCCAAAACAGCCCGGCGGCCGCGCCGGAAGAGGTCCCGGACGCGGCCGAAGTCCCCGACGACTCCGAGGCCTTCATCGACGCCGACAACGACATCGACGACGGCACGACCGAGGTGGCGGAAACCGTTGACCCCGACGCCATCGAGGACTACGACGGCGTGGCGGTCGAGGACAACACCGACGAGCCCGTGCCGCATCCGGCCGACTAACTAACCGGCCACGGTGGTCGGCGTGGCCAGCAGGTCGCGGACTTCGTCGTCGGTGACCTGACGAAAGTCGATGTAGCTCTGTCCGACCGCGTCGAACGCGGCGGGCATCGTCGCGCATACGACCTCGTCGGCCTCCTGGGAGATCTTGCGGCACGCCGAGAGTGGGCCGACCGGTACTGCGACGACGGTCCTGGCCGGTTCGGCCGCCTGGACCGCTCGGACCGCTGCGAGCACACTCGCGCCGGTCGCGATCCCGTCGTCGACCAGGATCACCACCCGGCCGTGCAGATCGGCGGCCGGCCGATTACCGCGGTAGGCGCGTTCCCGCCGCTGCAACTCGGCCGACTCGCGGTCGACCACCGTCTGCAGCGCCTCGCTGCTGATACCGAGGTCGGCGACCACGTGATCGTTCAGCACCACCAGCCCGCCGCTGGCCAACGCGCCCATCGCCAGTTCCGGCCACCGCGGCACACCGAGTTTGCGGACCAGGAACACATCCAGCGGCGCCTGCAAGGCGGCGGCGACCTCCCATCCGACCGGCACGCCGCCGCGGGGCAGACCCAGTACCAGCAGATTATCGGCGCGGCGGAAATCGACCAGCTGTTCGGCCAGAAACCGGCCGGCGTCGTGGCGGTCGCGGAACGTGCGAGCCGCCGTATGGGTCCAGGCGCCTGGTTGAGTCATCTCCCCATCGAGCCTACGACGCCCGGCGGCCCAGGCTCCGGCGCGGAGCGTAGCCCGCGCCGAGATTGCGTACACGCAGGAAAAAGTTAAGTTTTCCCTGCATGATTGCAGTCTCGCGGGCTGGTCTAGGAAAACCGCAACCCAAACACCCGTCACCGCTGACGCGACTCAATCGCGATTGTGTCCGAGGGGGGACTTGAACCCCCACGCCCATTAATAGGGCACTAGCACCTCAAGCTAGCGCGTCTGCCATTCCGCCACTCGGACCAACCCGGTTCGGGCCGGGCAGCTAAGGCTAACGGATGCCGCTGCCCGGACCCAACCCAGCCCACACGGCGTCAGATCAAGGCCGATGTGGCGAAGTGGTAGGAAAGGTAACTGTGACGGTTTGCCCTGATCCTGCCGACGAAGTAGTGGATCTCGTCAGTGCGCTCATCCGCTTTGACACCACCAACACCGGTGAGCCGGACACCACCAAGGGCGAAGCCGAGTGCGCCCGGTGGGTGGCCGCGCAGCTCCAGGAGGCCGGTTACCAGACCGAGTACGTCGAGTCCGGCGCGCCGGGCCGGGGCAACGTCTTCACCCGCCTGGCGGGCAGCGACCCGAGCCGCGGCGCGCTGCTGATCCACGGCCACCTCGACGTGGTGCCCGCCGAGGCCAGCGAGTGGAGTGTGCACCCGTTCTCCGGTGCGATCACCGACGGCTACGTGTGGGGCCGCGGCGCGGTCGACATGAAAGACATGGTCGGGATGATGATCGCGGTGGCCAGGAAGTTGGCCCGCGCCGGCATCACCCCGCCGCGGGATCTGGTCTTCGCCTTCCTCGCCGATGAGGAGGCCGGCGGCAAATACGGCGCGCACTGGCTGGTCGAGAACCGGCCGGACCTGTTCGCCGGCGTCACCGAAGCGATCGGTGAGGTCGGCGGTTTCTCGCTGACCGTGCCGCGCCGCGACGGCGGGGAGCGCCGGCTGTATCTGATCGAGACCGCCGAGAAGGGGCTGTGCTGGATGCGGCTGCGGGCCCACGGACGCGCCGGGCACGGCTCGATGGTCAACGACGACAACGCCGTCACCGCCGTGGCCGAGGCGGTGGCGCGGCTGGGACGACACCGGTTCCCGCTGGTGCTCACCGAGGCCGTCGAGCAGTTCTTGGCCGCGGTCAGCGAGGAGACCGGCCACGCCATCGACGTCGACTCGCCGGACCTGGAAGGGATGATCGAGAAGCTCGGGCCGATCGCCCGCATCGTCAACGCCACCCTGCGTGACACCGCCACCCCGACCATGCTGCAGGCCGGCTACAAGGCCAACGTCATCCCCGCGACGGCGGAGGCGGTGCTGGACTGTCGGGTGCTGCCCGGGCGCCAGGCGGCGTTCGAAGCCGAGGTCGACGAACTGATCGGTCCGGCCGTGACCCGGGAATGGGTCACCAACCTGCCGCCGGTCGAGACCACCTTCGACGGCGACCTGGTGGAGGCGATGAACGCCGCGCTGCTGTTCTGCGACCCCGACGCCCGGACCGTGCCCTACATGCTCTCCGGTGGAACGGACGCAAAAGCGTTCGCCCAATTGGGTATTCGGTGCTTCGGATTCGCTCCGCTACGCCTGCCGCCGGATCTCGACTTCTCCGCGCTGTTCCACGGAGTCGACGAACGCGTTCCGGTCGACGCCCTGACGTTCGGTACCCGGGTACTCGAACACTTCCTGACACACTGTTGATCAAAACGAGAGGACCACGCCATGAGTGCCGCCCCCGACCCCTACGCCGCGCTGCCCAAGCTGCCGACGTTCACGCTGACCTCGTCGTCGGTCACCGACGGCCAACCGCTGGCCACCGCGCAGGTCAGCGGAATCATGGGCGCCGGCGGACAGGACGCCAGCCCGCAGCTGAGCTGGTCGGGCTTCCCGGAGGAGACCCGCAGCTTCGCGGTCACCGTCTATGACCCCGATGCGCCGACCGCATCCGGGTTCTGGCACTGGGCGGTGGCCAACCTGCCGGCCACCTGCACCGAGCTGCCGGAGGGCGTCGGCGACGGCAGCCTGCTGCCCGGTGATGCGCTGACCCTGGTCAACGACGCCGGGATGCGCCGCTACGTGGGCGCCGCGCCGCCGGCCGGCCACGGCCCGCACCGGTACTACATCGCGGTGCATGCGGTGAAGGTGGAGAAGCTGGAGCTGGCCGAGGACGCCAGCCCCGCCTATCTGGGGTTCAACCTGTTCATGCAGGCGATCGCCCGTGCGGTGATCGTCGGCACCTACGAACAGAAGTAGCGAATCCCGCCGAGCAGACGTGAAAGCCCCCATTTCGGCCTCGATTTGGGGGCTTTCGCGTCTGCTCGCGGTTACTTGGCCGAGCTCCCCACGGCCTCGGAGAGTGACGCGAACCCGCCGTCACGTAACCGCTGGGCCAGGCCGTCGTGGATGTTGCGGGCCCACAGGCCGCCGCCGTAGATGAACCCGGTGTAGCCCTGCAGCAGCGAGGCGCCGGCGGTGATCCGCTCCCAGGCGTCGTCGGCGGTCTCGATCCCGCCAACGCTGATCAGGGTCAACCGGTCACCGACGCGGGCGTACAGCCGACGCAGCACCTCGAGCGCTCGCCGGGCCACCGGTGGGCCGGAGATGCCGCCCGGCCCGAGTTCGGCCACCCCCGGGGTGGCCAAGCCGTCGCGGGACACCGTGGTGTTGGTGGCCACGATGCCGGCCAGCCCCAGCTCCACGCAGAGGTCGGCGACGGCGTCGAGGTCGTCGTCGGCCAAATCCGGTGCGATCTTCACCAGTACCGGCCGGGTGGTCTCGGCGCGCACCGCGGCCAGGATGGGCCGCAGCGCTTCGACCGCCTGCAGATCCCGCAGCCCCGGGGTGTTCGGCGAGCTGACGTTGACCACCAGATAGGCGGCCAGCGGCGCGAGCAGCCGGGCGCTGGCGCGGTAGTCAGCGACCGCGCCCTCCGCCGGGGTGATCTTGGTCTTGCCGATGTTGACCCCGATCGGCACGTCGGCGTGCTGCCGGGCCAGCCGGGCGGCCAGCGCGCCGGCCCCGTGGTTGTTGAACCCCATCCGGTTGAGCAGGGCGCGGTCCTCGGGCAGCCGGAACAGCCGCGGCGCAGGATTGCCGGGCTGCGGCGCCGCCGTCACGGTGCCCACCTCGGCATAACCGAAACCCAATGCGCCCCAAGCCTTCAGCCCGACACCGTCCTTGTCGAACCCGGCCGCCAGCCCGAGCGGACCGGGGAAGTGCACCCCGAACACCGTGCTGGCCAGCACCGGGTCATGGGGCGCCAGCCGGCGCCGCAGCACCCGACGGGCCGGCGACGGCGCCGTGGCGCCGCGCAACGCGGCGAACGTGATGGTGTGAATGCGTTCCGGGGGCACCAGGAAAAGCGCGCGGCGCAGTACGCCGTACCAACCCATCCGCTTACAACCCTGGCTGGTCGACGCAGCGGTTGCCGTTGACCGCGTTCAACTGGGACTTTTTGCGGCGCAACAACACCCGCCTGCTTCCATCGGTGTACAACCGCACCCGGGTCAACTCCCAACCTCGATACTCGGCCTCGATCGACAACCGGGTCGAGGCACCTATGCGGGTGATCTCCGGCGGCAGCCGCAGCGGAATCCATTCGTATTCATCGGACAGCTCGCCGTCCCAACCCGGCGGCAGCCGATGCGAGCGCAGCGCGGTCAAGGTTGCCGTGCCGCATGCTCGATAACCTGCACCCCGGCTCCGGCACCCGACACCACATACAAGGTGTCCGACGTGTCGTCGAAGGCCAGGGTGTCGGGCTGCTGCACGGTCGGGTACCGAACCTTCTCCACGGGGATTCCGGTGGTCAGATCGTAACCGACCACGGTGTTCGTCGCGGTCTGCGACACCCACGCGAACCCCCCGGAGCCCGCCACCCCGTAGGGGGCCTGCGGCACCGGGTAGGCCTGCCGCAGGATCAGCGGGTCGGCGCCGTAGACCAGCAGCTGGCCGCCGCGGGTGTCCGCCACCAGTACCGGTCCGTCTGCCGCGGCCGCCAGCGTCGTCGCGCCCTGGCCGGCGCGCAGCGCGTACTGCGGCTTGCCGTCGGCGCCGATGGTGGTCACCGACGTCTGACCGCGGTCCAGCACGACGGCGGTGTCGCCTTGGGTCACAAGCTCGTCGACTCGGGCGAAGATCTTGGCCCGCTCGGCGGTGCGGGTGCCGCCGGAGGCCAGGGTGTGGACCGCGCCGTCGGCGGTGCCCAACACCAGGGTGCCGTCGCTGCGCCGCGCGATCGCGGTGAAGTCGGCCTCGGCGGCATCGTCGACGGCGACCCGTTCGATGCGTCGGGTGGTCAGGTCGACAGTGAAGTAGCCGCCCCGGCCGGACAGATAGGCGACACCGGCGCCGTCACCGGTCACCGCGGTGGCCGGGCCCGGCAGCGCCAGGGCGGGCTGGCCGGGTGCGCCGATCAGATTGACGGTGGCGGGCGCCTGCGGGTCGGCTCCGGGGCACAGCACCACCAGCAGCCCGGTGGCGACGTCGAACACCGCGCCGGTGGCCGGGGCGCTCAGCGGCCGCACCGTACCGGCCGGGCGCCCCGACACCGCGGGGGAGACAGCAGGTTGTGCCGGCGGGATGGTCGGCGGCGGCGCGGTGACGGGATTGGACGAGCATGCGCTGAGCACCAGCAGCAGCGAGAACAGCAGGCCCGGCAAGGGCCGGCGGGGGGAGTGCTTCAGCACGGGCAGCTCTTCTGGCTCGTCGCGGTCGGGGGGCGAACCCGATTCTAAGGAAGGCGCTGACAGCCGATCAGCATGTCCCGGCAACAATAAGTTCGCTTACGTGTAATCTCGCGGCCATGACTGTGGCCGAAGACTGGCAACTGGCATGTTCAGAATTCTTCATCGAGGAGATCTGGACCGGCGCGTTCGCGAGCGGGTTCGGTGAGGTCGGCGACGGCCGCAGCTTCTCCTTCCGCGTCGAGCAGCAATCACTGGTGGTCGACATCTACCGGCCGCAGCTGCAGTGCCCGGTCCCGCACGACGAGGACGTGGTGGCCACCGCGAGCCGGAAGATGTTCGACATCGACCTCGCCGACGAGCGCAGCCTGACCGCCGCGGTCCGTGACGTGGTAGCCGACCTGACCCGCTGAGCCCCGGCCGGTACGGTCTTTGACGTGTCTGAGGTCGTGTCGGTACTCGAGCCGGCGATGTCATGGCCCCAGGTCGTCGTCCTGGCGGTAGTCCAGGGACTCACCGAATTTCTGCCGGTCTCGTCCTCGGGACACCTGGCGTTGGTGTCGCGGCTGTTCTTCGCCGGCGACGCCGGAGCCTCGTTCACCGCGGTGACCCAGCTCGGTACCGAAGTGGCCGTGCTGGTCTATTTCGCCAAGGACATCGCGCGCATCGCCACGGCCTGGCTGTCCGGGGTCGCCTCGGGGATGACCAAGACCCCGCTGGCCGCCGACCGCCGAACCGATTACCGGATGGGCTGGTACGTCATCATCGGCACCATCCCGATCTGCGTGCTGGGGCTGGTGTTCACCGACCAGATCCGCTCCGGGGTCCGCAACCTGTGGGTGGTGGCCACCGCACTGGTGGTGTTCTCGGCGGTGATCGCCGCCGCCGAGTACTTCGGGCGGCAGACTCGCCACGCCGCACAGCTGACCTGGCGCGACGCCGTCCTGGTGGGTTCCGCGCAAACCCTGGCACTGGTGCCCGGGGTGTCGCGGTCCGGCGCGACAATCAGCGCCGGGCTGTTCGCCGGCCTGGACCGGGAACTGGCCGCCCGCTTCGGGTTCCTGCTGGCCATTCCGGCGGTGTTCGCCTCCGGGTTGTTCTCACTTCCCGACGCGTTTCACCCGGCCGGTGCCGGGATGAGCGCCAGCGGGCCGCAACTGTTGGTGGCCACCCTGATCGCCTTCGCGGTGGGCTGGGCGGCGGTGGCTTGGTTCCTGCGATTCCTGGTCGCCCACAGCATGTACTGGTTCGTCGGGTATCGGGTCCTGGCCGGAACGACGATCCTGGTTCTGTTGGCCACCGGCGTGCTGGCGGCCCAGCCATGACCGCCATCCTGCTGCGGCACGGCCGCTCGACCGCCAACACCGCCGGCGTGTTGGCCGGGCGTTCCGAAGGCGTCGACCTCGACGAGAAGGGTCGCGAGCAGGCCGCACAGCTCGTCGACCGGCTCGCCGGGCTGCCGATCAAGGCGCTGGTGCGCTCACCGCTGCTGCGCTGCCGCAGCACCCTGGAACCGCTGGCCGCCGCGCTCGAGCTGGAACCGGTGATCGACGACCGGCTCGCCGAGGTCGACTACGGGGCCTGGACCGGGCGCAAGATGAGCGAGCTGACCGGCGAGCCGTTGTGGCGGGTGGTGCAGGCCCAGCCCAGCGCGGCGGTGTTCCCCGACGGCGAGGGCTTGGCGCAGGTTCAAACCCGGGCGGTCGCCGCGGTCCGCGACCATGATCGGCAGCTGGCCGAGCAGCACGGCGGCGATGTGCTGTGGCTGGCCTGTACGCATGGTGACGTCATCAAGGCCGTCGTCGCCGACGCACTCGGCGTCCACTTGGACGGGTTCCAGCGCATCGTCGCCGACCCGGCCTCGGCGAGCGTTATCCGCTACACGCCGTTGCGCCCGTTCGTCATCCATCTCAACCACACCGGGCCCTCGCTGGCCGCCGCCGTCAAGGATTCGCCGCCCGCCGACGGCTCGTCGAGCGACGCCGTCGTCGGCGGGTCCACCACCTAGTCCACGCAGATCCCGGTGTGGTTGCCGACTGCCGGTATTTTGGAGATGCCATGTCCCGAGCAATCCACGTCTTCCGCACTCCCGACCGCTTCGTGGCCGGGACCGTCGGCCAACCCGGGAATCGCACGTTCTACCTGCAGGCGGTGCACGACGAGCGGGTGGTCTCGGTGGTGCTGGAAAAGCAGCAGGTCGCGGTGCTCGCCGAGCGGATCGGTGCGCTGTTGCTGGAGGTCAACCGTCGTTTCGGTACGCCCGTACCGCCCGAGCCCACCGAGATCGAGGACCTGAACCCGCTGGTGACGCCGGTGGACGCCGAATTCCGGGTCGGCACCATGGGGCTGGGTTGGGACTCCGAGGCGCAGACCGTGGTGGTGGAGCTGCTCGCGGTCAGCGATACCGAATTCGATGCCTCGGTGGTGCTCGACGACACCGAGGAGGGCCCGGATGCGGTGCGGGTGTTCCTGACGCCGGAGTCGGCGCGGCAATTCGCCACCCGCTCCAACCGGGTCATTTCGGCGGGCCGCCCGCCCTGCCCGCTGTGCGACGAACCGCTGGATCCGGCCGGTCACATCTGCGTCCGCACCAACGGCTATCGGCGGGGCGCTTTCGGGCCCGACGATGAGCCCGATGACGCCGAGCTCTGACGGTCGGGAGGCGTTGCGCTCCGGGGAGTTGGAGATCCTGGGCCGCATCCGCTCGGCGAGCAATGCCACCTTCCTGTGCGAGGCGACGCTGGGGGAGCACCGCGTCCACTGCGTGTACAAGCCGATCGCCGGCGAGCAGCCGCTGTGGGATTTCCCCGACGGCACCCTGGCCGGTCGCGAGCTCGCCGCACACCTGATCTCGGTGGAGCTGGGTTGGAACCTGGTGCCCTACACCATTATTCGGGATGGCCCGGCCGGGCCGGGAATGGCGCAGCTGTGGGTGGACCAACCCGATCCGGAGCCCACGCCGGGCCTGGTCGACCTGATCCCGGTCGGCAAGATCCCGGCCGGCTACCTGTCGGTACTGCGGGCCTACGACTACGCCGGCGACCCGGTCGTGCTGGTGCACGCCGACGACACCAGGCTGCGCCGCATCGCGGTCTTCGACGTGGTGATCAACAACGCCGACCGCAAGGGCGGGCACATCTTGTGCGGCACCGACGGCGTCGTCTACGGCGTGGACCACGGGGTGGGCCTGCACACCCACGACAAGTTGCGCACCGTGCTGTGGGGCTGGGCCGGCAAACCGGTCGACGACGAGACGCTGCAGGCGGTCTCCGCGCTGGCCGAGGCGTTGGACGGCCCGCTGGCGGCGTCCCTGGAGCCGCATCTGACCTTCGCCGAGATCGCTGCGCTGCGCGGCCGGGTGGCAGACCTGCTGGAGCACCCGGTAATGCCCGGCCCGAACAGTGATCGGCCCATACCGTGGCCGGCGTTCTGATCGGCTCGGCAGCGGCCGCCCCGGCGTGGTCGGGGATACTTTCCACGTGACGCTGACCGACGCGGCGCTGGCCGCCGAACTGGCAGTCGAGGCCGGAAAGCTGTTGCTCGAAGTTCGCGACGAGGTGGGATTCGGCCACCCGTGGCGCCTCGGCGACGCCGGGGACGCGCGCGCCAACCGCTTGATCCTCGACCGGCTGCGGGAGGAACGCCCCGACGACGCCGTGCTCAGCGAGGAATCCCCCGACGATCTGGCCCGGCTGCACGCCGACCGGGTCTGGATCATCGACCCGCTCGACGGCACCCGCGAGTTCACCACGCCCGGACGCGACGACTGGGCGGTGCACATCGCGCTGTGGCAGCGCGACGGCGCCGGCCCGGGTGCCATCACCGACGCCGCGGTCTCGCTGCCGGCGCACGGCAACGTCGTCTTCCGCACCGACACGGTCACCTCGGGCGCCGAGCCGGCCGGCACCCCGATCCCGATCCGGGTCGCGGTCAGCGCCACCCGGATGCCCGCGGTGGTGCGCCTGATCCGGGCGGTTCTGCCGGTCGAGCCGGTGCTGATGGGTTCGGCGGGCGCCAAGGCGATGGCCGTGGTGCGCGGTGACGTGGATGCCTACCTGCACGCCGGCGGGCAGTGGGAGTGGGATTCGGCGGCCCCGGCCGGCGTGGTGCAGGCGGCCGGCCTGCACGCCACCCGGCTGGACGGGTCGCCGCTGCGCTACAACCGCCCCGACCCCTACCTGCCCGACCTGCTGATGTGCCGGCCCGAGGTGGCGCCCGTGCTGCTGGACGCGATGCGGCGGACAGTCCTGTAGAGAGCGGGCTTTACAGTCGAGGGCATGCAATCGTGGTCCGCGCCGGCTGTTCCGGCCCTGCCCGGGCGCGGCCCGGCGCTGCGCCTGTATGACACCGCCGACCGGCAGGTCCGCCCGGTGTCGCCGGGCCCGACGGCCACCATGTACGTCTGCGGCATCACCCCGTACGACGCCACCCATCTCGGCCACGCCGCCACCTACCTGGTGTTCGACCTGATTCATCGGCTCTGGCTGGATGCGGGCCATCAGGTGAACTACGTGCAGAACATCACCGACGTCGACGATCCGCTGCTCGAGCGCGCCGACCGCGACGGCGTGAACTGGGAGAGTCTGGCGGCCAGCCAGGTGGAGCTGTTCGCCGCCGACATGGCCGCGCTGCGCGTGCTGCCCCCGCAGCACTACGTGGCGGCCACCGAGGCCATCGAAGAGGTAGTCGAGGTAGTCGAGAAATTCTTGGCCGCCGGATCGGCCTACATCGTCGAGGGCGAGCACCCGGACGTCTACTTCCGCGCCGACGCCACCGATCAGTTCGGCTACGAATCCGGCCTGGACCGCGCCACCATGCTGGAGTTGTTCGGCGAGCGCGGCGGCGACCCCGACCGCGACGGCAAGACCGACCCGCTGGACGCCCTGCTGTGGCGTGCCGCCCGGCCGGGCGAACCCAGCTGGCCCGCGCCGTTCGGCGCCGGACGCCCCGGCTGGCACGTCGAGTGCACCGCGATCGCCCTGAGTCGCATCGGCACCGGCCTCGACATCCAGGGCGGCGGATCCGACCTGATCTTTCCGCACCACGAGTTCTCCGCCGCCCACGGCGAATCCCTCACCGGGGAGCGCCGATTCGCCCGGCACTACGTGCACGCCGGGATGATCGGCTGGGACGGGCACAAGATGTCCAAGAGCCGCGGCAACCTGGTGCTGGTGTCGAAGTTGCGCGCCCAGGGCGTGGAGCCGGCGGCGATCCGGCTGGGCCTGCTGGCCGGCCACTACCGCAGCGACCGGTTCTGGGACGAAGCGACGCTGCAGGACGCCCGAGCCCGGCTGGAGCGCTGGCGTGCGGCGACCGCGCTGCCCGCCGGCCCGGACGCCGGCGACGTCGTCGGGCGACTGCGCCGATACTTGGCCGATGACCTGGACACCGTCAAAGCGCTTGCGGCAGTAGATGGTTGGGCGACCGACGCGCTGGAGTACGGCGGTCACGACACCGCCGCGCCCGCCCTGGTGGCCACCGCGGTCGACGCCCTGCTGGGCATATCCCTCTAGGCGCTGTAGTCCCGAGTCGCGCCGCGGGTAGTTTGGCCGCATGGTTTCGATTCACTCCCAAGTCATCTTCATTACCGGCGGCGCGCACGGTATCGGCGAGCAGCTGGCCCGCCGGCTGCACGCCCAGGGCGCCTCTGTGGTGGTGACCGACCTAGATGGGGCGGCCCTGGACAAGCTGGCCGATGATCTCGGTGACCGGGTGCTGACCGCGGTCGCCGATGTGCGGGATCTGGGCGAAATGCAGTCGGTGGCCGCACAGGCCGTGCAGCGTTTCGGCGGCATCGACACCGTGGTGGCCAACGCCGGCATCGCCAGCTACGGGTCGGTGCTGAATGTCGATCCCGAGACGTTCAAACGGGTTATCGACGTCGACGTGGTCGGGGTGTTCAACACCGTGCGCGCCGCACTGCCGTCGGTCATCGAGCGTCGCGGGTACGTGCTGATCGTGTCCTCGCTGGCGGCGTTCACCCCGCTGGCCGGGATGGCGTCCTACGACGTGGCCAAGGCCGGGGTCGAGCACTTCGCCAGTGCGCTGCGCCAGGAGGTCGCCTACCAGGGCGTCGAGGTCGGTTCGGCGCACATGGGCTGGATCGACACCCCCTTGGTTCGCGATACCAAGGCCGATCTGGGGGCCTTCGACGAGATGCTGGCCAAACTGCCGTGGCCGCTGAACAAGACCACCACCGTCGACAAGTGTGTCGACGCCTTCGTCGCGGGCATCGAGGGCCGTCGTCGCCGCGTCTACTGCCCGGGCTGGGTGGGGGTGTTGCGCTGGCTCAAGCCGGTGTTGACGCTGCGGCCGGTGGAAGCCCCCTTCATCAAGGGCGCTGCCACCATCGTGCCGCGGATGGACGCCGAAGTCGCCGCCCTGGGGCGCTCCACCAGCGCGTACAACGAGGCCAGGGAAAAGGAAAAGTAGCCCGGCGGTTCAGCGAGGCTCGACGTAGGAGAGGCGAAGCTGGGACCGCCGCATGAGCCCGGCGGTTCAGCGTCGGCGCCGGCGCAGATAGCGCTCGAACTCCGCGGCCAGCGCGTCGCCGTCGATCTTGTTCAGCGCCTCGGTCATGTCGACCTCGGCGTCGCCGCGTTCCTCCAGCGAGGCCACGTAGTCGGCGATCTCGTCGTCCTCGCTGGCCATCTCGGTGACCGCCAGCTCCCACTCCTCGGCTTGGGCCGGCAGATCGCCCAGTGGCACCTCGACGTCCAGGGCGTCCTCCACGCGGCGCAGCAGCGCGACGGTCGCCTTGGGATTGGGCGGCTGCGAGACGTAGTGCGGCACCGCCGCCCAGAACGTCACCGCCGGAATCCCGGCCGCCACGCAGGCGTCCTGGAATACCCCGGTGATCCCGGTCGGACCCTCATAGCGGGTCTCGGTCAGCCCGAAGCGGGTGGCCGACTCCGCCGAGTACGCCGCCCCCGACACCGGCACCGGGCGGGTGTGCGGGGTGTCGGCCAGCAACGCCCCGAGGATCACCACGGTGTCGACGTCGAGTTGCTCGATGACCGCCAGCAGCTCGGCGCAGAACGTCCGCCAGCGCATGTTCGGTTCCACGCCGTGCATCAGCACGATGTCGCGGTCGCTGCCCGGCGGCCGGCAGTGCGAAACGCGCATCGACGGCCACACCAGCTCGCGGGTGACGCCGTCGAGCTGGCGGATCACGGGCCTGTTGACCTGATAGTCGTAGTACGCCTCGTCGTCGATATCGACGATGAGCCGGGCCTCCCAGATGTCGTTCAGGTGCTGCACCGCGTCGCTGGCGGCATCGCCGGCGTCGTTCCAGCCCTCGAATGCGGCCACCACAATGGTGTCGTGCAGCTCGGGAAACGCAGTGCCGTCATCCGGTCGGGTCACAAAGTCAGCCTACGGCGTGCGCACTGATCACGGGCTCTACTCCCACCGGCTGAGTCGCCTTGTTCATCGGGGCGTTCGTCCCTGCGCCGGGTGAGCACGTAGACTCTTCTGCGTCGAGAGGCGTTGCAACGGTTCGCCGGAATCTGCCGGTGGCCGCCACGCTCGACAGAGTTAAGGACGCCTTCCGTCACGGAAGGACCCCGCATGACCGCCCCTGAGCCCGAAACCTTCGCGCCCAACATCCGGCCCGACGCCACCGACGAGCTGACGGCTGCTCTGGGCGCGCGGATCCTGGTGATCGACGGCGCGATGGGCACGGCGATTCAGCGGGACCGTCCGGACGAGGCCGGTTACCGCGGTGAGCGGTTCGCCGAGTGGCCGTCCCCGCTGCAGGGCAACAACGACCTGCTCACCCTGACGCAGCCGCAGATCATCGAGGGCATTCACCGCGAGTACCTCGAGGCGGGCGCGGACATCCTGGAGACCAACACGTTCAACGCGAACGCGATCTCGCTCTCCGACTACGACATGGTCGACTTCAGCTATGAGCTGAACTACGCCGGTGCCGCCCTGGCCCGCAAGGCGGCCGACGAATACAGCACGCCGGACAAGCCCCGCTACGTGGCCGGCACGCTCGGACCGACGACGCGGACGGCGTCGATCTCGCCGGACGTCAACGACCCGGGTGCCCGCAACGTCTCCTACGACCAGCTGGTCGCCGCCTACCTCGAAGCCGCCAACGGCCTGGTCGACGGTGGCGCCGACATCATTCTCATCGAGACGATCTTCGACTCGCTGAACGCCAAGGCCGCGGTGTTCGCCGTCGAGACGCTGTTCGAGGACCGCGGACGCCGCTGGCCGGTCATCATCTCCGGCACCATTACCGATGCGTCCGGGCGCACCTTGTCGGGTCAGGTCACCGAGGCGTTCTGGAACTCGATCCGGCATGCGAATCCGATCGCGGTGGGCCTCAACTGCGCCCTGGGCGCGCCGGAGATGAGGCCCTACATCGCCGAGATGGCGCGGATCGCTGACACCCACATTTCCTGCTACCCGAATGCCGGGCTGCCCAACGCCTTTGGCGAGTACGACGAGTCCCCGGAGCGTCAGGCCGGCTACATCGCCGACTTCGCCGAGGCCGGCCTGGTCAACCTGGTTGGGGGTTGCTGCGGAACGGCGCCGGAGCACATCGCCGAGATCGCCAAGGTCGTCGAGGGCAAGCCACCGCGCGCGCTGCCCAGGATCGAGCTGGCCACCCGGCTCGCGGGCCTGGAACCGCTCAACATCACCGACGACTCGCTGTTCGTGAACATCGGTGAACGCACTAACATCACCGGCTCCGCCCGGTTCCGCAACCTGATCAAGGCCGAGGACTACGACACCGCGCTGTCGGTCGCCCTGCAGCAGGTCGAGGTCGGTTCGCAGGTCATCGACATCAACATGGACGAAGGCATGATCGACGGCGTCGCCGCGATGGACCGGTTCACCAAACTGGTTGCGGCCGAGCCGGACATCAGCCGCGTCCCGGTGATGATCGACTCCTCCAAATGGGAGGTCATCGAGGCGGGCCTGAAGAACGTGCAGGGCAAGCCGATCGTCAACTCGATCTCCATGAAGGAGGGCGAGGAGAAGTTCATCCGCGAGGCACGGCTGTGCCGCAAGTACGGCGCCGCCGTCGTCGTGATGGCCTTCGACGAGCAGGGCCAGGCCGACAACCTGGAGCGCCGCAAGGAGATCTGCGGGCGCGCCTACCGGATCCTGACCGAGCAGGTCGGCTTCCCGGCCGAGGACATCATCTTCGACCCGAACTGCTTCGCGCTGGCGACCGGCATCGAGGAGCACGCGACCTACGGCATCGACTTCATCGAGGCCTGCGCCTGGATCAAGGAGAACCTGCCCGGGGTGCACATCTCCGGCGGCATCTCGAACGTGTCGTTCTCGTTCCGGGGCAACAACCCGGTCCGCGAGGCGATCCACGCGGTGTTCCTGTTCCACGCCATCAAGGCCGGCCTGGACATGGGCATCGTCAACGCCGGAGCGCTGGTGCCCTACGACTCGATCGACCCCGAACTGCGGGAGCGCATCGAGGACGTCGTGCTGAACCGTCGCGAGGATGCCGCCGAGCGGCTGCTGGAGATCGCCGAACGGTTCAACTCCTCCGAGAAGGCCGAAGATCCCGCGGCAGCCGAGTGGCGCAGCCTCCCGGTCCGCGAACGGATCACGCACGCCCTGGTCAAGGGCATCGACGCAAACGTCGACGAAGACACCGAGGAGCTTCGGGCCGAGATCTCCGCCGCGGGCGGCCGGCCGATCGAGGTGATCGAGGGTCCGTTGATGGACGGCATGAACGTCGTCGGCGACCTCTTCGGTGCGGGCAAGATGTTCCTGCCCCAGGTGGTGAAGTCGGCCCGGGTGATGAAGAAGGCCGTGGCGTACCTGCTGCCGTATATCGAGGCGGAGAAGCAGCCCGGCGAGGGCGATCACACCAACGGCACGATCGTGATGGCGACCGTGAAGGGCGACGTCCACGACATCGGCAAGAACATCGTCGGGGTCGTGCTGCAGTGCAACAACTACACCGTCATCGACCTCGGTGTGATGGTGCCCGCCGACAAGATCCTGGCCGCGGTCAACGAGTACGACGCCGACATGGTCGGCCTCTCCGGCCTGATCACCCCGTCGCTGGAGGAGATGGCGGGCTTCGCCGCCGAGATGGAACGCGAAGGTCTTCAGATCCCGCTGCTGATCGGCGGCGCGACCACCTCGAGCGCCCACACGGCGGTGAAGATTGCGCCGCGGCGCAGCGGTCCGGTGATCTGGGTCAAAGACGCGTCCCGCTCGGTGCCGGTCGCTGCCGCGCTGCTCGACGACAAGCAGCGGCCGGCGCTGCTGGAGCAGACCGCGGCCGACTACGCGTCGTTGCGGGAACGGCACGCCCAGAAGAACGAGCGGCCGATGGTGCCGCTGGAGAAGGCGCGTGCGAACCGGACGCCGATCGAGTGGGACGGCTACACACCGCCGGTGCCCGTCCAGGGCCTCGGTGTCCGGGAGTTCCTGGATTACGACCTCGCCGAGTTGCGCGAGTTCATCGACTGGCAGCCGTTCTTCAACGCGTGGGAGATGAAGGGCCGCTTCCCCGACATCCTCAACAACCCGGCTTCGGGTGAGGCCGCCCGCAAGCTGTACGACGACGCCCAGCAGATGCTCGACCGCGCGATCGAGGAGAAGTGGCTGACGGCTAACGCGGTGATCGGGTTCTTCCCGGCCAACGCGGTGGGCGACGATGTCGAGGTCTACACCGACGAGTCCCGTACCGAGGTGCTGACGATGTTCCACAACCTGCGCCAGCAGGGTGCGCACCGGGCCGGCATCCCGAACCGGTCGCTGGGTGACTACATCGCCCCGAAGGAAACGGGTCTGGCGGACTACATCGGCGCCTTCGCCGTCACCGCGGGGCTCGGCAGCGGCGAGAAGATCGCGGAGTTCAAGGCGGACCTCGACGACTACAGCGCGATCCTGCTGGAGTCGGTCGCCGACCGGCTGGCGGAGGCCTTCGCCGAACGGATGCACCAGCGGGTTCGCAAGGAGTTCTGGGGATTCCAGCCGGACGAGGCCTTGGACAACGAGGCACTCATCGCCGAGAAGTACCAGGGCATCCGCCCGGCGCCGGGCTACCCGGCCTGCCCGGAGCACACCGAGAAGGCGACGATCTGGAAGTTGATGGACGTCCAGGAGCGGACCCGGATCGAGCTGACCGACTCGATGGCGATGTGGCCCGGCGCCGCCGTCAGCGGCCTGTACTTCTCGCACCCCCAGTCGCAGTATTTCGTGATCGGCCGGTTGGCCCAAGACCAGGTCGCCGACTACGCGAAGCGCAAGGGTTGGACTTTGCCCGAAGCCGAGCGCTGGCTTGGCTCCAACCTCGGCTACAACCCGGAGGACTGAGCTCTGCGCGCGGTGCTCTGGGACATGGACGGCACCCTGGTCGACTCCGAGAAGCTGTGGGATGTCGCGATGGATGCCCTCTATGACCGCCTCGGCGGGGTGCTGACGTCGGAGGTCCGGGCGGCCACCGTCGGCGGTTGCGCGGAGAACACCATGCGCATCGTCTACGACGATCTGGGGCTGCCGCTCGACGCGGCGGCGATGGCGGAGTCGGCGCACTGGCTGCACGACTACACCGCCGGGCTCTTCGACGCCGGCCTGCCCTGGTGCGACGGTGCCCGCGAGCTGCTCGACGGACTGACCGCGGCGGCGGTGCCGATGGCCCTGGTGACCAACACCCCGCGGGTGCTGGCCGAGCGGGCGCTGAACACCATCGGCCGGCACTACTTCGCAGCGGTGGTCTGTGGCGATGAGGTGGGCAGGGGCAAGCCGGCACCGGATCCCTACCTGCGGGCCGCCGAGCTGCTGGAGCTGGATCCGCGCTGGTGTCTGGCGGTGGAGGACTCGCCGACCGGCGCGGCGGCGGCCGAGGCGGCCGGCTGCGCGGTGCTGGTGGCGCCCAATGCGATCCCGGTGCCGCCCGGGCCGCGGCGTCGTCAGGTGACCACCCTGGCCGGTCTCGAGCCGGCGGGCCTGGCCGAAATCCACGCCGATCTGGCCGGACCGCAGCGGGCCGGCGCCGGAAACCGCCGTGACTGCCGCTGATGGCGCATGAAACAATCCCTGCTCGTGAAGACCTTCGAGGAGCTGTTCGCCGAACTCGGTGAGCGCGCCGCCACCCGGCCGGCCGGCAGCGCCACCGTCGCCGCGCTGGACGCCGGGGTGCACACCGTCGGCAAGAAGATTCTGGAAGAGGCCGGCGAAGTATGGATGGCCGCCGAGCATGAGTCCGACGACGCCCTGGCCGGGGAGATCAGCCAGCTGCTGTATTGGACCCAGGTGCTCATGATCTCGCGCGGGCTGACGCTGTCCGACATCTACCGGAAGCTGTGAGCATGTTGCGTGTCGCGGTCCCCAACAAGGGGGCGCTCAGTGAATCCGCCGCGGCGATGCTGGCCGAGGCCGGCTACCGCAGCCGCAGCGACGCCAAGGATCTGACGGTCATCGATCCGACCAACAAAGTCGAGTTCTTCTTCCTGCGGCCCAAGGACATCGCCATCTACGTCGGGTCGGGGGAGTTGGACCTGGGGGTCACCGGCCGGGACCTGGCGCTGGAATCCACTGCGCCGGTGCGCGAACGGCTGGCGCTGGGATTCGGCTCGTCGCGGTTCCGCTACGCCGCCCCGGCCGGGCGGGACTGGGCAGTGGCGGATCTGGCCGGCAAGCGCATCGCCACCGCCTATCCCAACCTCGTTCGGAAAGACCTGGCGGCCAGAGGGATCGAGGCGACCGTCATCCGTCTGGACGGCGCGGTGGAGATCTCGATTCAGCTCGGGGTGGCCGACGCGATCGCCGACGTGGTCGGGTCGGGCCGCACCCTGCGCCAACATGACCTGGTGGCTTTCGGTGAGACGCTGTGCGATTCGGAGGCGGTGCTCATCGAGGCCGCCAAGCCGAATGGCCGCAGCCAACAGACGGCCGCAGCACGTGATCAGCTGGCGGGCCGGGTGCGCGGCGTGGTCTTCGGCCAGCAGTACCTGATGCTGGATTACAACTGTCCGCGTGCGGCTCTCGAGCAGGCTGCCGCGATCACCCCGGGACTGGAGTCTCCGACCATCGCCCCGCTGGCCGAGCCGGACTGGGTGGCGGTGCGCGCCCTGGTCCCGCGCCGCGAGGTCAACGCGATCATGGACGAACTGGCCGCCATCGGAGCCAAGGCCATTCTGGCGTCGGACATTCGCTTCTGCCGATTTTGAGCAGTGCCGGCGTGTTAGCGTCCGGGGGATCCTAGGAGGCCCGAAGTGACGCATTTCCTTGTGCTGCTGCTCGCGTTGTTGATCGGCGTCGTCGCCGGGCTGCGTGCGCTGACGGCGCCGGCGGTCGTGGCGTGGGCGGCCGCGCTGCACTGGATCAATTTGGAGGGCACCTGGGTTCAATGGCTGAGTCATCCGGTGAGCGTCGCCATCCTGACCGTGCTGGCAGTCGGTGAACTGGTCACCGACAAACTTCCCAAGACACCGGCCCGCACGGCAGCGCCGTCGTTCGCCGCCCGCCTTGCCTTGGGCGCCTTTGCGGGCGCCGTTATCGGCACGGCCTGGGCCTACACCTGGTCGGCGCTCGGGGCGGGTGTCATCGGTGCGGTCCTGGGCACGCTGGGCGGCTATGAGGCCCGCACACGCCTGGCCGCATCCCGCGGGCGCGACCTGCCGATCGCACTGCTGGAGGACGGTCTCGCGGTCGCGGGCGGTATCGCGATCGCCGCGTTCACCGCGGTCGTGTGAGCTGAGGCGTTCAGCGTCGCTGCACCAGCAGCGTCTGCGCTGACGTCCCGATGAACCCGCTGCAGTCGAACAGCTCCGCGGTGGTCGCGCCCACGCCGTCCGGCCCGATCGAGGCGCGGGCCCGCAAGCCGAATTCTTCTCCGGCCGGCAGCCGGTGCAGATGCACCACGGTGTCGGTGTTCATGAACACGTATTCCTCGGTGTCCAGGGCGGCGCCGATGCCGTTGGCCGAGTCGACCACCATGGCCAGCCGCTGCAGGGCGGTGGTCGGCTCGGCGTCGACCAGATGTACCCGGGGACTCAGCCAGGCCACCGCCGCGCCGTCGGAGGAGTCCGGCTGGGCGCGCCACTGAACGGACCGGGCATAGCCGGTGCTCTGGGCGAACCACGCCGGCGGCGGCAGCGACGGTCCCTGGGGCAGCGGCGGGTGCCGGTCGGCGGCCACCACGGTGGTGTCGGTGGTCGCCAGCGCCCACGCGCTCAGCCGAGCCACCGGACGGTCGTCGTCGCAGGACCGCATCTCGGCCTCCAGCAGCCGGATCCGCCTGCCCGAGCGCTGCACCCACGCGTGTACCCGCACCGGAGCCACTGGAATCGCGCCCAGAATGTCCAGGGCCAGCCGGGCGATCCGCTGGCCGGAGCCCGCGATCAGATTTTCGATTTCGCGAGTGAGCAACGCCAGCGGCGGTGAGCCGTGCTGCAGATTGGGCCCCCAGACGCTGCCGGTGAGTTGCGTGGACTCGAACACGTCTCCCGCGTCGGTGCCCGGTGCCCGACGGTAGTAGCTGCCGGTCATGCGGCGTCGTCGGCCGGCCAGCCGGGGTAGGACGGCGGGGTCCCGCCGAACGCCGGGCACAGCGCGCGGTGCGCGCACCAGTCACACAACCGCGACCGATTGGGCCGGAAATCGCCTGTGGCGCCGGCGGTCTGAATGGCCCGCCAGATCGCGATCAAGGTCTTCTCGAAGCGCAGCAGCTCGGCGTGGTCGGGAGAGTAGTCCAGCATCTGACCGTCGGCCAGGTAGATCAGCCGCAGCTTTTCGGGCAGCACCCCGCGTGATCGCAGCAGCGCAACCGCGTAGAACTTCATCTGGAACAGCGCCTTGGATTCGGCAGCCGCGGACGGCCGGCCGGTGACTGATGGGGCTCTGCCGGTCTTGTAGTCGACCACCCGCAGGCCGCCGGAGGGCGCCACGTCGATGCGGTCGACGAAGCCCCGCAACAGGGTTCCGTCGGCCAGCTCGACTTCGACGCGCTGCTCGCAGCTCTGCGGATCGAACCGGCGCGGATCCTCCAGCCGGTAGTAGCCCGCCAGCAGTTTGCGGGCCTCGGCCAGCAGCTTCTCGGTGTCCAGCCCCTCGCCCAGGCCCGGCTCGGCGCTGATCAGCTGGTCCCAGGACGGGGCCACCAACTTCACGGCTGCCTCCGGTCCGCGCTGCGGCGCCGGCAGCGCGTAGAGCCGCTCCAGGGCGCCGTGCACCACCGAGCCGCGCAACTGCGCCGCCGAGGGGGCCTCGGGCAGCCGGTCGATCGCCCGGAAGCGGTACAGCAGCGGGCACTGTTTGAAGTCAGCCGCACGTGACGGGGACAACGCGGGCCTGCTCATACTCAGGCACCATACGGGCATGCACCGACAACCGGTCCGTCGCGCACGCTTTAGTGTTAGCGGCTGTGTCCGAATCGGGGATCTTCCAAGCGGGTGACCGGGCCCAGTTCACCGACGCCAAAGGCCGCCGCTACACCACGGTGCTGGTCCCCGGCGGCGACTTCCACACCCACCGCGGCGCCATCCCGCACGACGAGGTGATCGGGCTGCCGGACGGCAGCGTGGTCAAGTCCGCCAACGGCGATCCGTTCCTGGTGCTGCGGCCGCTGCTGGTCGACTACGTGATGTCGATGCCGCGCGGGGCGCAGGTGATCTACCCGAAGGATTCCGCGCAGATCATTCACGAGGGCGACATCTTCCCCGGGGCCCGGGTGCTGGAGGCCGGCGCCGGCTCGGGTGCGTTGACGCTGTCGCTGTTGCGGGCCGTCGGGCCGCAGGGCCGGGTGATCTCCTACGAGCTGCGCGACGACCACGCCGAGCATGCCCGCCGCAACGTCGAGACCTTCGTCGGGCACCTGCCCGACAACTGGCAACTGAAGCTGGGCGATGTCGCCGACTGCGACATGCCGGCCGGATCGATCGACCGGGTGGTGCTGGACATGCTGGCGCCGTGGGAGGTGCTCGACACGGTGTCGCGGGTGCTGATTCCCGGTGGGGTACTGGTGATCTACGTCGCCACCGTGACCCAGCTCTCCGAGGTGGTGGAGGCGCTGCGCGGACAGCAGTGCTGGACCGAACCGCGAGCGTGGGAGACGCTGCAGCGCGGCTGGAACGTCGTCGGCCTGGCGGTCCGACCGCAACACGCGATGCGCGGCCACACCGCGTTTCTGGTCACCGCCCGCCGGCTGGCGCCGGGCACGGTGACCCCGACCCGGCTGGGGCGAAAACGCCCGGTGTGAGCGGTCAGGCCTCGGGGCCCCACAGCCGTGGGTTCATCGCATGCTCCGACGGCGGTTCCACGTCCACGGCACCGTCGGCGCCGATCGTGTACGGAAAGATCAGTCCTATCGCCGCGCCGTCGCGGTGCTCGACGCTGAACTCGATTCCGTCGCAGCGCTGCTCGGTCAAGGTGACGTTCAGCGCCACGACCGCGGCCCGCAGGCTGTCCTTGACCTCGGTGACGGCTCGCCAGTGCGCCGCCAGTTGTTCGACGACGGTCAGATCGGCCGATGCGGGGTAGTCGGGGGCGATCACCTGTTCCTCGCCGTCGACGGACACCGCCAACGCGAACGGCCGGAACTCACCGCCTGCCTTGATGCCAGCCAGAGCGAAGTCGACTGCAGCGGCGGTGAGCTCGTCAAGGTCGCGCTGCGCCTGTTCACTCACGGTGTCACGCCAACTCGGCATCGTCTGATCGCCTCCTCAACCCCGGTGAAACCGCTTGCGTGGCAGCCTCAGTCGTCGCTGCGGCTCAGCCCGCGGCGCACCGACAGCAACTCGATCTCCGGGCGGTCGGCCACCAGGCGCTCGGCGGCGTCCAGCACCTGCACCAGATGGGCTCGCTCGCCGGACACCGCGGACAGACCGATCCCGGCGCGCCGGTGCAGATCAGTCGAATCCGCCTCCGCCGCTGAAACATTGAACTTGCGACGTAGCTCCGCGACGATCGGGCGCACTACCGACCGCTTCTGCTTGAGCGAATGCACGTCACCGAGCAGCAGGTCGAACTCCAACCAGCCGATCCACATGGCTAGGGCGCGGGAGGCGCAGATGAGTCGGCGTGCGCTTTGCCGAACGCCAGCAACGTCTTGGCGGTCTCCTGGGATAGCTGCCAGCCGGCGTCGTGCGGCGTGAACTCCATCGGGAACGTGAACGCGCCGGTGTCGGGGTTGGCGGTGTTGATGGTGACGTCGGCGGTCACGTTGCCCGGGTGGCGGTCCGACCAGGTCAGCCCGGCGGCTTCGAGGCTCAGCGGTAGATATCCGCCGTCTTTGAGTGCGGTGGCGAACTTGTCGATGGTCTCGGCATCGGTGGGCTTGGCGCCCTCGACGAGGCCCACCTTCTCCGCGCCGGGAACCTCCGAATCGGACAGCCGGTAGAGCACGTCGGTCAGTGCCTCAGGCGCCGGCATCGCCGACACCGGCGCAGCAGCGGCCGTCGACATCGACCCCGATGTCGAGGGCTCCTCGACCGGCGCCTGCGCCGACTGGTGGCCGGTGCAGCCCGACAGCGCCAGCACCGCCGCCAGAGCGGTGATCAAGGCAAGGCGCTGCCGGAACATGCCAGCTGCGATCAGTTCGACGACGTCATCTGCGACAGCGTCATCAGCGAGGTCTTGGACAGCTTCCAGCCGCCCTGGTCCACGAACGTCAGGTTGACAGTGCGCGGCTCCATCTGCGGCCCGGAGGCGGTGACGTCGGCGGTGGCCGCGCCGAGGCCGGCCGGGGCGATGTTGGCCACGCTGATCGCCAGCGGGAACTTGCCGTTCGCGGCGGCCTTGGACATCTTGCGGTCCATGATGCTGCTCTCGACCGGCCCCAGCCCACCCTCGATCAGGTACGACTTGCCGGCGGCGGGGATACCCGGGTCGGCCAGCGTGTTGAGAACGTCGGTCAGCTGCTCCGGCGCCGGCACCGCGGCCGGCGGGTCCAGCGGCAGCGGCGCGCCGAACACCGTCAACTGCACCTGCGGGGTGACGGTTGCAACCGAGGTCACACCTGCTGCGGCCGCCCCGACGAGCGCGGCTGCTGCGATGCCTGTGGCTAGGTATTTCGCGGTCACAAAGGTCCTTTCGACGGCTGGAATCGTTACCAAGGCTAACAGCGTTTCCCGGTGTGTCGGATTGCCACAGCGCACGCGAATGCACAATGGCCGGTAGCGTTGAGGTATCCGTCGCTTCAACTTCCAGTTCGGGAAAGGAGCGCAACATGAACGACATGGAAGACTCAAAGCGTTCTGAGGCTTTCGATGCGTCCGGGGGGACGGGCGCGCCCGACGACGACCTGGCCGAGCTGGAGGAGCTGCGCCGCGAGGCCGCAGTGCTGCGCGAACAGTTGGACAACGCCCCGCAGGACACCGCCCGTGTCGGGCGCGACGTGCGGCAGCTCGAATCGCACATCGATTCGCTGACCGCGCGCAACTCCAAGCTGATGGACACCCTCAAAGACGCACGTCAGCAGCTGCTGGCCCTGCGTGAGGAGGTCGACCGGCTCGGACAGCCGCCCAGCGGCTACGGCGTACTGCTCGCCAGCCACGAGGACGAGACCGTCGACGTGTTCACCTCCGGGCGCCGGATGCGGCTGAACATCTCGCCGAACATTGACGTCAGCACGCTCAAGAAGGGCCAGACGGTGCGGCTCAACGAGGCGCTCACCGTGGTTGAGGCCACCGCCTTCGAATCGGTCGGGGAGATTTCAACCCTGCGCGAGGTGCTGTCCGACGGGCACCGGGCGCTGGTGGTGGGCCACGCCGACGAGGAGCGCATCGTGTGGCTGGCCGAGCCGTTGGTGGCCGCGGATCTGCCCGATAGCAATCCGGATGCGGCGTCCGACGACTGGCGTCCGCGCAAGCTGCGCCCCGGCGACTCACTGCTGGTCGACACCAAGGCCGGCTACGCCTTCGAGCGCATCCCCAAGGCCGAGGTCGAAGACCTGGTGCTCGAGGAAGTGCCCGACGTCAGCTACGGCGACATCGGCGGTTTGGGCCGCCAGATCGAGCAGATCCGCGACGCCGTGGAGCTGCCGTTCCTGCACAAGGAGCTGTACCGGGAGTACGCGCTGCGCCCGCCCAAAGGTGTGCTGCTCTACGGCCCGCCCGGCTGCGGTAAGACGCTGATCGCCAAGGCGGTGGCCAACTCGCTGGCCAAGAAGATGGCCGAGGTGCGCGGCGACGACGCCCACGAGGCCAAGTCGTACTTCCTCAACATCAAGGGCCCCGAGCTGCTCAACAAGTTCGTCGGCGAGACCGAACGCCACATCCGGCTGATCTTCCAGCGTGCCCGGGAGAAGGCGTCCGAAGGCACCCCGGTGATCGTGTTCTTCGACGAGATGGACTCGATCTTCCGCACCCGTGGCACCGGTGTCTCCTCGGACGTGGAGACGACGGTGGTTCCCCAGTTGCTCAGCGAGATCGACGGCGTGGAGGGGCTGGAGAACGTCATCGTGATCGGCGCCTCCAACCGCGAGGACATGATCGACCCGGCGATCCTGCGTCCCGGCCGGCTCGACGTGAAGATCAAGATCGAGCGCCCGGATGCCGAAGCCGCGCAAGACATCTTCTCCAAGTACCTGACCGTGGGGTTGCCGGTGCACGCCGACGACCTGGCCGAGTTCGGCGGCGACCGTGCCGCGTGCATCAAGGCCATGATCGAGAAGGTCGTCGACCGGATGTACGCCGAGATCGACGACAACCGGTTCCTGGAGGTCACCTACGCCAACGGTGACAAGGAAGTCATGTACTTCAAGGACTTCAACTCCGGGGCGATGATCCAGAACGTCGTCGACCGGGCGAAGAAAAACGCGATCAAGTCGGTGCTGGAGACCGGCCAGCCCGGCCTGCGCATCCAGCACCTGCTGGACTCGATCGTCGACGAGTTCGCCGAGAACGAGGACCTGCCCAACACCACCAATCCCGATGACTGGGCACGGATCTCGGGCAAGAAGGGCGAGCGGATCGTCTACATCCGCACCCTGGTCACCGGCAAGAGCTCCAGTGCGAGCCGGGCCATCGACACCGAGTCGAACCTGGGCCAGTACCTGTAAGCCTCGGATCTACCGGAACTGCTCTGTTGCGACTTTGGTCGCGCCGATAGCCGCATAGGTCCCGGTGAGGGCGACCATGCTCAGAGCCGCCCGCAGCGGCAGATCGCGGCGCACCAGGTGGCCGAAGCCGTTGACGGTGTCGGTGGTGTCGACCACCAGGGCGAGCCGCCTCCAGCGATGGCGTTCCTTGGTGCCGCTGGTGAGGTAGCCCAGGCCCATCGCGAATGCCCGTGCGCCATAGATCCGGGTCATGTAGGTGAGTTCGGGGGAGGGCGTGACTCCGAGGATTTTGGCGAATCCCCGCGGTGCGACCAGTGAGATGCCGGCGAGGATCACCCGGCCGAGTGCCATCAGGCTCAGGGCGCTGGTGCGACTCTCGTCGACGACGATGTCCTGAGTGACGTGTGCTGTTGCCATGCGAGCCTCCTTCGTCCGGCCGGCTAAGCTAGTGACTGACCGTCAGTCATGTTACCGTAGCGGTGGCTTCACGGCACTGTCAACGTGTTCGGGGCCGGCGGCACCGATGTCGCGGAAAGGAGAGGTGCCTTGGCGCAGCAGGGATCTCGAAGACGGCGCACGACGTTGCCCGCCGAACAACGGGAACGTCAGTTGCTGGAGGTGACCCGCGGCTTGCTGCTGGCCGACGGGCCGACCGAGCTGACGGTGGAAAAAGTCACCGCGGCGGCTCAAGTCGCCAAGGGAACGTTCTACCTGTACTTCGACTCCAAGGATCACCTGCTGGCCAGGCTGTGGGCCGACTACCTGGAGACCTTCCTGGCGACCGTGCGGGAGCAGCTCACCACGGCCACGCCCCCGGGCCCCGGTTGGCCCGCGGCGATCGATGTGCTGATCGAGCAGATGATCCGCTACGACATCGCCAATGCGGCCCTGCATCGGGCGGTGTTCTCACAAGCCTCCGGCGACGGGTTGCGCCAACTGCGCCTGGCCGATTCGAAGGTCATCACGCTGCTCGCTGATGCCATCGCCGCCGCGGTGGAGGCCGGGGCCGCATCGGTGGCCGATCCGCCCACTACGGCAGGACTTTTGTACTACGCCGTCGACGGCCTGTTGAACGCCGCGTACCTGGGCGAGACCGAACCGGACGCGGACGTCATCATCGCCGCGGCCCAGGAGATGGCCCACCGGACCCTACGCACCAACGGGCACCGCTGATGGCCTCGCCTAGGCTGAGGCCATGCAACGGATCATCGGGACGGAAGTCGAATACGGCATTGCTTCGCCGTCGGATCCGACCGCTAACCCGATCCTGACCTCCACTCAGGCGGTGCTGGCCTATGCCGCGGCGGCCGGAATCCCGCGTGCCAAGCGCACGCGCTGGGACTACGAGGTGGAGTCCCCGCTGCGCGACGCCCGCGGCTTCGACCTGAGCCGCTCATCCGGGCCCCCGCCGATCATCGACGCCGACGAGGTCGGCGCGGCCAACATGATCCTGACCAACGGGGCCCGGCTCTACGTCGACCACGCCCACCCGGAGTACTCCGCGCCCGAGGTCACCGACCCGATGGACGCGGTGATCTGGGACAAGGCCGGCGAGCGGGTGATGGAGGCCGCCGCCCGCCACGTGGCCAGTGTGCCCGGGGCCGCCAAGCTGCAGCTCTACAAGAACAACATCGACAACAAGGGCGCCTCCTACGGCACCCATGAGAACTATCTGATGAGCCGGCAGACGCCGTTTTCGGCGATCATCGCCGGGCTGACCCCGTTTTTCGTGTCCCGCCAGGTGATCTGCGGGTCCGGTCGCGTCGGTCTGGGCCCGGCCGGCGACGAACCGGGCTTCCAGCTCTCCCAGCGCGCCGACTACATCGAGGTCGAGGTCGGCCTGGAGACCACCCTCAAGCGCGGCATCATCAACACCCGCGACGAACCGCACGCCGACGCCGACAAGTATCGCCGGCTGCACGTCATCATCGGCGACGCCAACCTCGCCGAGACCTCGACGTATCTGAAGGTCGGCACCACCGCGCTGGTGCTCGACCTCATCGAGGAAGGCCCCGAGCACGGCATCGACCTGAGTGATCTGGTTCTGGCCCGCCCGGTGCGTGCGGTGCACGTGATCAGCCGTGACCCGACGCTGCGGGCCACCGTCGCGCTGGCCGACGGCCGGGAGATGACCGCCCTTGCGCTGCAACGGATCTACCTGGACCGGGCGGCGAAGCTGGTCGACGCCCGCGATCCCGATCCGCGCGCCACCCACATCATCGAGACCTGGGCGCGGGTTCTCGACCAGCTGGAACGCGACCCGATGGAGTGCGCCGACCTGCTGGACTGGCCGGCCAAGCTGCGCTTGCTGGAGGGTTTCCGGCAGCGGGAGAACCTGAGCTGGTCGGCTCCGCGGCTGCACCTGATCGACCTGCAGTACTCCGACGTCCGGCTGGACAAGGGCCTCTACAACCGGCTGGTCGCCCGCGGTTCCATGCAGCGGCTGATTACCGAACAGCAGGTGCTCGACGCGGTAGACAATCCGCCGCCTGACACCCGTGCCTACTTCCGCGGGGAGTGTCTGCGCCGGTTCGGCGCCGACATCGCCGCGGCCAGCTGGGACTCGGTGATCTTCGACCTGGGCGGGGAGTCGCTGGTCCGGATTCCCACCCTGGAGCCGCTGCGCGGCAGCAAGGCCCACGTCGGGGCGCTGCTGGACTCGGTGGACAGCGCGGCTGAACTGGTCGAACAACTCACCACCTAAGCCCGCCGGCGACGCGGTGTCGACCGGTAGGGTGGAGAAACCGACGTGCGCGTGATGCGCAAGCCGATGTAGATGCAGGAGGCAGCGATGGCTCAGGAGCAGACCAAGCGTGGCGGTGGCGGTGGCGACGAGGACGACCCCACCGGTCCCGCGGCCGCCGGCCAGGAGCGTCGCGAGAAGCTGACCGGGGAGACCGACGACCTGCTCGACGAGATCGACGACGTGCTGGAGGAGAACGCGGAGGACTTCGTGCGCGCGTACGTCCAAAAGGGCGGCCAGTGAGCTGGCCCTTCCATGACCGCCTACCCGTCCAATCCGCGCTCCCGGGGCTGCCGTCCAACTCGGTAGACCTGTCGTCGTTCTCGGACTTCCTGCGCCGCCAGGCGCCGGATCTGTTGCCGGCGGGCAGCGCGGGCTTGAGTTCGACCGCAGGCGCTGAGCTGCCGCACGGCACCACGATCGTCGCGCTGAAATACCCCGGCGGTGTGGTGATGGCCGGCGACCGGCGCTCCACCCAGGGCAACATGATCGCCGGGCGCGACGTCCAGAAGGTCTACATCACCGACGATTACACCGCCACCGGCATCGCCGGCACCGCGGCGATCGCCGTCGAGTTCGCCCGGCTCTACGCCGTCGAGCTGGAGCATTACGAGAAGCTCGAAGGGGTGCCGCTGACGTTCGCCGGAAAGGTCAACCGGCTGGCGATCATGGTGCGGGGCAACCTGGGTGCGGCGATGCAGGGGTTGCTGGCGCTGCCGCTGCTGGTGGCCTATGACATCGACGAGGCCGACGTCGAGCACGCCGGGCGCATCGTGTCGTTCGACGCCGCCGGGGGCTGGAACATCGAGGAGGAGGGCTACCAGGCGGTGGGCTCCGGGTCGCTGTTCGCGAAGTCTTCGATGAAGAAGCTCTACGGACAGGTGACCGACTCGGATTCGGCGCTGCGGGTGGCCATCGAGGCGCTGTACGACGCCGCCGACGACGACTCGGCCACCGGCGGACCGGATTTGGTGCGCGGCATCTACCCGACTGCGGTGACGATCGGCGCCGACGGTGCTGTCGACGTTCCCGAGGAGCGGGTCGCCGAACTGGCTCGGGAGATCATCGAGAGCCGTACTCGCGGTGGGGGGTCCACACCCAAGGCCGGCGCAAACAAGAAGGGCGCGGGTAAGAAATGAGCTTCCCGTATTTCATCTCGCCCGAACAGGCGATGCGTGAACGCGGCGAGCTCGCGCGCAAAGGCATCGCCCGCGGCCGCAGCGTGGTGGCGCTGGCCTACGCCGACGGCGTGCTGTTCGTCGCCGAAAACCCCTCGCGCTCACTGCAGAAGATCAGCGAGCTCTACGACCGGGTCGGGTTCGCCGCCGCGGGCCGGATCAACGAGTTCGAGAACCTGCGTCGCGGCGGAATCCAGTTCGCCGACACCCGCGGGTATGCCTACGACCGCCGTGACGTCACCGCACGCCAGCTGGCCAACGTCTACGCCCAGACTCTGGGCACGATCTTCACCGAGCAGGCCAAGCCCTACGAGGTCGAGCTGTGCGTGGCCGGGGTGGCCTACCAGGGGCAGACCAAAGCCCCTGAGCTGTACCGGATCACCTACGACGGGTCGATCACCGATGAACCGCACTTCGTGGTGATGGGTGGCACCACCGAGCCGGTGATCGCCGCGCTCAAGGACTCCTACACCGAGAACGCCGAGTTGGCCGACGCCTTGCACATCGCGGTCAACGCGCTGAAGAAGACCGACTCCGGCAACGGTGCCGAACAGCGTGAGTTGGGCCCGGGCACCCTGGAGGTGGCCATTTTGGATGCCAACCGGCCGAAGCGGGCATTCCGCCGGATCGCCCGGGCGACGCTGGAAGAGTTGCTACCGCAGGCGGATTCGTCGGGGGAGACATCTGGCGACGCTTCCGGCTAGGGATTGCGGTGCCGAAGAAGTACGGGATCAAAGAGAAGGACCTGGTCGTCAATCACATCGTCGACCTGGTGTTGGCCGGCGAGCTGCGCTCCGGCGACCGGATCAATCGTGACGCGATCGCGACGTCCCTGGGCGTCAGTCGGCTGCCGGTTCAGCAGGGCATCGACCAGCTTGAACAGCAGGGAATGTTGGCCAGCCGTTACCACCGGGGTGTCTTTGTCAGCCGGTTCGATGAGGCCGTCGTCCGCGAACAGCATGAGTTGCACGGGACGTTGAACGCCATTGCATCGGCGCGGGCGGCGGCGAACCCGACTCCGCGTGTTCTCGCCGAACTGGATGCGGCGCTTCGGGTTCTGCGAGACAACGAGGCCCCCGCGGCGTTCCAAGATGCGGCGTATGCGTTCCGTCGAATCATCGTCGAGGAATACGCCGGCCCGCCGCTGCAGGCGGCGATCAGCGCGGCGCGCGTCTTCATGCCGCGCGGATTCTGGGGGAGCTACGCCAAAGACCATGCGGAATTCCTGCCCAGCTATGAGGCGGAGGCTGCGGCGATCCACCAGCGCGATCCGGAGGCCGCGCGGTCGGCCTGCATGCGCCGAGCCGAATTGCAGGCCCAGGTAGTGCTCGCCGAGTTAAACACGCGCGGCGTCCTGAGCGACGTGCCTTCTAGCTGAGCCAGATTCGGCTACGGCCGCCGAGTCTGTGCCCCGACGGCCGTACCCGAACCTGCTTGACCTACGACCCGGGCTGTCCCGAGCCGCCGACGGTGCCTGGCTGGCCTTCGGGTGTGCCGGTGCCGCCTGCTCCGCCGGCACCGCCGACACCAGCCGCGCCGGCCGCCCCGGTCGCCCCGCTAGTGCCGTTGGCGCTGGTGCCGCCCGCGCCGCCGGCCGCGCCGTTGCCGCCGGTTCCACCGTCGCCGCCGTTGCCGCCGAGCAGGGTGTTGCCGGCAGAGTCGGTGCCGCCGTTGCCGCCCATGCTGCCCGCGCCGCCGGTTCCGCCGGCTCCACCGGTGCCGCCGTTGCCGCCGTTGCCGGATTCGGCGTTGCCGCCGGCGCCACCCTGGCCGCCGTTGCCGGCTGTGCCGCCGTCGTGGCCGTCACCGCCGGAGGCGTGCGCGGGGCTGGCCGCGGGCGCGCCGACCGAACCTGTGCCGCCGGCGCCGCCGTTGCCGCCATTGCCGGCGTTCACGGTGCCGTGGGCATTGCCTCCGGTGCCGCCGGCGCCGCCGCTGCCGCTGGCGCCGATGGTCCCGGTTCCACCCAGACCGCCGTCCCCGCCGTTACCAGCGTGGCTGGGTCCGAGGCCGTAGGGGTTGTCGGTGGGCGTGGCGACCCCGCTGCTGTTGCCACCGGCACCACCAGCCCCACCGTTACCGGCGACGCCGCCTGTACCGCCGGTAAAGGGGACAGACGCGGTTCCGCCGGCACCACCAGCACCACCGTTGCCGCCGGAGGCGGTACCGCTGCCGCCGCTGCCGCCGCTGCCACCATTGCCGGCCGCGTTCCCGCCGGAGGTACCTCCGCCGCTACCACCGCTACCGCCGTTGCCTCCCACGCTGACCACACCGGTACCGGTGGCGCCGTCACCGCCGGCCCCACCGGCGCCCCCAGCACCGCCGGCTCGGGGGGCGTAGCCGATGACGCCGGAGCCGCCGTCACCGCCGTTACCGCCTCGACTCCAGATGGTGCCGGTCCCGTCGTTCCAGCCGGTGCTGGTGCCGCCGTTGCCACCATTGCCGCCGCCAGCTCCACCGGCTCCGCCGTTACCGCCGGCGTAGGTGCCGGTGCCGCCGTTACCCCCGGCTCCGCCGGTGAGATTACCGCCGATGAAGCCGGCGTTGCCGCCGTTGCCGCCGATGGTCTTGATGCCGGCGTCGTCGGTGGCGCCGTTGCCGCCGTTACCGCCACTGCCGCTGGCACCGCCCATGGCGTAGCCGCCCTCACCGCCGTTGCCGGCCTGGCCGGCGGTGGCGTCTCCTCCGTTGCCACCGTTACCACCGTTGCCGGAGGTGTAGTTCCAGTTGCTACCGGCGCTGCCGCCGTTGCCGCCGTTGAGGCCGGTGCCGCCGTTTCCGCCGTTTCCGCCGTGAGCGCCGTCGCCGCTACCGGCATCGCCGCCGAAGCTGCCGTTGCCGCCGTTGCCGAGGTAGTGGCCGGTGTCGTCTTGGTGGGCGTTGCCGCCATTGCCGCCGGCGCCGCCATCGCCGGCCACACCGGCCTGTCCCACGTGCCCGTACATGGGGCTGGTGTAGATGCTCGACCCGCGTCCTCCGGCCGCACCCGCGCTACCGCCACTCCAGCCGCCGTTGCCGCCATCGCCCCCGTTGACGTGGTCGGCGGTACCGGTGGCGCCGTTACCTCCGGCACCGGCATCCCCGGCGTCGCCGGCGTTGCCGCCGTTGCCGAACATGAAGCTGCTGCGCCCGCCGTTACCGCCATTGCCGCCATTGCCTCCGCCGGTGCCGTTCCCGTCACCGCCGTTGGCGTAGGTTCCCGCAACACCCGCTGCTCCGGCCGCGCCTAGGCCACCGTCGCCGCCGTTGCCGAAGAACCACGCGGAAGCGTTGCCGCCGTTGCCGCCGGTGCCGCCGTTGACCACGGCTTCGGTTGCGGCACCGCCGGCACCGCCGTTGCCCATCCAGATGCCGCCGGACCCGCCGTTACCACCGTTAGCGCCGGCACCGCCCGTACCCCCGGCCCCGCCATCGCCGAGCCAGCCGGGCGCATTGCCGCCGTTTCCGCCGGCCACATCGGCTTCAGTACTGTCCCAGCCGTTTCCACCGTCTCCGAACCACAGGCCGCCGTTGCCGCCGTCAGGGTTGGCTTCGGTGCCGGCAGCTCCGTCGCCGATCAGGAACTGTCCGGACGAGGTGTTGATCCAGCCGTTGACCATCGCCCCGAAGTCACTGTTAATCCAGTTCTCCATAGAGGTGTGGATCGGGTCGTAGAACCACTGGTCGATCATGGAGGTCCAGTCGAACGTTTCCCCATCGGCCGGTCCGGCAGCCAGCCATGCGGAGGAATCGAAAAGATCAGCGATCCAATCGAATTCATCGGCCTGAGCCGGGGGTGCCGCGGTCAGTGGCGCCATTCCGAACGCCAGGAATGCGCCGACGGCGCTGGCGGCGCCGGCCGCCCGGGAGACACGGCGCGTATTGGTGTGATGACTCATGTGCAGGGATACCTCTCTAAAAGGTTGGGGGATGACGGGTTTGGGGGATCAGAGGCCGAGCAGGTCGCCGAGCCAGCCGAAGGCGTCGGTTGCTGAGGCACCACCGTCATCGAGCAGGGGCAGCTCGGCACCGGCCAGCGGCGGAGTGACCACCACTGGGCCCTTGCCGTCCCAGCCCGAGCCGAGTAGGGCGCCCACGGTTTGGCCCCAGGCCTGCCAGGCGGCGATCGGGCCGATGCCGGCACTGTTGAGATCGAGAGTGCCCAGGACCGGGACCCCGCTGAATTCGATACCGACACTTTGGAAGAGCGACCCGCCGACCGCGGGCACCGAGTCCGCGACCTCGCCGCCGGGGCCAAGGACCTGATACGGGCCCACCTGCACCGCACCCGGGGACAGCAGCCCACCGAAGGCGAAATCCAGGTGGTCCATGTTCATCCCGGCCGGGAAGTATCCGGCCTCGTTGATCATCGGCAGCAACGCATCCAGATTCAAGGTGGCGCCGTTCAGGGTGGCCCCCCACATATTGGCCAGGGTGTCACCGAGACTGTCGTGGTCGGTGATGCTGTTCAGCAACGCGATCCACGGGCTGATCATCGGCCCGATCATCCCCATCATCACCGCACTGGCCGGCGACCCCAGGTAGTCGATGATCGGCATGATCATGGTCTTGTCCACATCGGCCGGGATATAACCGGCCACCTGACCGAACATCAGCGCGTGGGTGCCATCCATGGTGTGGCTGAGCACCGTGGCGTGGGTCGCGTCAGTCTCGTTCTGCAGCGCCCAGCCCGAGATCACCGCGTTCAGATGCTTCTGAATCTCCTCGTTGACGGCATTGGTACTGCCTGCCGGATCATTGGCCAACTGCTCCCAGTAGCCCATCTGATTGGCCCAGAACTGCTGCATCCCCACACCCGGGGCCAGATACCAGTTGTTCAACAGGCTGGTCATGTTGGCCGAGGCGGCATTGAGCACGTCATCCCACGCACTGGTCAACGCCACCGCCGGGGACTGGACATCAATTAGGACGGGCGCCGGCGCAGACACCGGCGTCACCGCGATCAAGCCGACACCGGCGATCGCGACGCCGGCGGTGGCGTAGGGGCGAAGCATGGCGTGCAAGGGGACTCCTTCGGGTATGTGATGCACGGCGCAGTGCCGAACGAAGAAGACAGTATCTGAGAAGTAGCTAATTTGTATACAAAAATCTAGAACTTGTTTCAGCCGGGCTGTGAACGAGAGGTCCGGAGTCGCCAGAAGTGAGCTGCTCCACGGCAGCAAATTCACTAGGAAGCCCTAGTAACTACTGGTGAGTAGCTTTTGCGCGGAGCGCCGCGCCGTCCGTCTGACCTCGGACTCAGGGGCCACGAAGCACGTTAGTTATTGAATGTATCTTGTGCGCCCAGGCCCCGGTAGCTGGACGTACGCGACAGGAACACCGACTGTTTCTCAGGTTTCGGAGCGGTGTGTCGAGGTGCCGGGCCGGGCCCGAGCTACCGATCGATTCGGAAGCGCTTGACCCGCGCGCCCGCGCCGGAAGCGAGTTCGACGCGACTGCGCGGCACCCCGAAATGCTCGGCCAGGACCTTGATGACAGCTGCGTTGGCCTTGCCATCGACGGCCGGTTCACGCACGTAGACCGTGAGCTGGCCGTCGGTGTCGGTCTCCACCAGCGGGCCCTTGCGGTTGCCCGGTTTGACCTTGACGACGACCGTCTCGCTGGGACTCATATTGACAGCATGCTATCGAGGCGAACTGCCGATCTTGGCGTCCCGCAGGTGAATCTGGACAGGGCCCTGCAGATCGCCGCGGATCTGGAAGACGAAGAACTGACCCGTCGTCAGCGTCGTGGTGGGTAGCAGCCGATGAAGATCGTCGACGCCCCGACACCGTCGGGTTCGCCTGGGTACCGCTTCTCGCGTTCGTTCGGCTCTCAACCAGGGAGGGCTTGTTTCCCCGCCCCCTGCGGCATCCTCACCGAGATGCTGAGCAGGACAGGTGCGGGTGGGAACCTGACCAACGACGCCCACTTGGCAGCTCTCGCCACCGAACATCGGGCCGGAATCGTCTCCTACGATCCCGAATTCGCCTGATTCGGGATCCGTTGGGATCGGCCCGACGACTTGTTGTGAGGGCGCGGAACCCTACCGGGCGACGATCACCGAGGAGCCGTGCCCGAACAGGCCCTGGTTGGCGGTGACGCCCACCGTGGCGCCCTCGACCTGCCGGCCGGTGGCCTGACCCCGCAGCTGCCAGGTCAGTTCGCACACCTGGGCGATCGCCTGCGCCGGGATCGCCTCACCGAAGCAGGCCAGCCCGCCGGACGGGTTCACCGGAACCTTCCCGCCGATGGTGGTGGCGCCGCTGCGCAGCAGCTGCTCGCCCTCACCCTTGGCGCACAGGCCCAGGTGCTCGTACCAGTCGATCTCCAGCGCGGTGGACAGGTCGTAGACCTCGGCCAGGCTGACGTCCTCCGGGCCGATCCCGGCCTCGGCGTAGGCCGCGTCCAGGATCTGGTCCTTGAACACCCGCTCGGGGGCCGCCACCACCGCGGTGGAATCCGTTGCGATGTCCGGTAATTCGGGCAGGTGCTGCGGGTAGCGGGGGGTCACGGTGGACACCGCGCGCACCGACGGCACACCCTCCAGCGAGCCCAGGTGCTTCTTCGCGAACTCGGCACTGGCCACGATCAGCGCGGCGGCGCCGTCGGAGGTGGCGCAGATGTCGAGCTGGCGCAGCGGGTCAGAGACCACCGGGCTGGCCAGCACGTCTTCGACCGCGGATTCCTTGCGGTAGCGGGCATTCGGGTTGGACAGACCGTGCCGGGAGTTCTTCACCTTCACCTGAGCGAAGTCCTCGGAGGTGGCGCCGTAGAGGTCCATGCGGCGGCGCGCCAGCAGCGCGAAGTACACCGGGTTCATCGCCCCGATCAAGTGGAAGCGCTGCCAGTCCGGGTCGTTCTTGCGTTCACCGCCGACCGGGGCGAACGCGCCCTTGGGGGTGGTGTCGGCGCCGATCACCAGCGCCACGTCGCAGAACCCGGCCAGGATCTGGGCGCGCGCGCTCTGCAGCGCCTGCGAACCCGACGCGCAGGCGGCATACGAAGACGACACCGGGACCCCGTTCCAGCCCAGCTTCTGAGCGAACGTCGAACCGGCGATGAAACCCGGGTAGCCGTTGCGGATGGTGTCCGCGCCGGCGATGAACTGGATCTGCGTGGCGTTCAGGCCGGCGTCGGCCAGCGCGGCACGGGCGGCGACCACGCCGTACTCGGTGAAGTCGCGGCCCCACTTGCCCCACGGGTGCATGCCCGCACCCAGGATGTACAGCGGTTCAGCCATTGGTGCCGCTCCTCCTCATCGCTCCGCAAGCTCCGCTCTGCATCGTCGCGGCACGTGGCATTATGCGTCCACCTTCTTCCACGCGTAAACGGTGCGCTGCGCGCCGTCGTCGTCGGTGTAGAGCGGCATCGTGGTCAGCTCCATCTCCATACCGACCTTCAGATCCGCGGCCAGCGTGCCCTCGACGACCTTGCCCAGCACGATCAGGCCCTCGTCCGCCAGCTCGACCGCGGCGATCGCGAACGGCTCGAACGGATCGCTGGGCGGATACGGCGCCGGAGGCAGGTACCGGTTCTCGGTGTAGCTCCAAATCGTGCCGCGCCGCGACAGGGCAACCGGCTCCAGCACGTCGCCATCGCAGGCGGGATTGGGGCAGTTGTTCTCCCGCGGCGGGAAGACATAGGTGGCGCACTGCGGACACTTGGCGCCGATCAGGTGGGGAAGGCCGGCGTCGTCGGTGGCGTACCACCCGTCGATGGCCGGTTGCGAGGCTACATCTGGCACCCGGTCAGCCTACCCAACCCCGGTGGCAAAACTGAAACGTGTTGCAATTACACCGGCGCCGGCGGGTGTCGGTGCCGGGTGCATAGAGTTGGGTCCGTGAGCCCAGCCAAGACCGCCCCGACCGACGCTGCGCAAGACACCCAGACCACACCGACGTTGCTGCTGCTGGACGGAAACTCGCTGGCCTACCGGGCCTTCTACGCCCTGCCTGCGGAGAACTTCAAGACCCGCAGCGGTCTGACCACCAACGCCGTCTACGGGTTCACCGCCATGCTGATCAACCTGCTGCGCGACGAAACCCCCACCCACGTCGCCGCCGCGTTCGACGTCTCGCGGCAGACCTTCCGCTCCGAGCGTTTCCCCGAGTACAAGGCGACCCGCTCGAGCACGCCGGACGAGTTCCGCGGCCAGATCGACATCACCAAGGAAGTCCTCAACGCGCTGGGCATCACCACCCTGTCCGAGGCCGGCTATGAGGCCGACGACCTGATCGCCACCCTGGCCACCCAGGCCGACGCCGAGGGCTACCGGGTACTGGTGGTCACCGGTGACCGCGATGCGCTGCAGTTGGTCAACGACAACGTGACCGTGCTCTACCCCCGCAAAGGCGTCAGCGACCTGACCCGGTTCACCCCCGAGGCCGTGGTGGACAAGTACGGCCTGACCCCGGCGCAGTATCCGGACTTCGCGGCACTGCGCGGCGACCCCAGCGACAACCTGCCCGGCATCCCGGGGGTGGGGGAGAAGACCGCCTCGAAGTGGATCGTTGAGTACGGCTCGCTGCAGGGGCTGGTCGACAAGGTCGACACGGTCAAGGGCAAGGTCGGAGACGCGTTGCGCGCCAACCTTTCCGCCGTGATCCTCAACCGTGAACTCACCGACCTGGTGCGCAATGTGCCGCTGGCTCAAACCCCGGACACGCTGCGGCTGGTGCCATGGGATCGCGAGCAGATCCACCAGCTCTTCGACGACCTCGAGTTCCGGGTGCTGCGCGACCGGCTGTTCGAGACCTTGGCCACCGCCGAGCCCGAGGTGGACGAGGGCTTCGAGGTGCGCGGTGGGGCACTCGAACCCGGCACGGTCGGAGCCTGGCTGGCAGACCATGCCGCCGACGGACGTCGGGCCGGGCTGGCCGTCATCGGCAGCCACCGCAGCTTCGACAGTGACACCACCGCGCTGGCGATCGCCGCCGGAGACGGTGACGGCGGCTACCTCGAGACCGCGACGCTGACCGCCGAGGACGAGGCCGCGCTGGCCGCCTGGCTGGCCGACCCGGACAAACCCAAGGCGCTGCACGAAGCCAAGCTGGCGATGCATGACCTCGCCGGCCGCGGCTGGGCTCTCGACGGCGTCACCTCCGACACCGCCCTGGCCGCCTACCTGGTCCGGCCCGGGCAGCGCAGCTTCAGCCTCGACGACCTGTCGGTGCGCTACCTTCGCCGCGAGCTGCGCGCCGAATCCGATGAGCAGCAACAACTCTCGCTGCTCGACGACACCGACGGCATCGACGATCAGGCCGTGGCGACCGCACTGCTGCGGGCCCGCGCCGTCACCGACCTGGCCGAGGCCCTCGACGCCGAACTGGCCCGCATCGACTCCGGCGGACTGCTCGACGACATCGAGTTGCCGTTGCAGCGGGTGCTGGCCGACCTGGAGACCGCCGGGATCGGTGTTGACCTCGATCACCTCAGCCAGCTGCAGAGCCGCTTCGGCGACGAGATCCGCGAGGCCGCCGAAGCCGCCTACGCGGTGATCGGCAAGCAGATCAACCTCGGCTCACCCAAGCAGCTGCAGGTGGTGCTCTTCGATGAGCTCGGCATGCCCAAGACCAAGAAGACCAAGACCGGCTACACCACCGACGCCGACGCGCTACAGAGCCTGTTCGACAAGACCGGCCACCCGTTCCTGGAGCACCTGCTGACCCACCGCGACGTCACCCGCCTCAAGGTGACCGTCGATGGACTGCTGAAATCCGTTGCCTCCGACGGCCGTATTCACACCACGCTGAACCAGACCATCGCGGCCACCGGCCGGTTGTCGTCCACCGAACCCAACCTGCAGAACATCCCGATCCGCACCGACGCCGGCCGGCAGATCCGGGACGCGTTCGTGGTCGGGGATGGCTACAGCGAGCTGATGACCGTCGACTACAGCCAGATCGAGATGCGCATCATGGCGCACCTGTCCGGCGATGCCGGCCTGATCGAGGCCTTCAACACCGGCGAGGATCTGCACTCGTTCGTCGGGTCGCGGGCGTTCGGCGTGCCGATCGATGAGGTGACCGCGGATATGCGTCGGCGGGTCAAGGCGATGTCCTACGGCCTGGCCTACGGACTGAGCGCCTACGGGCTGGCTCAGCAGCTCAAGATCTCCACCGAAGAGGCCAAAGAGCAGATGGACGCCTACTTCGACAGGTTCGGCGGGGTGCGGGACTACCTGCACCAGGTCGTCGAGCAGGCCCGCAAGGACGGCTACACCTCGACGGTGCTGGGCCGGCGGCGCTACCTGCCGGAGCTGGACAGCAGCAACCGCCAGGTCCGCGAGTCCGCCGAGCGGGCCGCCCTCAACGCCCCGATCCAGGGCAGCGCCGCCGACATCATCAAGGTGGCGATGATCAACGTCGACACCGCGCTGAAGGTCTCGGGTCTGCGCTCCCGGATGCTGCTGCAGGTGCACGACGAGCTGCTGTTCGAGGTGGCTAACGGCGAACGCGAGCCGCTGGAGGCGCTGGTGCGCGCTCAAATGGGCGGCGCCTACGAGCTGAGCGTGCCATTGGAAGTCGCGGTCGGCTACGGGCGGTCCTGGGACGCCGCCGCGCACTGACCCCGGTGTGAACCGGTACCGCGTCGGGTAAACGCGCAGGAGTGATGCAGCGACCGGTGTTATCGGAGACGCCGTCGGCGACGCCCAGGGGCGTCGAAGCCGGAGGGGAGGCGTGATGTCCGAAATTCACGGCAAGACCGTGCTGATCACCTTCGGCAGGTCCTTTCTGGCGCTGCATTTGGCTCGCTTGCTGAGCGCTGCCGGTCACCGTGTGTTGACCGCGGACTCGATGCTCTTTCCGATCACGACATTCTCCACATCGGTCACAAGGACGTTCCGCACGCCAAGGCCCAGGTATGAGCCGATCGAGTGGGCGCAGGCTTTGTCAGACATCGTCCGCGACGAGGGCGTGGACCTAATCGTGCCCATCCATGAGGGGAGCGCCATCCTGGGGAACACGATCAAACAGCGCCCCGAACTGTTCGGGAGCGACTGCGTCTTGTTCTTCCCGCATTTCGATCTGGAGGCCCAACTGGAGAACAAGTACGAGTTTCAGGTCGCCGTGCAGGAGCTGGGCATGCCGACTCTCGACTTCGCGCTGGTCCGTAGTCATCGAGAGCTGGAGGCCTTGGATTTCGACAAACCGTTCGCGCTCAAACGGGTCTTTTCGCGCGGTTCGCAAGACGTACACAAGGTGCATCCAGGAGAGCTCCCGCGCGGTCTGAGTTTCGACGTGACAAATCCCTGGATCGCCCAGGAGTGGGCCGACGGCAGCAGCTATTGCTCATATTCGGTGTGTCACAACGGCGAGGTGAAGGCGCACGTCGCTTACCCGGTGAGCTACGCCATCGGCGGCCAGTCATGTCTGCTTTTCGACTCCATCGAGCACGAGGCCATCGACGCCTGGGTCCGCACATTCGTCAAGGCATTCAACTTCACCGGGCAAATCGCATTCGATTTCATCGAGGTGCCCGATCGCGGCCTCTTCACCGTCGAATGCAATCCGCGAACAACCAGCGGCATTCTGCTGTTCGACCCGGAAACACGGGTTGACCGTGCGTTTTTCGGAGCCAACGACGACATCATCACGCCTGCACCGGGTGCGGCCAAGATGATCGGCCCGGGGATGCTGATGTACGGGTGGCGCAAATCATCGCTGGAGGGCAATAGTGTGCGCCGCTTCCTGCGCACCTACCGGCGGACGGACGGGATCATCTTCAGCCGCCGCGACCCGCTTCCAAGCTTGGCGCTGCCGTTGGCGATGGGAAATATCCTCGTCGCCGCCGCGCGGTATCGCGTGAGCATTCCCGAGGCGTTCCTGCACGACCACGATTGGGATGGCGACGACGGCTCCTGAGCCGGCCCACCGGTCGGCGATCAGGGTGCGCGGTGTTTGCGGCAGAACTGGGTGATCCGGTCGACGCTGTCGCCGGGTCCGGTGAAGATGCCGCCGTGGCCGGCACCGTCGATCTGCGCGAACTCGGCGTTAGGGATGAACCGGGCCGTCGTTTCGCAGCTGGTCGGCGGAAAGAATAGGTCGTATTCGAAGGCCAACACCAGCGTCGGCACGTCGATCGTGGTCAGTTGCGCTGCGGTGGGTTCGCCGGCGGCGATCCATTGCTGCGATGCGGTCAGTTGTCCGATGAACCCCTGCTGGGGGGCCGGCTCGTTGTCGTAGCCGGCTGATAGCACCTGATGCCAGGCCCGCACGGTGGCCGGGTCTTGCAGCATCGAGGGATGCAGGCTGGTCAGCAGCTGTTCGAGTACCAAAACGTCGCGCGGCACGGCGCCGTAGCGGTCGATCAGTCCGAGTTCCATTTCACCGACAATTTCTGAAATCGGCGACGGTTGCAGCCCGGCGAACAAGACCAGCGCGCGCACTCGCGCAGGCTGCTCGCGGTACAGCGTCTGGGCGGTGTAGCAGCCCATCGAGTAGCCCACGACGATCGCCTCTCCCACGTCGAAGTGGTCGAGAACGGCGGCGGCGTCGCGGCCCAAATCAGCCACCGAGTACGGCGGGGCCGGCGCCGAGGACGGCGCGATGCCGCGGGCGTTGTAGGCGATGACCTCGAATCCCGCGTCGGCGAGGGACTGCGGAAGGCCACAGACGTCCCAGGTGATGCTCGGCATGCCGAGCCCGCCGATCAGCAGCACGGGAGGGCCTTGGCCGGATCGGCGCACCGCGAGGTCGACGCCGGGTTCCACGGTGACGAATTCGAAGCCGCCGTTCAGCGTCGGGCGGGTGCTACCGGTCATCACAACAACGGTAACAACGTGCGCGACCGCCCTACCGCCACTGACGGCGACCCGCACTAGCCCTTAGCCGTCGAGTGTGCGGTTCCATACGCCCACACCGGCGCGTCGCGTACGAAATCGCACACCCAGTGGGATTTCTACCGCCGCACCAGCCCCGGCGACCGATAACCCGCCATCGTGTGCAGCACCGGCGCCGCCGCTCGGGCGGCCACCACCCCGTAGGCGTCCTCGTGCTGCATCGCGAACACCTCCGGATCGCCGAAGCCGCGGTCGATGCGATCCCGCACGAACGCCAGCTCGACCACCTGGGCGGCGAACTTCTTGACGCTGCGGGCCGCGGGCTGCCCGCCGATCCGCCGCGCCTCGCGGATCGCCTGCTTGCGGGCCCGGATCGATCCCAGCCAGGTCTCTTCATTCGGGCTGATCAGGCCACCGACCACCATCGCGGGCAGCTTGCCGGCGACCAGCTGCTGTTCGTGCCGGCGGCTCAAGATGCCCAGCAATACCATCAGCAGGAACACCGGAACCATCCAGAACAGGTAAGTCGCCAGGAAGAACTGGGCGCCGCCGACGGCCAGCGAGGCGTTCCACGAGGCGTGCATGATCACCGCCGCCAGATAGCCCAGCAGGATCACGACAGCCTTCGACCAGAAGGTGCGGCGGCGCAGCGCGACGAACACCCCGATCGCGGTCATGGTGGTGAACAGCGGGTGGGCGAACGGCCCGAAGATCAGCCGCGCGACGGCCACCGCAGCCATCTGGGCCGGCGACTCCGCGGGCGCGATGTAGACGATGTCCTCCATCCAGGCGAACCCGACCGCCGTGATGCCCGCATACACCATGCAGTCGGTCAGCGAGTTCAGCTCATGGCGCCGCCGGCCGGTCAGCATGATCAGCAGAAACAGGCCCTTGGCGGCCTCTTCGATGAACGGCGCCTGGATCGCGGCCATGTCGAAAGTCTTCGACACCAGCGGCCGCACGGTGGCCACCGAGGACCCGAAGGTCTCCAGGCCCACGGCCAGCAGCACCGCGATCGAGGCGCCCCAGAGGAAGGCCAGCTGTAGCAGCCGACGGGGCTCGGGCTCCCAGCGGTCCAGCCACCGGTAGCAGAACAGCACCACCAGCATCGACAGGCTGGCCAGCACCAGCGCGGTCAGCGTGCCGGCCGGATTGGCCGCGGTGAACACCAGGAGCAGCAGCGCGGTGAGGATGCTGAGCAGGACGATGACGATCAGCGGCGCTCCGACCTTTCGGCGGTTCCGCATCGCAGGCATAGCGACGCAGCGTAGACCACCGGTTTGTCCAGCGTGCAACACGTCGAGTAGCCTCGACAGGTAGTCCTCGACTAGTTCAAGACCAAGTCGTGGGCCACCGCATGCCCAGCATGCGTGACAACACCAGTCCCTACTACCTCAACTTGTCCGGAGCAACCCAACACATGCCAAGTCCCACCGTCACCTCGCCGCAAGTAGCCGTCAACGACATCGGCTCGGCCGAGGATTTTCTCGCCGCCATCGACAAAACGATCAAGTACTTCAACGATGGCGACATCGTGGAAGGGACGATCGTCAAGGTTGACCGGGACGAGGTCCTGCTCGACATCGGCTACAAGACCGAAGGCGTCATCCCGAGCCGCGAGCTGTCCATCAAGCACGACGTCGACCCCCACGAGGTGGTGTCCGTCGGTGACGAGGTCGAGGCCCTGGTCCTGACCAAAGAGGACAAAGAGGGTCGGCTGATCCTGTCCAAGAAGCGCGCCCAGTACGAGCGCGCCTGGGGCACGATCGAGGAGCTCAAGGAGAAGGACGAGGCCGTCAAGGGCACCGTCATCGAGGTCGTCAAGGGCGGCCTGATCCTCGACATCGGGCTGCGCGGCTTCCTGCCCGCCTCGCTGGTGGAGATGCGCCGGGTCCGCGACCTGCAGCCCTACATCGGCCGCGAGATCGAAGCCAAGATCATCGAGCTGGACAAGAACCGCAACAACGTGGTGCTTTCTCGCCGCGCCTGGCTGGAGCAGACCCAGTCCGAGGTGCGCAGCGAGTTCCTCAACCAGCTGCAGAAGGGCGCCGTCCGCAAGGGTGTCGTCTCCTCGATCGTCAACTTCGGCGCGTTCGTCGACCTGGGCGGGGTGGACGGCCTGGTGCACGTCTCCGAGCTCTCCTGGAAGCACATCGACCACCCGTCCGAGGTGGTCCAGGTGGGCGACGAGGTCACCGTCGAGGTGCTCGACGTCGACATGGACCGCGAGCGGGTGTCGTTGAGCCTCAAGGCCACTCAGGAAGACCCGTGGAGGCACTTCGCCCGCACCCACGCCATCGGCCAGATCGTGCCGGGCAAGGTCACCAAGCTGGTGCCGTTCGGTGCGTTCGTCCGCGTCGAGGAGGGCATCGAGGGCTTGGTGCACATCTCCGAGCTGGCTGAGCAGCACGTCGAGGTGCCGGACCAGGTGGTCGCGGTCGGTGACGACGCCATGGTCAAGGTCATCGACATCGACTTGGACCGTCGCCGGATCTCGCTGAGCCTCAAGCAGGCCAACGAGGACTACACCGAGGAGTTCGACCCCTCGAAGTACGGCATGGCCGACAGCTACGACGAGCAGGGCAACTACATCTTCCCCGAGGGCTTCGACGCCGAGACCAACGAGTGGATCGAAGGTTTCGACAAGCAGCGCACCGAGTGGGAGGCCCGCTACGCCGAGGCCGAGCGTCGTCACAAGATGCACACCGCGCAGATGGAGAAGTTCGCCGCTGCCGAGCACGCCGAGCCCGCTCGGGCCAACGGGTCGCACCGCGACGAGGCACCGGCCGGTGGTTCGCTGGCCAGCGACGAGCAGCTCGCCGCGCTGCGGGAGAAGCTCGCCGGGAACAGCGCTTAGTCGCTCCCGGGCGCGTTGAAGGGGCTCGATGCTGCGTATCGGTCTGACCGGCGGGATCGGCGCCGGTAAGTCGACGGTGTCGGCCACCTTCAGCCGGTACGGCGCCATCGTCGTCGACGGTGACGTCATCGCCCGTGAAGTCGTGGAACCCGGCACCGAAGGCCTGACCGCACTGGTCGAGGCCTTCGGGCCGGGGATCCTGCTGGAAGACGGGGCACTGGACCGTCCGGCGCTGGCCGCGATCGCCTTCAGCGACGACGACAAGCGGGCCACCCTCAACGGCATCGTGCACCCGCTGGTGGCGCGGCGCCGCAGCGAACTGATCGCCGCGGCCGGTCAGGACGCCATCATCGTCGAGGACATCCCGCTGCTGGTCGAGTCGCAGATGGCGCCGATGTTCCCGCTGGTGATCGTGGTGCACGCGGACGTGGAGACACGAGTAACCCGACTCCTGCAGTACCGCGGCATGGCCGAAGAAGACGCGCGGGCGCGGGTGGCCGCCCAGGCCACCGAGCCGCAGCGGCGCGCGGTCGCCGATGTCTGGCTGGACAACTCCGGTGACCCGGACGACTTGGCGGCGCAGGCGCTGCGGCTGTGGCAGCACCGCATCCAGCCGTTCGCGGACAACCTCGCGGCTCGGCGGCCCGCGCCGTTCCCGACGCAGCCGGTGCCGGCCGACCCGACCTGGCCCGATCAGGCCCAGCGGATCATCGCCCGGCTGCGCACCACCTGCGGGCACCGCGCGTTGCGCGTCGAGCACGTCGGACCCACCGCGGTGCAGGGGCCGGAGGCCCCAGACGCCTTAGACGTCATCGACGTCCAGGTCATCGTGGAATCCCTTGCGGTGGCCGACGAACTCGCCGAGGACCTGTTGGCTGCCGGTTACCCGCGCGTCGACGATCCGTCGTTGCCGGAGAAGAGGTTTCACGCCGCCGCCGACCCGGGCCGGCCCACCGGCGTCCACCTCCGGGTTGACGAGACCGGGTAGCGCCCGCAACGCCGATCAGGCCATGCTGCTGATCAAGGCGCCGCACAGCATCGCGCCGTTGCGCGGATCGCTGCTGTCCTTCCAGGTGCTGACGAAGCGGTCGCTCTTGACCGCGACGATGTCATCCACGTGGATCTCGCAGTGCACGTTGGCCGACGACGGCCAGCGCAGCCGGATCACCATGCCCGCCTTGCTCGGATCCGACAACACCGCGTTGGCCTCGAACGGCGCGCCGAAGCCGTCGATGTCGCCGCTGGCGGTCTGGGTGTCGTTGAGCATGAAGGTGACGACACTGCCTTGGGTCCAGGCGTCAACCCGCGCGATATAGGTGACGTTGTGCAACTCCTGGGACGCCGCCGCCGGCGCTGGGATCAGCTGACCGCACCCGAGCAGGGCCGCGGTGGTCGCGGTGGCGACACCGATTCGCAGGTTGGCGTTCATGTTCACGAGATTACCTAACTTTCCGGTGCCGACCCGGAAATACCGTCGCTGACCGGCCAGGACACTGGCATGCCCTGGCCGCTCAGCCAGCGCTGCAGGTCATAGCCGTTGCTGGCCAGCCCGTCGACGGCGGCGACGGACCGGGCCACCGCCAGTTCGGCGTCGTCCTGGCTGAGCAGGCCCTCTCGCACCGCGACCATCAGCTCGTCGAGGTCGGTGAGCGCGACGTCGCGCCCGGTACGCACCACCAGGTCCAGGTAGTGGTCCCGGGAGCGCCACAGCGCCGGTCCCGGCGTGTACTCCCCGACGTCGAGGTAGAAGTCCTGGTCACGTTCGTGGCCCGGATTGAAGTGGAAGACCGTCGCACGCAGCCCCAGCGCGGGCAGCAGCCACGACTCCAGGTAGTGGAACTGGGCCCGCCCCGGGGTGGGCCGGGCCAGGTAGAGGCCCCACGGCTGCACGGTATAGATGTCGACGGCGCGCACCACCCCTTTCGGGTCGGTGTTGGTGTACGCGACCAGGTCAAAGGTCTCGTGCTTGGGTGGATGCACCGCTGACCGCCTCTCCGTGTCAGACACCCGGCTTACCCTGGGTTCGTGGCTTTCGCAACGGAACACCCTGTCGTCGCGCATTCGGAGTACCGGCCGCCTGCCGACGCTGTCGAAGGCATCGTGCGGACCGGCGGCCGTTTCGATGTCGTCAGCGAGTATCAGCCGGCCGGCGACCAGCCGGCCGCCATCGAGGACCTGGAACGGCGGATCAAGGCGGGGGAGAAGGACGTGGTGCTGCTGGGCGCCACCGGCACCGGGAAGTCGGCCACCGCGGCCTGGCTCATCGAACGGCTGCAGCGGCCCACGCTGGTGATGGCGCCGAACAAGACGCTGGCCGCACAGCTCGCCAACGAGTTGCGAGAGATGTTGCCGCACAACGCCGTCGAGTACTTCGTCTCTTACTACGACTACTACCAGCCGGAAGCGTACATCGCGCAGACCGACACCTACATCGAGAAGGACAGCTCCATCAACGACGACGTGGAGCGGCTGCGCCATTCGGCGACATCGAGCCTGCTGTCCCGGCGCGACGTGGTGGTGGTGGCGTCGGTGTCGTGCATCTACGGCCTGGGCACCCCGCAGTCCTACCTGGACCGCTCCGTCGAGCTGCAGGTCGGCTCCGAGGTGCCGCGGGATGGACTGCTGAGGTTGCTGGTTGATGTCCAGTACACCCGCAACGACATGGCGTTCACCCGCGGCTCCTTCCGGGTGCGCGGCGACACCGTCGAGATCATCCCGTCCTACGAGGAGCTGGCCGTCCGCATCGAGTACTTCGGCGACGAGATCGAGGCGCTGTACTACCTGCATCCGCTCACCGGCGACGTGGTCCGCAAGGTCGACTCGCTGCGGATCTTCCCGGCCACCCACTATGTGGCCGGCCCGGAACGGATGACGCAGGCGATCTCCACCATCGAGGAGGAACTGGCCGCCCGGCTCGACGAGCTGGAGAATCACGGCAAGCTGCTGGAAGCCCAGCGGCTGCGGATGCGCACCAACTACGACATCGAGATGATGCGCCAGGTCGGGTTCTGCTCGGGCATCGAGAACTATTCACGGCACATCGACGGCCGCGGCGCCGGCACGCCTCCGGCCACCCTGCTGGACTACTTCCCGGAGGACTTCCTGCTCATCATCGACGAGTCGCACGTCACCGTGCCGCAGGTCGGCGGCATGTACGAGGGCGACATGTCGCGCAAGCGCAACCTGGTGGAGTTCGGCTTCCGGCTGCCGTCGGCCTGCGACAACCGCCCGCTGACCTGGGAGGAGTTCGCCGACCGGATCGGGCAGACGGTCTATATGTCGGCCACCCCGGGACCCTATGAGCTCAGCCAGGCCGGCGGTGAGTTCGTCGAGCAGGTGATCCGCCCGACCGGCCTGGTGGACCCGAAAGTCGTGGTCAAGCCCACCAAGGGCCAGATCGACGACCTGATCGGGGAGATCCGGCAGCGCGCCGAGGCCGACGAGCGGGTGCTGGTCACCACGCTGACCAAGAAGATGGCCGAAGACCTCACCGACTACCTGCTGGAGATGGGGATCCGGGTGCGCTACCTGCACTCCGAGGTCGACACGCTGCGCCGGGTGGAGCTGCTGCGTCAGCTGAGGCTCGGCGACTATGACGTGCTGATCGGCATCAATCTGCTGCGGGAGGGTCTGGACCTGCCGGAAGTGTCGCTGGTCTCGATCCTCGACGCCGACAAAGAGGGCTTCCTGCGGTCCACCCGCAGCCTGATCCAAACCATCGGCCGCGCCGCCCGCAACGTCTCCGGCGAAGTGCACATGTACGCCGACAAGATCACCGACTCGATGAAAGAGGCCATCGACGAGACCGAACGCCGCCGGGCCAAACAGATCGCCTACAACGAGGCCAACGGCATCGACCCGCAGCCGCTGCGCAAGAAGATCGCCGACATCCTCGACCAGGTGTATCGGGAAGCGGCCGACAGCGAGAGTGTCGAGGTCGCCGGTTCGGGGCGCAACGCCTCGCGTGGGCGCCGCGCGCAGGGCGAGCCCGGCCGGGCGGTTAGCGCCGGCGTGTTCGAGGGCCGCGACACCAAAAGCATGCCCCGCGCCGAACTGGCTGACCTGGTCAAAGACCTCACCGAGCAGATGATGAACGCCGCCCGCGACCTGCAATTCGAGCTTGCCGCGCGGATTCGCGACGAGATCGCCGACCTGAAGAAGGAATTGCGGGGTATGGACGCGGCCGGAATCAAGTGACGCGCCAGCACGCGGGGCGTTTTCGCGTGTTGTGGCGATCCGTGATTGACTGCAACCGGTGGTGGATCTGACTGAAGCGGTGCCGACCGACGCCGCTGTAAACACTGGCAGCTGGCATGAGCTGCTCGGAAGGCGCTACTTAGGTACCTCGGCCGTGCTGGCCGGGGGCGTGGCCCTCTACGCCACCAACGAATTCCTGACCATCAGCCTGCTGCCGAGCACGATCAAAGAGATCGGCGGCGAGCGGTATTACGCCTGGGCCACCACGCTGTACCTGGTCGGGTCGGTGATCGCCGCCGCCGCGGCCAACCCGGTGCTGGTTCGCATCGGTTCCCGGTTCGCCTACCTACTGGGACTGCTGGCGTTCGGCGTCGGCGGCACGGTGTGCGCCATGGCGCCGCACATGGAGATCCTGCTGGTCGGCCGCACCCTGCAGGGCATGGGCGGCGGTCTCTTGGCCGGGCTCGGGTATGCGCTGATCAATGCGGTCCTGCCCAGCTGGCTGTGGACCCGCGCGTCGGGGCTGGTGTCGGCGATGTGGGGTGTCGGCACCCTGGTGGGCCCGGCGGCCGGCGGCCTGTTCGCCCAGTTCGGCATCTGGCGGTGGGCGTTCGCGATCATGGCGGTGCTGTCCGGAGTGATGGCCGTGGCGGTGAGCGTGGTGCTGCGGGCCAGCCGCGGCGGCCAGCAGGACGATGCGATGAAGGTCCCGGTGCGCTCTCTGCTGTTGCTGGGAGGCGCTGCGCTGGTGGTGAGCACCGCCCAACTGCCGCGCAGTCTCATAGGTGCCGCCAGCCTGCTGATCGCGGGCGCGGTCCTGTTGGGGGTGTTCCTGGTGGTGGACCGGCGCTCGTCGGCGGCGGTGCTGCCCCCCAGCGCGTTTCACCCGGGCCGGGAGAAGTGGATCTACTTGACGCTGGGCCTGCTGATGGCCACCACCAAGGCCAACCTGTACATCCCGCTGCTCGGGCAGCGGCTGGCGCACCTGCCGCCGGTGATGGCCGGATTCCTGGGCGCCGCCCTGTCGACCGGCTGGACGATCAGCGAGATCGCCAGCGCCTCGGTCAGCAAGGTGCGGGTGGTCATCGGGCTGGTGATCAGTGGGCCCCTGGTGATGTCGGGCGGCCTGGCGGTGGTCGCGTTCGCCCGGATGAGCAGCTACAACCCCACCGCGGTCGGCGCGATCTGGGCGCTGGCGCTGCTGGTGGTCGGCATCGGTGTCGGTGCCGGCTGGCCACACCTGTCGGCGTGGGCCATGAGCTGCGTCGACGACCCCGCCGAGGGCGGGACGGCCGCAGCTGCGATCAACACCGTCGCGCTGATCGGCGGCGCGTTCGGCGCGGGTATCGCCGGCCTGGTGGTCAACACCGCGATGAGTTCCGGCCTTCCGGCGGCCCGCTGGCTGTTCGCGATCTTCGCGGTGATGGCCGCCCTGGGGTGCGTGGTGGCCTATCGGGCCGCCCGCGGCGCCGATCCGCTGGTCGGCGCCCACGCCTGAGGGGCTTCATGCGGCGGTTCCAGCTTCGCCTCTCCTTGGTCGAGCCTCGCTGAACCGCCGGTCGACTTGATGACCTGGGCGTAGGTGAACTGCCAGCGTTCGACGACGCGGAAGCCCAGCTGGTGCAACGCCTGGCCGTCGGGGGTGCGGGCGAACCGCGACCCCATCGGCAGCATCACGGCGACCTGATGGGCCGGCAGGGCGCGGTCGTGATCAGTGATCGTCCAGATAGTCGGGCAGGCGGCCAGCTGATCGGTCACTGCCCAGACCGCCAGGTGGCCGTCCCAGAGCCGGCCCAGGGCCTGCCGGCGCGGCCCCAGGCCCGGGTCCCGCAGCTTCGCGAACGTCTCGGGCCGCCCGGCCGGCAGCGCCCGGATCGGGCCGGGCGCCCAGCGGGTGGTGTTGTCGATGAGCAGGCAGTCCCCGGGCCGGCCATGTGCGTCGATCACGTCGGCCACCGCGCTGTAGTCCCAGCCCTCCTTGGTGTACCGATCACGCTGGTTGGCAACGTAATTGGGTGCCGCGGCGACCGCCAGCGTGGCGACGACAGCGATGACGGCACGCCGCGACTCGGCGATCGTGGTGACCGCCAAGGCTAACGCGATCGCCATCGCGGGTGCCGTGCTGATCAGATAGCGCGGGTAGTAGACGGGTTCGCCGATTGCCGAATAGACCACGGTGAGCGCGGTGGGGATGATCAGCCAAGCGGCGCAGAGGATCAGCAGCTGTCGTACCCCATCGGCGGGAGCCGGCCGGGCCCCGACCCGTACAGCGATGGCCGCGCCGGCGAGCAGCAGCCAGGCCAGGATCGCGAACGGCACGCTTTTGTCGAAGAACTGCTGCTGCGCGATTTCGATGACGGTGTGCCCGCTCAGCGGGTCGATCCACGCGACCTGCCAGATCTGCCGCTGACTGAACCATAGGAACGGGGCCAGCACCGCCATCGCGAGGCCGGCCGCGGCGGCAAAGCGCCGTCTCGCCGAGCGTCCGCATCCGGGCGCCCACAACAACACCGCGTGCACCGCCACCATGAGCACGGTGAAGGTGTTCAACAGCGTCGACGCCACCACCGCCACGCCGTAAGCCGCCCACCGGGCGCCCGTGTCGCGGCGAGCCGCGCTCACCCACAGCACGGTGAGCCAGACCGCGGCCATCGCCGCGAACGCGTACGGGCGGGCTTCGACGCCGGCCCACGTCACCCGTGGCAGCACCGCATACAGCACGCCTGCGCACACCGACAGTCGCCGGCCGGCGAATCGGCGCGACAAGACCACCACGCCGGCGGCGCCGGCCCCGACCGCCAGGCAGCTCGGCACCCGCGCCCAGAATTCGGTGGCGGGGAAGACAGCGAACCAGCCGTGCATGAACAGGTAGTACAGACCGTGCACCGCATCGATGTGGCTCAGCAGGTGCCACAGTTCGGGCAGCGAGCGATGCGTCGACGCGGAGATCGTGGCCGCCTCGTCGAACCACAGCGACGGCCGGCTCGCCCCGATACCGCTGATGACCGCGGCCAGCACCGCGATCAGCACCGCATCGGAGGGCCGGCGCCGCCGGCGGAGCGGAGCCGCTGTCGTGCTCACCGGGACTCGGGTCAATACCTGGCTCAACGGCGTGC
>NZ_LZMF01000035.1:0-38289 GCF_001673565.1 Mycolicibacter sinensis
CGCACATATTCCGAAACCGAACAAACCGCAGCACACCAACCCTTGACCGGACCCCACCCCTTCAGGGATGACTCTGCATCTACCAGGCGGGCTACTCGCACTTCTTCGGGGTGAGCGCAGAGTCAACGCAACCCGGACCACGTTAGCCTGATGTGCGTGACTTCCCGGTTCGAGAGCAGCGTTTACGCCCACCGCCTGGCCGCCGCGGCCGCCGCCACCGCCGATGCCGGTCTGGCCGGCATGGTGATCACCCCGGGCTACGACCTGCGTTACCTGACCGGGTCGCGCGCCCAGACCTTCGAGCGCCTCACCGCGTTGGTGCTGCCGGCATCCGGGCCGCCCACAATGGTGGTGCCGCGGCTGGAGTTGGCGGCGCTGCGTGAATCCGCGGTGGCCGAGCTGGGTATCGCAGTGCTCGACTGGGTCGACGGCCAGGATCCCTACCGTCTGGTGGGCGAGGCGCTGGGCGCGTCGCCGACGGCAGCGGCGGTCACCGATTCGATGCCGGCCTTGCATCTGCTGCCGCTTGTCGACGTGCTCGGCACGACGCCGGTGCTGGCCACCGAGGTGCTGCGCGAGCTGCGAATGATCAAGGACCCCAGTGAGATCGACGCACTGCGGAAGGCGGGCGCGGCGATCGACCGGGTGCACGCCCGGGTGCCGGAGTTTCTGGTGCCGGGCCGCACCGAGGCCGACGTCGCCGCCGATATCGCCGACGCGATCGTCGCCGAAGGGCATTCGGGGGTGGCGTTCATCATCGTGGGTTCGGGACCGCACGGTGCCGACCCGCACCACGAGTGCTCGGACCGCGAGCTACGGCCCGGCGACGTCGTCGTGGTGGACATCGGCGGCCCGGTCGAACCGGGATATCATTCCGATTCCACCCGCACCTACAGCCTGGGCGAGCCGGACGCCCAAGTGGCGCAGCGGTATTCGGTGCTGCAGCGAGCGCAGCGCGCGGCGGTCGAGAGCATCCGTCCCGGGGTGTCCGCCCAGCAGGTCGACGCGGCGGCACGCGATGTGCTGGCCGAGGCGGGTCTGGCGGAGTACTTCGTGCACCGCACCGGCCACGGCATCGGCTTGTCGGTGCATGAGGAGCCCTACATCGTCGCCGGCAACGACGTCGCACTGGCCGCCGGGATGGCGTTCTCGGTCGAGCCGGGCATCTACTTCCCCGGCGAGTGGGGTGCCCGGATCGAAGACGTCGTGATCGTCACCGACGACGGTGCCGAGTCACTGAACAACCGGCCGCACGACCTGGTCGTGGTCTAGCGGCTACCGCGGTCGAGCAGATCAGCCGAACCCAGCACTCGCTCCACCTGCACCTCGATCACCACGCGCTGCGGATTGACCCGCGGCGTCCGGTAGCGCTGGGCGTAGCGCAGCTCGGCATCGCGTACGGCGGCGGCCGCGTCGTTGACCGTGGCGCTGCCCTCCAGTGAGAGCCAGCGCGCCCCGTCGACCTGGCTGAGCACCGCCACGCCGGCGCGTTCGGCGTTGACCGCCTTCTGCGAGCCGCCGGTGGTGATCACCCGCGCGATGTGGGTTTTCGGGTCGAAGGTGAAACCGACCGCGACCACATGCGGCGAGTTGTCGGCGCGCAGGGTGGTCAGCATCGCCAGGTGACGTTCAGTGAGAAACGCCAGCGCGTCGCTGGTGAGCCGGGTCGTCGCGTTCGCCATCACCGTTCACGCTAGCGCAGGCGATAATCGCAGCCGTGAACGACACGGTGGACGACCCGGTGGTGATTTTCGGCGGGCGCAGTGAGATCGGCGTGGAACTGGCGTGCCGGCTGGCGTTTGGCGCAACGGTTTTGCTGGCCGCCCGGGGCGCCGACCGGCTCGACGCGGAGATCGCCGCGGTGCGCGACGCGGGCGCCGTGGCGGTGCACGCCATGGAGTTCGACGCCGACGACCTGGCCGCCCACGGTCCCCTGGTCGCGGACCTGATCGCCGAGCACGGCCCGATCGGCGCCGCCGTGCTGGCTTTCGGGATCCTGGGTGACCAGACCCGGGCGGAGTCCGATGCCGCGCACGCGCTGGCGGTGGTCCACACCGACTACGTCGCCCAGGTCAGCCTGCTCACCCACCTGGCCGCGGCGATGCGCGAGGCCGGGCGGGGCCGCATCGTGGTGTTCTCCTCGATCGCCGGGGTGCGGGTGCGCCGGGCCAACTACGTCTACGGTTCGGCCAAGGCCGGTCTGGACGGGTTCGCCAACGGGTTGGCCGACGCCTTGCACGGCACCGGCGTGCGGCTGTTGATTGTTCGTCCCGGGTTCGTCGTCGGGCGGATGACCGCCGGCATGAAGCCGGCTCCGCCTGCCAGCACCCCCGCCCAGGTTGCCGCCGCGACCGCCCGCGCGCTCGCCCGGGGGCGACGCACCGTCGCGGTGCCGTGGATGCTGCGGCCGGTGTTCAGCGTCATGCGAGTGGTGCCACAGGCGATCTGGCGCCGAATGCCGCGCTGACCGGGCAAAAGATCGCAATCCGATTCTTGCAACGTTGCAGCAGACTAACACCCAGATAAGAAGACCCGAAGAATTTGACGCGGCGGTCTGGCCTTTGCCCGCCTAACAGAACTATGGTGTAAAACCATGGACGATCGTGACAAAGACCCGTCGGTGGTGTTGCCGTATCTGATCGGTCGGCCGCTGCCCGCGACCGAGGTCTATGAGGCCTTCGGGTACCGCAAGTCCGCCTACTACAAGGCGGCACACGAGGGCCGGTTGATCACCGCCGACAATCTGCTCCGGGTTGCCCAGCACTTCGGCTTGAACGCCCTTGATCTGCTGGTGCGCTACGGACTGATCTCGGAAGACGCGGTGGCGGCCTATGTCGATTCGGCACAGCAGACGCCCGCGCTGCCCAAGATCGCCAACCTGCACCCCATCCCGAGCCGGCCCCCGCTGTAGCCGGGGTAGCTGCACCTTCACGTTCATCAAGCGTCCCGGCGCTGCGGCTCCGGGCGAGTAGATTCGCGACCGTGACCCCCACCTTTGCCGAGATCGCCAAGTCCGATTACCTGCTGCTGACCACCTTCACCAAAGACGGCCGTCCCAAGCCCACTCCGGTGTGGGCGGCCGCCGAGGGGGAGCGGTTGCTGGTGATCACCCAGGAGTCGTCCTGGAAGGTCAAGCGGATCCGCAACACCCCGCGCGTCACCCTCGCGGTCTGCGATGTGCGGGGCCGGCCCAAAGGCGAGGCGATCGAGGCGGTGGCCGCCGTGTTGGACAAGGCCGACAACGGCGCGGTCTACGCCGCGATCGGCAAGCGGTACGGGATCATCGGCCGGGTGTTCAACGTGTTCAGCAAGCTGCGCGGCGGCATGCGCAACAACGTCGGGCTGGCACTGACCGCCGCCGAATGAGCGCCACGACTCCGTCACATATAGTGGACTTCAATCATTAAAATTAGCATTGTTGGACTGACCCACCGACAAACGAGGAGTTCCCGTGGCCGCCTTCACCTCCGACCAGATCCTCGGCGACATCGTCACCGCCGACCCGTCGACGACCCGCATCCTGAGCAAGTTCGGGATCGACTTCTGCTGCCACGGCCAACGGACGCTCACTGACGCGTGCGCCGCCGACGGCGTCGACGCCGCCGAGCTGCTCGCCGCCCTCAACAGTTCCGGTACGACTGCTCAGCGCGCCGACTGGGCCGACTTCGACGACACCTCGCTGATCGCCCACATCGTCAGCACCCACCACCGGTTCCTGTGGGAGGAGTTCCCGCGGTTGGCGGAGCTGGTCGACAAGGTGGCGCGGGTGCACGGCCCCAACCACGGCGAGCTGGTCCGGGTCCGGGAGCTGTTCCATCAGCTGCGCGCCGGTATGGAGCCGCACCTGCGCACCGAGGAGACCATGCTGTTCCCCGAGATCAGCCTGCGTGCCGGCCGGCCGGACCGTCCACTGTCCGACGAGGTGCGCAATGAGCTGGCCGAGAATCAGCAGGAGCACGACAACGCCGGCCATCTGCTCGCCGAACTGCGGGAGCTCACCGACGGCTACACCATTCCGGCGGACGCCTGCGCCAGCTACACCGCGATGCTGGCCGGCTTGGCGGACCTGGAGAGCGACATCCACCTGCATGTGCACAAGGAGAACAACGTGCTGTTCCCGCGGGTGCTTGCCGAAGCCGGCAGCCCGGCCTGAGCTCAGCCGGCGTGCAGGTGTTCGCCGAAGAACGCGAACACCCGCGCCCAGGCATCGGCGGTCGCGGCGTCGTTGTAGCCGAAGCCGGCGACGCGGAGCAGCGGCTGGGCCGGCAGCTTGTTGGCGAAGCTGTGCCCGGCTTTTGGATAGACCTTGATGTCGTGCGGGATGTTTTGGTGCTCGACGACCCGGCGTAACCGGTTGGGGGCGCCGATGCCCATCGGGTCCCGGCGGCCGAAGCTGGCCACGATCGGGCAGGCGCCGTCGAGCGTCTCGCTCAAATGCCGGGGCAGCGGGGTGCCGTAGAACGGGGCGGAGGCTCCGAAGCCCTTGGGCGATAACACCAAGGCGAACTGTCCGCCCATACAGAAGCCGGCGATCCCGACCTTGCCGGAGCACTCCGGCATGCCCAGCAGGTGATCGCGGGCGGCCATGATGTCGTCGAGGGCGCGGCCGCGCTGGGTCAGCAGCTCGCGGAAAACTCGGGTGATGCAGCGCGCCCGCCCGCCGCGCGAGTACAGGTTCGGCGACACCGCGAGGAAACCCGCCTCGGCGACGTGTTCGGAGATCGCCTGCATGTCCGCGGCGTAGCCGATCGCATCGTGAATCACCACTACTCCCGGCCACGGCCCGGGCCCGTCCGGAATGTCCAGCAACGCGTCGATGGGTCCCTCGGGCGTGGCGAGTTCGATGGTCGTCATCGCATCAACGTATTCCCCGGCGCGCCGCGAGGGAACCTCCTCGGCGGCCCGGACGTTGGGGAGGCATGGCGAGCGCTGTGGTGCGGATATTCCTGGTCTATGTCCTGGCCGAATCGGCCGCGGTGGCCGCACTGATCTGGGCGATCGGCTTCGGCTGGACGGCGCTGCTGCTGCTGGGTGCGTTCGTGGCCGGACTGGCGCTGTCGGCAGCCCAGGTCAGACGCCAGATCGGGCGGCTGCGTACGGGGGCCGGGCAGCGCGTGCTCGCCGACGGCGGGCTGATCGCGGCGGGTACCGCACTGGTGCTGGTCCCCGGCCCGCTGACCACGCTGGCGGGCCTGCTGCTGCTGGCGCCCCCGACCCGCACCGCGGCCCGCCCCGTGCTGGCCGCGGCGGCCGCCGCCGGGCTCGGCCGGCACACGCCGCTGGTCGCCGCCACCGTCGCCGGCCGGCGCTGGTATGCCACTCGGCGCACCCCCGACCAGCGCACCGACTACATCGACGCCGAAGTCGTCGATGTCACCGACGTCCGGCGCAGCCAACCGCCCACCCTGTCGGTCGGCTGATCCGGCGTCACCGCCACCCCGTACTTTTTAGGCCGTGACAGTCGTGCCCGGGGCCCCCACCGTGCTGCTGGTCGGCGGCCGCATCCACAGCCCTTCTCATCCCGACGCCACCGCGATGGCCGTCCGCGACGGGGTGGTCGCCTGGCTGGGCAGCGACGCCGTCGGCCGCGAACAGTTCCCGTCGGCCGACGTGCTCGACCTCGACGGGGCTTTGGTGACACCGGCTTTCGTCGACAGCCACGTCCACGTCACCGAGACGGGCCTGTGCCGCACCGGTTTGGATCTGCGGCCGGCCACCTCCCAGCGACACTGCCTGCAGCTGGTCGCCGACTACGCCGCCGCCCATCCCGGTCAACCGATCTGGGGTCACGGCTGGGACGAATCCGGCTGGCCCGACGGTGCGGCCCCGGCCACCGCGGCGCTCGACGCCGTGGTGGGGGACCGGCCGGCCTACCTGTCCCGGGTCGACGTGCACTCGGCGCTGGCCTCGAGCGGGCTGCGCACGCGCGTGCCGGACCTCCCGGGGCGACCCGACGCTGCGGCGCCGCTGTCCGGGGCGGCCCACCATCTGATTCGTTCGGCGGCCCGCGACCTGCTCACCACCGCCCAGCGGGCGGCCGCCCGCACCGCCGCGCTGGACGCCGCGGCCGCGGCCGGCATCGTCGCGGTCCACGAGTGCGCCGGCCCCGACATCGGCGGCCTGGACGACTGGCGGGAGCTGCGGGCGCTGGACCACGGTGTCGAGGTGGTCGGTTACTGGGGCGAGGCGGTCACCAGCGCCGCCCGGGCGCGTGACCTACTTGCCGAGACCGGCGCCCGGGGTCTCGGCGGCGATCTGTTCGTCGATGGTGCCCTGGGCTCGCACACGGCCTGGCTGCACGAGCCCTACGCCGACGCCGCGGACTGCACCGGTGTGCGCCACCTGGACCCCGACACCGTCGGCGCCCACCTGTGGGCCTGCACCGAGGCCGGCGTGACCGCCGGTTTCCACATCATCGGCGACGCCGCGGTGACCGCGGTGGTCGCGGCCCTGGAACGGGTGGTGGAGCACTTCGGGGTGGCGGCGGTGGCCCGCTGCGGGCACCGGCTCGAGCACCTGGAGATGGTCAGCGCCGAGCAGGCCGCCAAGCTCGGCTCCTGGGGCGTGATCGCCAGCATGCAACCGGTTTTCGACGCGCTCTGGGGCGGCGTCGACGGCATGTACGCCCAGCGGTTGGGTGCGCAGCGCGCCGCAGGGCTGAACCCGTTCGCGCTGTTAGCATCCCAAGGCGTGCCCCTCGCGTTCGGTTCCGACAGCCCGGTGACCACTCTCGATCCGTGGGCCACGGTGCGTGCCGCAGCACACCACCGCACCCCCGGCAGCGCGGTGTCGATGCGGGCGGCGTTTGCCGCAGCCACCCGCGGCGGCTGGCGGGCTGCCGGCATCAACGACGGCGTCAGCGGAACCCTGGTGCCCGGCGCGCCCGCGTCCTACGCGGTCTGGGAGGCCGCCCGGCTGGCCGTGGAGGCGCCCCGCGACTCCGTTCAGCGCTGGTCGACCGATCCGCGCTCCCGGGTGCCCGCGCTACCGGTGCTGGAACCCGGTGACGCGCCGAAATGCCGGCGCACCGTGCACCGTGGTGTGGTCCTGCATGGCTGACACCGCAGAGGATCCGGAGACACTCCACGGCCCCGTCGCGCCGAACCGGTTGGAGCGGCTGGGGGTGGCGGCGGCCGACCGCTGGGCCCAGCTGGCGGCAACGGTGGTCGCCGGCATGCTGCTGCGCGCCAGCTTCCCGCCGCTGAACTGGTGGTGGGCCACAATCCTGGCCTTCGCGCTGCTGAGCTGGGTGCTCATTCGCCGCGAGACCACCGTCGCCGGCGGTTTCGGCTACGGCCTGCTGTGCGGTCTGGCCTTCTATCTGCCGCTGCTGCCCTGGGTCGGGGGCCTGGTCGGCGCCCTGCCCTGGCTGGTGTTGACCCTGATGTGCGCGCTGTTTCCCGCCGTGTTCGGTTCGGCCGCCGTCGTGGTGCGCCGACTGCCGGGCTGGCCGATCTGGTTCGCCCTGGTATGGGCGGCGCAGGAGTGGGCGAAGTCGGTAATCCCGTTCGGCGGATTCCCGTGGGGCGCCGTGGGTTACGGTCAGACATCCGGTCCGTTGCTACCGCTGGTAGCACTCGGCGGGGTTCCGCTGCTCTCGACGGCCGTGGTGTTGACCGGCTGCGCCGGGACCGCGCTGACCGTGGAGATCCTGCGGTGGCTGCGCGAGGAGCCGCCGGCCCGCGACGCCGACCGTCCGCCGGCGGTGCTGCTGCCCGGCCTGTGCATCTGCCTGGTGTTGCTGGCCGCGATCGTGGTGTGGCCCGGTGTGCGCCGCTCCGGTGTGGGAGCCGGTGACGACCCGGCGATCACCGTGGCGGCGGTGCAGGGCAACGTGCCGCGCCTGGGACTGGACTTCAATGCCCAGCGCCGCGAGGTGCTGGACTATCACGTCCGCGAAACCCTGCGGCTGGCCGACGACGTCGAGGCCGGCCGGGCCCCACGCCCGCTGTTCTTGATCTGGCCGGAGAACGCCTCCGATATCGATCCGATGGCCAACGCCGATGCCGCCCAACAGATCACCCTGGCCGCCCAGGCGATCGACGCCCCGATCCTGGTGGGCACCGTGCGGGCGGCGCCCGGTTGGACCCGGGACAATCCGGTGGCGACGAACTCGGTGCTGGTGTGGGATCCGCGCACCGGGCCGGGGGAGAGCCACGACAAGCGGATCGTCCAGCCGTTCGGCGAGTACCTGCCGTGGCGCGGGTTCTTCCGTCACCTGTCGGGCTACGCCGACCGCGCGGGATATTTCGTGCCGGGTCGTGGCGACGGAGTGGTGCACGTCGCCGGCGTTCCGGTCGGGGTGGCGACCTGCTGGGAGGTGATCTTCGATCGCGCGCCGCGCCAGTCGGTACTGGCCGGCGCCCAGCTGCTGGCGGTGCCGTCCAACAACGCCACCTTCGACGAGACGATGAGCGAGCAGCAGTTGGCGTTCGCCAAGGTCCGTGCGGTCGAACACGATCGCTATGTCGTCGTCGCCGGAACCACCGGCATCAGCGCCCTCATCGCCCCCGACGGTCGCGAGCTGGCCCGCACCGGCTTCTTCGAGGCCGATTACCTCGACGGCCACCTGCGGCTCAAGACCTCGCTGACCGCGGCGACCCGGTGGGCGCCGATCGTGCAATGGGTGCTGGTCGGCGCGGCCGTTGCGGGGCTACTGGCGGCCATACTGCAAAATGGTCGGTTCAAGCGTCGTTTCGTCGGCGCAGACGTGAAGGGGAGGAACGGCGCCGATGAGTGAGCGTCCCAGCCTGCATACGCTGGTGGTGATACCCACCTACAACGAGCTGGAGAACCTGCCGCTCATCCTCGGCCGGCTGCAACAGGCCCGTCCGGACGTCCACGTCCTCGTCGTCGACGACGGCAGCCCCGACGGCACCGGGCGGCTGGCCGACGAGCTGGCCGCCGCCGACCCCGAACGCCTCCACGTGATGCACCGGACCGCCAAGGCCGGGCTGGGCGCGGCCTACCTGGCGGGTTTCGCCTGGGGGCTGGCCCGCCATTACGAGGTGGTGGTCGAGATGGACGCCGACGGCAGCCACGCACCCGAACAGCTGTACCGGCTGCTGGACGCCATCGACGCGGGCGCCGACGTGGCGATCGGTTCGCGCTACGTCGACGGCGGGGCGGTACGCAACTGGCCGGTGCGCCGCCTGGTGCTGTCCAAGACCGCCAACACCTACGCGCGGCTGCTGCTCGGGGTCGGGATCCACGACATCACCGCCGGCTACCGCGCCTACCGGCGCAGCGTGCTGGAGAAGATCGGCCTCGACGCGGTGGACTCCAAGGGGTACTGCTTCCAAGTCGACCTGACCTGGCGCGCGGTCAACAACGGCTTCGTCGTCACCGAGGCGCCGATCACGTTCACCGAGCGCGAACTGGGCGTCTCAAAAATGAGCGGCTCCAACATCCGCGAAGCGATGGTCAAAGTCGCGCGCTGGGGCATCGGCGGCCGGGTCAACCGGCTCCGCGGCGGGCGCGCCTGACTCGGCTGCGACGACCCGCCGCGAGTCGGGGTCAGCCCCGGCGCTTCGTCTTGATCAGGTCCAGCCGCTCTTTGAGCAGCTCTTCGAGGTCCTCGATCGAACGGCGCTCCAGCAGCATGTCCCAGTGGGTGCGCGGCGGCTTGACCTTCTTCGGCTCGGGCAGATCTCCTTCGAGCAGGGTGCCTTCCAAGCCGTTGCGGCACATCCAGGTGCCGGGGATCTCCGCGTCGTCGGCGAACGGAACCTCGAACTCCTCGCCGTTCTCGGTGCGGTACCGCGCCATGCGGCGTGGTGCCAGGTCGTGGTTGCGGTCGGTCTCGTAGCTCACGGCTCCCAGCCGACTGCCTCGCAGAACACGGTCAGCCATCGACCCACACTCCTTAACCTGTTTGTCAGAAATACGTCTCGCGGTTGTCAACGCAAACGGGCCCTGTGCAGTTCCCGACGCACGCGGCGCAACCTCTAATGATACCGGGAACCCTGCCGGACCCCGACTAAGGTGGTTCGACGTGCCACGCAGTCCTCGCTCGCAACCGTGTCGATGGTGCGGCCGCGACGTGGGTGACGCCGGTATCGGGCGGCGCCGACAGTATTGCCGGCAATCCTGCCGGCAGCGGGCCTACGAGCAGCGTGCCCTGATCAGCAGCGGTAAGACGTCCGCGCTGGCGCCCGACGCCGTGGTGCTCTCCGCCCAGGAGGCCGCCGCCTTGTCCGACCGGGTGTATCAGGTGCGCTGCGCGGCCGAGGACATCGCGACCGCCCTGGCCGAGGACGCTCCCCGCGAGGACCTGCGGCAACTGTGTGACACGCTGCTGCAGGCCGTCGAATCCGCCGACCGTTGGCGCTGAGAGTCAGCTGGCGCAGCTGAACAGCTTGCCGGCGTCGGCGGGCGGCGGCACAGGGTGCAGGCAACCGAAGACGCCGATGTCCTCGGGACTGAACCGCACCGCCGAGCGGTGGGCGTAGTTCACGCAGAACAGCCCGGCTCGGTCCGCCCGGCAGCGGTAGTCGCCGAACGCCAGCGTCGATCCGTCGGGCAACTCGATGCCCTCACCGTGCACAAACCGGCCCGGATCACCGTGTGCGGAGCCGACCCGCAACGTGTTGCCGCCGTAGTCGATCCAGCCGCCCTTCCACTGCCCGTAGACGTCTTCAGGCTGCGGCGGCGGATTTACCAGGTCCACCACACAGGCCAGTGCGCCATCGGCGGAGCCGGAATCGGTCATGCAGTTGGTGGCGCGGTGCGACGCGGCCGGCACCGTGAAGGCGACCTCGTCGATGAGGTCGGTGCTGACCCCGTCGCGGGTCGCGCTGTGGTAGCCCGCGGGATCGGCGGGTCGGCCGGCCTCGATCCAGGCGATCACCTCGGCGATCGGGGCGCCCGTCGCCGGCGGCGCCGAAGGCTTCGACGACGAGCTCGGTGCGGCGGGGGCCGACGACGACGGCACGCTCGTTGCCGTGCTTTTACCGGTCGGGCTGGGCTCCGGCTCGCCGACGGTCGCGCGGGAACATCCGGCGATCAGCAACAACACGGCGATGAGCCCGGTGAGACGCATGCCGTTAGGCTAACCGGCTGTGTCTCAGCGGCGGTCCAGCCTCACCTCTCCTTCGTCGAGGTTCGCTAACCGCCGGCCGGTTCGCTACCGTTCGGCTCATGCATAACCACCCTGTGCAGGCCAGCATCGCCAGCGGCGTCGTGGAGGGTTTCGCCGGTGACGGGGTGCGCAGATGGCGCTCGATCCCGTATGCCCGCCCGCCGGTCGGCCCGCTGCGGTTCCGGGCGCCCCAGCCGGCGCAGCCGTGGTCAGGGGTGCGGCACTGCCACGGGTTCACCAACTGTGCACCGCAGGAGCGGATGTACACCATCCTCAGCCCGGGCCGCTTCCAGCCGACCAGCGAGGACTGCCTGACCCTGAATGTGGTGGCGCCGGAAGAGGCCGGCACGGGACCGCTGCCCGTCATGGTGTTCATCCACGGCGGCGGCTACATCCTGGGCAGTTCGGCGACCCCGATCTACGACGGGGCGGCGCTGGCCCGCCGCGGCTGCGTGTACGTCTCGGTCAACTACCGGCTGGGCGCGCTGGGGTGCCTGGACCTGTCGTCGCTGTCGACCTCCGAGATCACCATCGACAGCAACCTGTACCTGCGTGATCTGGTGCTGGCCTTGCGCTGGGTGCGCGAGAACATCGGGGCCTTCGGCGGCGACCCGGACAACGTCACGATCTTCGGGGAAAGCGCCGGCGCGCACATCGTCGCCACTTTGCTGGGGGTGCCGCAAGCCGAAGGTCTGTTCGCCCGCGCGATCGCCGAAAGCCCCGCCGCGGGCATGGTGCGCGGTCCCGAGGTGGCAGCGGAGTTCGCCCGCCGGTTCGCCGCGCTGCTCGGGGTGCGCGCCTCCGACGCCGCGCACACCCTGCTGCGGGTGTCGCCGGCCGAATTGCTGGCGGCCCAGGATCGACTGCTCACCGAGGGCACCCGCGACATGCTGGGCGCGTTCCCGATCGGCCCGGTTTTCGGCGACGACCTGTTGCCGCTGGATCCGGTCGAGGCGATGCGGCGAGGTTCGGCCCATCGGGTGCCGCTCATCGTCGGCAGCAACGCCGAGGAGGGTCGCTTGTTCACCCGGTTCCTGAAGATGCTGCCGACGACCGAGCCGATGGTCGAGGCCGTGCTGGCCAACACCGAGGCGGGGGTGCGTGATCGCATCATCGCCGCCTACCCGGAGTATCCGCAGCGGTCGGCCTGCATCCAGCTCGGCGGCGATTTCGCCTTCAACGCCGCCGTCTGGGAGATCGCCGAGGCACACGAGGTGCATGCGCCTACCTACGTATACCGCTACGACTTCGCTCCGCGGGTGCTGCGCTGGTCGGGGTTGGGCGCCACCCATGCCACCGAACTCTTCGCCGTGTTCGACGTTTACCGCAGCGGCGGATTGGGCCGGTTGTTGACCGCCGGCGCGGATCGCCGGGCGGCACTGCGGGTCAGCGGTCAGGTGCAGCGCCGCTGGCGGGCCTTCAGCCGCGACGGCGTGCCGGGCGACGACTGGCCGGTCTACACCCGAGACAACCGCGCGGTGATGGTGTTCGACCGAAAGACCCGGGTGGAATACGACCCGGCGCCCGAGCGCCGGATGGCCTGGGAAGGCTTCACCCTGGCGCACTAGCCGCTACCGCGAGCTCAGGCGCGGATCACCCGGGTACCGCCGGCCAGCTCGTCGTGCTTGCCCTGCTTGGTCGGGCTGCCGCTGATCGTCAGTGCGATCACGACGTAGGCGATGAAGGCCAGCAGCGGACCCAGGTAGGGGATTACGGCCAGCACGGTGAACGAGTTGCGGACGGCCGACTGCCCCAGGGTCGGCTTCGACACCCCGTCGGGCCCACGCACTGCCAGACCGAGCAATCGCTTGGCCGGAGTGGCCCCCTGGGTGACCTCGAACAACACGAAATAGCCGTAGGTCAGCACCCCGGAGAACACGCCGGTCACCAGGAACGGATAGTCGTCGCCGAACACGAACAGCGCCAGGACGAACGCCACGATGCTGACCAGCACACCGTCGAGCCACCGGGCCCAGAAGCGCCGGCCCAGCCCGCCGGGCTTCTGTCCCGCTGCCGGCGGCTGACCCCAACCCTGCTGCGCCCAACCCGGTGGCGGCGGATAGCCGCCGGGCGGGCCGTAACCGGATCCGTAACCCGGGCCGTAGCCGGGGACATTCGGGTCGAAACCGCCGGAAGTCATCAGATCCGCTCCTGATCATCGGGTGTTCGCCAATGTACCGTGGCGGTCGCGGACGGAAGCGGATTCTGCGCACGGCGAAATGGTGGCCACTGGAGGACCATGTACCCGATCGCGGTGGGGCTCATCGTGGCGGTGCACCTGGCGTTCATCGGCTACGTCGTCGCCGGCGGCTTCCTGGCGCTGCGGTGGCCTGGCACTCTCTGGCTGCATGTTCCGGCGGCGGTGTGGGCGGGGCTGATCCTCACCGCCCACCAAGACTGCCCGCTGACTTGGCTCGAACGCCGAGCACGTGCGGCCGCCGGGATGGCCCCGCTGCCACCGGATGGTTTCATCGCCCATTACCTGACCGGCGTGCTCTATCCGGCCGGCTCGACACCGGCCGTCGAGGTCGTGGTGGGCGCGGTCGTGATCGGAACTTGGGCGCTGTGCGCCCGGGAAGCGCTGCGGCGCCGGCGATACGGTGGTGGTCATGCGGGCGCTGATCATCGTCGACGTACAGAACGACTTCTGTGACGGCGGCGCACTGCCGGTGACCGGCGCCGTCGCGGTCGCGGTCGACATCACCCGCTATCTGCGCAGCGCGGCCGCCGGGGACCGCTACGGCCACGTGGTGGCCACCCAGGATTGGCACATCGATCCCGGCGACCACTTCTCACCGCATCCGAACTACGTGACGTCCTGGCCGCCGCACTGCCGCGCCGGAACCGCCGGCGCAGAATTCCATCCCGCCCTGTGCACCGATCGGATCGACGCGGTCTTCCGAAAGGGCGAATACGACGCCGGCTACAGCGGTTTCGACGGCGTCGACGACCACGACACCGCGCTGGGCGACTGGCTGCACCGGCGCCACGTGGACGGTGTCGACGTGGTCGGCGTTGCCACCGACTACTGTGTGCGCCACACCGCCGAAGACGCGATTCGCGCGGGGTTTTCCACCACGGTGCTGGCGCGCTTGACCGCGGGGGTGGCCGCCGATTCGACGGCCGCCGCGGTGGCGGCGATGCGCAGCGCCGGTGTCGCTGTTGTGGAGGCAGCCTGATGACGGACTCGACGCCGCGAGACCTGCTGGCCACGGTCGAGCAGTCGCCGGCCGCGGCGGCTGCCCACGACCGGACCGGCTGGGTGGGCCTGTTCAGCGCCGACGGCCGGGTGGAGGACCCGGTGGGCTCGCGCCCACACGTCGGCGCCGAGCAGATCGGCCGCTTCTACGACACGTTCATCGGGCCGCGCGACATCACCTTCCACCGCGACCTGGACATCGTGCACGGCACGACGGTCATCCGCGACCTGCAGCTCGAGGTCGCGATGGGGCCGACGGTGGTCATGCACATTCCGGCGATCCTGCGCTACGACCTGACCGAAGACGACCTGACCGAAGACCTCGCCGAGGCTGCCGGCCGATGGAGGCTGCGGCGGTTGCGCGCGTACTGGGAGCTCCCGACGATGATGGGCCAGTTCCTCGGCAACGGCGTGGCGGCGCTGCCCGCCGGAGCTCAGCTGTCGCGCTCACTGCTGGGCAACCAGCGCCTCGGCGGCACCGCCGGATTCGCCGCCGGATTTCTCCGGCCGGCCGGGCGGGGCAAGAGGCCGGTGCGCGCGTTCGTCACCGCTCTGACCTCCGGCGAGCTGTCCACCGTCACAGCGGCGCTATCACCCGGTGCGACAATGACTTTCGGCGACGACACCGCCATGGATCTCGCCGAACTCGCCGCCCGGCTGGACGGCGCCCGGCCGACGAAGCTGCTGGCGGCCGGCAGCACCGTCGCGGTCTCGATCACCTCAGCGCAGCAACGCGCGGTGCTCTTCGCCGACGTGGACCTGCGCGGCCGGGCGATCACGACGATCCGGTACTTCGCAGAAGACTGAGCCGGCGGGCAGTCGAGGATAAGCTCGACGACGTGCCAAGCTTCCGAATTGCCGAAGTCGCCGAGCTGCTCGGAGTCAGCGACGACACCGTCCGGCGCTGGATCGACTCCGGGCGCCTCTCGGTGACGACGGGAAGCGGGCCGCGGATGGTCGACGGGGCCGAGCTGGCACGGTTCGCCCAGGAGCGCGCCTCCGTCGAACCGATGTCGCGCAACCCGGTAGTGGGCCAATCCGCCCGCAACCGCCTGGTCGGGCTGGTTACCAAGGTGACTCGGGACACGGTGATGGCCCAGGTGGATGTGCAAGCCGGACCGTTTCGGCTGGTGTCGCTGGTCAGCCGGGAGGCCGCCGACGAACTGCAGCTGCAGCCCGGCAGCCTGGTCGTCGCCTCGGTCAAGGCCACCAATGTCGTGCTGGAACTGCCGCGCCGCGCGGGTTCGGCCGGCCACACCGACCCGGCGGCGGAATTCGGCTGAGTCAGGCCAGCAGGCCCGCCAGCGAGGCCGTGGCCAGCAGTAGGTAGGCGGCCGGAAAACCGATGTTGTACAACACTCTGGCCCGCAGATGCGTCACCACGGCCCCGACGAAGAAGGCGACCAGCCCGGCCGCCGCGGCCACGCCGATCAGTGGGGCGCCCGCCAGTCCGATGATCAGCCCGGCGCCCCCGGCCAGCTTCAGCCCGCCCAACAGCGGCAGCCAGGACCTCGGCACCCCGACCTGCGCCGAGTTGGCCAGCACGAACTGCGCCGGAATGAAATCGGCGATGGCGATGGCGATGGTGACGACCGCGGTGACGGTGATGACCGCGAGGTAAACGGTCGATACGCTCATGATGTTGCTCTTCCTTTCGTCGGCGGATGTGGCTATCTGTGTCAATGACGACTCCCGGGCGGGAAAGGTGACCCATGAGCAACGTGGACTATCTGGCGGAGCAGTTCGAAGGCCACCGGAGCCGGCTGCATTCGGTGGCGTTTCACCTGCTCGGCTCGGCCGCAGACGCCGACGATGCCGTTCAGTCGGCCTGGCTCAAAGCCAGCCGCGCCGACTTCACCGCGGTCCACAACCTGGCGGGCTGGCTCACCACGATCACCGCACGCACCGCCGTCGACCAGCTGCGCGCGCGTGCCCGGCGCGGCGAGCAGCCCCTGCCTGAAACCCTCGACCATGGGCCGGCCGCGCTCGCCGCCGAGGAGGAGGTACTGCGCTCCGAGGCGGTCAGCCGCGCACTGCTGGTGGTGCTGGATCGGTTGTCGCCGGCTCAGCGAGCGGCCTTCGTACTGCACGACGTGTTCGACGTGCCCTTCGAGCAGATCGGTGAGCTGCTCGACAGGTCCCCGGATGCGGCCAAGAAGCTGGCCAGCCGGGCACGGGAACGGCTGCACGCCGAGCCGGCCCCCGAACCGCGTCGCCGTGCCGAGCACCACCAGATCGTGACGGCGTTCCTGGCGGCCTCCCGCGGCGGCGACATCCCCGCGCTGCTCGAGCTGTTGGCGCCCGACGTAATGCGGCGGGTCGATCCGGTGCTGGTACCGGCCGGGGTGCCCACCGAGCTGCGCGGCGCCGCCGATGTCGCGACCGAGACCCAGCGCTTCACCGCCCGCACTCGCGCCGGTGCGGTGCTGCTGGTCGACGGCGCACCCGGCATCGCGATCGCCCCCGGCGGCCGGCTGCTGGCCGTGTTGCGCATCGGTATCGGCAACGGGCGCATTCACACCATCGACATCACCGGCGAGCCGGATCGCCTGCGGCTCATGAGGCTGCAACTACCGGGAACCGGTCGGCCATGAGTGCGCGTGACGGCCGCTCACCGGTGCTCAATTCTGCTTTGATGGGTCACGCGAACCGATTCGGCAGTTGAGGGGGAGACCCATGCCCGACGAAGCGAAGGAACCGGACGAGAAGCCGGTCGCGGTGACGGCGCACGGCATCTCGATGACCGGGCCGTGGGGGCGGGTCTTCGGGCCACTCGACCTGGACATCGCGGACGGCGGGGTCACTGTGCTGGTCGGCCCGCCCGGCTCGGGACGCACCGCGCTGCTGATGAATCTGGCCGGGCGGATGAAACCGTCGACGGGGACGATCACGGTCCTCGGGCACCACAAAGCCCGCGACATCTTCGGCGTCTGTGCGCTGGCCGGCATCGAGCAACTCGACGCGATCTTCGAATCGGTGACCGTCCGGGACCTGATCACCGAACAGCTCCGCTGGGACGCACCGTGGTACCGGCTGGTGCGCCGCGCCGGGGACGCCGAGCGCGACGCCGTCTGCCGGCCGGTCTTCGGTGACCTGCCGGTGCCGCAACTGCACGAGTACGTCGAGCAGCTCGACGAACTGACCGGACTGCTGCTGCGCATCGCGCTGGCCAATACCGCGCGGCCGCCGTTGTTGGTGGTCGGCAGCATCGATCAGGTCACCAGCGACCACGACCGGGCGGCCCTGATCGGCCGGCTGGTCGCGCTGGGCGAGCAGCAGACCGTGGTCACCGCGTCGGCCAATGAGGTACCCGAGGGCTCGGGGGTCGCAGCGCAGATCCACGTCGCGCATCTGGGGCCGGCCGAGTTAGCGCACAGCAGCCACGGCCGTCACGAGAAGGGGGACGACTAGATCATGCTCGCCGGAATGTCGTTGGGAACCGACCTCAAACGCTACTCCCGCGGCACGATGCCGCGGGTGGCCCTGATCACCATCATCGTGCTGCCGCTGCTGTACGGCGCCATGTACCTGTGGGCGTTCTGGAACCCGTTCGCCGCCATCGACAAGATCCCGGTCGCTCTGGTCAACGAAGACACCGGCGCCACCGTCTCGGCAACCCAGTTGCACGCCGGCGATGAGGTCACTCGCGCGCTGGTCGACTCCGGCCAGCTCGATCTGCATCAGGTATCGGAAAGCGAAGCCGCCAAAGGGGTTTCCGACGGCACCTATTATTTCTCGATCACGCTGCCGGCCGACTTCAGCTCGGCGGTGGTGTCGCCCGCGGGTCCGCATCCGCAAAAGGCGCAGATCCAGTTCCGATTCAATGACGCCAATAACTACCTGGCCTCCATCATGGGGCAGAACGCCGCCCGCGAGGTTCTCAACGAAGTCAGCGCCAAGGTCGGTCAGCAGGTGATCGGCACCGCACTGACCCAGGTGACCGACGAGGTCAAGAAGGCGGCCGACGGCGCCAACCAGCTCTCCGACGGCTCGAAGACGCTGGCCGACAATCTGGTAACGGCCCGCGACGGCTCCGCCGCGCTTGCCGGCGGCAGCCGCCGGCTGGCGGCCGGCGTTCATCAGGCCACCGACCCGCTGCTGAAGCTCACCGACGACCTCGGCGCCATGGGTTTTGACCCGAATGCCGCCGGCGCCGCCGCTACGGCGTTGAGCGGCAACATCAAAGCGGTCTCCGACCGGATCGGGGCGCTCAACGTCAACTACCAGCAGGCCGCCGGAATCGTCAACCAGGTGGTGGATGCCTTGCACGCCAACCCCGACCCGGCGGTACGCGGTCTCGGCGACACCCTGGCCGGTGCCCAGCGTCTGCTGGCCATCAAGGGAATCGATCCGGCCACCGATGAGGGCCTGGCCCAGCTGCGCGCCAACACTCAACGGCTGGAGAATGATCTGGCCGACCCCAACAGCGGGCTGCGCACGCTCATGACCCACGCGCTGGACGGCGGGCTCAAGAACGATCTGGTCGCGCTACGCAACGGTGCCACCGAGCTGGACGCCGGCGCCCACAAACTCAGCGACGGCCTGGTCCAGCTGACCGACGGCAGCAATCAACTCAAAGACGGTGCCGCACAACTGGCGTCGGGGCTGGGCGAGGCGGATCAGCGCGCCTCGACGATCACCGACCAGCAGCGCGTCGAGGTGGCGTCGATCCTGGCCAGCCCGGTCGGAGTGGACATGGGCTTCACCCATCACGCCGCCACCTTCGGCACCGGCTTCGCCCCGTTCTTCCTACCGTTGGCCTTGTTCATCGGCTCCCTGATCGTGTGGATGTTGCTGACGCCGTTGCAGACTCGCGCCATCGTCAACGGACTCGGTGCGTTGCGGGTGGTGCTGGCCTCCTACTGGCCGGCGTTGCTGCTGGGGATCTGCCAGGTGGTGCTGATGTATGCGGTGGTGCATTTCGGGGTCGGGTTGCAGGCGCGCTACGCCGCGGGCATGGTCGCGTTCCTCGCGTTGATCGCCGCGTCGTTCCTGGCGATGATCCAGGCGTTCAATGCGGTGCTCGGCGTCGCGGTCGGCCGGGTGGTCACCCTGGCCTTCCTGATGTTCCAGCTGGTGTCATCCGGCGGGGTCTACCCGGTGGAGACGACCGCGAAGCCCTTTCAGATCCTGCACCCCTATGACCCGATGACCTACGCCGTCAACGGGTTACGTCAGCTGACCGTCGGCGGCATCGACACCAGGCTGTGGATGTCGGTGGGCGTGCTGGCCGGGATCCTCGTGGTGTCACTGGCCGCCAGTAGCTGGGCCGCCCGCCGGGACCGCCAATACACCCTCGAACGCCTCTACCCGCCGATCGAAGTGTGACAGGCGTTGCAGCGGCGGGGTTTTCTGCGCGGAGCCGGTCTACTCGGTGCAGCCGCGCTGGCACCATGGCCGGCCGGCTGCACCGCTGACGACGACGCGCTGACGTTCTTCTTCGCCGCCAACCCGGAAGAGGCCGATGCCCGGATGGGCATCGTGACGGCATTCCAGCGCGAGCATCCCGACATCCGGGTGCGCACCGTGCTGGCCGGCGGAGACCCCACCCAGCTGATATCGACATTCTGCGCCGGCGGCAGGTGCCCGGACGTGCTGATGGCCTGGGAGTTCAACTACGCGGGGCTGGCCGACCGCGGGGTGCTGGCAGACCTGAACCCGCTGCTGGACGCCGATCCGGAGTTCGCCGCGGCTTTGCACGCCGACAGCATCCCGGCGCTGTACGAGACGTTCGGCTTCAACGGTGGCCAATACGCCTTCCCCGAGCAGTGGTCGGGCGCCTTCCTGTTCTACAACACCCGCATCTTCGCCGAGGCCGAGGTTCAGCCGCCGCCGGGACGCTGGGACCGCCCGTGGACGTTCGACCAATTCCTGGACACCGCAACCGCACTCACCCGGCGGGCACCCAACGGCCGGACCACCCAGTGGGGATTCGTCGACACCTGGTCACCGCCCTACACCGCGGCCGTGTTCGGGATGAACAACGGCACGCCGTGGGCGGTCCCGCGATTCAACCCCACCCACATGAATTTCGACGACGACGCCTTCCTCGACGGCATCCAGTTCTACGCCGACCTGACCAACATTCACCGGGTAGCACCGGCGGCCTCCGACACCCAGGCGATCTCCACCATGGGCCTGTTCACCGCGGGCCAGGCGGCGATGGCGTTCGGCGGCCACTGGCGTTATCAGACCTTCGTGCAAGCCGAGGACCTCGACTTCGACGTGGCGGTGCTGCCGACCGGGCCGGCCGCGGCCGCCAAGGGCATGGCTGCCCACTCGGCCATCGGCAGCACCGGCCTGTCCATCGCCGCCACCAGCCGGCACCGGCAACAGGCTTGGGAATTCGTCAAATTCGCGGCGGGTCCGGTGGGGCAGTCGCTGATCGGGGAGTCCGGCCTGTTCGTGCCGGTGCTGCGATCGGCAATCGCCGCGCCCGGGTTCACCGAAGCCCATGCCGGCATCAGCAACCTCGCGGTGCTCACCGGCGGCCCTTCGCATTCCGAGGGATTGCCGATCACCCCGGAATGGCAGAAGGTGCACGCTCTGATGGACCGCGCCATCGGGCCGGTGCTGCGCGGAAAGCGGCCCGCTGCGAGTCTGAAGACCGGACTGACGCCCCAGATCGACGAAGTGCTGGCCACCGCATGAACCCGACGCGCAGACGCGCCCGAGCGGGACGGTGGTTCATCGCCCCGAACCTGGCCGCGGTCGCGGTGTTCATGGCGTTCCCGCTGGCGTTCTCGCTCTACATGAGCGTCCAGCGCTGGGATCTGTTCAGTCCGCCGACGTTCGTCGGCGCGGCGAACTACTCCGACCTGTTCACCGCCGATCCGCTGTTCGGTATCGCGGTCCGCAATTCGACGGTGTTCACTATCGGCACCGTGGTCCCCACGGTGTTGATCAGTGTGGCGGTAGCCGGATTGTTGAACCACAAGATCAAGGGCATCGGGCTGTTCCGGGCGATCGCCTTCCTGCCGCTGGCGGTGTCCTCGGTGGTGATCGCGGTGGTGTGGCAGTTCGTGTTCAACACCGACAGCGGCTTGCTCAACATCATGCTCGGCTGGTTCGGCATCTCGGCGGTGCCGTGGCTGACCGAGCCGAACTGGGCGATGGCGTCGCTGTGTCTGGTCAGCGTGTGGAAGAGCGTGCCGTTCGCGACGGTGATTCTGTTGGCGGCCATGCAGGGTGTGCCCGAGTCGCTGTACGAGGCGGCCCGCATCGACGGCGCCGGCGAGATCCGGCGCTTCTTGTCCATCACGGTGCCGATGATCCGCGGCGCCCTGTGGTTCGTGGTGGTGATCTCGGTCATCAACGCGTTTCAGGCTTTTGATCTGGTCTACGTCCTTACCGGCAGCAGCGGCGGCCCGGAGACCGGCACCTACGTGTTGGCGATCATGCTCTTTCAGCAGGCGTTCGCCTTCCTGGACTTCGGTTACGCGTCCGCGCTGGCGTGGGTGATGTTCGCGGTGCTGCTGACATTGACGATCATCCAACTGCGGCTGTCGCGCAGGAACGCGGTGGACCAATGACGCCCCGGCGCACCAGCCGTCCGGCGCGGTACCGTATCGCCCGCTTGCTCGGCGTCTACGCCGGCCTGGCCGGCGTCGCCGCCTGCGCTCTGTTCCCCATCCTGTGGGCGCTGTCGGGATCACTGAAACGCCAGGCCGAGATCAGCCAGCCGATGCTGTTGCCCGCGCATCCCCAGTGGTCGAACTACCTCGACGTGTTCGCCCGAATGCCGTTCTGGCGGATGTTGTTCAACACCGTGCTCTACGCCGGCGCTGTGACGGCCGGGCAGGTGTTCTTCTGCTCGCTGGCCGGTTACGCCTTCGCCCGGCTGCCGTTCGCCGGACGTAACACCCTGTTCGTGCTCTACCTGGCCACGCTGATGGTGCCGTTGACCGTCACGGTGATTCCGCAGTTCATCCTGATGCGAGTGTTCGGCTGGACCGACACCATGTGGGCGATGATTGTCCCGGGGCTGTTCGGCAGTGCGTTCGGCACGTATCTGATGCGACAGTTCTTCGCGACGCTGCCCATCGATCTGGAGGAGGCGGCCATCTTGGACGGGTGCTCGCCGTGGGGTGTCTACTGGCGGATTCTGTTGCCCCATGCCAAACCGGCGGTGATGGTGCTGGCGGTACTGACCTGGATCAACGTCTGGAACGATTTTCTGTGGCCGCTGTTGATGATTCAGCGGAAGAGCATCGCCACCCTTACCCTCGGGCTGGTGTGGATGCAAGGGGAGTACGTCGCCGAGTGGCCGGTGCTGATGGCGGCCTCCATGCTGATGCTGGCGCCGCTGATCGTGATCTACGCGGTGGCGCAACGCGCCTTCATCAGCGGCATCGCCGCCACCGGATTCGGCGGGCGGTAGCGCAATGGCGGCAGTGACTTTCGATTCGGTGACCCGGCACTTTCCCGGTGCCGAACGGCCCGCGCTGGACAAGCTGAACCTGTCGGTCGAGGACGGCGAGTTCATGGTGCTGGTCGGGCCGTCCGGCTGCGGCAAGACGACGACGCTGCGGATGCTGGCCGGCCTGGAACCCGTTGATGCGGGCCGGATCTGCATCGGCAGCGCTGACGTCACCGGCACCGACCCCGGCGATCGGGACATCGCCATGGTGTTCCAGAACTATGCGCTGTACCCGCACATGACCGTGGCGCAGAACATGGGTTTCGCCCTCAAGGTCGCCAAGACGCCGAAAGCCGAGATCCGCGCCCGGGTGGCCGAGACCGCTCAGCTGCTGGGCTTGCAAACGCACCTGGGTCGCAAACCCAAGGATCTGTCCGGCGGTGAACGCCAGCGGGTGGCGATGGGCCGGGCGATCGTGCGCCGCCCGCAGGTTTTCTTGATGGACGAACCGCTGTCGAATCTCGATGCCATGCTGCGGGTGCAGACCCGCAACCAGATCGCCGAACTGCAACGCCGGTTGGGCATCACCACCGTCTACGTCACCCACGACCAGGTGGAGGCGATGACGATGGGGGACCGGGTGGCGGTGTTGCGCGACGGGGTGCTGCAGCAGTGCGCGCCGCCCCGCGAGCTCTATCGCCATCCGGCCAACGTGTTCGTGGCCGGGTTCATCGGCTCACCGTCGATGAACCTGTTCACGGTGCCGGTCGTGCAGGGCGCGGTGTCACTGGGCGGCTACACCCTGGCTCTGCCGCGCGAAATCGCTGCCAGCGGAGAGGAATTGGTAATCGGTGTGCGACCCGAGCATCTCGTGCTCGACGACAGCGGCGTCGATGTCGACGTGGAGTTCGTCGAGGAACTCGGCGCCGACACCTACGTGCACGGCAGAATCATCGAATCCGGCCAAGCCCCGCGCCGGGCGGTCACCGCCCGGATGGGGGGCGACAACTCCTTGCGGCGCGACGACCGCGTGCGGTTGCGCCCCGATCCTGAGCAGGTGCACTTCTTCAGTGCGGACGGCATGCGGCTCGGTCTGTGATGCCTCCGGCGCGTGCGCGTGTCGGCCCCTTCCGGTATAGTCGAACGTATGTTCGAATCGAACTTGCCTTCGCCGGCCGCCATCGGTGGCCTCGACAACGCGGGCCTGGTCGATGTCATGCAGCAGGCGGCTCGGCTGCAGTCGGCGGCGCTGGCGCGGGTGTTCGCCGCGGGCGCGGAGCTGTATCACCGGCGGCTGGCCGAGCAGAACGTAGCCGATCGCGAGATCTGGGCCCTCGACGGCTGGGACGCCGTGGCCGCCGAGATCGCGGCCGCCCAGGGCGTCAGCCGCGGCCGCGCGGCAGGTCAGTTGCGGATCGGCCTGGCGCTCTCGGAGCGGCTGCCCAAACTCGCAGCGCTGTTCGCTGCCGGGGTGGTGGACTACCAGGTGGTCGCCGCGGTGGTGCATCGCACCGAGTTGATGATCGACCCGGGCGCGCTGCCGCGGATGGATCGCTGGCTGCAGCGCAATGCCGCCCGGTGGGGCACCTGGTCGCGCAACCGCATCATCGAAGCCGTCGACTACTGGGTGCAGGTACTGGAACCGGTTGCGGTGCGCGAAGCGCGCGCCTTCGACAAATCGCGCCACATCGGTGTGATGCCGCAGCATTCGGGCCTGGCGGAGATCTTCGGCGACGTCCGCACTCCCGATGCGTTGGCCTTCGATCAGCGGCTCAGTGAACTGGCCGCCACAGTCTGCAGGGCTGATCCGCGCACCAAAGAAGAGCGGCGCGCCGATGCCTTAAGAGCGCTCACCGAAGGTGCGGCCACGATGGCGTGTGAATGCGGCTCACCGGAGTGCCCCGCGGCCACCGGCGATGCCTCGGTGGGTGCGGTGGTGATCCATGTGATGGCCGCGCAGGCCACTCTCGAGGGCGGCTCCGAGGCGCCTGGATACGTGCCCGGGTTCGGTGGACTGTCGGCGCAGGCGCTGCGCAATCTCGCCAAATCGGCCAAGCTGCGCACGGTTCGCCACCCACAAGATGCGCCACCGGAGCCCGGCTATCGGCCGTCTGCGGCGCTGGCCGACTTCGTGCGCTGCCGCGATCTGACGTGTCGGTTTCCCGGCTGCGGGCGCCCGGCCGAATGCGCCGACATCGACCACACGGTTCCCTATCCGCTCGGGCCGACGCACGCCTCGAATCTCAAGCTGCTCTGCCGTCTGCATCACCTGCTCAAGACGTTCTGGACCGGCGAGAACGGGTGGCGTGATCGCCAAGAACCCGACGGCACCGTCATCTGGACCGCCCCGACCGGGCACACCTACGTCACCAAACCCGGTGGCGCCCTGTACTTCCCCCAGCTGGCCGCCCCCACCGGCGAACTGAACCTGCCGGCATGGTCACCGGTGGGCAACCGCGGGCTGATGATGCCAACGCGCAAGCGCACCCGGGCGCAGGATCGGGCATCGCGCATGCAGTGCGAGCGCAACCACAACGAAGCCCGGATCGCCACCGAAGCCGCCGAAGCCGCGAAGCGACGCGCGCTCGCAGCCTGCAACGATCCACCACCCTTCTAGCGCGCCCCCGGACGCAGGGTGACCGTCAGGTGATGCAGCATGAGCACGAACGTGATGGTCCAGGCCCCCAAGGCGATCCAGCTCTGCACTGAGCCGATGAAGAAGACGATCGGCAGGTGGTCGGCCTGCCCCAGGTAGTGGCTGCCCACTCCGTACATCCCGAGCGGAAAAATCACGCTCCACCACGGGGCCTCGTAGCGCAGTGAGATGTGGTGCACCAGATGCCGCCACACCCCCGCGGCGATGAGCGGCGGAATCAGCCAGGTGCCGAAGGCCCAGAACAGCACCGATGTTCCGGCGATCAGGCCGCGGGTGGCATTTACCATCGGCGCATCAGCCATCTCGACGATCCGCGCGCCGGCCAACACGGTGATCGCACAGGCGCCCATCCCCACCCAATACTGCGGGATGAGGTCCTCGGGCAGCAACGGGTAGAGCAGCAACCGCAAGGCCACGAAGATTCCGGCCGCACCGTAGAGGAACACCCCGATCGACCAGGACACCACCGCGAGCAGCGCCAGGCTCTGCCGCCACGGATCCGGCATGTCGACTTCCAGTACCGCGGCCAGCACCGCGATGGACTGGCTGGCCACCACCCAGATGAACCAGGTGCCGTTGGCGCGCCGCACCACCGGCCGCTCGGAGGTGCCCAGCACGGCGGTCCAGGGAATCAGATAGCCCAGCACCAGCCAGGCCAGCGAGCTGACCACCAAGAGCCCGGCGGCGACGCTGGTATGCCCGTCGATGACGAGGCGGGCTCCCAGCACGTTGGTGGCCGACACGAACGTGAACAGACCGAATGCGCGACCGGAATCGGAGAGATCAGCCCGGAATGCCTGCGGGAACGCAATGACGCGCACCGCCGACACGGTGACCAGAACCAGGTAGGACACCACCGTGACCCACAGCAGCAGCACCGACAACCGGTAGGCGCCCTGGTGATACATCGCCATCGACACCATTCCGCTGGCCATCACCAGCGCGAAGTAGCCCGGGTTGAGTGTCCGTACCGCCTCTCGGGTGCCGCCGGGCCGTCCCTCGTTCAGTTGAGTGTCAATACGGGACACCGATTTTCCGCCATTTTCCACCCGTTCCCGGCTCCTTCGGTTGGGTCGCGATCCGGCTACGGACAACGATGTAGGGCCGCCACAGGTACCACAGCGGATAACTCCAGGCATGGACCAGGCGGCTGAACGGCCACACCAGGAAGATCGCCCACGCCGCGACGGCATGCACCTGATACATCAGCGGGGCAGCCGCGATCGCGTGCACGTTCGGGTGCATGGCGAACAGGCTACGGAACCAGACCCCGACCGTGTTGCGGTACTCGTAATGCGAGGTGTTCTGAATTCCCAGCGTCAGATAGATGCCGAGCAACACGATGATGCCCAGCAGGATCAGCGCCAAGTAGTCCACCGCGCTGGTGGTGGCGCGCACCCGCGGAACCGCGGTGCGCCGAAGCAGCAGCACTCCGCCGCCGATCAACACCCCGATCGCCGCAGCCGACCCGCCGATGGCCGAGAAATCCTGGTACCAGGTCTCGTGAATACCGAGCCAATCGGTGAACGACTTGGGAATCAGGATTCCCATCACGTGCCCGGCGATCGCGGCGAAGGTGGCGTAGTGAAACAGCGGGGCTCCCCATTTGAGCAGCCGCCGCTCCTGCAACTGAGTGGAGCGGCTGGTCCAGCCGAACTGGTCATAACGCCAGCGCCAGATATGCCCGACGATGAAGACGGCTATCGCCACATACGGCAGGATCACCCACCACAGCAGGTCCCAGGTGGTTATCTGTGGCATTGCGCACCTCCGGCAGCGTCGGAGCCGGTTCCGTAACCAGCCAGGTAATCGGGGGGAGCGAAGGGCTCCAAGCCCACCTCCTCGGCCGGCGGGCCGGCCTGCCACGCCGCGCGAACCCGGCCGAGTTCGTGCTTGCCGAGCTTGGGCAAGGCGGCGGTGACCGCGGTGACCACGTCGGCGTACGGCGACTCGGCTTTCACCAGAGCGCGGCGCAACAACTCCAGATCGGTGCGATGGTTCGCCAGCAGTCGCTCGCCCTTCGGGCACAGGGCGGCGAAATCCAGGACGATCGGCAAAAAGTCGGGCAGGTCGTCATCGCAGACCACGAAGCCGGCGTCGCGGTAGGCCGCCTTGAACACCACCATCGCCATGCCGCGCTTTCGGGTGTCCCCGTAGCGGTAGTAGGTCAGGTAGAGCGCGCAGCGCCGACGCAGGTCGAAGGTCGCCACGTAGTGCGCGGCGACGTCGCTCGCGGGTGTGGCGGCCAGCCAGTTCAGAAACTTCCGGAACGACTCGCGGGCCGGTTTGGGGCCGGCGGTTGCTGCGAATCGTTCGAGCTCGGGCAGCCCGTCGAACAGCGCCAGGGTCGGATACTGCAGCAGCACCGAGGCCAGTTTCGCAGTCCGGCTGTTCATGTCGGGCCCGGCTGCGGAAACATTCCCGGGGCGGCGTCGCTGCCGTTCCAGTTGAGCAGGTTGAGCCGGCCCGAGGGACGATCGGCATGCCGGGGCGTGTTGGCGGCGGACGCGGAATCAGAGTGCGGCGGATAGTAGGAACCGATGCCGTGCGGACCGGTCGGCCCCATCCCGCCCATGCCCGGGCCGCCGTCGGTATCCAGGCTGCAGAACAACTGCTCGTGCTGGCCCATCAGCCGCCCCGCCTCCTCGGCGTGCGCCGGCGGAATCACATAGCGCTCTTCGTATTTGGCGATCGCCAGCAGTCGGTACAGGTCATCCAGGTCGTCCCTGGTGGCGCCCACGCCGGCCGGAAGATCGGCGTCGATGTCCAGGCCGAGTTGCTTGGCGCGCTGAATCGCGCGCACCGCGGCCAGCTTGCGCAGCACGGTGCGCACCACCGCCGAGTCGCCGGCGGTGAACAGGTTGGCCAGATACTCGATCGGGATGCGCAGCGAATCGATGGTGGCGAAGACGTTGTCGGGGTTGTCGGCGTCGTAGCCTTGGGCGCCCACCACATCGGCCACCGGCGACAGCGGCGGGATGTACCAAACCATCGGCAGTGTGCGGTATTCCGGGTGCAGTGGCAGCGCCACCCGGTGACGCACCGCCAGTTCGTAGCAGGGCGAGCGTTTGGCCGCCTCGATCCAGTCGTGCGGAATACCGTCTCGCTCGGCGGCGGCCTGCACGTGCGGGTCGTGCGGATCCAAGAACACCCCGAGCTGGGCCTCGTAGAGATCCTGGGCATCCGGTGTGGCGGCGGCGTCGAGTATCTTGTCGGCGTCGTAGAGGAACAGGCCGAGGTAGCGCAGCCGGCCCACGCAGGTTTCCGAGCAGACGGTCGGCAGCCCTTGTTCGATACGCGGATAGCAGAAGGTGCACTTCTCGGCTTTGCCGGTGCGGTGGTTGAAGTAGACCTTCTTGTAGGGGCAGCCCGACACACAGAACCGCCAGCCGCGACAGCGGTCCTGATCGACCAGCACGATGCCGTCCTCGGCGCGCTTGTACATCGCCCCCGACGGGCACGACGCCACGCACGACGGGTTGAGGCAGTGCTCGCAGATGCGCGGCAGGTAGAACATGAATACCTGCTCGAACTCCATCTTGACCTGTTCTTCCAGGCCCGCCAGGTTGGGGTCGCCGTGCGCCAACTCGGGAGCCCCGGCCAGATCGTCGTCGAAGTTGCTGCCCCAGTTGACCTTCATGTCCCGTCCGGTCAGCGCGGAGATCGAATGCGCGGTCGGGTTCGGGGTGCCCAGCGGTGCGTCGATCACGGTCTGGTAGTCGTAGGTCCACGGGTCGCCGTAGTCGTCGATGCTGGGCAGATCCGGGTTGTAGAAGATCGACAACAGTTTGCGCAGCCGGCCGCCGGCCCTCAGCTGCAGGCGGCCCTTGCGGTCCAGCGTCCAGCCGCCGTGCCACTGGTCCTGGTCTTCGTAGCGTTTGGGGTAGCCGATGCCCGGTTTGGTCTCGACATTGTTGAAGTAGACGTACTCGGTGCCCGGCCGGTTGGTCCACACCTGCTTGCAGGTGACCGTGCACGTGTGGCAGCCGATGCACTTGTCGAGGTTCATCACCATCGACACGTTGGCCGCCACTCTCATTGGAAACACACCTCCTGCGAGCGGCGGCGGATGACGGTGATCTCGTCGCGCTGATTGCCGGTGGGGCCGTGGTAGTTGAAGCCGAACGACTGCTGGGCGTATCCGCCGATCATGTGGGTCGGTTTGACCACCAGCCGGGTCAGCGAGTTGTCACCGCCGCCGTGGTAGTCCGACACCTCGGTTTTCGGTGTCATCAAGTGCCGGTCCATGGCGTGGTACATGAACACGGTGCCCACCGGCATCCGGTGGGTGACGACGGCGCGGCAGGCCACCACCCCGTTGCGGTTGAACGCCTCGATCCAATCGTTGTCGGCGACACCGATTTTCGCCGCGTCGGCCGGGCTCATCCAGATCACCGGCCCGCCGCGGAACAGCCTCAGCATGTGCAGGTTGTCCTGGTACTCGGAGTGAATCGACCACTTCGAGTGCGGCGTCAGGTACCGCACGGTGACCTCAGGGCGTCCCTCGGCGCGCATACCCTGTTCGCCGAAGTGGCGCAGATAGTTCAGCGGCGGGCGGTACACCGGCAGCCATTCGCCGTATTCGGCGATCCAGTCGTGGTCCAAGAAGAAGTGCATCCGGCCGGTCAGGGTGTGCCACGGCTTCTTGCGCTCGACGTTGACCACGAACGGCGAGTAACGCCGGCCGCCGGTCTCACTGCCCGACCACTCGGGGGAGGTGATGACCGAGCGCGGCTGAACCTGGGTGTCGACGAAGGTGATCCGTTCCCCGGAGCGCTCTTCGGCCAGATCGGCCAGCGGCATCCCGGTGCGTTCCTCCAGCGCCTGCCAGCCCAGCAGCGCCATCCGGCCGTTGGTGGACCCCGACAGCGCCAGGATCGCCTCGGCCAGGTGGACGTCGCGGGCCAGTGAGGGGCGGCCGTCACCGGGGCCGCCGTGCACGATGCCGTTCTGGCGGCCCAGCCAGTCGACGGCGGTGGTGGGTTTCCACGAGATGCCCTTGACCCCGGTGCCCAGGGTGTTCACCAGCGGGCCCAGGGCCGCCATCTTCGCCGCCACCGCAGGGTAATTCCGTTCGACGGTAGCCAGTTTCGGCATCGTGGCCCCGGGGACCGGCTCGCATTCGCCGCGGGTCCAGTCGGCCACCGCGCCGCCGGGCTGGGCGAGCTCGTCGGCGGAGTCGTGCATCAGCGGTGCGGCGATGACGTCGGTGCGGGTGCCCAGGTGCGTCGCGGCCAGCCGGGAGAAGTCGGCGGCGATGGTGGCGAACGCCTCGAAGTCGGTGCGGGCCTCCCACGGCGGAGGGATCGCCGGGTTGAACGAATGCACGAACGGGTGCATGTCGGTGGTCGAGATGTCGTGCTTCTCATACCAGGTGGCGGCCGGTAGCACGATGTCGGAGTAGGTGCAGGTACTGGTCATCCGGAAGTCCAGTGTGACGGCCAGATCGAGTTTGGCGGTCGGCGCCGGCTCACGCCAGCGCACCTCGGTGGGCCGCAACGCTTCCGGGGACTCCTCGGCGCGCACCGCGTTCTGCGCACCGAGCAGGTGCTTCATGAAGTACTCCATACCCTTGCCGGACGAGCCCAGCAGGTTGGCCCGCCACACCGTCATCACCCGGGGAAAGTTCGCCGGGTTGTCGGGATCCTCGCCGGCGAACCGCATCCGGCCGGCCTGGAGTTCGTCCACCACGTAGTCGGCGACCGGCTTGCCCGCCTCGGCGGCAGAATCGGCCAGACTCAACGGGTTCCGATCGAACATCGGGTGCGAGGGCGTCCAGCCCAGCCGCGACGCCTGGGCCAGCATGTCGGCGACCGCGCGGCCGCCGAACAGACCCGGCCCCAGCGGGGAGGACAACTCGCCGGCGCCGAACTGCTCATAGCGCCACTGGTCGGTATGCAAGTAGAAGAACGAGGTGCCGGTCATGTGCCGGGTCGGGCGTTGCCAGTCCAGCGCGAACGCGACCTGCTGCCAGCCGGTCAGCGGGCGAACCTTCTCCTGGCCGACGTAATGTGCCCAGCCGCCGCCGTTGACCCCCTGGCAACCGCACAGCATAGTCAGGGTGAAGAAGGTGCGGTAGATCTGGTCGGAGTGAAACCAGTGGTTGGTGCCGGCCCCCATCGCGATCATCGACCGGCCTTGGGAAAGCTCTGCGCTGCGGGCGAATTCGCGGGCCACCCGGGCCGCGGCCGCCGCCGGTACCGAGGTGATGGTCTGCTGCCAGGCCGGGGTGTAGGGCTGGTCGGCGTCGTCGTAGCCGGTCGGCCACTCGCCGGGCAACCCGTCGCGGGCCACGGCGTAGTGCGCCATCAGCAGGTCGAACACCGTCGTCACCAGATGCTCGCCCAGACGGTGCACCGGCACGCCCCGGCGCACCGCGTCGCCGCCCTCGGTGTCACCGATATCGAAGCGCGGCAGGTCGACGGTGACCGCGTCCGGGTAGCGCCCGTGCAGGCTCAACAGCGGGTCGTGCTCGCCGAGGTCCAGGTTCCATCTGCCCTTGCCGGATTCCGAGAAGTGGTCGGCGAGCGTGCCATTCGGGAAGAATGGTTCGCCGGTCGCCGCGTCCAGCAGCACCGTGCGATGCGCGGCGTTCTCGGCGGTGTCGCCGAGGTCGGCCGCGGTCAGGAAGCGGTGCGGGACATAGGAGTCGCCGCGGCGGCGCAGGGTGATCAGGAACGGCAGGTCGGTGTAGGTCTTGACGTAGGACTGGAAGTAGGGCACCTGCCGGTCCCGGAAGAACTCGCTGAGCACCACGTGCCCCATCGCCATGGCCAGCGCACCGTCGGTGCCCGGCGCGCAGGCCAGCCAGTCGTCGGCGAACTTGGTGTGGTCGGAGTAGTCGGGGCTGACCACGACGACCTTCTGGCCGCGGTAGCGCGCCTCGGTCATGAAATGCGCGTCGGGGGTGCGGGTGATCGGCAGGTTGGTGCCCCAGATGATCAGGTAGGCCGCGTTCCACCAGTCCCCGGACTCCGGGACGTCCGTCTGGTCACCGAAGACCTGCGGTGAGGCGACCGGAAGGTCGGCGTACCAGTCGTAGAAGGACAGGATGGTGCCGCCGATCATCGACAGGAAGCGGGTGCCCGCGGCATAGGAGACCTGTGACATCGCCGGGATCGGGGAGAAGCCCACCACGCGGTCCGGCCCGTACTCCTTGACGGTGTGCACGTGCGCGGCCGCGATCAGCTCGCTGACTTCGGCCCAGGAGGCCCGCAGGAAACCGCCTTGGCCGCGTGCCGACTTGTACCGCGCGGCCCGCTCCGGGTCTGCGGTGATCTCGGCCCACGCGGCCACCGGGTCACCGAGCCGGTCGCGGGCCTCGCGCCACATCGCCAACAGCGGCTCGCGGATGTAGGGATAGCGCACCCGCGCCGGGGAGTAGGTGTACCAAGAGAACGAGGCACCGCGCGGGCAGCCGCGCGGCTCGTACTCGGGACTGTCGGGGCCGACCGAGGGATAGTCGACGGCCTGGGTTTCCCAGGTGATGATGCCTTCTTTGACGTACACCATCCAGGAGCACGATCCGGTGCAGTTGACCCCGTGGGTGGAGCGCACCACTTTGCCGTGCCGCCAGCGTTGCCGGTAGAACTCTTCGGCGCCGCGGCCGCCGCGGCGATGCACCTCTCGGTGATCCGGTGTCGGGATTCCCGGGGTGAAGAACTGGGCTCGCCGCAGCAGCGACTCGATCGGCTCGCCGCCCGGCAGCAGCGGCGCCAATGAAGCTCGTGATGTGCTTGCCGTCATCGACCCGGCTCCCGTTCGTCGCGGATCTCGCCGTGGGTCAGCCCGATCCTGGCGAGAGCAGCACTGTGTCCCGGTATACCACGCAACCGTGGCGCTGACCCCCGATCGGTGGCACCGATTTCGTCGCCGCACACGCCGGCCACGGCTAGGTCTCACTGTGGCTGTGACTGTGCGGTGCCATCGGTCCCGGGTCGACCGGCACGTGGCCCCCGGAGGTGTAGGCGGCGTGAATGCCGCGCACCCACTGGCACAGCTCGTCGACGGTGGGCTGCTGCTTGCGCGACAGTGCCAGAACGGGGGAGCCGGCGCGGGCGGCCCGGGCATCGGCAACCATCTGCGGCACATCGACATCGACATAGGAACCGAGGTCGATCTTGTTGATCACCAGCAGATCCGCGCGCGCGATTCCGGGGCCGCCTTTGCGTGCGACGTCTCCGCCGCCGGCGACGTCGAGGACGAAGATCTGGGCGTCGACGAGGCCGGGGGAGAAGGTGGCGGTGAGGTTGTCGCCGCCGCTTTCGATCAGAACGATGTCCAACGGGGCGAAATCGTGCTCGAGGTCTTCGACGGCAAGAAGATTCATCGTGATGTCGTCGCGGATCGCGGTGTGCGGGCAGGCACCGGTTTCCACCGCGCGGATCCGCTCGGCGGGCAGAATTCCCTGCGCCCGCAGAAAGCGGGCGTCCTCGTCGGTGTAGATGTCGTTGGTGACCACACCGAAGCGGTATTCGCCGGACAGGTTCCGGCACACGGTGGCGATCAGTGAGCTCTTGCCGGTGCCCACCGGCCCGGCCACTCCCAGTCGTAGCGCACGGGTGTCGTGGTGGATGTGTTGGGTGTCAGGCACTGTGCGGCTCCTCTTCCGTTGGGACATCATCGGATTGCCAAGGCGTCCCGAGTTCGTCGAGGCCGGCGGTCAGCGCCCGCCGCAACGCGAGGCTGTCGTCGGCGAGCGCGGAGACCAGCGCGGCGGGGCCGGCCAGCGGCAGCAGCCCGGCTGACGGACACATCATCGAGCTGCGCTGCGTCGTCCAATCCCGTTGCGGGTCAACGAGCAGTATTGAGCCCACTGCCCGGTGGCCAGCGGCCACGGCGGCACTGTTCCAGCCGGGTGCGTCGGCCCCGATGTGCAGGTCCTGGTGGTAGAGCGGCTGTCCGTCGCGCCGGATCAGCAGTCGCTGCCGGATGGTGCCCGGTTGTTCGCCGTGGCGACCGAGAATCAGTTCTTCGCGCAGCAGTAGCCGGGCGGTGGGGGCGAGCGCGACGTCGACGTCGTTGACGTGGTTGCAGTGTGCCGCGGCGATCAATGGTTCAGCCAGCCAGACCAGCGTGGCGCCGTCTGCGACCCGCACCCGTATCGAGCTGCGTGAGCAGCGCCCGCGTGCCCCGGGCAGCAACAGGGTGGCCGAGATGTCGGTGAGCACCAGGCAGCTGTTGGCTCCCACGTCGATGTCGAAATCGAGTTCGTCGCCGCCCATCGGGCCGGCGGCCCCCGCGGCCACGCTCACCCGGACCGCCGCGGGTAGCTGATCCGCCCACGGATGCGGTTCTTTGGGCCCGGTGATGCGCGGCATGATCGGGGCCTGCGCGCGCAGGGCGCTGACCTGACTGGTCCACTGTCCGTCCCAGCCGATAGTGGCTTCGGTGGCCAGCCGTGCGTGCGCGCGCATCTCGCCGGGTTGGGGTTCAGGAAGCAAATAGTCGCGCCTCCTGCCGGGTGTGATGTTCCGCGGCGATATCGAGCAAGGGGGCGGCGTGGGCCGGCAGTTCCGCCGGTGCGGTGCCGGCATGACCGGCCGCCACGCCGGCCAGCACATCGAGGTCGGCAAGCAGATCTGCCAGCACGGCATGAACATCGAGTGGGTCGAGGCTGATCAGCCGCACCGCGGCGGCGGCCGGCCCGGCCACGCTGTCATACAGCGCCGCGGTGGCCGCATCACGCGCATCGAGGTCGAAGACCGCGGCGACCACACCCATGGCGATCGGCTGGTGGGGGTGCCGGCCCAGCGCGTCGAGCTGCGGGGCCGGCCGGATGGTTCGCATCGCCCGCTGCAATTGCCGGCCCAGGGCGCGCGATGCGCTGCGCAGCGCCGGCGACGGCATCCGGGCGTCGAGCTCTGCCTCCAGCTCGGTGAGCCGCGCCAGATCGCCTGCTGCGGTCGCGTGGCAGGCCGCGGCGGCGAAAGCGGCGGCGACGGCACCGGAGGTGGCAGCCCGTCCGCGCAGGAACTCTTCCAGGCTGGCTCGGTCGTACACGCGTCCCGCCTGAACCGATGCCTCAACGCCGCCGGAGTGCGCGTAACCGCCGGCCGGCAGGCGACCGTCGGTGAGCAGCAGCAGCGCAGCGGGCGTGGCCGGCATGTCAGTAGAGGAAGTAGCGCTGCGTCATGGGCAGCTCGGTCAGCGGTGCATGGTTGGCCGTTTGCCCGTCGATGCGGACCTCGAAGGTGTCGGGGTTGACCTCGATGTTCGGCAGCGCGTAGTTGAGCGGCAAGTCGGATTTACTGCGTTGGCGCATGTTCTTGACCGGCACAAGTCGGCGTTCGACGTTGAGCCGGTCGGCCAGCCCGTCTTCGAGTGCGACGGGCGCGACGAACGCGACGCTGGTGGCCGCCGCGGCGCGGGTGAAGGCGTTGTAGCCCAGCCGCGGCAACACCGGCTCGGGGGTGGGCACCGCCGCGCTGGGGTCCCCGAGCATCGCCAGCGCGCCCATGCCCCCTTTGAACACCGCGGTCGGCTTGACCCCGAACATGGCGGGGGCCCACAACACGAAGTCGGCCAGTTTGCCGACGGCGATGGATCCGATTTCGTCGTCGAGGCCGTGGATGATCGCTGGGCAGATGGTGGTTTTGGCGACGTAGCGCCGGGCTCGCTCGTTGTCGGCGCGCTCATCGGAGCACAGCGGACCGCGCAGCTGCTTCATCGCGTGGGCGGTCTGCCAGGTGCGCAACACCGTCTCGCCGAGACGCCCCATCGCTTGCGCGTCAGACGACATCGCCGAGATCGCGCCGATGTCCTGCAGGATGTCTTCGGCGGCGATGGTGCCGGCCCGGACCCGGCTCTCGGCGAACTGCAACTCCGCCGGAACCTTGGGGTTGAGCTGGTGGGCCACCAGGCACATGTCGAGCTGTTCATCGACGGTGTTGACGGTGAACGGGCGGGTCGGGGTGGTCGACGACGGCAGCACATTGGCTTCGCCGGCGATCCGGATGATGTCGGGGGCGTGGCCGCCGCCGGCGCCTTCGGTGTGGTAGCTGTGGAAGCTGCGGCCGTTGACCGTGCGCATGAGATCTTCGACGAAGCCCGCCTCGTTGAGGGTGTCGCTGTGGATGGCGACCTGCACCCCGGCCTCATCGGCGACCCGCAGGGCGGTGTCGATCACCGCCGGTGTCGCGCCCCAGTCCTCGTGGACCTTGAGTCCGGCGGCACCGGCGCGCAACTGTTCCCACAACGCTTCCTCGTTGATCGTGGTGCCGCGCCCCAGAAATGCCACGTTGACCGGCCAGGGGTCGAAGCTCTCCAGCATCCGTGCCAGCCACCAGGAGCCCGGGGTCGCCAGGGTGGCTTTGCCCCCGTCGGTGGGTCCGCTGCCACCCCCGACCAGCGTGGTGATGCCGGCTTGCAGGGCCACCTCGCACATCTGCGGGTTCACGAAGTGCACGTGGGTGTCGATGGCGCCGGCCGTCATGATCAGGCCGGTGCCGTTCATGATCTCGGTGGAGGGGCCGATGACCAAGTCGGGGTGAACGCCGTCCATCACGTCGGGGTTGCCCGACTTCCCGATGGCGGTGAAGCGGCCGTCGCGAATTCCCACGTCTGCCTTGACGATTCCCCAGTGGTCGAGGATCACCACATTGGTGATCACCAGGTCGGGGGTGCCCTGCGCGCGGGGAACGTGTGATTGGCCCTGGGACTCGCGCCCGGATTTGCCGCCGCCGAACACTATCTCGTCCCCGCCGACGCAGTAGTCCTCTTCGACCTCGATGAACAGGTCGGTGTCGGCCAGCCGAAGCTGATCGCCCTTGGTGGGGCCCAGCATCATCACGTAGAGATGGCGGGGGATCTCAGGCATCGAGCGGGCCTTTGCACGCGCCGCGGAACCCGGCGGCAATTCTGCGGCCCCCGAAAGGGATCAGCTCGATCTCTTGGGTCACGCCGGGGTCGAACCGGCTCATTCCGCTGGACATGATGTTCTGCCGCTTGCCCCAGGCCGCCTCACGGTCGAACTCCAGCGCTGGGTTGGCTTCGGCGAAATGGAAATGCGAGCCCACCGAGATCGGCCGGTCGCCGGTGTTGACGACCTTCACCGTCGTGATCTCGCAGCCGACGTTGATGGGCACCGGGGCGTCCCCGAAGATGAGGGCACCCGGCGCCGACGGTTTCATGCTCGAGGAAGGGCCCGGCTGCACCATTCCCATCGGCGCCTTGCCGGTACCCATCGGAATCGACTTGCCGGAGCCGGCGCGTTGGCGCCGCAGCGGGGGCAGGTGCCGCTGTGCTGACGAGACCAGTTTCTCCAGCCGGGGATTGCGCTGCAGGACGCGTTGGGCCCGGGCGACCGCCCGGCTGGCCGCGCCCGGCAGCCACGAGCTCTTCTGGGCCCGCTGCATCCGGTTGGTGACGGTGTCCCTGATTTTGTCGGTCGGTCCGCGCATGGCTGTCGCCTTCATTCCCGCCGATGTCAGTGAATGGGCTGGGGAACGGTCACCAATTTGGTGCCGTCGGGAAACGTCGCTTCAACGTCGACCTTCTGCAGCATCTCGGCGATACCGTCCATCACGTCTTCGCGTTTCAGGACGTGGCGCGCCGCATCTTGGATGTCGGCTTTCGACCGGCCGTCGCGGGCACCCTCGAGCACGAACTGGGTGACCACCGCGGTGGCTTCGGGCAAGTTGAGCTTGAGGCCGCGCTTGCGTCGTTTCAGGGCCACCTCCGCCGCGGTGTGAATCAGCAGACGTTCTTGTTCTCGGAGCGTCAAGAACATCGCGGTTCCCCTTCGCCGGGGCGGCCGACGCCGATGCGTCACACCACGGCGGGGCCGACTACTACCGGCACGGCGGCATCATGCAGTACGTGCTGCGGCAGCTGCTCGACTGATCCGAAACCGCTATCTGCGCAGGGCAAGTCGCTAGGGGCCAAGCTGCGGCGTTTAACGCCACCAACGTCCGGGTAGGCCCCGCCGTGGTGTGACGCATCGGCGTCGGCCGCCCCGGCGAAGGGGAACCGCGATGTTCTTGACGCTCCGAGAA
>NZ_LZMF01000036.1:0-954 GCF_001673565.1 Mycolicibacter sinensis
GCTGGCTGGAGATGCTGTCGCGGCACCGCGCCACGATCACCGGCGCGCCGACCTTCGCCTACGACCTGTGCGTCAAGACCACCACACCGGCCCAGCGCGCGGCACTGGACCTGTCCAACCTGACGCACGCCTGGATCGGCACCGAGCCGGTCCGCGCGACCACTCTGCAGAACTTCGCCGAGGCGTTCGCCCCGGCCGGATTTCAGCTGAACGGCATCCAGGCCGCCTTCGGTCTGGCCGAATCCGCACTGCTGGTCACCGCGATGCAGAGCCCGGAAGTCGCCGGGGTGCGCTACGTCGACCGCAACGCGCTGGGCCGCAATCAGGTGATCGACGTCGCGGCCGACGATGCCGACGCCGTGGCGATAGTGGGCTGCGGCGCGGAGCTGGACGGGATGCGGGTGCTGATCGTCGATCCGGAGACCCGGCTGCCTTGCTGCGCTGACGAAGTGGGCGAGATCTGGGCATCCGGACCCAGCATCGCCCAGGGCTACTGGGGACGCCCCGAGGAGACCGAGCACGCCTTCAACGCGTACGTGGCCGACACCGGAGAGGGCCCCTACCTGCGCAGTGGCGACCTGGGGTTCTTCCGGGACGGCGAGCTGTTCGTCACCGGCCGGTGCAAGGACCTGATGACCATTGGCGGCTACAGCCACTACCCCAATGACATCGAGCTGACCGTGCAGGCTTGCCATCCGGCGCTGATGCCCAGCCGTGGTGCGGTTTTCCTGCTGCCGGGCAAGCGCAACGCCCCCGAGCATTTGGCGGTGGTGCAGGAGGTGCACCACCATGAGGCCGTCGGGGTCGATCTGGACGAGCTGATCCAATCGATCCGGGCGGCGATCCGCACCCACCACGGGATCGACGCGCAGACCGTGGTGCTGGTCAAGCCGATGCGGATCCCGACCACCACCAGCGGCAAGATTCAGCGCAGCGCGTGCCGGGACAAGTACC
>NZ_LZMF01000037.1:0-198150 GCF_001673565.1 Mycolicibacter sinensis
GGCGCACTTCTTCCGCCGCGCCGGCCTCGTCGAGGGGCCCGTAGCGTCCTCATGGAGAACAATGATGACATGCCCGACGGGTGCAAGATGATGGCCGGCTTGCCGGCGCCGACGTGTTCCCGAATCTGCATGCGCAGACTGTACCGCCGACAAATTTGACGGGTGTCAAGTGGCCGGGTTCGGGCCGAGTTCGCTCCAGTGATCAGAGCCGCGCATCCACTGCGGCGGGCAGCGCCTTGAGCAGCTTCGCATCCGCCGTCAGCAGATCGAGGCGCTCGACCTCGGCCTGAGCCACCAGCATCGCGTCGAACGGATCCTTGTGTGGCAGCGCAGCGATATTGCACACCATGGCGTGACGACCGGTGATCGGCAGAATGCGGAAGCCGGATTTCCAGACGGCGTCCTCAAAGTCTGCGGGCATCGCGAGCTTGCCGGTAGCCGCTTTGATGGAGATCTCCAACATGCTGGCCGCAGAGACGAATACCGCCGGGGCAGAAGTCATTCGGGCGCGCGTCCGGTGACTCAAACGTGGACTGTCGTCCAGCGACCAGAGCAGTACGTGGGTATCGAGCAGGATGCCGGTCATTCAAGCCCGAACTGGGCGTTGAGGGCGCCGTCCACGTCGTCGAAGTGTTCGTCGTCGTAGTGGAGCCGGCCGGATAGAGCTCCGAAAGCGATGTCGATCCGCGAGTGCGGTGTCAGATCGGCGACCGGCCTGCCGGCGCGCGCAATCGTGATCGTCTCACCGTTTTCGACGCGGGCGAGCAGGCTGGACAGATGCGTCTTTGCCTCGTGAATGTTGACCGTCGCCATGACCCGAGCCTACCGGACTTAGTCTAGTCGGACTAAGCACGTTGCCGAGCAGACACATAAGCCCCCAAACGACGGGCGTTTGGGGGCTTATGTGTCTGCTTCGCCGGGTATTAACCCAGGCGCTGCTTGAGGGCGTCGAACTCGTCGCGCAGGCCGGTGGGCAGCTGGTCGCCGATGAACTCGAACCACTCCTCGATCAGCGGCAACTCGGCGCGCCACTCGTCGGCGTCGACGGCCAGCGCCTGCTCCACGTCGGCGGGGTCCACGTCCAGCCCGGTGAGTTCCAGATCGGAGGCGTGCGGCACGGTGCCGATCGGGGTGGACTCTCCGGAGCCCTTGCCCTCGACCCGCTCGATGATCCACTTGAGCACCCGGCTGTTCTCGCCGAAGCCCGGCCACAGGAAGCGTCCGTCCTCGCCGCGGCGGAACCAGTTGACGAAGAACACCTTCGGCAGCTTGGACTCATCGGAGTTCTTGCCGATGTCGATCCAGTGCTGCATGTAGTGGCCGGCGTTGTAGCCGATGAACGGCAGCATCGCCATCGGGTCGCGGCGCACCGCACCCACCTTGCCTTCGGCGGCGGCGGTCTGCTCGGATCCCATGGTGGCGCCGATGAACACCCCGTGCTGCCAGTCGCGGGCCTCGCTGACCAGCGGGACGGTGGTCTTGCGGCGGGCGCCGAACAGGATGGCCGAGATCGGCACACCGGCCGGGTCGTCCCACTCCGGCGCCAGGATCGGGCACTGCGACATCGGGGTGCAGTAGCGCGAGTTCGGGTGGGCGGCAGGGGTTCCCGACTCGGGCGTCCAGTCGTTGCCCTTCCAGTCGGTGAGGTGCGCAGGCTTCTCGCCGTCGATGCCCTCCCACCAGATGTCGTTGTCGTCGGTGTGGGCGACATTGGTGTAGATGGTGTTGCCCGCCTCGATGGTCTTCATCGCGTTCGGGTTGGAGCTGTTGGAGGTGCCCGGCGCCACCCCGAAGAAGCCGGCCTCCGGGTTCACCGCATACAGCCGGCCGTCCTTGCCGAAGCGCATCCAGGCGATGTCGTCGCCGAGGGTCTCGGCCCGCCAGCCCGGGATCGTGGGCTGGATCATCGCCAGGTTGGTCTTGCCACAGGCCGACGGGAAGGCAGCGGCGATGTAGTAGGCCTTGTTCTCCGGCGAGATCAGCTTGAGGATCAGCATGTGCTCGGCCAGCCAGCCCTCGTCGTGGGCCATCGCCGAGGCGATCCGCAGCGCGTAGCACTTCTTGCCCAGCAGCGCGTTGCCGCCGTAGCCGGAGCCGTAGCTCCAGATCTCCCGGGTCTCCGGGAAGTGGGTGATGTACTTCTCTTCGTTGCAGGGCCAGGGCACGTCCTGCTGCCCCTCGGCCAGCGGCGCACCCACCGAGTGCAGGCCCTTGACGAAGGCGCCGTCGGTACCGATCTTCTCCAGCGCCGCGGTGCCCATCCGGGTCATGATCTTCATCGACGTCACCACGTAGGCCGAGTCGGTGATCTCGACGCCGAGCTTCGGGTCCTCAGCACCCAGCGGCCCCATGCAGAACGGCACCACGTACATCGTGCGGCCCCGCATGCAGCCCCGGTACAGCTCGGTCATGGTGGCCCGCATCTCGTCGGGGTCCATCCAGTTGTTGGTGGGGCCGGCCCCCTCCTTGGTGCGGGTGCAGATGAAGGTCCGGGACTCGACCCGAGCCACGTCGGCGGGGTCGGACAGCGCCAGGTAGGAGTTGGGCTTCTTCGCGTCGTCGAGCTTGACCGCGGTGCCGCCCTCCACCAGCAGGGCCATCAGCCGGTCCCACTCGCCCTCGGAACCGTCGGACCACTCCACCCGGTCCGGCTGGGTCAGCTCAGCGACCTCCTGGACCCAGGCCAGCAACCCGCGGTGTTTCGTCGGGGCGGTGTCCAGACCGGGGATGGTCGCTGAGGTCATGAGCTCTCCTGTTGTAACCTGTGTCACTTCGTGGCGTTGCCGCTGGGTGCGCCGCAGTCCACCTCTTAATGCTTCATTAGATAAGAGGTTACCGTGGATAGCGGCGCGCGGCGAAGCGGGCATACACCCACCTAGTCGGCAACCCTCCGGGCGGTCTCTGACGGACCCGATTCACCCAGTTCATCCGCCGGTCCCAGCGTCGCCTCTCCTCCGTCGAGACTCGCTGAACCGCTCGGCTCATGCGGCGAACCCAGCGTCGCCTCTCCTGCGTCGAGACCCGCTGAACCGCTCGGCTCATGCGGCGAACCCAGCGTCGCCTCTCCTCCGTCGAGACCCGCTGAACCGCTCGGCTCATGCGGCGAACCCAGCGTCGCCTCTCCTCCGTCGAGACCCGCTGAACCGCTCGGCTCATGCGGCGAACCCAGCGTCGCCTCTCCTCCGTCGAGACCCGCTGAACCGCTCGGCTCATGCGGCGAACCCAGCGTCGCCTCTCCTCCGTCGAGACCCGCTGAACCGCTCGGCTCATGCGGCGAACCCAGCGTCGCCTCTCCTCCGTCGAGACTCGCTGAACCGCTCGGCTCATGCGGCGAACCCAGCGTCGCCTCTCCTCCGTCGAGACTCGCTGAACCGCCGAGTTCGGACCGCACCGCGGCCAGCGCCCGCTGCAACGTCGGCAGGTGCCGATCTCGTACCGCGGCGGCCCGGGCGGTCGCCGCGGCGTGCTCGCGCAGTTCCCGGTCCAGCCCGGCGATCCGATCCGCGGCCCGCGCCGCCTCGATTTCGTTGCGCTCGGCCAGTTCGGCGCTCAAAGCCGACTCGGCGGCCACCACCCGAAGGGCCACCAGCTCCTGCAGCGCCGAACGCAGCGCGGCGGTGGCCTCACCCACCCAGCGATCCAGCACCGCCCGGTCACGCAGCAGCCCGCGGATGCGGACCACCCACACCGTGACCGCCACCCCGACCACGACGCACAGCGCCGCACCGGCCGCCGTCCACCCCGGGGCCAGGTGCGCGAACAGCCGACTCAGCGTCAATGCCACCCCCAGACCGAAGCCGACGCCGAGCAGCGTCATCAGCTGGGTCTCCAGACGCCGGGACGTCAACGCCGGCGCACCGGTCTCGAACTGCGGCGGGGTCGAGGTCGACGCCGCGGCGTCGCCGGACAGGCCCAACTCGTGGGCGACGTCGGCCAGGTGCTCGGCGACCCCTTCGTCGACTTCGGTCACGACCTGCTCCAGCCGGCTTCGCAGGTAGGTCTCGAACTCGGGCAACCGGCGCCGAGTCATGCCCGCGGCGTCCTCGGCGAGCTCGCCGCGCACCGAGGCGCAACGCTTGCGGGCGAAGTAGGACAGCTGCACCTTGGCCTGGGCGACGCGGCTGCGCAACGCGATCACCCGCTCGGATTTCGACATCCGCCGCTGCCGCACCACCTCGTCGCGTTGTTCCTGCAGCAACGCCACTCGCGCGCGCCGCCCCTCGGCGCGGGCGTCGCGGTCGATCCGGTCGGCGTCGGTGCGCAGCTGGAACTCCCAGGACCGCAGCCGGTTCCGTCGCTGCACGTCGCTGTCACCGAGCTGTTTGGCCAGTTCGGCAACCAGGTCGTCCACCCGCGGGCCGCCCCGCTCGGGCGCCGCGGCCGCCCCCACCCACGGCACGTCGCGATAGCGGGGCGCGTAATCGGCGAGGGTCTCGCGAGCCGCGTCCTGCATCTCCCGCCACTGGCGGTGCACGTCGATCTTGGACACCACGCCGATCACCACGTCGGTGTGGGCGGCGGCGGCGTCGAGCAGCGCGCAGTCCGAGCCGGTCAGTGCCGCTGCGGCCGACACCACGAACACCACCGCCGAGGGCACCTCGCCCGGCATCAGGTCGGTGGCTTCCAGCACGCGCCACTCCGGCAGCCGGTCGGCCAGTGCGGAGGCCACCGCGCTCACCCCGGCCAGCCAGGGCCCGGTAACCATGATCGCGTCGCAGCGCCGCACCGCCGGCGGGCGAATCCCCGGGGCGATCTCGGCCACCAGGGCGTCCACGGTGGCGGTCGGGTCGTCGGCGCCTTCAGGGGCGGTCATGAGCGGCCCCGCGTCGCCGCCCAGGCCCGCAACGATCCGCGGGTGATGTCCCCGGCGCAGGCACGCTGGGTGATGCCCATCGGCGCGCTGCGGTAGGCCTGCCACCGGCGCGCCCGCAGCAGCGGTCCACCCGCCACCGCGTGCTCTGGAAGAACGGCCACCGCCGCGGCCATCCGGGCCGCCACCGTCGCGTCGCGGGTCAAGAACTCATCGATGCGTGCCGCGAAATCCCGGCCGACCGCCAGCGCCTCCAGCCGGGCCACCGCCTCCGACATCCGCCGGTGCTGCACCCCGGCGCCCAGCGCGGCCAGCCGGGCCAGCACGCCGTCGACGCCGCTGAGCCGACGCAGCACCGTCCGGGCCTGGGCCACCGTGCCCCCGCGCCGGGCCAGCTCGAGGACTCGCCCGATCCCGGACAGGTCGAGGGTGGCGCAGAGCCGCTCGCGCAGCTGCCGCGGCACGCCGTGCCGGCACCTGACGAAGTGTTCGGCGCAGCTGAGGTCGGCCGGTTCCGCCGCGAGCCTGCGCAGCGCCGCCCACAGCCCAGGGTCCAGCCGTTCTTCCAGCGCGGCGAGCGCGAACAACGCCGAGAGCGGTTCGGCCCGCGCCCCGGTGGCGGCTGCGACGCCGGCGACCCCGCAATGCCCGGCCAGGTCCGCCTTGTTGAGCACCACCAGCAGCGGCGCACGCCGCGCCGCGCGTACCACCGCCGCGGCGTCCTCCGGCTTGACCGCTTCGGCGACCACGTAGACCACGGCGTCTGCTTCCGCGTCAGGCCGGTCGGCGACGCGCACTCCGGCGGCGGCCAGTGCCGCAGCGACGCTGCGCCTACCCACCCCGCGCCGGCCGCACACCGCGATCGTCAGCGGCGCGGTGATGCCCGCGGCGATCGACGACAATCCCGGATCGCAGATCTCGCCGGCCAGCCGGGTCAGCTCGGCAGCGAAGAGCTGGTGCCCCTGTGTCACGACCATGCCTCCCACATCGCCCCATCGGCCCGCCCCACTGAGGCCATGTTGTCAGCTGTGCCCGTGTGAAGCGAGTCACCACGGTGCTAACTGTTGGGTATCAATGTGCACCGCGCCGTGGGTACACAACAGTCCATGGGCCACCATGGACTGCATGCATGCGCAGCGCGACGTCGAGACGCCATCAGACGCCGCCGGTATCGAAGCGCCGGCTCCACGACGCGCCCGCAATTTCAGCGTCCGCTACCGCCACTCCGCGCTCTCCGCCGGCCAGCGCCAAACCTGGGAGCGGCTTTGGCCTCAGTTGGGCGCCGACGTGCTGCCGCCGGAGGGGCCCGACCGTCCCGAGCCGCTGGACCCGCACCGCTGGTTCGGCCGTGAGGCCCCGGTGGTGCTCGAGATCGGCTGTGGAGCCGGTAGCTCCACGGTCGCGATGGCCCGCACCGAACCGGATCTCGACGTGATCGCCGTCGAGGTCTACGAGCGCGGGCTGGCGCAGTTGCTCTGCGCGATCGAGCGCGAACAGGTGGGCAACATCCGGCTGCTGCGTGGCGATGGCCTCGACGTGCTCGAACACCTGATCGCCCCGGCTTCGCTGATCGGGGTGCGGGTGTTCTTTCCAGACCCGTGGCCCAAGGCGCGGCACCACAAGCGGCGGCTGCTGCAACCGTCCACCATGGCTCTGATCGCCGATCGGCTGCGGCCGGGCGGGGTCCTGCACGCGGCGACCGACCATGCCGGCTACGCCGAACAGATCGCCGAGTCCGGCGACGGCGAGCCCGGCCTGCGCCGAGTTACAGACCCTTCCAAAGGTGCCGGCTTACCCATCTCGGTCGCCCGGCCCACCACCAAATACGAAGCGAAGGGCCGCAACGCGGGCAGCGCGATCACCGAGCTGATCTGGGAGAAGCCGCTGTGAGCGACACCGTGGCGGAGGTGCCGGGCCCAGCGACGGACATCCCGCACGAACCGGCCTCCCCGGGGCCACCGGCCCGTCGGGTGCTGCTCGTCTGGGACGCCCCGAATCTGGACATGGGTCTGGGTGCGATCCTGGGCCGGCGTCCGACCGGGGTGGAGCGGCCCCGGTTCGACGCGCTGGGCCGCTGGCTGCTCAATCGCACCGCCGAGATCTCTGCGAGCCACCCGCAATGGCCGGTCGAACCCGAGGCCACGGTGTTCACCAACATCGCCCCAGGCAGCGCCGACGTCGTCCGGCCGTGGGTGGAGGCGTTGCGTAACGTGGGTTTCGCGGTCTTCGCCAAGCCGAAGATCGACGAGGACAGCGATGTCGATTCCGACATGCTGGAACACATTGCGTTGCGCAAGGAGCAAGGGCTGGACGCGGTGGCGGTGGCATCTGCCGATGGCCAAGCGTTCCGGGAACCACTGGAAGAACTGTGCGGGCTGGGCATCGCGGTCTGCGTGCTCGGATTTCGCGAACATGCCAGCTGGGCGCTAGCCTCGGATACCTTGGAGTTTGTCGACCTGGAAGACATTCCTGGTGTGTTCCGGGAGCGGCTGCCGCGGATCAGCTTGGATTCGCTGCCGGAGCAAGGGGCATGGCTGCAGCCGTTCCGGCCGCTGAGCTCACTGCTGGCCTCGCGCGAGTGACAACTGGAGAGCCTGAAATGGGGCGCGCGGGTCGAAAGATCTCTCAACAGACTTTAGTGAGGAGCGTATAGGTGTTCGCCTGGTGGGGTCGAACTGTATACCGCTACCGGTTCATCGTAATCGGCGTGATGGTGGCGCTCTGTCTGGGCGGCGGGGTCTACGGGATGAGCCTGGGCAACCACGTCACCCAGAGCGGTTTCTACGACGACGGCAGCCAGTCGGTGAAGGCATCGGTGCTCGGCGACGAGGCCTACGGCCGAGACCGCACCAGCCATGTGGTGGCGGTCTTCACCGCGCCGAAAGGCGAGACCGTCGATGACAAGCGGTGGTTCGACGGCGTCAAAGATGGGCTGAACCAGGTCAAAAGCGACCACCCCGACCAGATCATGAGCTGGGTCGGCTACTTCACCAACCCCGAAGCGCTGGCCACCATGGCCGACCCCGACAAGAAGCACGCGTTCGCGTCGATCCAACTCAAGGGTGACGACGACGACACCATCTTGAAGAACTACCAGGCGGTCGAGCCCGATCTGCAGAAACTCGACGGCGGCAAGGTCGAACTGGGCGGCCTGCAGCCGATCGCCAGTGAATTGACCGGCACCATCGCCAGCGACCAGAAGCGGATGGAGGTGCTGGCGCTGCCGTTGGTGGCGGTGGTGCTGTTCTTCGTGTTCGGCGGGGTGATCGCCGCCAGCCTGCCGGTCATCGTGGGCGGTTTGAGCATTGCCGGTGCAACCGGCATCCTGCGGTTCGCCGCCATGTTCGGGCCGATCAACTTCTTCGCCCAACCGGTGGTGTCGCTGATCGGCCTCGGTATCGCGATCGACTACGGCCTGTTCGTGGTGAGCCGATTTCGTGAGGAGATCGCCGAGGGCTACGACACTGAGGCGGCGGTCCGCCGCTCGGTGATGACGGCCGGACGCACCGTGGTGTTCTCGGCGGTGCTGATCATCGTGTCGGGAGCCAGCCTGCTCGTGCTGCCGCAGGGCTTCGTCAAGGCGATCACGTACGCGATCTTCGCCTCGGTGGGGCTGGCGGCCCTGCTGTCGATCACCCTGCTGCCGGCCATTCTCGGCGTGCTGGGCACCAACGTGGACGCGCTGGGGGTGCGCACCCTCTACCGCATTCCGTTCCTGCGGGATTGGGAGTTCTCCAACCGCATCATCGGCTGGTTCGCCGAGAAGACTCAGAAGACCAAGACCCGCGAAGAGGTCGAGGCCGGGTTCTGGGGCAAGCTGGTCAACTTCGTGATGCAACGACCGCTGGTCTTCGCGATCCCCATCGTGGTCGCGATGATCCTGCTGATCATCCCGCTGGGCAAGCTGACGTTCGGCGGGATGAGCGAGAAGTATCTCCCGCCGGACAACACCGCCCGGATGGCCCAGGAGCAATTCGACGAGATTTTTCCCGGCTTCCGCACCGAGAAGCTGACGCTGGTGATCAAGAGCGACAACGACAAACCGGTTACCGACCAGCAGGTCGCCGAGGTGCGCAGTCGGGCGATGTCGATCAGCGGGTTCGTCGTCCCCGAGGACGACCCCGACGAGATGTGGAAGGAACGGCCTTATCTGCCCGGGGCTTCGAAGGAAACCTCAACCCGGGTGATCGAGAACGGCTTGATCGACCGCGACGACGCCGCGCAGAAGATCAAGGCGCTGCGCCATATCAGCACCCCCAAGGGCCTCGATGTGTTGGTCGGGGGCACCCCCGCCCTCGAGCAGGACAGCATCCACGCGTTGGTCAGCCAAGGGCCGCTGATGCTGTTCATTCTGCTGACCACCACCACGTTGTTGATGTTCCTGGCGTTCGGGTCGTTGGTGCTGCCATTGAAGGCGGCGGTGATGAGCGCGCTCACCCTGGGGTCGACGATGGGCATCCTGACGTGGATATTCGTCGACGGGCACGGCGCCGGGCTGCTGAACTTCACCCCCACGCCGCTGATGGTGGTGGTGATCGCGCTGGTGGTCGCGGTCGGCTGGGGTCTGGCCACCGACTACGAGGTCTTCCTGGTCTCTCGGATGGTGGAGGCCCGAGAATCCGGGATGTCCACCGCCGAGGCGATCCGGATCGGCACGGCAACCACCGGTCGTCTTATCACCGCGGCCGCGCTGATCCTGGCGGTGGTCGCGGCGTCGTTCGTGTTCTCCGATCTGGTGATGATGAAGTATCTGGCGTTCGGCCTGATGGCGGCGCTGTTGCTGGATGCCACCGTGGTCCGGATGTTCCTGGTGCCGTCGGTGATGAAACTGCTCGGCGACGACTGCTGGTGGGCTCCACGCTGGATGAAGCGCCTTCAGAACCGGATTGGGCTGGGCGAGATCCGGCTGCCCGACGAGCGGCGCAAGGTGACCCGCCGCTTCCCGGCTGCGACGCCCGCGCCGGCAGCGGTAGGCGCCGGCGCCCCGCGCCCCGCGCACGATCCGACTCACCCCGCCCCGAGCGGGTCGACCCAAGCTCGCTCACGGGCCAGTGAGCAGTTGCCGACCCGGCCGGTGACCGGCAACCCGTCGGGCGCCCGGACCAGCCGGATCAACACCGGTTCGCCTGATGCGCCGACCACCCGGCTCTCCGCCACCGATGCGGTGACCGAGCGGGTGGAATCACCGGGCGACGTTCCGGAGCGCGAGATCGAGTCATGGCTCGGCGAACTGCGGGGCGGGCGTGGCGACGAGCGGACGCGCTCGCTGCCGGTGCCGCCGCAGGACGCCGGCGACGACGAGAACGCCCCGACCACCGCCATCCCGGTTCCGGGGTCCCAAGGCGCCCCTTCCGATCCGGACAACCCGCCGACCGAGAAGCTCACCGCTCCGGGCGACAAGGCCGACAAGGCCGACAAGACCGACAAGGGCGACAAGGGCGGGGACAACCCGCAGCGCCGCGGTGCCGCCGGTGGTCTCAGTGCGGCGGAGCTGCTGCGTCGGGAGGGCCGGTACTGACCTCGTCGGGTTCGGCTTCGAGCAAGCCGCCCTCGGACGCGTCGTCGTCTGACGAACCGACCAGTACCCGCACCGCCCGGTCGATGAAGGCGATCGTCGGGACCGCCAGCAGCGCGCCGACGATGCCCGCCAGGATCCCGCCGGTGGAGATGCCCAGCACCACCGCCAGCGGGTGGATCGACACCGCGCGGCCCATCACCAACGGCTGCAGCACGTGGGCTTCCAGCTGGTTGACCGCGATGATCACGCCCAGAGTGATCAGCGCATAGACCCAGCCCTTGGCTATCAGGGCGACGAGCACCGCCAGCAGTCCGGTGAGTACCGCACCTACCAGCGGGACGAAAGCTCCCAGGAAAACCAGCGAGGCCAGCGGCAAGGCCAACGGCACCGCCATGATCGCCAGCCCGACGCCGATGCCGACGGCGTCGACCAGCGCCACCAGGAAGGTGGCCCGGATGTAACCGATCAGCGACTCGAAACCCGCGACCCCGGCCGCATGCACGCGGTCGCGCACCTCGCTCGGGAAGAACTTGACGACGAACTGCCAGATGTTGCGGCCGCCGTAGAGGAAGAAGATCAGGGTGAACAGCACGACGAAGGCGCCGGTGAAGATCTTGGTGATGGTCTCGGCCGTCGACAGCGCCCCGCTGGTCAGTTTGGCCTGATTGTTGCGCAAGCCGTTGATCACGGTTTCGCCGGCGCTGTCGATCTGCTCGCTGCTCAGATGCAGGGGGCCCTCGGTCAGCCACCGCTGGGTCGAGTTGACCACCTGGGTGACCTGTTCGACCAGCCCGGGCACCCCGTCGATGAACTGGTCGACCACGAAGCTCAGCAATCCGGCGAGCACCGCCACCCCGCCGAGCAGCAACAGAAACACCGCCAGGCCGCGGGGCAGGCCGCGCCGGTCGAGCCAATCCACGCCGGGCAGCAACAACGCCGACATCATCATCGCCAGCGCCACCGGGACGACGATCACTTCCAGCCGCCGGGCGATCAGCAGCACCAGCAGCGCCGCGGCGAACAACACCAGCAGGCGCCAGGCCCACGCCGCCGCTTTGCGCACCGTCGGATGTACGGATTCGTCTGTGCTGGCTGACATCCCGGTAGCGTAACGATGCCGCAGCAGGAGCACATCGACTAGTGAGAATCTCGGTGGTGCCCGGCTAACCTCTAGTTTCGTGTCCCACGACGTAATCGGTGTCCCGACCCGGGTCCCGCAACGTCTCACCGGCGTCCGCACCTGGGCGCGTCCGGTGGTCCTCGGTCTGGTCGCGGTGGTGCTGACCGTCGAGGTGGTGCTGGTGTGGGATCAGCTCGCCGCGGCGTGGCGCAGCCTGTGCAGCGCCGACCGGCGCTGGCTGTTCGGCGCGATCCTGGCAGCAGCGGCGTCCATGCACAGCTTCGCCCAGATCCAGCGCACCCTGCTGCGCTCGGCAGGGGTGCGCGTCACCCAGTGGCGATCCGAGGCCGCCTTCTACGCCGCCAACTCGCTGTCCACCACGCTGCCGGGCGGTCCGGTGCTGTCGACAACGTTCCTGTACCGCCAGCAGCGGCGCTGGGGTGCCTCGCCGGTGGTGGCGTCGTGGCAGCTGGTGATGTCGGGAGTGCTGCAGGCGCTCGGGCTGGCGCTATTGGGGCTCGGTGGCGCTTTCCTGCTCGGTGCGCGCAGCAACCCGTTCTCGCTGCTGTTCACCCTCGGCGGCTTCGTCGCGCTGCTGTTGCTGGCCCAGGCGGTCGCGGCCCGGCCGGAGTTGATCGACGGTATCGGTGTGCGGGTGCTGTGCTGGGTCAACTCGGTGCGCGACAAGCCCGCCGACACCGGCCTGGCGACCTGGCGCCGGCTGCTGGGGCAACTGGAGTCGGTCAGCCTGGGCCGCCGCGCGGCGTCGACGGCATTCGGCTGGTCGTTGTTCAACTGGGTCGCCGACGTCGCCTGCCTGGCCTGCGCGGCCTACGCCGCCGGGGGACGGGCGTCGGTGGCCGGTTTGACGGTGGCCTATGCCGCCGCCCGCGCCGCGGGAACGATTCCCCTCATGCCGGGCGGACTGCTGGTCGTCGAGGCCGTGTTGGTACCCGGCCTGGTGTCCAGCGGGCTGACCTTGCCGGAAGCGATCTCCGCGGTGCTGATCTACCGGATGATCAGCTGGCTGCTGGTCGGCGCCATCGGCTGGGTGGTGTTCTTCTTCGTCTTCCGCACCGACGACGCGGCCGAGGACGGCGCTACCGAACCGCCACCGGCTGGGTTACGCCCCCGGCCGGCGGGCCACTCACCGGCAGGCCGCCGCCGGGCAGACCGCCCGGCAGGCCACCCTGGGCCTGGGCGGCCTGCAACAGCCCGAGCACCTGCGGCAGGCTGACGGCCAGCTTGCACCGGTCACTCATCTCTTGCACCGGCGCGGTGATCTTGGCCAGGTCGTCGCCGACCTTCGGATTGGCGTCGAAGTAGCCCTTGAGGTTCGCCAGGGTCTGCGGGCCGGGTTGCTGCTGCAGCGCCCCGGTCAGCACCTGGTTGGTATCGGGGTGCGAGTCGAGGTAGTCACCGGCCGAGGTGACGGCTTTGCCCACCGTCCGGGCCACCTCGCTGGCCACGCAGGGATCCTTGGACGCGGTCGCCGACGGCGTGGACGGGCCGGCCAGCACCGCGGCAGTGACGCCGCCTCCCACACAGGCGGCAATGACACCGAGGCCGGACAGGGCACGGGTGGTCTTCACGAATTCTCCTCAGGGCCGGGGATTTGCGCCTCGGGTCCGCCACGTTGCGGACAACACTCGGGGTGTTCGGTATCGGTGGGACGTCTCCCGGCAGCAACGGCACGATCCGGGGGTCCGTGCGCCATCCTGTCAGCCTTGATCGAGCGTCGCCACCCGAGCGCACGTCGGCCTGGTCACAGTGCGGTTCCCGGACGGCATCAGACCAGCTCAGAGGCGACGAGAAACCCCCGGCGCAACGGTCGGCTGCGGTAGGCTCGCAGCACGCGACGCACCGGTGCGGGCGAGAGCGGGGAGAGCCGAGATCCAGCAGTTCATGATGCGCTTCAGCAGCAACCTGCGCAGATTCCGCTGGGTGGTCTTCACAGGTTGGCTTCTGGCTGTGATCCCCTCCCTCTACCTGGCCGGAACCCAATCCGGCCACCTCACCGGCGGGGGCTTCGAGGTGGCGGGGTCCCAGTCGCTGAACGTGCAGTATCAGCTCGAGGAACACTTCCCCGACCAGGGCGCCTCGCCGCTCGCTCTGGTGGCCGCGCCCCGCGCCGATGCCACCTACCAGGACATGAAGAACGCCGTCGCACTGCTTCAGCGCGTCGCCGGGGAGGCGTCCAGCGTCACGGTGCTGCCCGATCGGACCCAGCCGCCGCCGCGCCCCGACCGGCCCTACGTCGTGTCGCTGCGGGTGGACTTCAACAACACCGGCGCGGTCGACGTCGCCAAGAAGCTGCGGGCCAAGCTGGGGGTGGAAGGCGACCAGCCCGGCCGGATCGAGAACGGCTCGGTGAATCTGTATGTGATCGGCCAGGGCGCGCTGGGGGCGGCGGCGTCGGCGAAGACCAAGCAGGACATCGCGGACGCCGAACAATGGAACATGCCGATCGTGCTGATCGTGTTGCTGGCAGTGTTCGGTTCGCTGGCCGCCGCAGCCATCCCGCTGGCGCTCGGGATCGGCACCGTCATCGTCACCATGGGGCTGGTCTATCTGCTGTCGATGTTCACCGCGATGTCGGTGTTCGTCACCTCGACGGTGTCGATGTTCGGGATCGCGCTGGCGATCGACTACTCGCTGTTCATCCTGATGCGCTACCGCGAAGAACTGCGGGCCGGCCGGCAGCCGCAGGAGGCCGCCGACGCGGCCATGGCGACATCCGGGCTGGCCGTGGTGCTGTCCGGCCTGACCGTGGTGGCCTCCCTGACCGGCATCTACCTGATCAACACCCCGGTGCTGGTGTCGATGGCCACCGGGGCGATCCTGGCTGTCTCGGTTGCGGTACTGGCCGCGGTCACCCTCACCCCTGTGGTGTTGGCGGTGTTCGGCCGCCCGGTCGCCAAACGCTCGGCGCTGCTGCACTGGGCGCGCACCCCGCAGGCCGCCCAGTCCCGGTTCTGGACCCGCTGGACGGCGTGGGTGATGCGCCGCCCCTGGGTGTCGGCGCTGCTGGCCGCCGGGTTCCTGCTGACGATCGCGGCGCCGGCGCTGTCGCTGGAGCAGGGCAATAGCATGCTGCACCAGTTCGACTCCTCCCACGAGATCCGGGGCGGAGTGGCCGCGGCGGCGCAGGCCCTCGGTCCCGGCGCGTTGGGGCCGATCCGGGTGCTGGTCACCATCCCCGACGCGCACGCATCGGCGCCCGAGCACGCCCAGACATTCCTGGCGGTCCGCCAGGCGATGACGCAGGCCCCCAACATCGCCTCGGTGTCCCCGCCGGTCTTCGGCGACGACGACAGCAGCGGGCTGCTGTCTGCGGTGCTGTCGGTCGATCCCGAGGACATGGCCGCACGCGAGACCATCGACTGGATGCGCGAACACCTGCCCGAAGCGGCCGGATCGCCGTCGGTGCGAGTCGACGTCGGTGGGCCCACCGCGTTGATCAAGGACTTCGACGACCGGGTCGCGGCGGCCGAACCGCTGGTGCTGGTCTTCGTGGCCGTGATCGCGTTCCTGATGCTGTTGATCTCGATCCAGTCGGTGTTCCTGGCGTTCAAGGGCGTCGTGATGACCGTGCTGTCGGTGGCGGCCGCCTACGGAAGCCTGGTCGCGGTGTTCCAGTGGGGGTGGCTGGAGCGACTCGGGTTCGCGCCCACCGGCTCGATCGACAGCTTCATCCCGCCGATCGTGCTGGCGATGACGTTCGGCCTGTCGATGGACTACGAGATCTTCCTGCTGACCCGGATCCGGGAGCGTTTTCTGCAGTCCGGCAACACCCACGACGCCGTCGCCCACGGGGTGAGCACCAGTGCGCGCACCATCACCAGCGCCGCTTTGATCATGATCGCGGTGTTCATCGGCTTCGCGTTCGCCGGCATGCCCTTGGTCGCCGAACTCGGGGTGGCCTGCGCGGTGGCGATCGCGGTGGACGCCACGGTGGTGCGGTTGGTGCTGGTGCCGGCGCTGATGAAGATGTTCGACGAGTGGAACTGGTGGCTGCCGCGCTGGCTGGCCCGGATCCTGCCCTCGGTGGACTTCGAGAAACCGCTGCCCACAGTCGATCTGGGCGACGTCGTGGTGATCCCCGATGACATCTCCGCGCTGATCACGCCCAGCGCCGACCTTCGGGTGGTGGTCAAGTCGGCGGCGAAGCTCAAAGAACTGGTTCCCGACGCCGTCTGCGTCGGCGACCCGCTGGCACTGCGCGGCTGCGGCCTTGCCGAGATAGCAACCAGCAAGATCGAAGTGCTACCGGTCGGTGCGGCGGCGGTGCCCGCCGGCGGCAAGACGAGGGCCCACGCGCTGGCCAGGCTGGCCGGCGGCTGGCAGTCCCGGACCGGCACCGGCCGGGCGATGCCGAAGGCGGTGCGGCCGGTGCACCCGGTGACGGTGTGGCGGCGCCGGCTCGCGGTCGCGCTCGACGCGCTGGAGACCGAGGCGTGGGTAGCAAACGAGATCGGGCTCGAGGGCCCGACGTTGACGCGTCGCCGCCCGATGGAGACCGCGGCCGTGCAACTGCCCACCGGCGACCGGCTGCAGATTCCCACCGGCGCCGAGACACTGCGGCTCAAGGGCTACCTGCTGATGTCACGTAACAGCCGCCGGGATTACGCCGAGCTCGCCGAGCTCGCCGACGTACTGGACCCGAAAACCGTTGCTGAGGCACTCAAGGGGATCGACAAGTATTACTCTGGGCAACCAGCCGAACGACAATGGATGGCCACGCAGCTGGTCTGTCGGCTCGCCGACCCGGAACCCGCCGAACGCGTGGAGGACGACTCCGGCGACGGTGCGCCCCGAGCGGGCACGGACTGGGAACACGTCCGGGGACGCTGCCTGGCGGTTGCGGTGGCGATGCTGGAGGAGGCGAGGTGACGTTGGCCGCGGACCGACGCAGCGGATCGCTGCCACTCCGGGGACATTCCCGGCCCGATTCCCGGCCCGGCAACACCGACCGGCCGGTGGAGTTCTGGCCGACCTCCGCCATCCGCTCGGCGCTACAGACCGGCGATATCGCCACCTGGCAGCTGATCGTGGTGGCCCTCAAGCGTGACCCGTACGGGCGCACCGCCCGCCAGGTCGAAGAGGTGCTGGAGGGCACCGAACCCTACGGCATCTCCAAGGCGCTCTCGGAGGTACTGGCCCGTGCCCGCGACCACCTGGAGGCCAACGAACGCGCCGAGGTCGCCCGCCACGTGCGGGTGTTGATCGAGCGGTCGGGCCTGAGCCGTCAGGAGTTCTGCTCGCGGGTCGGGGTGCCCGCCGACACGCTGAGCGAATACCTGGACGGCACGGTCAGTCCGCCGGCCTCGCTGATGATCCGGATGCGCCGACTGTCGGACCGGTTCGTCAAGCTGCACACCCGCGGCGCCCCCAAACCCCACTGAGCCATCTGACGCCGCGCGTCAGCGCGCGTGGATCGGGGACATCTCCAGCACCCTCCACTGGTCGCCGCGCTTGGTCAGCGTCACCCGCACCGGCACCACCGCCTGCTTCACCTGCTGGTTCGCCACCGACTGCACGCTGCGCAGCACCACCGCGACCCGCGCTGCCGAAGGCCCGAGCGCCTCGACGCCCGCGCTGAGCGCCTGCGCGTCCACGGCGATGTTGCGGTTGGCCATCTCGGTGGCGGTGCGGCCGATGCTCTCCCGGAAAGCGTTGACCCGGTCGGGGACCATGAAGGTCGCTGCCTTCTCGATCGACGCGTCCGGGTTGGCCGGCGAGACGGTCGCCGCGGCCTCTGCCATCGCGACGGCGGTCTTGACCACCTCACCGGAGTCGGCCTCGAGTTCCTGATCGGGCACTGTCCAGTCCAGATATCCGAATACCGCTGCGACGACCAGCGCCGTGGCGGCCAGTACGGCCACCCCGAGACGAAGACCGGGCCGGTCGTCGTCGGTGCCGACCGTGACCCCGTCACGCCGCAGCAGCAGGAAGTTCACCACCATGCCCTCGACGATGAGCAGCACCAGCACCGAGCAGACCGACACCCACCACAGCGGCCAATCTTTGACCAGCCCGAAAAAAAGCAGACCGCCGATCGCGGCCAGCGGGGCGGCGATGTCGAAAGCCAGGACGCGCCACAGCGACCGCGATTTCAGGTTCCCCAGCTTGCTCATCGGATCGACCTCAATCGAGAAATCATCAGGTGCCCATCGACGTCGCTGACGTCGAGGTGCAGCGCCCAGTGCACGGTCTGCGGCCGACCGCCGACGTTCTCGGCGATCGACGTGGCGATCACCATCACCGGGTCGGTGCGACCGGGAGTCGACGCCTGCTCGGTGGTGGCGGCCGGATCGTCCAGGTTGTGCCGTTCCGTCTCGATGGCGACCGCCTCGATCCGACCGCTGCTGCGGGACTGGATCTTTTGCACCACGTCGCGGTAGGGCGCCAACGCGGCGTCGAACTCGCTGTTGAGTTCGCCGACGGTCTTGTCGCGCAGTCGCGCCATGCCCTTCTCGACGTTCTCGGCGTTCAGGTTGATCAGCACGCTGGTCCAGCTGGCCGCGGTCTGCAGGACGCGGCTGCGGTAGGAGCGCTCGTCGACGTCGCCGCGGTGCATATCCCAGGTGATCAGACCGAACACCAACGCGGCCACCGCGACCAGGCCGAGGAACGCCGAAACCAGGCCGTAGCTGGAGAACACGGCGCCCTTGGACGCCTTAGACGTCTTGGCTGCCGGAGCCTGGTGGGCATGAGCGCTCTTCTTGGCGATGGGCTTCTCGGGCTGCTCGGCCTCGTCGTTCTGGTGCACGTCGACGGTGGCCTCACCGGGATCGACGACGCCGTCGTCCGCTTCAGTGGAGATGTCGGGATGCTCCTCGTCAGGCATGGCGGTGACGCTACAGGACGGCTGTACGGTTCGCCGTGAAAGGATGGGCAACGATGACCTCACCAGCGACGCGTTCCGGCCTCGATCTCAGCCATCTCGACAGTGCCGTCCGCCCGCAGGACGACCTGTTCGGTCATGTCAACGGACGCTGGCTCGACGGCTACCAGATGCCGCCGGACCGGGCCACCGACGGAGCGTTCCGGGCCCTGTTCGACCGGGCCGAGATCCAGGTCCGCGAACTGCTCACCGAAGCCGCCGAATCGGGCGCGCCGGCCGGGACCGATGAACGCCGCATCGGCGACCTGTACGCCAGCTTCCTCGACGAGCACACCGTGCAGGCCCGCGGCGTGCAGCCGCTGCTGGCGGAGCTGGCTGCCATCGAGCACGCCGGTGACCGCGACGCCCTGGCTCGGGTGCTGGGCGCATGCCAGCGCACCGGGGTCGGCGGCGGCGTGGGGCTGTACGTGGACACCGATTCGAAGGACTCCACCCGCTACCTGCTGCACCTGACCCAGTCCGGTCTCGGGCTGCCGGACGAGTCGTACTACCGCGACGAGCAGCACGCCGAGATCCTGGCCGCCTACCCCGACCACATCGCGGCGATGTTCGCGCTGGTCTATGGCGGGGATGCCGCTGAGCACGCCGCAGTCGCGGCCCGCATCGTGGCGCTGGAAACCCAGCTGGCCGGCGCGCACTGGGACGTGGTGAAACGCCGCGACGCCGAGCTGAGCTACAACCTGCGCACCTTCGCCGGGCTGCCGCAGGAGGCACCCGGTTTCGACTGGGCGGGCTGGGTCGGCGCCCTCGGGGTTTCGGGCGAGGTCACGGGCGAGCTCGTGGTGCGCCAGCCCGACTACCTGATCGCGTTCGCCGCGCTGTGGCACTCCGGCGAGCTGGCCGATTGGCGAGACTGGGCGCGGTGGCGGCTCATTCACGGCCGGGCCGGCATCTTGACCGATGCCCTGGTCGCCGAGGACTTCGAGTTCTACGGGCGCCGACTGTCGGGCACCGAGCAGATCCGGGACCGGTGGAAGCGCGGCGTCTCCCTGGTGGAGTCGATGATGGGCGACGCCGTCGGAAAGCTTTACGTCGCAAAGCATTTCCCGCCCGACGCCAAGGCACGCATCGATGCGCTGGTGGCGAACCTGCGGGAGGCCTACCGGGTCAGCATCACCGGCCTGGACTGGATGACCCCGGAGACCCGGGAGCGGGCCCTGGCCAAGCTGGACAAGTTCACCGCCAAGGTCGGCTACCCGGCGCGCTGGCGGGATTATTCGGCCGTGGTCACCGATCCCGCTGACCTGTACGGCAACTTCCTGCGGGCCTACGCGGTCAACTACGACCGCGAACTGGCGAAGCTGGGCTCGCCGGTGGACCGCGACGAATGGTTCATGACACCGCAGACGGTCAACGCCTACTACAACCCGGGCATGAACGAGATCGTCTTCCCCGCCGCGATCCTGCAACCGCCGTTCTTCGACCCCGAGGCCGACGACGCGGCCAACTACGGCGGGATCGGTGCGGTGATCGGCCACGAGATCGGCCACGGTTTCGACGACCAGGGCGCCAAGTACGACGGCGACGGCAACCTGATCGACTGGTGGACCGATGCCGACCGCAGCGAATTCGGCGTGCGCACAGACGCTTTGATCGCTCAATACGAGACTTACGTGCCGCGGGCGCTGGGCGACGGGCGGCACGTGAACGGGGCGTTCACCGTCGGGGAGAACATCGGTGACCTCGGCGGGCTCTCGATCGCCCTGCTGGCCTACCAGCTGTCGCTGGGCGGCGCCGAGGCCCCGGTGATCGACGGCCTGACCGGGGTGCAGCGCGTCTTCTACGGCTGGGCGCAGGTGTGGCGCACCAAATCCCGTGACGCCGAGGCGATCCGGCGACTGGCGACCGATCCGCATTCACCGCCGGAGTTCCGCTGCAACGGGGTGATCCGCAACATCGACGCGTTCTATGACGCCTTCGGCGTCGCGGAAGATGATGCGCTGTACCTGGAGCCGGCGCAGCGGGTGCGCATCTGGAACTGAGCGCGGCTGCGTTTTATTGCGCGAGCAGACGTGAAAGCCCCCATTTCGGACCTGAAATGGGGGCTTTCACGTCTGTTCGCTGCTGAGGGAGGGCGGCCCTACATCTGCCAGTCTTGGGCGCCGTCGTTCTTGGTGTAGGTGCCGACGGAGTTTTTCACCACGACCGGGTCGCCGCTGCCGAAGTTGTCGTAGAACCACTTGGCGTTGGCCGGGCTCAGGTTGATGCAACCGTGGCTGACGTTGCGCTTGCCCTGGTCGTTGACCGACCACGGGGCGCTGTGTACGAAGCCGCCGCTGTTGTCGATGCGGACCGCGTCCTGCACGGTCACCTTGTAGCCGTAGGTGGAGTTGATCGGGACCCCGTAGGTGGAGGAGTCCATCACCACCGTGGGGAATTTCTCCAGCACGTAGTAGGTGCCGTTGGGGGTCTCGTGCCCGCCGGTCGACATACCCATCGACATCGGGAAAGTCTTCTCCAGCTTGCCGTTCCGGGTGATCGTCATCTGGTGGGTCTTGTCGTCGGCGGTGGCCACCAGCGAGTCGCCGGTGCGGAAGCTCGACTTGGTGCCGGCCGCGTCGACGGTGACGGTGGTGTGGGCGGGCCAGAAGTTGAACGGGCGCCACCGCACTTGGCTGGGAGTCATCCAGTAAAACTTGCCGGGCACCGGCGGGTTCGAGGAGATGTGGATCGCCTGCTCGGCCATGGCCTTGTCGGCGATCGGCCGCTGGAAGTTGATGATGATCGGCTTGGCCACTCCCACCAGCGAGCCGTCCAGCGGGTTGAACGACGGCGGCAGGAACGGCGGGGTGCCGGTGAACGGCTCCGGGTTCTGCCCCGCCACCGGCCCGGCAGCGACCGGTACCGCACCCGGCTGTGCCGCGCCCGGCTCGCCCGGCACCGGTTGGCCCGGCACCGGCTCGCCCGGCACCGGCTCGCCCGCGGCAGCGGGAGCGGGCTCCCCCGGCGGCGGGAACGCCATCGGGTCCGCAGGCGGCGGAGGCGGCGCGAACGGGTCCGCAGGCGGCGGAGGCGGCGCGAAGGGGTCCGGCGGCGGCGGCAACTCCGCCGGCGGCGGCGCGAACGGGTCGACCGGGCCGGCGTTCACCGGCGCGGGCTCCCCCGGCTGCGGCGGCGGGTCGGCCAGCGCCACTCCGCAACCCAGCGTGAGCACCGCGGCCATTCCCGCGGTGGACAGCCAGGCGCCGATGCCCGCGAGCTTCCATCCCGACATGCGTCTACCTCCGTGGACAATCTTGGCTTCAAGTGTGGCACAAGGCGACCGCCAGCTAACTCGTACAGCGAGCCGAAAACGTCCCGAAACCCGGTTGGGCACCCCACTGACCTGTGGTTTGTACCGGCGGCACAGTGGCGAAGGTAACCGCCCCCGGCACGTCAGGGAACGACGAACAGCCGCTTGCTGACCGCGATCCCCACCGCCGCGAGGCCCACCAGCAGTGCCGATGCGCTGAGCATCGCCGACATTCCGGCCCGCTCGAACAGCAGGCCGCCCGCCAGCGATCCCCCGGTGATGCCGACCTGAAACGCCGTCACGTACAGACCCGACGCACCATCGGGATCGTCGGGTGCGGTGCGCATCGCCGCGGACTGCAACATCGGCGACACCGCCATCGCCATCGCACCCCAGAGCACGATCGCCGCCGCTCCCGCAAGTGTCGTGCCGGTCGTGTGGTGCCCGCCGATCGACAGGGTCGCCAAGACGACGAAAGCCGCCGACATCGCAGCCATGCAGCCCCCGGTGATCGCCTTGGGCCGGTGATCCAGTGGGCGGGCCAACATCGGCATCGCGACCAGGCCGGCCGCCCCGAACGCCGCCAACAGCCAGGCCAGCCGGGCCCCCGGGACGCCGACCACGTCGCCGATGATCACCGCGATGAAGGTGTAGGAGATGAAGTGGCCCATGACCGCGATCAGCATCACCGCGCTCACGCCCAACAACCGGCGATTGCGGTAGTGGTGGTGGCCGACCAGTGCCAGCTGGTCGGTGCTGAGCACCAGCGCGGGCAGCGCGAACCGCGCCGCCACGGTGATGGCCGCCGCGGCCGCGGTGATCACCACCACCGCCAGCCGCCAGCCCCACAGCAGGCTCATGGCCGAGGTCAGCGGGATACCGACCACCAGTGCCAAGCTGGTGCCCACGTAGATCGCCGTGGTCGCCCGGCCGGAGTGACTGGGCGGCACCAACCGGGTGGCGATCGGCGCCAGCACCGACCACATCAGGCCGTGGGTGACGGCGCACAGCGCCCGCCCGCCGGCCAGCACGGTGAAGTTCGGCGCCATCGCCGAGATCACCTGCGAGGCGGTCAGACAGAACAGCGTAAGCAGCAGCACCCGGCGGCGCGGCCAGTGCGCGGTCCAGCGCACCAGGGGAATCGTCGTCGCCGCTGCCACCACCGCATACCAGGCCAGCAGGGTGCCGACCAGCGCTTCGCTGACGCCCAGGCCCTCCGAGATCGCGGGCAGCGCCCCGACCGGCAGGATCTCAGCGGTGGCGTAGATGAAGGCAGCCGCGGCCAAGATGGCCAACTGGGCCGTGGTCCGGGGCGTCCACGGCCCGGTGCGGGCTTTTGCGGTATCGACAGTCATGTTGTGGGGGCAGCGTCGAGTGGTGTTGGCGCATGGCGCTCCCGGTAACTGCTGGGTCACATGGTAACGGCGCGGGGGTCAGGAACGAACCAACCGCGCAATAGCGGCGGTGGCCTCGGTGAGTTTCGCGTCGGCCTCCTCGCCGCCGGACGCGACGGCACCACGAACACAGTGCGCCAGATGCTCGTCGAGCAGGTTCAGCGCCACCGAGCGCAGCGCGCTGTTGACCGCGCTGATCTGGGTCAGGACGTCGATGCAGTACTTGTCCTCGTCGATCATCTTGGCGATGCCACGCACCTGGCCCTCGATGCGGCGCATCCGCTTGGCGTAGTTGTCCTTCTGCGGGGAGTACCCGGGTGCATCGGTGGTCATAGCGCCCCCAACTGTTGGTTCATCTGGTCTATCTCGATCTGCTGCCGCGCCGCCAGCGACTGCGCGATGCTGATCGCCTCCGGGCTCTGACCGTCTCGGATCTCGTTGTGCGCCATGGTGATCGCGCCACGATGGTGCTCGATCATCGATTGCAGCCAGAGCTTTTCGAAAGCAGGGCCGCGCAGGCTCCGCAGCCTGTCCAGAGTGGCCTGATCCACCATTCCAGGGATGTCCGCGGCCGCGTGGTCCCCGCCAGACGGCGCCTCCCACTGCAGCAGTTGCGCCTGACAGCCCTGCAGTTCGGTTTGCTGCTGCGCGGTGATCTGGTTGGCAAGCGCCCACAGCGCCGGATCGGTGCTGCGCCCGCCGACTAGCGCCGTGAGCTCCAGGGCCTGCTGGTGATGCACGACCACGTCCTCCAGGAAAGCGATATCGACAGGGCTGCCGGTGTTGGCCGCCGCCGAACTGCTCGAGACAGCGGCCTCCGGCGGGGTTTGCGGCGGGCGGTGACAGGCGCCGGCCGCGATGCTGACGGCAAGCGCGACGACGACGGTGACGGTGGATCTCATGCGCACACTTTAGCGCATACCCCCGCGGGGTATTTTATTCGTTTGGTCCGCCCACCCCCTACCGGCATACTTAGCGGGTGAATTCTGGGAGCACCGACACCTCGTCCGTCGACATCAAACCCCGCAGTCGCGACGTCACCGACGGCCTTGAGCGGACCGCCGCCCGCGGGATGCTGCGCGCGGTGGGCATGGGCGACGACGACTTCGCCAAGTCTCAGATCGGCGTGGCGTCGTCGTGGAACGAGATCACCCCCTGCAACCTGTCGCTGGACCGGTTGGCCAAGGCCGCCAAGGAGGGCGTTTTCGAAGCCGGCGGCTACCCCCTGGAGTTCGGCACCATCTCGGTGTCCGACGGCATCTCGATGGGACACGAGGGCATGCACTTCTCGCTGGTGTCGCGCGAGGTGATCGCCGACAGCGTCGAGACGGTGATGTGCGCCGAACGGCTCGACGGCTCGGTGTTGCTGGCCGGCTGCGACAAATCGCTGCCCGGGATGCTGATGGCCGCGGCGCGCCTCGACCTGGCCGCGGTGTTCCTGTATGCGGGCTCGACCATGCCCGGCTACGCCCAGCTCTCCGACGGCACCGAGCGCGAGGTGACGATCATCGACGCCTTCGAGGCGGTCGGGGCCTGTTCGCGGGGGCTGATGTCGCGCGAGGACGTCGACATCATCGAGCGGTCCATCTGTCCCGGCGAGGGCGCCTGCGGTGGCATGTACACCGCCAACACCATGGCCAGCGCGGCCGAGGCGCTCGGTATGTCGCTGCCGGGCAGCGCCTCGCCGCCCTCGGCCGATCGCCGCCGCGACGGCTACGCCCGGCGCAGCGGGGCGGCCGTGGTGGAGTTGCTGCGCCGCGGTATCACCGCCCGCGACATCCTGACCAAGGAGGCGTTCGAGAACGCGATCGCGGTGGTGATGGCGTTCGGCGGGTCCACCAACGCGGTGCTGCACCTGCTGGCGATCGCGCACGAGGCCGAGGTCGAGCTGACCCTGGCCGACTTCTCCCGGGTCGGCGCCAAGGTGCCGCATCTGGCCGACGTGAAACCGTTCGGGCAGCACGTGATGTTCGACATCGACAAGATCGGCGGGGTGCCGGTCATGTTGAAGACCCTGCTGGAGGCCGGCCTGCTGCACGGCGACTGCCTGACCGTCACCGGAAAGACGATGGCGGAGAACATCGCCGAGCTCAACCCCCCGGTCGTCGACGGCAAGGTGCTGCACGCGCTGACCAACCCCATCCACCCGACCGGGGGCATCACCATCTTGCGCGGCTCGCTGGCCCCGGAGGGGGCCGTGGTCAAGTCGGCCGGCTTCGACACCGACGTGTTCGAGGGCACCGCACGGGTTTTCGATGGCGAGCGGGCCGCACTGGATGCGCTCGAAGACGGCACGATCAGCGCCGGAGACGCGGTGGTGATCCGCTACGAAGGCCCCAAGGGCGGTCCCGGGATGCGCGAGATGCTGGCCATCACCGGCGCGATCAAGGGTGCCGGCCTCGGCAAAGACGTGCTGCTGCTGACCGACGGCCGGTTCTCCGGCGGGACCACCGGGCTGTGCGTCGGCCACATCGCGCCGGAGGCGGTCGACGGCGGGCCGGTGGCATTCCTGCGGGACGGCGACACGATCCGCCTCGACGTGGCCAACGCGACGTTGGACGTGGTGGCCGACCCGGCCGAATTCGCCGCCCGCGCCGAGGGTTTCACCGCTCCCCCGCCGCGCTACACCACCGGCGTACTGGCCAAGTACCGCAAGCTGGTGGGTTCGGCGGCCATCGGCGCGGTCTGCGGCTAACCCGTCGCCGGCGCAGCGCCGCACTAGCTGACCGGCCGACGGTCCGGCCGGTCAGCCGCCTGCCGAGGTCACGCAGCGTGCGTGGTCACGTCGTGCCGGGCGCGCCTACCGAAGTAGGCGGCGGTCAGACCCAGGGCGGTCAACACCGCGCCGGCGACCACGTTCGACCAGATCATGCCGGGCGTCGGTGACATGTCCCGCAGGACCCACGGGGAGATGATGAACCACACGCCGAACACCGGCAGGGTCCACGCCATCCCGTGCGTACGGTCCAGCGCCGAGGCCAGGCCGAACGCCAGGAACGCCACCACCGCCCCGACGACGAAGTTGTTGAACGTCAGCCGGGACGTGCCATCGAACCCGACGATCCACGGTGACAGGGCCGCATAGACCGCCGTCAACAGCGTCATCCCGAAGGTGAATTGCGCCGCCATCGACTCGGCCGCTCGGTCATACGTCGCCCGAAGAGCTAACAGATCCGGGTGGTGCTCGATTGATGAATGGACTGTACTCATTTCGCGACCTTTCTCTTACGCAGCAGGCATTTTGGTGCCGACTGCACCCATCCACCTGATGAAAGGTTACGCTCGCCGGCGACCCGCCAGCAACGCCGAATCGCCTGGTCGAACAGCGAATACCTCGGCTACTGCACCACCGCGATGGCGAAGCCGTCCCAGCTTTTGGCGCCGACCGTCTGAATCGCCGCGGCCTGCAGACCCGGGTGTTCGCCCATCAACTCCAGCACGTTCCGGCTGCCCCGCGCGGTCGGATCCGCATCCGGGTTCAGAATCGCACCTTCGCGAATCACGTTGTCCACCACAATGACCGAGCCGGGATGGCTGAGCTGCACCGCCCAGTTCAGGTAGCCGACGTTGTTCTCCTTGTCGGCGTCGATGAACACCAGGTCGAACGGCTCGCCGGTCAGGGTCGGCAGGGTCTCCAGCGCAGGGCCGACCAGGACCTCCACCCGGTCACCGACACCGGCGCGGTCCAGGTTGGCCCGGGCCACCTCGGCGTGCTTGGGCTCGTACTCCAGCGTCACCACGGCACCCCCGGGACCGGCGGCCCGTGCCAACCAGATCGTGCTGTAGCCGCCCAGCGTCCCGATCTCCAGGATGCGGGTGGCGCGCGTTGCCGCGGCCAGCAGATTCAAGAACTTGCCTTGTTGCGCCGAGACCGCGATCGGCGGGAGTCCGGCCGCATCACTGGCGGCCAGCGCGGCCTGCAACTCCGGGTCCTCGCCGGAGAAGATGCGGTCCAGCAGGGTGTCGACGTCGCGGGGCGTGGGGGTTTCAGTCACGTCCACCGAGGCTAGACCGCAATCATGATTCCCGCCCGCGGGCCTTTACCCCATACCCCTATGGGGTATATAGTCGGACGGGCCGGCACCTCGCCGGCTCGCATCACCGAAGGAGAGACACATGGCGAACTACGAAGCAGGAACCGTGCTGACCTGTGGTCACGAGGGCTGCGGCTGCCGGGTCCGGATCGAATCCGCATGCCACTGCGAGGGCGCCGGCGCGGCCTACCGCTGCACCTGCGGTGACGAACTGGTCCCCGTCAGCAGTTGAGAACGCGCGATCCGGTGACGCACCTGGAGGCCGTGCGTCACCGGACGCCTTCTTTGGCGAACACCACCCGCAGCACATGGCCCAGTTCGGGACCCATCACCATCTCGGCCAGCTCGCACAACGTCGCAACGAAATCCGGGCCGTGCGACGGCCGGATGTCGCACAGATGATGGGCGATCTCGTGGAGCACCACCAGTTCCCGCAGCGCCCACTGGGCACCGCGTTGGTCCGGCACCGCGATAACGCCTGCCTGCCCTAGCCTTTCGTAGTGCGCCGCCGTGGCGCCGCGGCGGGCGCGCACCCGCAACGCCGCGGCCTCCGGCCAGCTGCCGCGCACCGACGGCAACGCCAGGACGTCATCGACGTAGCGCTGCACCGCCGCCACCGAGCCGAAGCGGGCCTCCGGCGGAAGCGTCAACCGGGTGCCGAAGAAATCGATGTCGCCCGAGCCGCGCTCGGCGGCGCGATCGAACAGAGTTCGCACGAAGACCTCGGCGGCGTAGACCTTGGCGCGCTGGGTGTCGCGCTCGGAACGCTCGCTCACCGCTCCAGCGCGGAGCGCGCCACCGACAGCTCGGTGTCATCGCCCAGCCGTGCTCGCCGGCCGGCCCGATCCCCGGCCCGTCGTGCTGCCGAGGAATAGCCCGCCGAGGCCCGGGTCGCCCGCCAGGTGCCGCGTGCCTGCGAGGCGCTGCGGTAATAGTCGTGCAGCTCGATCTCCTTGTTGCGCAACGCGATCGCGGTGCCGGTCGGACGGCGATGGTCCTCCTCGGCCTCCTTGCGGGTCTCGTCGCGGGCCTCGGCCAGCCGCTGGCCGACCCGGGCGCCGAACGCGAGGTGGAAGTTCAGCCGGGCGGTGATGGTCGGGGTGGGCCGGTGTGCGCCGCTGGCGATGTAGACGTCGGAGGCCCGCACCATCTGTACGACCAGGCTGGCATAGAGCGCATGCGTGGCGTCGATGTCCTCGGCGAAGCCGTAGGCGTAGACGAACGTGGAGTTCGACGCCACGTCGCAGCGCACGTCGTTGGCCGCGGCGATGCCGACGAACAAGTGCACGTAGGTGCGCAAGCCCTTGGCGCCCGGCGACCCGATGGTGATGGTGCGCTGCACCGGGGCCGTCGCCGCGGTCCGGGTGGCCGAGTGCGCGCGGGCCACCGCCAGGTCGATGGAGGTCGCGGTGGCCAGCCGCTGCGCCGCCGCCATGAACGCGTCGGCTTCATGCGCGTTGTCGGTGCCTTCGGCCTGGCGCAGCAGTGCGGCGATGCGCGCCAACATCTTGTCGTCGGTGCTCATGGTCGGCAACGCTAACCGACGCCGGCGACACCGCGCCGACGGCGATTCACAGGTGCGCGTCGATCCAGCCCACCACGTCGTCGAGTACCTGCGCGCGCTCGGGCTCGTTGAACACCTCGTGGTACAGGACCGGGTACACCGTCCGCCGCACATCAGCGGACCCGACACTCTCCGCCAGCCGCCCGCTGCCCTCGGCGGGCACCAGACCGTCCTGCTCGCCGTGCACCACCAGCAGCGGCGCCGTGAGTGCCGCCGCCCGGGACGGCATGGTCTCGCCGACCTTGATCAGCGCCCGCGCCACACCGGCCGGTACCCGACCGTGGTGCACCAGAGGATCCTCGTTATACGCCGCCACCACCGCCGGATCGCGGGAGACCAGGCTGCTGTCGAGCTTCTCGACCGGCAGGCCGGGAGCGAGCACACCGAGCGCTTTGGCGACGAACGCCAGCAACGGCGAGACCGTGCCGGCCATGTCCACCGCAGGCCCGGACAACACCATCAACTGGTAGTCGTCGGGGCGGTCGACGCCGTAGCTGAACACGATCGCCCCGCCCATGGAATGCCCGAGCACGACGCGCGGTGCCCCGGGGTGCTCCCGGGCGGCGATGCCCGCCAGCGTGTGGAAGTCGCCGGTGTATTCCGAGATGTCCCGGCACAGCACCCGCTTGCCCCCGGATCGGCCGTGCCCGCGATGATCCAGCGCGTAGGTCACCAGTCCCGCTTCGCCGAACCGCGCCGCGACGTGGTCGTAGCGACGGGCATGCTCACCGAAGCCGTGCGAGAGCACCACCACGGCACGGGGGGCCGTTTCCGGCGTCCAGGTGTCGTAGACGATTCGCACCCCGCGCACGCCGTCGAAGGTTCGCTCGGTGTGGGTGACAGAGCGAGGAGATGCCATCCGAGCAGCGTAGCGACTTCGGCCTGGGGCCGGCCGCCGGCCGCTAGTTTGCTCAGCGCCCCGGTGCGGCGGCGGGTTCGCCGTAATACTCGCTGGTGGCCTTGGTGAGCGCCCCGACCAGCGCCCCGACCAGCTGTTCGCGGTGGTCGGAGGCGTACTGCAGGCTGGCCTCGCGGCCGCGGTTGCGGTTCTTGAAGTGCGGGACCACCTCGGAGGCGAACAGCTCGTAGCTGCGTTTGGTGTCCTCCCAGTTGGCCATGTCCACGTGCAGGATCAGCAGCGTGCCGAATCCGCCGGTCTTGTCGATCAACCGCTCGATCTGGGCGATCGCGTCCTCCGGGGTACCGATGACGGCCTGGCCGAACTCGCCGATGGTGTCGGTGCGCCATTGCTCGACGATGCCGTGCGGGGTCTGCGCCCAGTCCGGGTTCGCCCCGATCTGCCGGTTGACATAGGCGGCGATCGCATCGATCCGGCGGCTGACCGCCCGTTCGGCGTCGGCGCGGGTTTCGGCGAGGAAGATCGGGTTGACCAGCCGCCAGCGGGACCGGTCGGCGATGTGGCCGTGTTCGGCGGCGACCTTCTCGTAAACGCCCCAGTTGCGGTCCAGGGTGTCGAACCCGGCCGGTGAGCTGGCGGCCAGCGACATCAGCGACAGGCCGTGGCTGCCGGCCAGCACCGAACCGTTGGGCGAGATCGTCGACGCGGCCACCACCTCGATGCCGGCCGGGTCATAGGTGGGCAGCTGCGCCCGGGCGTCGCGCAGGGTGAACCAGTCGGTGGTCATGTTGACGACTTCGCCGCGCAGCAACGGCAGGATCGCCTCCAGCGCCTCACCCTGGCGGCGGCGCTGATCGGCCGGGTCGATGCCCATCATCAGCGCGTCCAGCGGGATCTTGCCCGGTCCGGTGCCGAAGATGAGCCGGCCGCGGGTGAGCAGATCGAGCTGGGTGATCCGGTCGGCGGTGATCAGCGGGTGGTGATAGGGCAGCGAGACCACGCCGGTGCCGAATCGGATGCGGCTGGTGCGTTCGGCCGCGGCGGCGATGAACTGATCCGGGGCGGGCACGATCTCGGCGCCGGTGGAGTGGTGCTCGCCCATCCAGGCCTCGTCGAAGCCGAGATGGTCGAGGTGCTCCATGAGATCGATGTCGCGGCGCAGCTGCAGCGCCGGATCGGCGTTCAGCGGGTGATAGGGCGCGAGGAAGGCACCGAACTTCAGGGATTCCGGGGTCCACATCAGCGTCGTCTCCTTCGGTCGCGCGGCACTGCACCGGAGCATAGGTGGATCAGGTGATTGGATCAAGTGATCCAGAAATATGCCGCGCGGGACTCAGCGTCCCAGCAGGTTGGCCACCCCGCCGCTGACATAACCGACCAGGTCGTCGTAGAAGGCGGCCAGCTCCGGCGGCGACAGCCGGGGGCCGTTGCGGCTCCACTCATCGGCACGGCTGAGCGCCTGCAGGAAGCCCATGATCGAGATCGCCCACCGCAGTTCGATCCGGGCGGGATCCGCATCCGGAAAGGCTCGCCGGACCTGGACCATCACCGCATCGCTGACGTGCTGATCCACCGCCCGCATCGCCGGATGCCCCTGCTGGGAGATCTGCGCGATGATCTTGACCCAACGCATGCCGCGGGTCCGGTGCCGGGTCAGCAACTGCAGGTACGGATCGGTGACGGCGCGCACCAGCGACTCCGCATTCGGCGGCTCGGGCGCGGCGGCCAGCGCGTCGACGCCTGCCTGGATCTGGTCGCGCACCGCGCCGCCCAGGTCGACCAGCACCGCGGCCAGCAGCTCGTCCTTGGAGCCGAAGTGGTAGTGCACCGAGGCCGCGCCGAGCCCGGCGGCCGCGTTGACCGCCCGGACCGACACCGCCTCGACACCGTGCGCGGCGAACAGCTTCTCCGCCGCTCTCACCAACCGCGCCCGCGTCGCGTCGCCCTGCCGATTGACCGCCATGACTGCCGAGTGTGCACTGCCGGGACGGCTATGCCACGCTTGCGCGCGAATAGACGTGTTCGATCGGAGTACCCGGCGGAGGAACCCAGTGGGCAGAGTCGAGGGCAAGGTTGCGCTGATCAGCGGCGGCGCGCGGGGCATGGGTGCCGCGCATGCACGCGCATTGGCCGCCGAGGGCGCGAAGGTCGTGATCGGCGACATCCTCGACGCCGACGGCGCCAAGCTCGCCGACGAGCTGGGGTCCGACACCGCCCGGTTCGTCCGCCTCGACGTCACCCAGAGCCAGGATTGGCAGACCGCGGTGCAGTGCGCCGTCGAGGAGTTCGGCAGCCTCAACGTGGTGGTGAACAACGCCGGGATCGCCAAATACAACACCCTGGAGAACTTCGACGTCGCCGCCTGGCAGCAGGTGCTCGACGTGAACCTGACCGGCACCATGCTGGGCATGCACGCCGCCGTCGCACCGATGAAGTCGGCCGGCGGCGGCTCCATCATCAACATCTCCTCGGTGGAGGGCATCCGGGGCACCGCCGGCCTGCACGGCTACGTCGCCTCGAAATGGGCGGTGCGCGGCCTGGCCAAGGCCGCCGCCGTAGAGCTGGCTCCGCACAACATCCGGATCAATAGCGTTTTGCCCGGCCTGATCCGCACCCGGATGACGATCGCCATCCCCGACGACTCCCTGCAGATCCCGCTGGGCCGCGGTGCCAAGTCCGCCGAGGTGTCGACCGCGGTGGTCTTCTTGGCCTCCGACGAGTCCTCCTACATGACGGGGGCGGACCTGGTCATCGACGGCGGGCTGTCGGTGGGCATCCCACACAAGGGGTGATAAGAGCTGTTTTAGCAGCTCACCCGGGGTGCTGGGCACCGGAGTTGTAACACGTTCCGGCCAAGTGGCTAAGATCGCCCGCATGAAGACCAAGGGCGCATTGTTGTGGGAGCTGAACTCGCCGTGGCGGGTCGACGAGATCGAGCTGGGCGACCCGGTCGACGGCGAGGTCCAGGTCCGGATGCACGCCGCGGGCATGTGCCACTCCGATTACCACCTGACCACCGGCGCCACCCCGATGGCGCTGCCGGCCCTCGGCGGCCACGAGGGCGCCGGGGTCATCACCAAGGTCGGCAAGGGCGTGACCGGCCTGGAAGAAGGCGACCACGTGGTGATGGCCTTCATCCCGGCCTGCGGCTCCTGCCCGCCGTGCATGAAGGGCTTCCGTTCGCTGTGTGACCGCGGGGCGGTGCTGCTGGGCGGCAAGGCCATCGCCGACGGCACCAACCGGATCCACGCCGGTTCGCACGAGGTCTCGGCGATGAACCTGCTCGGCACCTTCTCGCCATATGTGACCGTGCACCAGGACTCGGTCGTCAAAATCGACAAAGACGTGCCGTTCGAGACCGCGGCGATCATGGGTTGCGCGGTGCCGACCGGGTTCGGCTCGGCCACCAACGTCGCCGAGGTCAAGCCCGGCGAGACCGTGATCATCATCGGTGTCGGCGGGATCGGCATGAGCGCCCTGCAGGGCGCGGTGCTGTCCGGGGCACGGCGCGTCATCGCGATCGACCCGGTGGCGTTCAAGCGCGACGCGGCCGTCAAGTTCGGGGCCACCCACGTCTACCCGTCGATGGCCGAGGCGATCATGCCGGTCATGGAGGAGACCTGGGGCCTGATGGCCGACAAGGTGATCATCGCCGTCGGCGACATGAAGGGCGAGTACATCGAAGAGGCGCTGACCCTGACCGCCAAGACCGGCACCTGCGTGGTCACCGGTATGGGCTCGATGGTCGATGCCGACGTCAAGCTGAATCTGTTCCTGTTCACCATGCTGCAGAAGACGTTGAAGGGCAACATCTTCGGCGGCGGCAGCTCACACATCGAGACGCCGCGGCTGGTGGGCCTGTACAAGTCCGGGCTGCTCAAGGTCGACGAGATGATCACCACGACCTACAAGCTCGAGAACATCAACGACGGCTACGCCGACATGGTCGACGGCAAGAACATCCGCGGCGTCATCACCTTCGACGAATCCGACTGGTAAATCTAGAGGATCGGCCGTCCTCCGGTGACGGCCAGCCGCGCCCCGGAGATGTAGCTGGCATCGTCGGAAGCGAGCAGCACATAGCTGGACGCGAGTTCGGCCGGTTGGCCGGCGCGGCCCAACGGCACGTTGTCACCGAACGACGCGACCGCATCCGGCGGCAGCGTCGAGGGAATCAGCGGCGTCCAGATCGGGCCCGGCGCCACGCTGTTCACCCGGATTCCCTTATCTCCGAGCAGCTGCGCAAGGCTTGCCGAGAAGTTCGCGATCGCCGCTTTGGTCGCCGCATACGGCGCCAGGGTGGGATTGGGGGCGTCGGAGTTGACCGAGGAACTGCCGATGATCGACGCGCCGGGGCCCATGTGCGGCAGTGCGGCCTTGACCAGATAGAAGTACGCGCCGATGTTGAGCTTGAAGGTGTAGTCCCATTCTTCGTCGCTGATCTCGTCGAGGCTGGGATGACTCATCTGGTAGGCAGCGTTGTTGACCAGCACGTCGATTCCGCCGAACTCTCCGACGGCGCGGTCGATGACCTCTCGGCAGTGTTTCGGGTCGGACAGGTCGCCGCGGACCAGCACGCACTTCCGGCCGGCCTCCTCGACGTAGCGGGCGGTGTCGCGGGCGTCTTCGTCCTCGTCGAGGTAAGCGATGAGCACGTCGGCGCCCTCGCGCGCGAACGCGATCGCCACGGCGCGGCCGATACCGCTGTCACCGCCGGTGACGACCGCACGTTTACCGGCCAGCCTGCCCGCGCCCTGATAGCTGGTTTCACCGCAGTCGGGCACCGGCTGCATCTGGCTCTGAACCCCGGGCGGGGACTGCTGCTGTTCGGGAAAACCCATCGGCGGCCCGTTCTGCTCAGGATCCCGGCGGCGGGCCGGCCAGCGGGATGTCCGGATCGTCATCGGCCGGGGGCTCCGGATCACGCCACTCCTCGACCCGGCTGGATCGGTTGCCCTGCAAGGTGCCACGCAGCTCGGCCTTGAGCTGGTCGTCTTCTCGAGGGCTGTGTTTTGCGCTTGCACGTTCCATCGCGGATCACCTACCTGCTTGTCGAACGGAATGCCGCCTGCAGCGCGTACCCGAAGAGCCGGGCAGGTAATCATCTCGCCGCGCTAGCCTGGCGGTCATGACCGGCTTGCGCGACGTCCGTCGGGCCGCCGACCGGGCGGTCACCCGCGCACCGTGGCTGACGTCGCGGCATTCGTTCTCGTTCAACGACTACTACGACCCGGACAACACCCACCACGGACTGCTGCTGGTCAACAACGAAGACGTGGTGGCGCCGGCGTCCGGCTTTGACACGCACCCGCATCGCGACGCCGAGATCGTCACCTGGGTGCTGTCCGGTGAGTTGACCCACCGCGATTCGATCGGCAACTCCGGGGTGATCCGCCCCGGCCTGGCCCAGCGGATGTCGGCCGGCACCGGCATCGCGCATTCCGAACGCAACGAGTCGGCCAGTGAGCCGGTGCATTTCGTCCAGATGTGGGTCATGCCCGACACGCCCGGCCGCACCCCGGGTTATCAACAGCAGGAGATCGGCGACGCGCTGACCGGAGGTGGGCTGGTCACCGTCGCCTCCGGCAGCGACCCGCACGCCGCGATCACCATCGGCAACGCCGGCGCCACGCTGTACGCCGCCCGGCTGCAACCCGGTGCCAGCGTTGAACTGCCCGACGCCCCCTACGCGCACCTGTTCGTTGCCCGCGGCCGGGTCGAGCTGGAGGGCACCGGCGCCCTGCACACCGGTGACGCGGTCCGCTTCACCGGCGGCGGCGGCCCACGGGTGCGCGCCGAAGCGCCGGCGGAGATCCTGATCTGGGCGATGCGCGGCCGTCTCGGCGGCTGATCACGCCGATAACCGATCCGGCACCGACGGAGCACAGTCCGATCACGGGACGCTGCTCCGGCGGTTTCTGTGGCTAACCTGGGAAATTGGTGTCTGCCGGTCCGGAGCCGAAGGGGCAAAACGTGTCGACTCCAATGGCTTTCGCGCGCCGCCTGGCGGCCGGCTGCAGCGCGGTGCTGCTGTTCGCCACCCTGGCGTTCGGCCCGGGCCTGCCGACCGCGCGCGCCGCCGCCCAAGACCAGTTGGCCGCCGCGATCGCCCGCACGCCGGGCTCCTACGTGGTCTACAACTTCGGCGGCGGGCATCCCGCACCGATGCTCAACGCCGCCGGCGACTGGTATGAGATGTCCGGCGGCGGGCACCTGGTCGTGCTCAAGGCGGCCTCGCAGCGCATCGAGCCGCACCTGCTGGTCGACAGTCACAGCGGTGTCCAGAGCCGCTGCGAACGCGATCCGCGGGCCCGCACCAGCGAGGGGCTGCTGCAGGCCTCCGAGCTGTACACCCCGCTGCAGGCCTGGCAGGCGCTGGGCCGGCCGATGGTGGCGATCAACGCCAACTTCTTCGACATCCGCGGCCAGCGCGGCGGATCCTGGCGGACCACCAAGTGCAGTTCCCCGCTGGGCGCCTACGTGGACAACACCCGCGGCAAGGGCCGGGCCAACGTCGCCGTCACCGGCACCATTCCTTATGCCGGCAAGCAGGGACTGTCCGGCGGCAACGAGCACTGGTCGACGCTGACCACGATGATCCTGCCGACCCGCGGTGCGCCGTATGTGTTGTGGCCGCGCGGCGGCCGCGACGGCGGGGACTATGACGCGGCCGGGCCGACCATCACCGCCCTGGTGGAACGCGGGGACCGGTTCGTCGCGGTAAGCGGGCTGGGGCTGCTGGCGCCCGGCGTCACCGGGCAACTCAACGACGGCGGGCCCAGCGCGGCACGCACCGCGCTGGGCTATTCGCGCGCCAAGGACGAGATGTACATCTTCCAGGGCGGCCACTACACCCCGGACAACATGCAGGACCTGTTCCGCGGCCTGGGCAGCGATCACGCTGTCCTGCTCGACGGCGGTTCGTCGTCGGCGGTCGTGCTGCGCCGCGACGCCGGCGGCATGTGGACCGGCGCCGGTGTACCGCGCGGGTCGTGCGACACCGCCCAGGTGCTGTGCGACGCCCATGAACGCGCGCTGCCCAGCTGGTTGGCGTTCAACTAAAGCGGGCTGCTCAGGGCATGTCGACCTTGGCGGCCAGCCAGCGGCCGTTCACCTTCTCCATGGTCATCACGATGCGGCTGCGGTCGATCCGCGCCTGCGGAGAAGCCTTGTTGCTCACCGACTGATCGACGAACAGCAGCACCTCGACCTGGTTCTTGGCCGCGGACTTGACCGCCGCCTCGATGACGGTGCCGTGCGCGGCGGCCTTGTTGTCGATCAGCAGTTGGCGCAGCTGCTCGCTGGACGCGGCGTACATGTCCTTGAACTCGCCGGTGGCCCCGTCGAGCACCTCGGCGAAGTTCTTGTCGATCGCCGCCGGGTCCACCCCGGTCAACACGGTGGTGTACTTCTGGGCGGCGTCGAGCGCCTGCGCGGCGGCCACCTCGCGCTCGTGGTGGGCGAACAACACCCAGCCTTCGTAGGCCGCGCCGACCACGCCCAGCGCCAACAGCGCCACGGCGATCCATCGCCGCCTCGTGCTGCTCGGGCCGGCATCGGCGTCGACGGGTGCCGTTTCACCGGTTGCCGTTTCGTCGGTTGCCGTTTCGTCGGTTGCCGTTTCGATGACAGCCTCGTCTTCGGCCTCGACTTCGACTTCGACGTGATCGTCGGCCGAATCCGTCTCCTCCGACACGTGACCGAACCTACCCGCAGCGGCGGGAGCTCAGGTGCAGGCCCCGGAATTCCGCAACGCACTGCCCCACCCGGCGGCGGAATCGATATGGGGACGGGCGAAGCCCGCCGGTTGCTTCTTGCGCATGCTGTCGGCGATGCGGGACAACTGGAACAGCACCCCGGTCAGCTGCTCGCCGCCGTAGATCGGCGAATAGGGCCCGTAGTTGTCGGGGGTGTTGCGGATCGTCAGCGGCTGCAGCCGCGGCCCCAGAAAACCCGTCGACCGGTCGATGTTGGCCAGCACCGCATCGGCCTGCGACTGCACGCCGGGGTAGACGTCGTGGCGCTCGGCCAGGATGCGGTTGAAGTCGTTGATCTGGCCCATCAGCGGGTCGAACTGCGCGGTGAACCACTGGCAGGAGTCCGACATGCCGCTGATCATCTCCGGCGTGACCTGATAGGTGAACGTGTTGTACGGCCAGAAGTCCATATGCGGTGACCAGTCGGTGGGCGTCGGCACGAACACCGGGAGGGCCGGCGGCTGGTTGGGATCAGCGACGGCGGGGCGCGGCACCGGCAGAACCCCGGTCGCCGCCGCGCAGGCAACCGCACCGGCGGCGGCCCGCGCCCACCATCTCCGCATCGGCAGTCTCCCCGCGCTCGGTTTCGTCCGCGTCGAGTATTGCCACCGCGGCCGCCCACAGGACACTGAATCCGCGAAATCGGTGCTACCGGTGAGTAACCCGGCCATAAGCCGAGTCATGTTGCTCGAAGCGCTGCTGCCGGGGCACGGTCTCCGACATCATGGCCGGATGAAACGCCGCACCGACGTCCGATGAGTTCTGTGCGGACCGCCGCGCCGCACATCCCACCGGTTCCTTCACCCGTCGGTGCCGGAATCGCCGAACCCTACCTTGGAGTAAGAACGGTGGCTACCATGTCCGCCATGGATCATCGGCCCAGCGCGGAATCGCCGACCGTCGGTGGTCGCAAGTGCACGGTCGGCGACCGATGACCACCCAAGGTCAACGTGAATCCGGCGATACGGCGCCCCTCGACGGGGTGGCCGCCATTGAGGACTGGACCGTCGGCTACGTCAACCGCCACCCGCTGGCATCACTGACCACCGTCGGGGAGCAGTGCGTGCTGGCCGTGCGCACCGTGCAGTACTTCTTCACCGATCTGTTCAGCGGCCGGTTCCAGTGGGGCGAGTTCGTCCGGCAGAGCGCGTTCATGGCCAACACCGCGGTGCTGCCGACGGTGCTGGTGGCGCTGCCCATCGGGGTGACCCTGTCCATCCAGTTCGCCCTGCTGGCCAACCAGGTGGGGGCGACGTCACTGGCCGGCGCGGCTGCCGGGCTGGCCGTTATCCGCCAAGCCGCGTCCCTGGTGGCGGCGATGTTGATGGCCGCCGCGGTCGGCTCGGCGATCACCGCCGACCTGGGCTCGCGCACCATGCGCGAGGAGACCGACGCCATGGAGGTGATGGGCGTCTCGGTGATCCGCCGCCTGGTCGTGCCGCGCTTCGCCGCAGCCATCATGATCGGCGTCGCCTTGACCGGGATCACCTGCTTCGTCGGATTCCTGGCCAGCTATCTGTTCAACGTCTACTTCCAGAAGGGCGCGCCCGGCAGCTTCGTGGCGACGTTCTCCTCGTTCGCCACGACCGGCGACATGATCGTCGCGCTGATCAAGGCGGTGGTCTACGGCGCGATCGTCGCGGTGGTGTCCTGCCAAAAGGGGCTGTCCACCCGGGGCGGGCCGGCCGGCGTCGCCAACTCGGTGAACGCGTCGGTGGTCGAGTCGATCCTGGTGCTGATGATCGTCAACGTCGGCATCAGCGAGCTCTACAACGTGCTGTATCCCCGGACGGGTCTGTAGAGATGGCGGTCTCCCCGTACGTCCCGGCGATCGCGCGCCCACTGCTGCGCGCCTACCGGACGGCATCCGCCCCGACCGTCCGGCTGGGGCACATGCTGGTCTTCTTCGGCCGGGCCGCGGCCGGTGTCCCGACCGTTCTGCGGCACTACCGCAAGGAGTTCTTGCGGCTGCTCTCCGACATCGCCTGGGGCAACGGCTCCATCGTGGTCGGCGGCGGCACCGCCGGGGTGGCCGTGGTGCTCGGATTCACCGCCGGCGCCCTGGTGGCGATCGAGGGCTATAACTTCTTGAACCTGCTCGGTCTGGGTCCGGCGACCGGCATCATCTCCTCGCTGGTCAACACCCGCGAGCTCGCGCCGATCATGGCGTCGCTGGCGTTCGCCATGCAGGCCGGCTGCCGCTTCACCGCACAACTGGGCGCGATGCGGATCGCCGAGGAGATCGACGCCCTCGAGTCGATCGCGATCAAACCCATCCCCTACCTGGTCACCACCCGGCTGCTGGCCGCGACCATCGCGGTGATCCCGCTGTACGTGGCCTGCCTGGCGATCACCTACCTGACCTGTCAGGTGGTCACCGGCGTCATCAGCGGCGGCTCGATCGGGCCGTACCTGCACTACTTCACGATGATGCTGAGCGGCAAGGACATCGTCTACTCGGTGATCAAGTGCGTGGTGTTCGTCTGGCTGGCTTCCACCGTGCAGTGTTACTACGGCTTCTACGCCTCCGGCGGCCCCGAAGGCGTCGGCGTAGCCGCCGGCCGCGCCATGCGGGCTTCCATCACGATCGTGATCATGGTCAACATGCTGCTGACGATGGCGTTGTGGAGCATCGACGCCGGCGCCAGGTTCGGTGGCTGATGGGCAACTCACTCGACCTCGACGGGCGCGGCCCCTCCGAACGCCAACTGCTGGGCGCCGGGGTCGCGGTTCTCGCGGTGATCGCGTTGGTCACCGCGGGCCTGCTGGCCAAGTCCACCGGCATGCTCAACAGCTACGTGCGGGTGGTGGCCGACCTGATGAACGTCGGCGACGGCCTGCCCGCCCAGTCCGACGTCAAGTACCACGGCCTGCTGGTCGGCAACGTCACCGACGTGGTCCCGGCGGCCTACGGCAAACCCAACTACGTGCACATCAACCTCAAACCCGACTACGCCAAGGACATCCCGACGTCGGTGACCGCCCGGGTGGTGCCCTCGAACGTCTTCGCGGTGTCGTCCATTCAGCTGGTCGACTCCGGTACGGGCGGGCCCACCATCCGGGACGGCACGCACATCGCCGAGAACGGTGAATTGTCGACGGTGATCTTCCAGACCACCGTCTCCAAGCTGCGCGACATCCTGGCCGCCACCGGCCGCAGCCGCGAAGACCACAGCCTGGGCATTCTGGCCGCCGTCGGCGCGGCCACCGATAATCGGCGCGTCAAGCTGCTGGCCGCCGGCGCGAACATGTCCCGGCTGCTCGATCAGCTCAACGGCATCGTCGCCACCGACCCCGGGCCGTCGACGGTCTCGGCGCTACTCGATGCCACCCACGGCCTGCAAGCAAGCGCCCCCGACCTGGTCGACGCCCTGCACCAGGCCGTCGAGCCGATGCGGGCGTTCGCCGAAAAGCGCGCCGAGCTGGCCTCGTTGGTCGCCGGCAGCCAGCACACCGTCGGTGTCACCCGCGAAGCCCTCGACAACCACACCGATCAGCTGATCCAGATCACCCATGACCTCACGCCCGTCATCGGCGTGCTGGCCAACAACGCCGACAAGTTCGTTCCGATCTTCACCCGGGTCAACCGGCTCTCCGACAAGTTCTTCGACCAGCTCTACGACCCCAAGTTGGTCACCAGGAACATGCGCGCCAACCTGTCCTTCACCCCGATGCACACCTACACCCGGGCGGACTGCCCGCAGTACGGCGACGTGAAGGGCCCGAGCTGCTTCACCGCGCCGATGATCTCGGTGCGTCCCGAGCTGCCCGAGAACATGCTGCCGCAGAACTACAACTTCCCCGCCGGCCTGGAGCCGCCGGCGGGCACCGAGATCGGCCCCGACGGGAAGCTGCGCGCTGTCGGGCCGCCGTTGGTCGACCCCAACCGCGGCCTCGAGGACACCAATCCTCCGCTGCCGTGGTGGACCGGGCCCTTCCCGCGGGTGCCCAGCACCGCCGACCCGCTCGACCCTGCTCCCCCGCCCCCGCCGAGCCCGATCATCCCGGCCCAGCCGCACGCCCCGGAGTGGCAGCCGGCGGCGCCGGCGTCGTTCGGCGGCAATGTCGGGCCGGTCGGCAGTCAGGCCGAACGCAATCAGCTCGGTCTGATCGCCGGGCTCGTCACCGGTCAGAGCGAGCCGGCCTCGGTGGCCACCCAGCTGCTGCTGGGTCCGGTCGCGCGGGGCTCGGCGGTCTCGTTCGTCCCGGCGCCGGCGAAAGGCGGTGGCCACAAATGAGATTCCGGGGCCCCTTGGTCGGGCTGTCTGTGTTCATGGTCATCTCGATGGTGTTGACCTGGCTCGTCTATGCCACGCTGCGCCGTGACGTGGCCGGCGCGACGACGCCCTACGCGGCGGTGTTCACCGACGTCTACGGGCTGCGCGAAGGCGACGACGTCCGGATGGCCGGGGTTCGGGTGGGCCGGGTCGAAAAGGTGGAACTGGACGGGAAACTCGCGAGCGTCTCGTTCATCGTCCAAAGCGACCAGAAGCTCTACAGCAACACCGTCGCGTCGGTGACGTATCAGAACATCATCGGCCAGCGCTACCTCGGATTGTCGCTCGGTGCCAGCGAGGGCGCCCCCGGCCAAGAACGAATCCTGCCGCGCGGCAGCGTGATCGGGGTCGAGCGCACGGAACCGTCCTTCGACGTCGGCGCCCTGCTCAACGGGTTCAAACCGTTGATGTCGCTGCTGAATCCCAAACAGGCCGACGATCTGACCAAGGGCGTGCTGCAGTCGCTGCAGGGCGACCAGGCCTCGATCACCGCACTGGTGGATCAGTCGTCGACGCTGACCGCGACACTGGCCGGGCGCGACGAGGTGCTCGGTGACCTCATCACCAGCCTGAACAGGCTGACCGGCACCATCGCCGGGCAGAACGATCAGCTCGACCATGCGCTGACCCAGGCGCGGACCGCGGTCGCCGACCTCGATGCGCGTCGCCCGGCCCTGCAGTCCTCGGTCGGCTCGCTGGCCCAGGTGACGCGGCAGCTGTCGCGGATCGCCGACGAGGTCTTCCCGTCCTTCGAGGAGATGATCAACCGGGAACCCGGTTTCACCAAGCACATGGCCGGAATCGAACCGCAACTGGCGTTCACCGGCGCCAACCTGCCCCTGGTGCTCAAGGGCCTGGGCCGAGCGTTCGGAGACGGCGCCTACGGCAACGCCTACCTGTGCGACCTGAATGCGACCGGCTTCTTCCCCGGCTTCAACGACATCACCACGATCATCGTCAACGCGGCCACCCCGGGCAATGCCCGCCCGATAACCGGGGAGAACCTGGCGTGGCACACGCCGAGATGCAGGAACACCGCCGATGGGTAGCGCCATGAAGTTCGTCCGTCAGTGGCGCGCGCGACCGCTGGAGTCCTACAACACCACCTGGCTGGGGTTCGGGGCACTGGCCGTGGTGGCCGTCGTCGTGGCCGCGGCACTGTTGGTCAAGGTGCTCGGCTTCGGCTACACCCGCTACACCGCGGAGTTCGCCCAGGCCGCCGCATTGGCCCCCGGCAACCCGATCGTGGTCGCGGGCATCGAGGTGGGCCGGGTATCGAGCATGCGCCTGGCCGGTGACCACGTCGAAGCCGGCCTGACGGTGCGCAATGACATCCCGCTGGGCAAGGACACCCGGGCGACGATCCAGGTGATGACCATTCTGGGCTCGCGCTACCTGCGGTTGGAGCCCGACGGCCCAGGCTCACTGCCCGGCAAACGCATCACCCTCGCCCACACCGAGGTGCCCTACTCCCTGGAGTCGCTGCTGGAGGACGCCACCACGACGTTCGACCAGGTCGACTCCGACCAGTTCGGACAGTCCCTGGCCGTGCTCGGCCAACAATTGAGCGGGCTCCCGCCGGTGATTCCGCAAGCGATGGCCAATCTGCACTCGCTGTCCAAGATCACCGCCGACCGGCGCGATCAGCTCGGCACCCTGCTCGCCAGCACCCAGCGGGTGGCCACCACACTGCGCAACCAGCAGACCAGCCTGGGAAACCTGGTCGATCAGGGCCAGGACTTCATCGGAGAGCTGGTGGCGCGGCAGAACACCTTCCACGCCATGCTGGCTGCGCTGACCAATCTGACCGGCAACCTGAACAACGTCGTGGTCAACGACCGGGTGATGCTCGACGACATGCTGGTCAACCTGCGTGCGCTGTCGGACATGCTCGGCCAGCATGACGATCTGCTGCGCAGCCTGATCCAGTCCGCGCCGCCGCCCTTGCGGGGCCTGACCAACGCCACCGGCTACGGCCCCGGTATCGAGTTCTTCGCCGGCAACGGCATCGCGATCGACTCGTGGATGTGCGCGATCAGCGGCCGCGCCAAGCAGTTCGGCATGATCGAGTACTTCAAGGACTGCAAATGAGCGCGGCACCGGCCGTCCTCGCCGACGAGCCGATAGAAGAACCGGGCACCGGTAACGGCAACGCCGTCACCAGCCGGCGCCGCGTCCGGGCGATGCTTGCCACCCTGATCGCCGGGGCGCTGGCCGTCGTCGCCGCCGCGGCCTACTACATGAGCCCGTTCGGCGGACACATCACCGTCACGGCCCAATTCGACAGCGCCGCAGGGCTATACGAGGGCAACGTGGTCGCGGTGCTCGGGATGCCGGTCGGCAAGGTCAAGAAGGTCACCCCGAAGGGGGGATACGTCGAGGCCGAGTTCACCGTCGACCGCGATGTGAAGATCCCGGCCGACGTGCACGCCGTGACCATCAACACCTCGATCCTCACCGCGCGGCAGATCGAGCTGACCCCGGCGTATGCGGGCGGCCCGGTGTTGGCCGACCGCACCACCATCGGGCTGAACCGCACCCGGACACCGGTGGCCTTCGATCGCGTGCTGGACATGCTCGACAAAGTCTCCAGATCACTCGGCGGCGACGGCAAGGGCAATGGCCCGGTGGCCGACGTGATCAACGCCGGCGCCGATATCGCCGACGGCAACGGCGAGAAGATCAAATCCGCGCTGAGCGAGTTGTCGCGCGCCCTGCAACTGAGCGCCGACCGCGGCGAGACGACCGGTGATCAGTTGACCACGATCATCACCAATCTCAGCTCGCTGATGGACGCGGCGGCCCGCAATGACGCGAAGTTGCGCCAATTCGGTTCCACCACACGCCAGTTGAGTCAGATGCTGGCCAACGAGGATTTCGGGACCGGGCGTACCGGCCGCAAGTTCAACGAGATCGTCACCCAGGCGACGACGCTGCTGCAGGCCAATCGCGACCACCTCAAGCAGGCCGTCCTCAACGGCGACACCGCGGTGACCACCCTGGTGGAGAAGCAGCGCGACCTGGCCGAGCTCATCAACCTGCTGCCGCTGACCCTGGAGAACATCTACAACACCGTCGACACCAACAACGGAGCGGTCCGCCTGCACGCCCTGGCCGACAAGATTCTCGTCGACAGCCAAAGCACCAAGGAGCTGTGCAACATGATGCACCTTCGGCAATTGGGTTGCGGAACGGGGACTTTGGCTGACTACGGGCCGGACTTCGGCCTCACCTACGTCCTCGACGGCCTTTCGATGATGGGACAGTAGACGTGAGACTACGACGCAAACGGGCACCGAGGACGGCCATGGCATTGCTGTGCAGTGCGGTCATCACCTCGTCGGCGGCGGGTTGCGGCACCAGTGGTCTGAACAGCCTGCCGCTGCCGGCGCCGGGCATCGGCAGCGGGGGCTATCTGATCACCGCGGTGTTCGCCAACGCACTGAACCTGCCCGGGCACGCCAAGGTCAAGCTCGCCGGTGCCGACATCGGCCAGATGGAGTCGATGGCGGCCCGCAACTACACCGCGGTCACCACGCTGCGCATCATGGACGGTGCCCGGATTCCGGTGGGCAGCACCGCGGAATTGCGTTCGGCGACACCGCTGGGTGATGTGTTCGTGGCGATCAAGCCGCCGGTGCCCCTCGACCCGTCGGCGCCGCTGCTGAAAAACGGCGACACCATCGGGCTGGAGTCCACCGCGTCGGCGGCCACCGTGGAGTCGGTGCTGAGCTCGGCGGCGCTGCTGGTGAACGGCGGGGCGGTGCAGAACTTCACCAATATCGTCAACGGAGCCGGAAAGGCGACCGGCGACCAGGGCAAGGCCTTCGGCAAGCTGATCAACCAGTCCAACGAACTGCTGACGAAACTCAACGCCCGTTCCGGCGAGATCGAGACGGCACTGCGCGAGACCAGCCGACTCGCCGACCAACTCGATGCGCGCAGCGCCGCGCTCACCGACGTCCTCAACGCAGCGGTTCCGGCGACCGACACGCTGGTGGACAACACCAGCCAGCTCGCCGACCTGGTCGAGCAACTCGGCGCGACCAGCCGGCAGCTGGCCCGGTTCCCCTCGATCGCCGGGACCGACGATTCCGGGCACAGTTTCATCAAGGACGCCAACACGGTCGCCGGCGCGTGGAACGATGTGGCCACCGATCCCAACACCAGCCTGTACGCGCTGAACCGGCTGGTCGCACCGATCGTCAAAATGACTGTCGGCTCTGGCGTTTCGGTGCACGCCAGCATCGACCGCCTGGTGTGGGGTTCGATGCCCGATGCCGGGTTCAAGGGCGACCCGGCGTTTCACGGCCCGAAGCGCTACGACTGGGCCAAGATGGCCGGCTCGATCAAGTACGCGCTGTGGCGGCTCCAAGAACGCGTGGTGGGGCGCGGGCCGGACTCCGACATGGGGCAGGAGCCGTGGACGGCGGTCGGTCCGCCGATACCCCCGACCCCGGCGGAAGCAGAGTTGGCCGCTGCCGAGCCCGGCCCGCCGACACCGGGGCCGAAACCATGATCGAGGCACTCAGCCGGCATCTGGTGGCCCTGGTCCGCGCCGGCTACCGGCGCAAGAACCTGCTGTCCGGGCTCGCATTGGCGATGACACTGGTAGTGGCGACCACCTACCTGCTCGTCGGGGCACTGCAGGTGAATCCGGCGCGCTCGACCTACCAGATCACGATCGCGCTGCCGGATTCCGGCGGGTTGCTGGCCAACCAGGACGTGTCGGTGCGCGGGGTACCGGTGGGCCGGATCGAGTCGTTACGGGTCACACCGAACGGGGTCGACGCGGTCGCCAACATCGCCTCGACGATCAAGATCCCGGCGGCCAGCACGGTGCGGGTCTCCGGTCTGTCAGCCGCCGGCGAGCAGTACATCGACTTCGAGCCGCCATCGAACACCGGCCCGTTCCTGTCCGGCGGCAGCGTGGTCGCCCGCGATCAGGCGACCACGCCGATCCCGATCTCGCAGCTGCTCGCCGACGCCGACGGCATGCTGGCCCAGACCGACCCGCGCAAGCTCGATCTGATCAAGTCCGAACTCAGCCTCTCCGAGGACGGCCCGCGCAAGCTCACCGACATCGTCGACGGCGGTACCTTCCTGCTGTCGACCCTGGATTCGGTTCTGCCGCAGACGGTGAGCCTGTTGAAGACCAGCCGGGTAGTGCTGACCATGCTCAGCGACGTCAACAACGGTCTGGCCGCGACGTCGGACAATCTCGACAAGGTGCTCAAAGGCGTCAACCCGATGATCGGCGGCTACCGGCAACTGGTCGATCAGTCACCGGCGATGCTGTCGTCGGTCGACGGCCTCTTCGACGACAACTCCGACACCATGGTTGGGCTGCTGGGCAACCTGGTCACCACGGCGCAGCTGCTCTATGTGCGGACACCGGCACTCAACGCGCTGTTCCCCAACTACCGGGGTTCGACGGTGGAGGCGCTCAGCTCGGCCATCCACGAGGACGGGATGTGGGCGACCGTCGACATCTACCCGCGCTACACCTGCGACTACGGGACGCCGCGGCGCAACCCGTCGGCAGCGGACTTTCCCGAACCGTTCCTGTACGGCTACTGCCGCGACACCGACCAGTCGGTGCTGGTGCGCGGCGCTCACAATGCGCCACGCCCACCGGGCGACGACACCGCGGGCCCGCCGCCCGGAGCGGACCTGGCCGCGACCACCGATCCAACCCCCAAGGGCCGCTACACGATTCCTCTCGAGTACGGCGGGCCGCCGCTGTTGATCGATCCACCACGCTGATGTTTCAAAGGAGACGCCGCGGTGAGCACCGCTGACGAACCGGATACCGCCGAAGACCTGCCCGAAGAAGTGCCGGAGCCGGCTCGACCGGTGCGCTCCCGGCGCCGCACGCCGGCGATGGCGGGAGTCGCAGTCGCCTACCTGGTGATCTTCGGTCTGGTCGCCGGGTTGGGCTGCCAGCTGTGGCAGCAGCATCGGGTCGCCGCCGCCGCCGCGGCCGGGCAACGCGCCGCAGTGGACTACGCCCAAGTGTTGACCAGCATCGACTCCGACAGGGTAGACGACGATTTCGCCGCGGTGCTCAACGGCGCGACCGGGGATTTCAAGGACACCTACACCAAGGCCAGTGTGGAGCTGCGCCAGCTGCTGATCGACAACAAGGCGTCGGCCCAAGGCGTCGTAGTGGATTCGGCCGTCCAGTCCGAGTCCACTGACACCGTCGTGGTGCTGTTGATGGTCAATCAGACGGTTAGCAACACCACCCGCCCGGACCCGCGGGTGGACCGCAGCCGGATGAAGATGACGATGCAGAAGGTCGACGGTCGATGGTTGGCGAGCAAAGTCGAATTGCCCTAGGAGGCAAGCTATGTGGGCGACCCGGCTACTGACGGGGATGACGGCGGCGGCGCTGATGGTGTGCGCCGCACCCGAGGCCGGCGCCTCGGCCCCGTCTTTCTGCAGCGGGCTGGGCGGCGACTGGGACGGGCACTTCTGCAGCACCGACGTGCGCTCCGAGCGGCTGGCCACCCGCTATATCCGGATGGCGGTGCCGCCGGAGCTGGTCGACCACCCGGTGGCGGGCCCGCCGATTCGCGACTACCTGTCGAAGTTGTTCACCAACTGGCGTGCCAAGGGCGCCTCGATGGTCGTCGACAGCTGGGGCAACGAGAACTTCGAGATCTTTCAGCACGGCAACGCGCTGACGGTGGTCTTCCACGAGGACTATCACTCCGACGGCCCCTACATCAACAACGCCTACCGCACGTTCACCTTCGACATGGGGGCCGGCGGCCGCCGGCTGCAGTTGGCCGACATCACCAAGCCCGGGGTGGACCCACTCGCGACGATCCCGCAACTCGGCGAGCCTTACATCGTCGAGGCACTCGACCGGGCGTTCTGGGAGCACCGGCCCGGGGATTACCCGTTCGTCCCGGAGCGGTTCACCCCGGACAAGGTGTTCTCCGGCGGCTACCGGTCGTGGGCGTTGACCCCCGACGAGTTGATCCTGTACATGCCCGACTATCCGGTCAGTCACGATTCGCCGATCCAGTACAACCAGATGCAGTGGTACATGGACGGCGGCAACGTCCAGGCGCACATCCCGCTAGCGGCGCTCAGTTCGATTCTGCGCCCGGAATACGGCGGGGTCTGAGCAGCGCTTCCGGCTCGAGATTGCACTGGCGCAGGCGAATTCGTCGATTTCCCTGCATGGTCGCAATCTCGTGCGAAGAGGGGCTAGCCGTAGCGGAACAGCAGCAGGCTCACCATGACCACGCCCGCGGTCAGCGCGATCACCGGCGCCACCGCCACATGGGACAGCGTCGCGCCGACAGTGGCGCCGCCGATCATCGTCAATACCACGCCGTAGCGCAGCTTTTCGCGGTGGCCGGTCCCGCCGGCCAGCCTGCTGTCCAACCCGATTCCGACGATCGTGGAGGTGAGCACCGTGGTGTAGAGCTCCTGGATGCCGAACTGGCGCGCCGTCGAGTTCTGCATGCCGAATGCCACCGCGAGGCCGACGATCAAAACCAGCTTGCTGGCGTCGTGGTAGCGCAGCACCCCGAACCCGGCCAGTGCGGCCAGCGCCAGGAGCAGCGCCACCTCGATGCCTAAGGCGGTGGTGACCCAGGTCCGGGGTCGCTGTCCCAGTGCCCGCACCAAGCGGCCGCCGGCGATCGCTCCGAGCAGGAACCCGCCGACCGCCACGGCCGCCGCGGTCAGATCGATGCCGGCGTGGGCGACGAATAGGAAGCCCAGAAAGATCGCGTTGCCGGTCATGTTCGCGACGAACACCCGGCCGAGTACCAGCACGCTGACCGCGTCGACCAGGCCGGTGGCGAAGGTCAGCAGCAGTAATGCCGTCACCGTGCGCCGTTGCGACAGCGGCGAGGTGACCGGCATGAGTCAGCTCTGGAACCGCGGGGTGAGATCCAGCGAGGTGATCGTCGGCATCCTGGTGACCACCCAGCGATTCTGATCGCGTTTCATGTACAGCCGGTAGGTCAGGTACTTGATCTGCGGGATGGTCTTGGACAGTTCGCTGGTGGCCGAGGTATTGGTGTAGATCAGCACGGTGGCCTCGGGGCCGTTCAGCGATTCGACTGCGGCGCCGACGATCTCGGTGCTGTCGGTGACCTTGGCCTGTTTGTTGCTGTCGGCGATCGCAGCGATGAACTTGCGGTACTGGGCTTCCAGATCGCCGCTGAGGTAGACCGCCGCCCGGTCCGGGAGGGTGTCCAGGTTCTCCGGCGTGTAGTTCCACAGCGTGTGGATCGCTCGGGCTGCCGTGCGGGCGACGTCGATTTTGGTGGCCACCTCGGCCCGGTCGAGGAGATACGGCTGTGCGGCGGCCGCCGCGAACGCCGCAGACCCGACGAAAAGCGCCGCCGACGCCGCGACCGCGATCCGCAGGCCGAGCTTGCGGCGCCCGCGGCGGGCGTCCACCGCGGTCTCGGGCTCAGACTCGGCCTCGGCTTCGCCGTCCGGCTCGGCTTCGGTAGCGTCGGCCGACTTCTCGCCGGCCGGTTCGGCGGCGGGATCGAGCTCCAGCTCGTCCGACGCCTCGGGGCCGGTCTCGGTCACAGCACTTGGTTCAGATTGCTGATCTTCCACTGGTCCCCTTCCTGCTGCGCCGTCGCCAGCCAGCGAGTTGCGGCCTTGACCTCATGTTTACCGTCCGGCGACTTGCCGCTGTTCTCGACGGCCACCAACATGCTGACGCTGCCATCGTCGTTCCACCGCTCGACACCGGCCGCGATCACCGTTCCGGTGGTCGGCTCACTGCGCGCCACGGCAACCAGGATCTGGTTGGCCTTGTCCTGGTATTGCTGAGCGAAGTCCCCGGTCGCGTGGTCGAGGACGTTTGCCAGATAATCGTTCGCGTTAAACGGATCCGGCGACGTGAACATCGTCATGAACGACTGGACCGCGGCCAGCGCGTCGACGTCGCGCAGCGCCGACCTGCGGTGTTGCTCATGGCTGAACAGCGTCGCGGCGCAGATCGCGATCGCGGCGACGCCGATCAGTAGCGAACCTGCGATCACCGTCCTCAGCCGCCGATCGGGCACCGTGCGCTCCACGAACAGCGGCTGGTCCTCGGCCTGGACCCGACGACGCGGACTCATTTGTCCCCCTCGGCGGGCAGCGGCTTGCTGACGACGGACAGATCGTCCACCCGCCAGCTGTCCTGCACCTTGGCGAACACCACCCGCACGGTGGCGCTGATCAACCGCTCCTTTCCGGCGGTGCCGCGCTGGCCTTGCAGGAACAGCAGCATGGTCGCGCGGCGCTTGGCGGCGTCGAGCACCGCCGCGTCGGTGACCCGGTAGAAGTTCGGCACCGGCTTGGCGCTGCGGATGGCGTCCAACTGGGGCACCAGCTGCTCGCGGTACTTGTCGGTGGCCAGCGCCTGCGCGCGGTCGAAGTCATCCTGCAGGGTCTCGGGATCGTAGGACAACATGTCCGCCACGATCTTCGGGCCCTGGCGGGCGATCTCGATGCGGGCCTGATCCGCGTTGTGTTCTGTCCGGTAGACCACCGCGTAGACAGCGGTGGCACCGGCAAGGCTCAGAACGGCTGCGGCCACGAAGGCCGCCATCGCCCGCAGCCGGTTGTTCGCCGGCGGCACTCGCAGCTTCGCCGGTCGCACTTCGGTGCGCGCCACCAGGTCGGCGAAGGTACGCCCGCGCCGGTCGCGCAACGGCCAAAGCCAGCCGAGGAACACGGCGTCCAGCAGATGCGCCACTTCGCGCACCAGCAACCGTCCGGCGCCGACGGCTTCGGTGGTTCCGCCGCCGCGCACCACCTCGAGTCCGGCGAACGCGCGGCCCAGGCTCCACCCGGTGATGGCCGGCAGCAGCACCCGGTTGATCGCGGTCGCCAGGATCACCACCCCGAGGAGTGTCATGGCGACCCACCACCATGGCCCGCCGCTCGAGAAGCTCAGTGCCGCCAGGGCCATCGCCGTCACCACGATCACCCCGGGCAGCAGGTCGACCGCGTAGGCGATGACGCGGCTACGCCACCGCGCCGGCGGGCCGGCCGGCGCGTCGAGAACGGCTTCGGTCACCGGGCCACCTGGTCGAGCTTGGCGATCCGGTACTGGCCGTCCTCGCGGACCATCTGGGCACGCAACCGGTAGCCGGCCTCGCGGCCCTTGGCCTCGACATTGTCGACTTTGATCCGGAATGCCACCAGGATGTCGACCGAGCCGTCCGGGTTGTTGCGCTCCACCGCGGCGCCCATCTCGGTGAGCTCGACCTGGACCTTCGCCGCCTGGTACGCAGGCGGAAGGATCTGGGCGTACAGCGCGGCCTGAGTGCGGAACTCCCCAGCCGAACAGTTGAAGATCTTCTCCTGGGACAGCGACACATCACCCGGGTCCGGGGCCTGGGTCGCCAGCACGCACGATTTCGCCGCCTCGATGGCTTCGGCGTTGTCCCGTGCCATCACCTGACTCGCCGCGTGATCACGCATGCTCAGGTATCCGAGAGCCGTCAGACCGGCCGCCAACAGCACCAGCAACGCACAGATCCCCAGTAGCTGGCGTCGGCCGAGGCGGGATGGCGTCGGTTCCGTCTCCTCCGGGTCGGCCTGGACCGGCTCGGCCGACGTGACGTCGGCTGTGGTGTCCTCGTCCGCTGCCTCCGGGCCATCCTGGAGATCGGCGTTATCAGCGGTGTCTGCGGTCTGCTGTTCCCCGTCCGTGGTCACTGGAACGGCGCCAGCATCCCCTTCCATGCGTCGTCTCCTATGTTCATCGAGTTCTCGACGGAGTATTCGACGCCGTCTGGCCCCACCGCCTGGCCACTCTGCGGATTGTAGATCGCCGTCGGCGGCCCGCCCGGAGTGTAGATGCAGGGGTTCGGTTGTTGCCCGTTGCACTGCACGCTACCGGTGCCCGGCCGGGTCAACGGGTCGTTCGCAGGCGGCGGTGTCGGTGGCACCATATCCGCCGGCAGCGGGTTGAGGCCGGTGTTGACCGACGGCGCCGGGATCACGTGACCCGGCTCGACCGGCTGGTCGCAGCGCGCCCCCAGCGCCGGGCAGTTCCGGATCTGGTTCGGGTCGCCGTACCAGGGGTTGGTGCCCATCGGGACGTACGGCTTGTCGCTGCGGCACTCCTTGGGAGTCGGCGCCCGCTTGCCGGGCACGTCCACACACGGGATGTTGCGCACACCGCGCACGTTGTTGGCCGGGGTGTCCTGCGGAATACGGCAGGAGACGTCCGGGAGCTCGGCGGGGCTGGTGTCGGCGAACGCCCGCCACTCCGAAGCCGGCAGATAACCGGTCAGACACGGCGGCGGGTAGTTCAAGCTCAGGCCCGGAACGGGAATCGGGAAGACCGGACCGGGGAACGCGCCGAGGGCCACGTCGAGCAACGCCCGGCCGGGGAAGACCGAGCTGACGGTCTGGATGATCGAGCCGGCCTGGGGCAGGAACACCAGCGCCTGCTCGGTGTTGCGGTTGTAGCGTCTGCCCATCTCGGTCAGGATCGACGCGTTCGCCATCAGCTGCGGCAGGGAGTCCTTGGTCTCGCTGAACAGCGTGTGCACCTGATCGATCAGCGGCGGCAGCTCATGGATGATGTGCTTCACCGTCTCATCGCGGCTGGCCGCCTGGCCGGCCAGGACGTTGAGGTTGCGCGCCCACTGATGGATGGCGTCGCCGGAATCGACCTGGCTTTCGATGATCGGTGCCGACTTGTTCACGATGTCGTTGACGTCGTCGAGATTGGCCTTGAAGTCACTGACGATCAACTGCGTCGAATCGACGAGCCGCTGCAGGGACGGGCCTAACCCGCCGACGGCCGTCGCCGTCTCGTCGAGCAGCGCCGAGATCTTGCCGGCCGGCAACGCGGCCAGACCACGATTGGCGGTGTCCAGCGCCGGCCCGATCGCCGAGGGCACCGTGCCCTTGGTGATCGTCTGGCCTTGCTTCAGGTACTGCCCCGGGTTGTCGGTCGACACCAGATCCAGGTACTGCTCACCGATCGCCGACACCGAATGCACGTTGGCGCTGGCATCGGCGGGGATCTTGTACTTGCTGGAGATCTGCATCGTCGCCTGCGCACCCGTCTCGGTGGGCTCGACGGCGGTGACCCTGCCGATGATGGTGCCGCGGTAGGTGACGTTCGCGGTCTTGTACAAACCGCCGGCCTCCGGCAGATTCGCCTTCAGCGTGTACTGGCCGAGGCCCGCCAGGGTCGGCAACCGCAGGTAGTAGACACCCAACACCAGCAACGCCACCGCGGTCAGGACGGTGAAGATGACCAGTTGACGCTTAATCTGTGGTTTCAGCAATTCCGGTCAGCCCTTTCCACATACGGGCCACCGGGGGCGGTAGCGGGGTTCGGCGTGTACCGGATGTCCGGGATCATCTTCTCCGGGTCGTGGCCGAACGACTGCTCCAGTGCCCGCAGCATCCCGGAGAAGCCGGTTCCGGTCAGGATCGCGTTGTCGATGGACGCATAGGTGAGGTCGACCACCAGCGAGGTGTTGATGAAGTCACCGCGGACGGCCTTGAAGGCACCGTCGACGTGATATGGCGCGGTGATCATCACCTGCAGCAGGTCGGGGATGTACGGCGACGCCTTGCGCAGCTCGCGTCCCGGGCACTGGAAATTCGTCAGCACCTTGTTCAGATCACCCCGCGCGGGTGCGATCTGCTGGTTGACCGAGGCGCCCATCGCACCCAGCGCTCCGATCGCATCGATGAAGATCTGCTGCTGGGAGTTGAAGTACTGGAACAGCGGCGGGAAGTCGGTCAGGACCTTGTCGATGGTGTCGTTGTGGGCACCGAAGTAGCTCAGCAACCGGTTGGACGAGTCGATCGCCCGGGTGATGTCCTCGCGCTGGTCGTTGAGGTTGGCGACGAAGGTGTCGAGCTTGGTCAGGAACGCCCGGATCTGGTCGGCCCGCCCGTTGGACAGCGCGGCGAACTCGGTGGTGATGGTGTCCAGGTCCGACAATCCGCCGCGCTGCAGCAGCAGGGCCAGACCGGCGAGCGTTCGCTCGATGGTGGGGTACGACGACGAATTGTTCAGTGCGATGGTGTCGCCGTTGCGCAGTTCGCCCTCCGGGTTCTCCGGCGACTTCAACTCGATGTGCTGCGAACCCAGCAAGCTGGTCTGGCCGATCTTCGCCGTGGCGTTGCGCGGCAGGTGGACGTCCTTGTTCAGCTTCAGCTTGAGCGTCGCGACCCAGTTCTTCAGCTCGATGTGCTCGACCGCGCCGACGAAGACGTCGGCGACCAGGACCCGGCTGTTGCCGTTGAGCGCCAAGGTGTCCGGCACCTGGACGTAGACCGTGTAGGCACCGGGGCCGCTGCCCGGACCGCCCGGCAACGACACGTTGGCGATACCGCGCCAGCTGCCGCACGAGGTCAGCGTCAGGGTGGCCATCAGCAGCACCAGGGCCTGCCAGCCGCGCCGGCTGACCGTCTTCATCGCGATACTGCGTCTCATCAGCCTTCACCTCGCGGGGGCAGCGGTGCGACCGGGCCGGGGATCACGTTGGGTCCCGGCGGGGGCGGCGGGATCGGCGCCTGGCCGGGAGGCAGACCGACGTAGGGCAGCGGGCCGGGCTCGGTGTCGTAGGAGTTCGGCGGGCCGGGCGGCGTCTGGTACTGCGACTGGACCGGCGCCGGGTCCGGGCCGCCCATCAACTGAGCCAGCGACTCCGGCGTCAACAGCCGCTCGGTGTCGTGACCGGGTTGCACACCCTGCATGCCGGGTGCGGTGATCCAGCCGGGCTGGGAGTTCTTGTGCGACAACGGGGTGTCGGGCACCCAGATACCCGGGACGGTGGTGTCTTTGTACCCGGGTGGCGGCTGCAGCCGCGGCTCGGAGTAGGCGATCTGCTTCGGCGTCGTATAGGCGTTGGTCCAGATGTTGATACCGAACGGCAGATAGTTGAACTTGATCGCATCGGCGATCGGCGCCAGGTACTCCGCACACAGTTCCGCGGAGTCCTGGTAGCCCAGCCGGCTACCGGCCTGGATCGCGCTGCAGATGAACTCCATCGGGTTGGCGAAGTTGATCAGCACCGGAAAACCGGTGACCGCGCCCTGCGCCGGGTGGTAGATCTCGCCCACGGCGGCCAGCACGTTGGGCAGCACGTGCAGCGAGGTCTCGAAACCGTCCAGCGCGTCCGGCTGGGTGATGGCGGTCGTCACCTGCTCCGCGTTGTTGATCGTTCTGACCAGCGGGTCGGCGTTCTGGTTGAGGAACGCCTTGATGATCGTCATCGTCGCGTAGAACTGGTCGGCGGCCTTAGCCAGGTCCTGGTCGGTGCCGGTCAGGTTGTTGGTGAAGGTGGCCAGGTCGCGATTGAGCGCCACGAACTGCTGGTCGTTGTGGTCGAGCGCCTTGACGAACAGCGACAGGCTGCGCACCACCGCGAAGAAGTCGCCGCGGCCCTTGTTCAGCGCGGTCAGCGCGTCCGAGAGACTGTCGAACGCGTTGTTGATCTGATTGCCTTTGCCGCTCAAGCTGTCGGCGAACGACTCGATGGCCTCGCCGATCGGCCCCTTCGGCTGTTGGGGTGTCGGGCCCAGCTTGTTGATGATGTTGGTGACGTCGTTGCGCAGCGTGTCCCACTCCACCGGGACCTCGGTGCGTTCCTCCGGGATGACGGCCTTGTCGGCCAGCGCCGGCCCGCCCCGGTACGGCGGCTCCAGCTGGACGGTCCGCGACGCCACCAGAGTCGGGTTCAAGATGATCGCCTTGGCGTCCGCGGGCACCTTGTACTTGTTGTTGAAGTGCAGCGTGACCTTCATCTTGTCGCCGGCCGGCTCGATCTTGTCGATCGCGCCCACCCGGACACCCATGATCTGCACCGCGTCGCCGGGGTAGAGCGCGTCGGTCTGCGGGAAGTAGGCCACCACGGTGGTGCTGTTGAGCTTGCGGAACAGCTGCACGCCGCCGAAGCCGACCAGCAGCGCCAGCACCAACAGCAGTGATCCGACGATCACCGTCGTCCGGGACCGCTCCGGCAGTCGCAGGTTGCGAACATCAAAGACGGTACTCACGGCCGCTCACTCCCTCTTGCGCCGCCGCCACCACCGGGCTGGCTGTTTCCGCCTTCGCCGGGCGTGATGAACGGTGCCGGCAACTGGTTGCCCGGTCCGGGCGGAGCGGGCGGGCCGGGTGCCATCGCCGGAGGCGGCGGTGCCGCGCCCGGGTTGGCCGGAGCCGGTCCGGGCATCGGGCCCAGCGGTTCGGAGCGTGCCCCGGGGTTGGCGTCGGGCATGGGGACCGGAGTACCGGGCACCAGCGGCGGTGTCTCGCCCGGCCGGCCGGCGATCGAGATGCCGGGTGTCGAGCCGATGCCGTCGGGGTTCGGCGGCGAGGTCAGCACATCCACCGGACCCGGGTAGGGACCACTCGGGCCGAACGGCCCGGCGTTCGGGTCCAGGTTCGCGCACGGCAGCGGGTTGCCCGGGGTCGGGAACATTCCGGCCGCCGGCGCGTAGGAGCACGGCGAGCCGGGTGCGACCGCCGGCCCCGGGTGCTCGGGGGTGCCCTCGAGCACCTGCGGAGCAGGCGGCGGCGCACCGTTGGCGAACCTGGTCCCGTTGGGATCGGGGTAGCGGAACTCCGGCAGGCCGGCATTGCGCCAGAATTCCTCCGGCGAGATACCCCGCTTCTTGAACGCGGCGTCGACCCACGGCTGCAGAATCCAGAACGGGATCAGGTTCAAGGTGGAGACCTTGAAGTAGGGCCCCGAAGCGACCGCGTCGTTGACGATGGTCAGGTACCTGCCCAAGATGGTGAAGATCTCCATCAGTTCGCCCTTGCGCCGCACCAGCATGTCGGTGATGTTGGCGGCCTCATTGAACACGTGGCTCAGATCCAGATTCGGGTTGTCCCGGACCAGGCCCTGAACCTGCTCGCCGAAGTAGGCGATGTTGCCCAGCAATGCCGAGATCGCCTGGCTGCGCTGGTTGAACGCGGCCAGCAGAGTCTGGGTGTTGCGCAACACGGCGTCGATCTGGCCGCTGCGGTTGCCCAGTACGGTGGCGATCTCGTTGGTCTGCGCGAGCAGGTGGGTGATCTCCTCGTCGCGCTTGCCGATGGTGTCGGAGAACTTCGCGACACCGTCGAGCGCGGCGCTCAGGTCCGGCGAGGTCTCTTCGACGGTTTCCGACAGCACCTTCAGCGACTTCTTGACGGTGTCGATGTCCCAGCCGGAGGCGGCCTTGGTGACGTCGAAGACCGCATCGTAGAGCTGATAGGGCGTGGTGCTCTGCCCCAGTGGCAGCACGCCCTGCGGCGCGATCCGGCGCTCACCCTTAGGCTCGATCGCCAGGACCTTGCGGCCCAGGATGGTGTCGGTCTGGACCCCGATCCGGCTGTCGCTGCCGATCGGGTGCGCGCCGACGGAGAACTTCACCAGCACATGGTCGTTCTCGATCGACAGGTCCTGGACCTTGCCGACGTCCACGCCCGAGATGCGCACCTTGTCACCGGCGGTCAGCCCGCCGGTGTCGGAGAGCTGACCGTAGTAGCTCGGCTCGGCGAACAGCATCGGCGCCGTGGTGAAGCTCTGCCCCACCAGCGTCACCAGCGCCAACGTGACGACGCCGATGACTCCGATCCGTGCCCGGTTGGGCGGTTCCAGGGTCCTCACTGCGGCGTGCACCTCCCGGTCGGTTGCTGCCACAACCGGACGTTGCGCACCGGCCCGCCGGGCTGCAGACCGGGCAGCTTGATGGTGGCGTCACAGATGTAGAAGTTGAAGAAGTCACCGTAGACACCGGTGCGTCCAATCAGCTTCAGCGCCCGCGGAATCTTCTCCAACAGCGCCTCGACGTCAGCCATCCGGTCGGGCGGCTCCGGGCCCGCCTCCGGGAACAAGCTGTGCAACTGCTTCCTGTTGTCGGCCAGCAGGTCGGCCAGATTGCCGGCGGCGTTACCGAATTCGGCGGTGCCGTTGGCCAGGGTGGTGTTGTTGGCGTTGAGACCCTTGACGAGTTTGTCGAAGTTGTCGACGGTCTCGTCGAAGGTCTGGCGGTGCCGAACCGCGGTGTCCAGCACCACGTTCAGGTTCTTGACCACCTCGCCGATCGCCGCATCCCGCTCGGCGATGTGCGAGGTCAGCTGTGCGGTCTGCTCCAGGATGTCGTTGATGGTGCCGCCCTGGCCCTGGAAGACCGTGACGATGGTCGACGCGATGGTGTTGATCTTGTCGGGGTCCAGCGCCCGGAACACCGGCTTGAAACCGCCGATCAGCGCGTCCAGGTCCAGTGCCGGTTCGGTCCGGGCGGACGGGATGAACCCGTTCACCGGCAACCGCTGGTCGGCACCCTCGCCCTCGCCCCGCTTGAGCTCCAGGTAGCGGTTGCCGATGAGGTCGGAGTAGCGGATCTGCGCGGTGGTGGACTGGTACAGCGGCAGTGACCGGTCGACGTTGAAGTCCACCACCACCCGGCGACCGCCGTCGACCAGGCGCACCTTCTTGACCTTGCCGATCTCCACGCCGGAGGCGCGGACGAACTGTCCCTCCCGCAGGCCGCTGGCATTGGTGAATTCGGCGGAGTAGCCGGCCGTCCTGTCGAACCTGACCTGGCCGAACACCACGACCAAGCCGACCGTGAAGAGCAGCAGCACCGAGCCGACGGCGCCGAGTTTGAGTGCGGTTCTGGTGATGTTCATGGGTTGATCGTGTTTTCCCCGACTTGACGGCCCCAGACGTAATCAACGGCGAAGGGCGATCCGGATTCAAAGTGGTTGTAGGGCGCTTGACTGACTCCCGTGTCGGCCACCAGGTAAGGCGCCGGCCAGAAGTCGCGGGTGATCTCCTGCCAGCAGCCAGGGGCACCGCCGGGGCCGCCGCGAGCGTTGTAACGCGGCAGGTTATCGGGGTAGATGTAGGGGTTGGCCGGGCTGACCAGCTCGCTGACCGTGTCGAGGGCGTAACCGTCACCGCCGCCGAGGAATTCGTAGACCTTCGGGGCGCCCTGGGCAAGGTTGCGGATGGCGCAGAACAGCTCCGGGCTGTACTCGTCGAGCAGGGCCGAGACCGGCACCAGGTCGGAGAACTGCCGGCGGAAGTACGGCCCGAACCGGTTGGTGACGTCCGCCCCGAGGTTGCCGACGCCGGCGGCGCCCAGCAACGCGGCGTCCAGTTCCTTCTGCTGAGCGGTGATGGTCTTGACCGCAGGGATCGAGTTCTCCATGAACCCGACCAGATCCGGTGCTCCATCGGCGTAGATCTCGCCCAGGTTCGCGAAGCCCTTGAGGTCGCGGCGCAATGACGGCATGTAGGCGTTGGCGTCGTCGAGAATCTTGTTGCCGTTGACCAGCGACTCGCCGAGCTTGTCGCCCAACCCGGTCAACGACTCGGCGGCCGCATGCAGGGTCAGATTCAGTTTGATCGGGTCGATGTGGTCCGAGAGGTTGTTGATCGTCTCGAACAGCGTGTTGAGCTCGGTCGTCACCGAGGTCGCGATGATGTGCTTGGTGCTGATGCGCTCAGGCGTGGGGTGCTCCGGCGCGGTCAGCGACACATACTTGTTGCCGAACAGCGTGGTCGCCAGAATGTCGGCCTTTACGTTCGACGGAATCAGCTTGATGTACTGCGGGTCGACGTCGAGCGTGAACTTCGCCGCCGGCTTGTCGTCGCGCTCCGTCGGCGCGATGCTGGCCACGCGCCCGATCTGGACGCCGTTGTAGGTCACCGGCCCGCCCGGGTCCATCACCAGACCGGCACGCGGCGCCACCATGGTCAACGACGTCGTCTTGGTGAAGGACCCGCGGAACTGGCCGTACACCAGCCCCACGATCAGCGCCAGGACGGCGAAGGTCACCACCCCCGCCACTTTGTAGGGCGGGCTCTGGATTTTGTTCTGCTTCCCGGTTGCCATGGCCGTCACATCGTCAGGTTGAAGTTGGGGTCGACGCCGTAGAGCGCCAACGCTGCGAGCAGCACGACAGTGGGCACCGTGACCAGGGACAGGCGCATCGACTGGCCCACGGCGGCGCCGACGCCGACCGGGCCGCCGCTGGCGTTGAACCCGTAGTAACAGTGCGTGATCATGACCACCACGGCGATCAGGATGGTTTCCAGGAACGACCAGAACACGTCGTCGGGGCGTAGGAAGGTCCGGAAGTAATGCTCATAGGTTCCCGACGACTGCCCGAAGAACAGCGTGGTGACGATCTGCGGTGAGGCGAACGCCATGATCAGCGCGAGCGCGTACAGCGGGATGATCACGGTGAAGCCGGCCACCACCCGGGTCGACACCAGGTAGGAGATCGAGTTGATCCCCATCACCTCGAGTGCGTCGATCTCCTCACTGATCCGCATCGCCCCGAGTTCGGCGGTCGCTCCCGCTCCGACGGTGGCGGCCAGGGCGATGCCGGCGTTGACCGGCCCGACGACACGGACGTTGACCAGCGCCGCGGCGAAACCGGTGTAGGTCTCCACCCCGATGTTGCCGAGCGAGGTGAAGCCCTGGATGGCGATCAGCGAGCCGCCGGCCAGCATCACGAACCCCATGATGGCCACGGTGCCGCCGATCACGGCCATCGCGCCGGTGCCCATGCCCAGCTCGGCGATCAGGCGCAGCGTCTCGGTGCGGTACCGCCGCAGCGCCCAGGGGATCTGACGCACGGCGGTCGCCGAGAACCAGCCGAGCTGGCCGCTCTTCTCCAGGGAGCGGCCGGCCGCCCCGACGTAACGGTGATAGTTCGCGATCAGGCCGGGAAACCGGCCCCGCAGCACTGCCGATGTCGACATGTCAGGTCCCCGTTCCGAACTTCACGCCGATGGTGGTCAGCACCACGTTCACGGCGAACAGCGCAAGAACGCAGAGCACCACCGTCTCGTTGACGGCGGTCCCGAGCCCCTTGGACCCGCCCCGAACGGTAAGACCCCGATAACAACCGACCAAGCCTGCGATAAGCCCGAAGACACTGGCCTTAACCGTTGAGATGACCACCTCGGGCAACCCGGTCAGCAAGGTCAGCGTCGACAGATAGGCGCCGCCGGACACGTTCTGCAGGTAGACACCGAACAGGAAGCCGCCGGCGAGGCCGATCACGATCACCAGAGCGTTGAGCAACAACGCGACCACGGTCGCGGCGATCACCCGGGGCACCACCAGCCGGTGGATCGGGTCGATGCCGAGCACCTCCATCGCGTCGATCTCCTCGCGGATGGTGCGGGCGCCCAGGTCCGCGCAGATCGCGGTGGAGCCGGCGCCGGCGACCACCAGCACGGTGACCAACGGCCCGAGCTGGGTGACGGCCGCGATGCCCGCACCGGCGCCGGAGACGTCGGCAGCACCGAACTGCGCCAACAGAATGTTCAGGGTGAAGACCAGCAGCACGGTCAGCGGGATGGCGACCGCGATGGTCGGGATGATGGCGACACTGGTGATGAACCAGCCCTGCTGCAGCGTCTCGCGCCATTGGAACGGCGGTACGAACAGCGCACGCGCGGTCAGCGCGCACATCCGGAAGAACCCGCCGACCATCACCAGCGGCGGCAGCAGCCGATCACGGGCGAAATCAGCCAGGCGGGGACGCGCAGGAGCCGTCACAACAACCCCCTCACCGGAGACCCCGCGTCACGACGCAGCAAGGGATCGCGTCGCACAGTGGCTTCTCCGTCCGTCCATGTTCCTACGAGACCCGCGTCACCATAGCGGCCCAAGGTGCCGTTGGCGACCATCGGACCATACCTGATGACTGCGTGAGGATGGCATCGATTCGGCGCAACCTACACAGGTTCGCTACCGGACAGTAACGTGCCGCCACCTCAACGGTAGGGCGCTAGCCGGTATCGGTTGTGGCGGTGACCGACTCGGCTCCGGGGGCCGTTCGGTAGTTAATGCGCAGTTCGGTTTTGAGCACCTTCCCTGCCGGGTTGCGCGGCAGGGCGTCGACGATCTCGAGCGCCTTCGGGTGCTTATAACGCGCCAGTCGCTCGGTCAGATAGTCCTGGAGGTCGGCCAAGGCCAGACCGGGCCGGGTGACCGCGGCGATCGCGATCGGGACCTCGCCCCATTGCTCGTGCGGGCGGCCGATCACGGCGACCTCGGCGATGTCGGGGTGACCGGCCAGCACGTTCTCCACCTCGGCACAGTACACGTTCTCGCCGCCGGAGATGATCATGTCTTTCTTGCGGTCGACCACCCAGACATAGCCTTCGGCGTCCATCCGGACCAGATCCCCGGAGTGGAACCAGCCGCCGGCGAACGCCTCGGCGGTGGCTTCCGGGTTGTTCCAGTAGCCGCTCATCAGGGTGGGGGCCCGGTAGACGATCTCCCCGACCTCACCGACGGCGACGTCGTTCATGTCCTCGTCGACCACACGCGCGGCGACGGTCGGGATGACGGTGCCGACCGAGCCCAGCTTCCGGATGGCGTCCTCGCCCAGCAGCATGCAGGTGACCGGCGACATCTCGGTCTGCCCGAATGCCGCCAGGATCTTGGTGTCCGGGAAGGTCTCGGCCATCTGGCGCAGCAGGGTGTCCGACGCCGGGGCGGCACCCCAGGACATGGTCCGTAACCGGATGTCGCGCGGATTGGCCTGCTGCTCGGCGCAGACCGCCTGCCACTGGGCCGGCACCAGGAAGATGCCGGTGACGTTCTCGGCGGACAGCACGTCGAGCAGTTGGCCGGCGTTGAACGCACCGAGCGCATTGATCACCGTCGGAATACCCAGCCACATGCCGGGCAGCAGGTTGCCGACGCCGGCGATGTGGAAGAACGGCACCCCGATGAAAGCGACGTCGCCTTGACCGGTCCCGGCGGTGTAGAGGGCGGTCATGGCCTGGCCGGTGAGGTTGGTATGGGTGAGCACCGCGCCCTTGGGCCGGCCGGTGGTGCCCGAGGTGTACATGATCAGGGCCGGCGAATCGTCGGGAATGTCCACCGGCGAGTGCGGTTGCCCGGTCTCGGTGATCAGGTCCTCATAGGCGATCAGCCCTTCGCCGGCCTCGCCGGCCACGACCACCGTTTCCAGCGTGTCGGTCAGCTCGCGCACGCCGAGGGCCACCGGCAGCAGCGCCGTCTCGGTGACCAGCACCCGCGCCTCGCAGTCGGTGACCAGATAGGCGAGCTCGGACGGGGTGAGCCGGAAGTTCACCGGGACGGCGATCGCGCCCAGCATGTTCGCGGCCAGCACCGTCTCGACGAATTCGGTGCGATTGAGCATCAGGATCATCACCCGGTCGCCGGCGCCGACACCGCGGCGGCTCAGGGCGTCGGCCAGCGCGCCGACCCTTTTCCGCAGCTGCGCCCACGTCGTGGTCCGGCCCAGGAACCGCAGCGCCGGGACGTCGGGCTGCATCAGCGCGTGCCGGTCCAGTTGGTTGACCCAGTTCTGGCGTCGGGCTCGATACGGCTGCTCAGCGGGATCGGTTGCCGGGTGGGTCAATTGGACCCTCCCGCCGCCAGTTCCTCGGCGCGCCGTTTGAGATTGTCGGCCAGGTAGTCCAGGACGTTGCTAAAGGCCTTCTTGACCATCGGCTTGGGCATCGCCATCTCGGTCTCGACGTCCATGTCGACGGTGAGCAGCGACGTGGCCCCGATCTCGACCACCGAGAACAGCTGCTCCTGCTTGCTGAACAGGTCGCCCTGCTGCAGCACGGTCTGGATCTGGGTGGCGCTGGGGTAGTACACCGCCTGGATGAAGGTGCCGTCGAAACCCGAGTACGAGGCGTCCAGGCGCAGCTGGCTGGGCCGGCCGTCGTCGTAGCGGGCCAGCACCCACAGTCCTTTGACCTCGTCGTTCCACTGGGGGTACGCCTCGAAGTCGGCGACGATCCCCATGACGGTGGCGGCGTCGGCGGCGACTTCGACGGTCTTGCTCACGAGCGGCATTGGGCGAGCATATCCATCGGCGAACCGCGCGACGCTAGACCTGGGCGGTGGCCAGCAGTGCCCGGATGCCGTCGGGGATCGGCACCGGTCGCCGGGTGCTGCGGTCGACGTAGACGTGCACCCAGTGCCCGAGCGCGGCCAGCGGGGCCGGGTCTGCCTCTTCATCGGGGGCCCGGAACACCGCCAGGCGGTAGGTGACGCTGCTGCGCCCCAGCCGGGTGACCGCCAGCCCGACCGCCAGCCGGTCCGGGAAGGCCAGTTCGCCCAGGAAACGGCAGCCCGACTCGGCCACCACCCCCAGCTCCGGCATGCCGACCGGATCGACGTCGGGGGCGTTGGCGGCGATCCACCCGTTGATCGCGGTGTCGAACAGCTGGTAGTACACCGCGTTGTTGAGATGGCCGAACATGTCGTTGTCGGCCCAGCGGGTCAGCACCGGCCAGTGCACCGGAAAGTCCTGGCTGGTCAACCCTTCCGGGGCAGGCGGGACCGCGGCATTCATGGTTGTATTCCAGCATGGTTGCCATCCGCGGCGCGGTGCTGGAGCGGATCGGGGCGCCACGACCGTATGCCCGGTCTCGGCCGATCACGGTGACCGAGCTGGAGCTGGCGCCGCCGGGACCGGGGGAACTGCTGGTCCGAGTGGAAGCCGCCGGGGTCTGCCATTCCGATCTGTCGGTGGTGGACGGCAACCGGGTGCGGCCGGTGCCGATGCTGCTCGGCCATGAAGCGGCCGGCATCGTCGAGGCGATCGGTGACGGTGTCCACATCGCGCCCGGGCAGCGGGTGGTGCTGACCTTCCTGCCCCGGTGCGGGCATTGCCCGGCGTGCGCCACGGAGGGCCTGACCCCCTGCGAGCCGGGCAGCGCGGCCAACGGCGCGGGCACCCTGCTCGACGGCGGGATCCGGCTGCGCCGGGCCGGGCAGCCGGTCTTCCACCATCTCGGTGTCTCCGGTTTCGCCACCCATGCGGTGGTCAGCGCGACCAGCGCCGTGCCGGTACCCGAGGATGTGCCGCCGTCGGTGGCGGCGTTGCTCGGATGCGCGGTGCTGACCGGCGGCGGCGCGGTGCTCAACGTGGCTCGCCCGGTGGCTGGGCAGACGGTGGCGGTGGTCGGGCTCGGCGGGGTCGGGATGGCGGCGGTGCTGACGGTGCTGGCGCACGACGGGGTCGAGGTGATCGCGATCGACCAGCTACCCGAGAAGCTCGCGGCGGCCAGCGGTCTGGGCGTGCAACGCACCTACACGCCGCAGCAGGCCGTCGACGCCGGCGTGCGCGTACCGATGGTGATCGAGGCGGTCGGTCATCCGGCCGCGCTGCAGACCGCGATCGATCTGACCGCGCCCGGGGGCCGCACCATCACCGTCGGCCTGCCGGCACCCGATGCCCGGATCAGCCTGTCCCCGCTGGGCTTCGTGGCCGAAGGCCGCTCGCTGATCGGCAGCTATCTCGGCTCGTCGGTGCCCGCCCGGGACATCCCGAAGTTCGTCGCGCTGTGGCGCGCCGGCCAACTGCCGGTGCAACAGTTGGTGTCGGCGACCATCACCCTTGATGACATCAACGAGGCGATGGACCGGTTGGCCGACGGCACCGCGGTGCGCCAGGTCATCACGTTCTGACCGGGTCGGGTTCGAAGACGAAGTCGGCGGCCCGGAAGCGGCGGGTCATCGCCCAGAAGGCGCCGGCGCTGCGCGGCCACTGGGTGACCACCCGGCCGTTGGCCGCCCGGAAATAACTGCTGCAACGCGTGGTCCACACCGTGCCCTGCATCCAGCGGTCGATCTTGGCGACGAACGCGGCCAGCGCGGCGGGCCGCACCGCGACATAGGTTTTGCGCCGGCGCCGCAAATGTTTGAGCACCCGGACGATGTAGCGCGCTTGGGCTTCCAGCACGAAGATGACGCTGTTGGAGCCGACGTTGGTGTTGGGTCCGTAGAGCATGAAGAAGTTGGGGAACCCGGGCATCGCCATGCCCAGGTAGGCCCGCGGCCCGTCGCGCCACGCCTGCCGCAGACTAGCGCCCTCGCCGACCACCTCGATCTGGCCGAGGTAGTCCGTAGCGGCGTACCCGGTGGCGCAGACCACCACGTCAACGTCGCACTCGGTGCCGTCCTCGGTGACCAGCGATCGCGAGCGCAGGGCCTTGGCCGGGCTGGTCACCACCTCGACGTTGGGGCGGTCCAGCGCGGGCAGGTAGTCCGAGGAGAAGACCAGCCGTTTGCAGCCCAGCGGGTGGTCGGGGGTCAGCGCGGCGCGGAGCCGTTGGTCGGTGACGGCGTGGTCCAACAGCTTTCGTGCGGTGGCGGTGAACTCGGCCGTTTTGTCGCTGCCGTTCTCGATCACCGAGATGTTCGCCTCGCTGCGCAGCCACAGCCGCATCCGGTACAGCCGCTTGGCCAGCGGGACGCGGGTGAACACCCGGTGCTCCCGCGAGCTGTAGCGGCGATCCGGTTTGGGCAGGATCCAGGTCGGCGACCGCTGCACCGAATAAACCTTCTCGGCGACCCGGGCCAACTCCGGCACCAGTTGCGCCGCGGTGGAACCCGTTCCGAGCACGGCGATTCTGGCGCCGTCGAGCCGCACCGAGTGATCCCAGCGCGCCGAGTGCATGACGGTGCCGGTGAACGGCTGCTCCTCGGCCAGGTCGGGCAGCACCGGCTGGGTGAACAGGCCGACCGCCGAGACCACGACGTCGTACCGGTGCTCATTGCCGTCGGTGGTGGTCAGACACCATTGGCGCCGGTCGTGTTCCCACACCGCGGAGCGGATCTCGGTGCGCAGCATCAGGTGCGGCTGCAGACCGTGATCGGTGGCGCAGCGTTCGAAGTACGCCAGGATCTCGGGTTGCTTCGACCACTGCCGCGACCAGTGCGGGTTCAGATCGAAGGAGTAGGAGTACAGATGCGATTTGACGTCGCACGCCAGCCCCGGATAGGTGTTGATCCGCCAGGTGCCGCCGACGCCGTCCTCCCGGTCGAAGATGGTGAAATCGGTGAAGCCCGCGCGTCGCAACAGGACTCCCAGCGCCAGGCCGCCCGGGCCGGCACCGATGATGCCGACGCTCAGCGGATCTGCAGGCATTGGCCGCCATCCACGATCAGTTCGGCGCCGGTGATGAATGACGCCGCGTCAGACACCAGGAAGGCGACCGCGTCGGCCACCTCGCCCGGCCGGCCTAGCCGTCCGGTCGCGGCCACCGCGGCAAGTCGCTGCTGGGTGCCCGCGTCGAGCATCGGGGTGGCGATCGGCCCGGGAAAGACCGCGTTGACCCGGATCCCGGCCGTTGCCAGTTCGGCGGCGACGGTCTGGGTCAGGCCGCGCAACGCCCACTTCGACGATCCGTAGGCGCTGTGCTGGGGAAAGGGCCGGATCGCTCCGGTGCTGCAGGTGTTCACGATGGCGGCGCCCTCGGCGGTGCGAAGTTGCGGTAGCGCCGCCTGGGTGCCTAGGAAGGGGCCGAGACAGTTGACCCGCCACGCGTTTTCGAAAGCCTCCGGGGTTTCGTCGGCGATCGCCGCCCGGTGCAGAGTGCCGGCGTTGTTGATCAGCGCGGTCAGCGCCCCGAAGCGTTGCACGGTCGCTGCCACCGCGGCGTCCCATTGCGCCGGGGAGGTCACGTCGAGCGCGACCCCGAGCACCGCGTCGTCGGCCCGGGCCGAGACGGCAGCAGCCAGCTCCGCTTCGTTGATGTCGCAGGCGGCGACCGCGAACCCGTCGGCGCGCAGCCGTTCCACGATCGCCCACCCCTGGCCGCGGGCGGCGCCGGTAACCAAAGCCACTCGCGGTTGCCCCATCAGTGGCTGCCTCTGGCCTCGTTGAGATGCTCGAGCGCCCCGCAGCGTAGCGCCTGGGATTCGGCTGCCAGCGTGATCATCTGGTAGCCCAGCCCGGCCACAGTGCGTCCCGCCGCACCGGACCCGCCGTGTGCTGCGGCGATCACCCCGGACTCCGAGGCCGCGCGCTGGATCCGGGTCATCGCCTCCCGCAGGTCGGGGTGGGTGGTGGCCTGGGCGACGTCGACGCCCATCGAGACCGCCAGATCGGCGGGCCCGACGTAGACCCCGGCCAGTCCGGGTACCGCGCAGATCTGCTTCACCTCGTCCAGTGCGCCGGCGGTTTCGATCATGGCGAACACGTCCGCCCGCGACTCCAAGGCGGTCAGGTCACGGCCCAGCGCGGGCCGCAGCGGACCGAAGCTGCGGACTCCGGCCGGTGGGTAGCGCGCGGCGGAGACCGCGGCCGCCGCCTGCTCGGCGGTTTCGATCATCGCGATGATGACCGCGTCGGCCCCGGCGTCGAGCACCCGGCCGATCGGCGCGGGATCGGCATTCGGCAGCCGCACCGCCGTGGCGATCGGCAGGTGTTCGACATAGCGCAGCATTTGTGCGATCGCGGCGTCGTCGAGGTAGCTGTGCTGGGCGTCGAAGCCCACGTAGTCATAGCCCGCCCGGGCGAATTCCTCCGGCCCGAGCACGGTCGGGCCGGTGATCCAGCCGCCCCACAGCGGTGTCTGCTCGGTCAGCGCGGTACGCAACGCCGACATCATCCGACGATCGCGATCTTGATGCGATCCGGCACCGGACGGGACGCCAATTCGAAGGCGGCCTGCGCGTCGTCGACACCGAAGACATGGGTGACGTAGTTGCCCAGCAGGTCGGGGTGCTCGGCGGCGAATTTGCTTGCGGCGTCCAGCATCCGCGCGCGGTCCCGGGTCACGCCGGAGATCAACGTCAGATTGTTGCGCAGCATGGTGCGCATGCTGATCGGGTAGCTGTCGTCGTCGGGGACACCGAAGTAGAAGACGGTGCCGCCGGGCGCGACGGCGTCGATGGCGTGGCTCAGGGTGGCGACCTGATGGCCGACCGCCTCGATCACGATCTCCGGCCGGTCGCCGGCGTCGAGGTGATGCACCCAGCGGTCGCTGGTGGACCGCACCACGGTGTCGACGCCGAATGCGGCGGCGACAGCGCGCCGGTCGACCGGGTCGACGCCGGTGACGCGCCGCGCGCCGGCGGCTTTGGCGACCGCACTGAACAGCAGACCGATCGAGCCCTGCCCGAGCACCGCCACATGGCGGCCGGCCAGGTCGGGAAGTTGTTCGACGGCGTAGAGCACACAGGCCAGCGGTTGCAGACCCACCGCGTGCTCGGGCGCCAGCGTCGGGTCGTGGCCGGCGAGCCCGTCGCCGTCGGCGATCACCCGCTGCATCAAACCGTCGAAGCCCGATGCCCAGCCGACGACACGGTCGCCGGGGCGGTGGCGCGGGTGCCGGCTGGCGATCACGTCTCCGACGATCTCGTGGATCGGGAAGCCGTTCTTCTCCGCCGCGCGGGCACCGCTGTCCCCGGGCAGTCTGCCCTGCGCGCCGCGGAAGGCGGGCAGGTCGCTGCCGCACACGCCGGCGGCGACGAAGGCCAGCAGCACCTGGCCCTCGTCGAGCTGATGCTCGGTGAGGTCGGGCACGTCGATCCGCTCGAATGCATAGGGCGCGATCAGCCGGTGGGCCCACATGTTTCAGACCTCCACCGGGATGGAGTTCCAGCCCCACTGGAAACTCGACGGCAGCCTGGTCGCGTCGTCGTCGACGATGCGGTAGTCGCCGACCCGGCGCAGCCATTCGGTCACCAGCACAGTGACTTCCAGACGCGCCAGGTGGTAGCCGATGCAGAAGTGCTGTCCGCGGCCGAAGGCCAGCGACCGGGTGATCGGGCGGTTCCATCGGAATTCGTCGGGCTCGGGGTATTGGCGCTCGTCGCGGCTGGCCGAGGCCAGCAGCGTGATGATGCGCTGTCCCGGCGCGATGGTGGTGTCGTGCAGCGTGAAGGGTTTGCGAGCGGTGCGGGCGAACCATTGTGCCGGGGCGCAGAAGCGGATCATCTCCTCGCGGGCCAGTTCCACGCTGCTCAGGTCGGCTCGTACCTCGGCGAGTTGGTCGGGACGGCGCGCCAGCTCCCACAGCCCATGCGCGACGATCTTGGGCACCGTCTCGGTGCCGCCGATGAAGATGCACAGCAGCTGGGTGGCGGCTTCGACGTCGTCGAGAGCACGGCCGTCGGGCAGCCGGTAGCGCAGCACGCCGTCGACGATCGAAAGGTCGTCGCGCGCATTGTCGGCGCGCCGGGCCTGTACGGCCGGGATGAGGTACTGCAGGTAGTTGGGCCGCGCCGCGGCAGTGTCGACGCCGCTGCCGGCCTGCGCCAGGCTGCCGGCGTTCACGGCGGCCAGCACGTCGGCGGCCAGCTCGAGCGGGATGCCGAGCAGCTCGCAGACCACTTGGGCCACCACGATTCCGCCGTAGTCACCGGTGAAGTCGAAGCGGCCCTGCGGCAGTAGCTCATCGAGGCGCTGGTTGGCCAGCGTGCGGATCCGTTCCGCCCAGTCGGTCACCGACCGGGGCCGAAACGCCGGTGACTGCAGCCGGCGGATGTCGTCGTAGATCGGTTTGTCGAAGACGGCGTGAAACGGCAGCGGTGTCAGCGGCGGATCCGGCACCGGTCCGGTGTTGTGTTGCGCCAGTACGTTGGCCGCGGGCAGGGTGCCCTCGGAGGCGACGAACGTGCCGTCACTGACCGCGAGCACCTCCCAGATGTCGTCGAACCGGGATAGCGCAAACAGATCCCATTTCGGCACGTAGTACACCGGATGGTGATCACGCAGCACGCGGTAATACGGCAGCGGGTCGGCCATCACCGCCGGATCGAACGGGTCATACGAGAAGTCCTCGTCCACAACTGTTTTCACGCGGCGCCTCCCTGGAGCGGGGAGGGCGGCAGCGCCTGCAGGATGGAGTCCTCCCAGCCGTCCCGCAGTGCCGGGGCCACGCTCATCCAGGTCACGATCTCAGCCGGCGGCTGGTCCTTCCAGGACGGGTAGTGCTGCGCGAAACAGTCCCAGTCGCCGTCGAGCGCCCAGTAATGGATCACCTCGTTGAAGCGGAACGTGGTGGTGAACGAACCGAGCCAGCGTTTGCCGGTGCGTTCGGACCACGGGACGTACAGTCGCTCCAGTTCCCGGATGTAGTCATCCTGGCGACCGGGCTTGGTCTGCATGATCTCCTGAATCACCAGGGTGGCATCGAAGTCGATGTCGCAGAGTTGCGAGAGGGTCTTGTTGTGCGGACCGGGATACATGATGCGGCCCTCGCCGGAGGCGCCGATGCCGGCGAGGTAGGCCGACCACTCGGCGGCGGAGCGTTCGTGGCTACCGCCGCGGCCCTGCGCCCGACCGATGCGGGCGTAGTCGGCGAAGGCGTCGATCTCCCAGAGGACCGTGGCCTGCGGCCAGTGGCCGTTGTAGCGGGTGGTCTCCCACACCGCGAACAGTCGCGCGCCCAGCTCGCTCATCATCGGCTGGTAGATCTCGGTGAACGCACCGGTGAAGTCGGCGGTCAGGCCGCGGCCGAGATCGATCGTCTCGTGCAGATACAGCAGGGTGTGGTCGTAGTGCTTGCGCATCAATCGACCGGCATCAGATCGGAACTGACCGGCAGGCAACGCTTCTGGTCGCTGCGGAACAGCTCCGGAGCGTCGATCCGGCCGTCGGTCCGGGCGTCGGCGGCCATCAGGGCTTGGCGCTTGAAGGCCCGGCCCGCCACGGTCAGCACGTGGCGCACCGCGCTGAGTCGCTGATTCACCGCCATCGGCCAGCCTTCGCCCCACAGCACGACCTCGGTCACACTGCGCCGCAGCGCCGACTGCACCCGCCGGCAGATCCGGGGATCTTCGGCGAAGGCGTCGGTGAGAACCGCCAAGCCGTGTCCGGCCGCGTCGCCGGTGGCTGCGGCCAGCTCAGTCTCCAGGTCCGCGGTCTGCACGCCGAGGATCTGCAGCGGCCGGAGGTCCTGATGCGGGGGCAGCAGGACGTTGACGTCCCACCCGGTCGCCACCCGGTGATACAGCCACCCTCCGGCCGCCTGCACCAGGGCGGTGACATCGAGCGCGATGACATCGAGGCGATAGCGCAGATGCGGATCCTCGGCCGGCGGGTCCAGCGCCGCAGCGGTGCTCGTCATCGCATCATCCCAGCTTGTCATGAGAATCCGGTGGGCATCACCGGGCCCGGCGGGTACCGCCCAGCCGCGTGACGCAACTCTTGGGAGATATTACAGTTGAGGCCTACTTTGTAAAGTCACAATCTGAACAAGGGGGTGCGGCGAAATGAGTCTGGTTGCCGGGCGCGGCCCGCTCACCACCGAGCGCGCCGGCTGGTTCTCCCCCGAGATCGCCGGAGATCTGGTGTACGTCGAACCGCACCCCCGCCGGGTGCAGGCGGTCCGCGCTGACCGCATCGTGCTGGACACCGAACGCGTCCTGCTGGTGCACCGCCGAGGCCACCCACTGTCCTACGCCTTTGCCGCTGAGACCGTCGGCGATCTGCCACACCAAGCCGTGCCGGAGGCGCCGGGGTTCGTCCACGTCCCGTGGGATGCCGTGGACACCTGGTTCGAGGAGGGCCGCGAGCTGGTGCACTACCCGCCCAATCCCTATCACCGGGTCGACTGCCGGCCCACCCGGCGCGCATTGCGGGTGCACGTCGCGGGCGTGCCCCTGGTGGACACCGACCGCACCGTGATCGTGTTCGAGACCGCCTTGGCGCCACGGCTCTACGTCGCCCCCGATCTCGTCCGCACCGATCTGCTGCAGCCGTCGCCGACTTCGACCTACTGCAACTACAAGGGCTACACGAAATACTGGTCTGCGGTCGTCGGCGACACCGTCGTGCAGGACGTGGCCTGGTGTTACCCCGAGCCGCTGCCCGAAAGCCTGCCGATCGCAGGGTTTTTCAGCTTCGACCTGCCCCGGGTCGACGGATACGCGCAACTTCCCCCGGGTGGGCTATAGCCGCGCTTGCTCGGCGATCTTGTTGTCGCTGGTGCGCAGCGGGCGGATCAGGCCGTCCTGGGCGAAGGAGGCGATGAGGTCGCCCTCCTCGGTGTGCACGGTGCCGCGGACGTACGACATGCCCGCGCCCACCTGGGTGCTCTCGTGCGCGTAGAGGATCCAGCCGTCCCAGCGCACCGGTTCGTGGAAACTCACCGTGACGGTCATCGGCGCGGTGGACACGGTCAGATGCGACTGGCTGGTGCCGATGCCGGCGTGTGCGCGCATCGTGGTCGAGATGCCCAAATGGCCGGTGAAATAAGCGATCAGCGCCTTGGCGAGGTCGTCGCGAGCGGGAATGGGGTCGTAGTGCAGCCAGGCGTAGAGCTCCGGCGGTCCCACCTCGTCGGGACTGTTGACGTCGACGACGTCGACCAGGCGCACCTGGCGGCCCTCCATCGGCATCGCGCAGGGGTTGGCCTGCGCGGGTGAGGCGACGTCCGGGCGGGGCAGGTGGTGGGTGATGACGTCGGCCGACGGGACGTCGGCGAGCACCGTCATCGTCGCGCAGCGCTTGCCGTTCTGCAGCACCGAGATGACGGCGGTGGCCGTCGAGCGGCCCTCGTTGACCACGTCGATGGTGTACTCCGCCGGCGCACCCACCAGCACGGCCCGGGCGAACACCGCATGCACGGATCGGATCGACTTGTCGCCGAAGCGTTTCGCCGCCCCGACGATGGCCTGCGCCAGCAACTGGGTGCCCTCCACCACCTGCCGTTCGTCGTCGCCGGCGAGGCCGGTGGCACCGGTGAACCGGTCCGGGCCGTCCGTCGTCACCTCGAACAGGTCCAGCAGGCCGCTGACCGACCAGTGCGCGGTGGGGGACTTCTCGATGTTGTCGGTGGCCTCTACCATTCCGCGAGCGTGACATTTGGGGTGCGTTTTGTAAAGTGGTCCTGGTCGCGTCCACAACCGCAGGACCGGAGGGCAACCCTGGTGAACCTTGCCGAGACAAGCTCGCCGCTGTCGGCGGCCCCGCTGGCCGGCGGCTTCTGCTTCGGTGAGGGCCCGCGCTGGTTCGAGGGCCTGTTGTGGTTCTCCGACATGCTTGGCGAAGCGATCCACACCGTTGATCTGCAGGGCTCGATGACCACGGTGCCGCTGCCCGGGCACACCCCGACCGGGCTGGGGTTCCGCCCGGACGGCTCGTTGCTCATCGCGTCCGCCGAGGACCGCCAGGTGCTGCACTACGACGGCGACACGGTGACCACCCTGGCCGACCTCAGCGACCTGGTGCCGGCCAACCTCGGCGACATGGTGATCGATGCGAACGGGTGCAGTTACATCGGTTCGCAGGCCTACACCGGTGGCGTCATCGTGCGGGTCGATCCGGACGCACGTGTGCACACCGTCGCAGGAGACCTCGACTTTCCCAACGGGATGGTGATCACCGCCGACGGTGGCACGCTGATCGTCGCCGAATCGATGGGCCGCCGGCTCACCGCATTCACAATCGGCGCCGACGGTGGCTTGCATGACCGCCGGATCTTCGCCGACACGCTCGACGGGCCGCCCGACGGCATCGCCCTCGACGCGGCCGGCGGGGTCTGGACGTCAATGACGCTGGCCCACCAATTCGAGCGGATCATGCAGGGCGGCACCGTCACCCACCGCATCGACGTCGGCGACCGGGCCGCGATCGCCTGCACCCTGGGCGGGCCGCAGCGCCGCACCCTGTTTCTGCTGTCCAGCACCGACGCCTACCCCAAGCGGCTGATCGGGACCCGCGAATCCCGCTTGGACATGGTGACCGTGGAGATCCCCGGCGCCGGGCTGCCCTGAAAGGCGAACCCATGAGCGAGTCCTACTACGAACTGCTCGACGCCGCCGACCCGCGGGGGGAGAAGTTCGGCGCCACCGACCTGGTGCGCGGCACCTGGTCGGCCCAGATCCAGCACGCCGCACCGGTTTCGGCGCTGCTGGTGCGCGCTCTGGAGCGCCAGGCGGCCCGCGACGACACCCGGCTGAGCCGCGTCACTGTCGATCTGCTGGGTCCGGTGCCCGCCGAGGGTGCACTGTGGGTCCGCGCGCGGGTCGACCGGGCCGGCAAGCAGATCGAACTGGTCAGCGCCGAGATGCTGGCGCCCGGTCCCGACCAGCGTCCCCGCCCGGTTGCCCGCGCGACCGGATGGCGGCTACAGACCGTGGACACCGGTGACGTCGCGCACGCCGCGGCCGCCCCGCTGCGTCCGGTCAGCGAGGCCGGCAGCAACAACATGCAGGCGAACTGGGATCGCAATTACGTGCACAGCCTGGACTGGCGGTGGCTGACCACGCCGCTGGCGCCCGGCGCCGGCGAGGCCTGGATCTCACCGATCGTCGACCTGGTGGCCGGCGAGGCGATGACCCCGCTGCAGCGGCTGTTCGCGGTGGCCGACGACGCCAACGGCGTCGGAACCAAACTCGACATCAGGAAGTGGACGTTCCTCAACACCGACCTGGTGGTGCACGTGCACCGGATCCCCGACGGCGAGTGGATCGGGATCCGCGCCGAGACCAGCTACGGGCCGGACGGCATCGGCACGACCATCGGCACCCTGTTCGACGAGCAGGGCGCCGTGGCGGGTATTCAGCAGTCGGTGCTGGTGCGCCGGCGCTGATCAGCCGGTGAACCGGCTGACACTGTCACTATTTTTTGTAAAGTCTCCCTATGACCCGCAGCACGGTGGACGGCCCCGACAGTTCGACCCGGCAGCGGATCCTTGCGGCCACCGCCGAAGTCCTCGGCCGCAACGGGATGACCAAGCTCAGCCTGTCCGAGGTGGCCGCCCAAGCCGGGGTGTCACGCCCCACCCTGTACCGGTGGTTCCCGTCGAAAGAGGAACTGGTCTCGGCGTTCTCCCGCTACGAGCGACACATCTTCGACAGCGGCCTGAGCAAGGCCACCGAGGGCCTCAAGGGCACCGAAAAACTCGATGCCGCACTGCGTTTCATCGTCGACTACCAACACTCCTCCACCGGCGTGCGGATGATCGACATCGAACCCAAGCATGTGCTCGGCGACTTCTCCCGGATCATCGTCCCGATGCGCGAGGGGCTGCAGCGGATGCTGTCCGGTCCGGATGCCGCGGTGAAGGCGGCGGCGGCCATCCGGATTGCCATCTCGCACTACATCATTCGCAGTGACGACTCCGATCAGTTCCTCGCCCAGCTGCGCCAGGCGGTGGGCATCAAGCACCGCTAGCTAGCCGAAGAGCACCGCGGCGTTGAGGTAGCCGGTCGGGTCGAACGCTGCCTTGAGCGTGCGCATCGCGGCGATATCGGCCGGCCCGCGCGACATCGACAGGTAGGCCCGCTTGCGGCTGCCCACCCCGTGTTCGGAACTGACGTTGCCGCCGCACTCGGCGATGAGCTCCATCATCGCCGCATACAGCCCGGGTTCGGCCGCGGCCGAGCAGCGCAGCACGTTCAGGTGCAGGTTGCCCTCGCCGATATGGCCGAACAGCACCGGCAGCGCCTCGGGTGCGTGCTTGCCCACCACGGTGCTCGCCGCTGCGGCGAATCCGGCGACGGCGGCCAGCGGCAGTGAGACGTCGAATTTCAGCGGTGGGCCGAAGGCCCCCAGCACGTCGGCCACCGCCTCGCGGAGCCGCCAGAGCCGCTGCCGGGTGGCGGTGTCGACGCCGACCGCCGGCTCGCCGGTGCAGGACACCTGCTGCAGCAGCCCGAAGAGGCGATCGGTCTGGTCGGTGTCACCGGCCAGCTCCACCAGCAGCAGCCAGTCGCCGCCCACCGGCGCGCCGACGCCGAGCCGCTCCCCGGTGAGCGCGGCCACGCGGGCGTCGATCAGCTCCAGCGTCGCGATCCCGTCCAGATCGCGGAAGAGGCGAGCGGCCTCCACCAGGGCGTCGAGGCCGGCGAAGCCGCAGACCGCGGTGACCCGGTGCGCCGGTGCCGGCCGCAGCCGCAGGTCCAGGCCGGTGATGACACCCAGGGTGCCTTCGGCGCCGACGAACAGCGCCGGCAGGTTGTAGCCGGTGTTGTCGGCGCGTACCGCGCTGTGCCGGCGCAGCAGCGAGCCGTCCGGCAGCGCCACCTCGACGCCGAGGACCTGCTCGGCCATGTTGCCGTAGTGCACCGTGTAGAGCCCGCCGGCGTTGGTCGAGGCCATCCCGCCGACGGTGGCGGTGTCGCGGGCGGTCAGGTCGACACCGAACAGCAGGCCGGCTGTCGCTGCCGCATGCTGCACCGCCGCCAGCGTGACACCGGAGCCCACCCGCACCCGGCGCTCTGTCGCGTCGATGTCACCGACGGTGTTCAGCCGCTCGGTGGACACCAGCACGTCATCGTGTTCCGGAACGGTGCCGGCCACCAGCGAGGTGCGCCCGCCCTGGACGGTCACGTAGGCGCCGGCGTCCCGGCAGACCCGCAGCACCGCGGCGACCTCGTCTGGCGATCCCGGCCGCACCAGCGCAGTAGCCCGGCCCCGGTAGCGGCCGGTGTAGTCGACGCTGCGCCCGGCCAGCACGTCGGGATCGTCGGTGACATAGCCGGAGCCGACCACCTCGGCCAGGCTCTGCAGCAGACGCGCTGTCACCGCCCCGGTGTACCACATCCGCGCTACCTTTCTCCCTATGGCTACCCGCGAAGACGTCTCCTTCCGATCCGGCAAAGAGCCCGTCAGCGCCTGGCTGTACCGGCCCGAGGACGCCGCGAGCCCTCAGGGGGCGCCACTGCTGGTCATGGCGCACGGACTGGGTGCGGTACGCACCATGCGCCTGGACGCCTACGCCGAGCGGTTCGCCGCGGCCGGCTACGCCTGCCTGGTCTTCGACTACCGCAACTTCGGTGACAGCGGCGGCGCGCCACGCCAACTGCTCGACGTGGGCATGCAGTTGGCCGACTGGGCCGCAGCGGTCGACTTCGCACGCACCCTGGCCGGTGTGGACCCGGCTCGAATCGGCTTGTGGGGCACCTCGTTCAGCGGCGGGCACGTCATCGCCACCGCGGCACGACTACGGGTGGCGGCGGTGGTGGCGCAGTGCCCGTTCACCGACGGGATCGCCTCGGCGCGCACCATTCCGCCGTTGACCACCGCTCGGGTCTCTGTGCTGGCGATGCGAGACCTGGCCGCGGCCCGGCTCGGCAACCCGCCGGTGATGGTGGCCACCGCCGGACGCCCCGGGGAGGTCGCGCTGATGACCACGCCGGACGCCTACCCGGGCTACCTGAAGCTGATGCCGGAGGGGCAGCCGGTGCGCAACGAGGTCGCCGCGCGCTTGGGAATGAAGATCCTCACCTACCGCCCCGGCCGCATGGCGGCCAAGGTGGCCTGCCCGATCCTGTTCTGCGTCTGCGACACCGACTCGGTCGCCCCGGCGGGCCCCACCCTGCGCTACGCGGCCAAGGCTCCGCGCGGAACGATCAAGCGGTACCCCGAGGGGCACTTCGACATCTACGTCGGCGACGCCTTCGAGCGGGTGGTCGCCGACCAGATCGAGTTCCTGGACGGGCACCTCAAAGCGCGGGCTGCTTAGAGATCCCCGGCTCACCGTTACCGAGCGGCGATTCGACGCGGATCGCCTCGTCGCGGATCAGCCCGCGCAGCAGCGCCGTACTGAACTCCGCGGCGATCTCCTTGGCGCTGCGCCGGCCGCTGGGCCGCAACCAGCGGTAGGCCCCCAGCGTCATCCCGATGTAGCCGAGCGCCAGCACATGCGAATCGCACTGATAGAACTCGCCGCTGGCGATACCCCGGTCGATCAGGCCGTGCACGTGCTCGTAGACCTGCGCCTCCTTCTCCCGGACCTCGGCGACCTGTTCGTCGGTGAACCACTCGGTGATGTAGGGCTGCTCCTGGAAGTAGACCGCCGCGCCCTCGGGGTTGACGGCGATCTGGTCGAGCAGGCGCACCGTGTACTGGTACAGCGCTTCGCGCGCGGTCCAGGTCGGGTCGTCGTGGACGGCGGCCAGCGTGCGTTCGGCGGCCTGCTGATAGATGTCGTAGAGGATCAGCGACTTGCTCGCGTAGTAGTGATAGACGGTCGCCTTGTTGAGGCCGACCACGTCGGCGACGTCGTCCATCCGGGTGCCGTGGTATCCGCGGGCGGCGAATAGCTTGGTGGCGACCGCGAGCAATTCCTCGCGCCGGGAGGGCCCCTGGGCGGAGTTCCCCGACCCGCCCTTGTCGTTTGGCATGCGCACTCGCTATTCGGCCGCCGGAGTCATCCGGTCTCAATCAACTGGTTGGAAGGATTCTATGCAGTCCGGTGTCGGACCGTTGACGAGCCGACTAAACTGGGTGCAATCCAAGCTGAGGGGTTGATGACATGGGTCCTGGTTACGGTTACGATCCGAATCCGGATTACGAGATTACCGACGAAGCCGAGTTCTTTTTCAAGTATCTGACCTGGGGTTTGCGCGGTGTCGACGGGGGCGGTGGTTACCCGCCGGCGAACTACCCGCCGATCTGATCCCACGAGCGCGCGCACCGGCCCCCGATCCGTCCCGGATCGGGGGCCATTTGCGTCTCCCGACGAGGCCATCTACGCCGTGTCTTATCGTGGCCACGTGACCTCCCAGCCGGAACTGCCCGGGGCGTGGAATTTTCGCGATGTTTCCCAGACCACCGGCGCGCTGCGCCCGGGCCGGCTGTTTCGGTCCAGCGAGCTGAGTCGCCTCGACGATCGCGGCCGCGAACAGCTGCTGCGGATCGGGGTCTGCGATGTCGCCGACCTGCGGTCCCCGCGGGAGGTGACGCGTCGCGGACCGGGCCTGGTGCCCGACGGGGTCGATATCCACCTGCTGCCCTTCCCCGACCTGGCCGGCGATCAGTCGCCGGACAGCTCGTCGCCGCACGAGGACGCCTTCCGCAAGATGATGGCCGAGAAGCCCGACGCGGACTCGGCCGCCGACGTCGCCGCCCGCTACATGCTCGAGGAGTACCAGCGTTTCCCCACCCTCGGCGGATCCCGCCGGGCGGTGCAGCGGGTGGTGTCGCTGCTGGCCGCGGGCCGGCCGGTGCTGGCGCACTGCTTCGCCGGCAAGGACCGCACCGGGTTCGTCGTCGCGGTGGTGCTGCAGGCCGCCGGGGTGGCCCGGGACGCGGTGGTGGCCGACTACCTGCGCAGCAACACCGCGGTACCGATCCTGCGGGACCGGATCATGGACATGATCCGGCAGCGGGCGGAAGACGAGATCACCCCGGAGGTACTGACCTTCACCGAGGCCCGGCTCTCCGACGAGGTGCTCGGCGTACGCGCCGACTATCTCGACGCCGCGCACCGCTCGATCGAGCAGAACTTCGGCTCGCTGGAGGGCTTCCTGCATGCCTGCGGGGTTACCGATGCCGAGCGGGAGGGTCTGCGCGCCGCGCTGCTCGGCTAGGAATGGCGCCGAAATTCCCCCTTGCCACCGGCTAGCCGGAAAGTTAACGTCGGTACCTAGGTTTATCTAGGGGGTTTCTCATGAAACTTGCACACCGCCCCTATCAGATGATCGGCTGCGCCCTGATCGGCGCCGGCATCGTCGTGGTCAGTCCGATAGCACCCCCCGACGTGCAGTCGCGGGCCGTGCGGCTCACCGCCGGCGATCCCCCCGTCCCCTCGATCGGGCTGGTGATCGGCGGCAGCGGCGTACCCATCCCCGGAGCCGGCTATGTGGATGCGGCGAACGGGCTCTACATCGACAATCCGCTGCATCCCATTTATCCCGGCACCACCTACCCCGGGGTGCTCGCGAACGGCGTCTTCACGCCGGAGGGGCTCTACCCGCTCGACGGCATCAACGTTTTGCGCTTCAACTACCCCAACGATGCCAGCGGCTTTCCCTCGCAGACCACCTCGGTGGGCCAGGGCCTGACGATTCTGGACGACTGGATCAAGGCCAACAATGCGGCCGGAGCCACCACCACCGTGTTCGGGTACTCGCAGAGCGCGACCATCGCCAGCCTGGAGATGGAGAAGCTCCAGGGCGAAGGCCTCGGCAGCTCGCCCGTGCAATTCCTGCTGATCGGCGACCCGAGCGCACCCAACGGCGGCATCTTGGAGCGCTTCAGCGGCTTCGAGACGACGTCGGGGCAGATCCACGATCTGCCGCTCAACCTGCCGAGCCTGGGCTTCAGCTTCGACAGCGTGACCCCGTCGGATGCCTTCCAGACCACGATCTACTCGATGGAGTACGACGGCTTCGCCGATTTTCCGCGTTACCCGCTGAACTTCCTGGCCGATCTGAACGCCTTCCTGGGCATCCGGACGCTGCACGGCACGTACCTGAACGGGGGCGTGGACGGCAGCGGCCCCACCGCCGAACAGATCGCCGACGCGCACCTGCTGCCGGGCTCGGCGTCGCTCGGCACGCCGGGCAGCCTCACCGACTACTACATGATCGACCAGACCGCACCACTGGTGGCGCTGCTGCCGAAACCGCTGCAGGACCTGCTGGGTCCGGCCCTGACGTACCTGATCAACCTCGGCTACGGCGACGGCGACTTCGGCTACTCGACCGCACCGGCCAACGTGGCCACCCCGTTCGGGCTGTTCCCCGACGTCGACCCGACGACGGTGTTCAACGATCTCGTCGACCGGGTTGAGCAGGGCTGGACGGCGTTCCAGGCCGACCTGGCCGATCCGGCGTCGCTGATGGCGGCGTTCTCCCCCGCGGTCTCGGACGTCGTCACCAACACCGCGGCGACGACCCTGCCGTCGTTGTCCGACATCATCGACGCGTTCACCAGCGCGACCTCGGCGATCAACGGCGCGCTGTCGGGGACCTCGGACATCGTCAACGCCCTGCTCACCAGCGTGCCGTCCTACGACCTGAGCCTGCTCACCGCCAACCTGCAAAACGGTGATCTGCTCGATGCTTTCGGTCTGCCGTTCGCGGCCAACACCGCGATCTACACGCTGGCGGCAGGTTTCGAGCTCCAGCTCATCACGAACACGATCTCGGAGATCAACGCCGCGTTCGCCGGTCTCGGCTTCTCCGGCTAGCTCGCCTACTGCAGCGAGAAGCTGGCCGACTTGGCCTCCGACAGGTCGGCGATCGTCGACCACTGCGCCGCGACGTCATCAACCGAGGGCGGGGTGTCGAAGTTGGCGCCGGCGTTCTCGAACAGCGCCGCGCGCTGCACCTTGCCGCCGCCGGCGATGAACACCGAACCGGTCTCGGGGACCTCCTCGGTGCACAGGTAGGCGACCACCGGTGCGACGTACTCGGGCTTGAGCTTCTCGAGCACCTCCGGCGGCAGGATGTCCTCGGTCATCCGGGTCGCGGCGATCGGGGCGATCGCGTTGGCCTTGATGTTGTACTTGGCGCCCTCGATGGCCAGCGTGTTGATCATGCCGACCAGGCCGAGCTTGGCGGCCCCGTAGTTGGCCTGCCCGAAGTTGCCGAACAGTCCGCTGGTGGAGGTGGCGACCACGACCCGGCCGAAGCTCTGCTCGCGGAAGTGCGGCCAGGCGGCCCGCACCACGTTGTACCCGCCGTAGAGGTGCACCTGCAGCACGGCGTTCCAGTTGTCGAAGGTCATCTTGTGGAAGGTGCCGTCGCGCAGGATGCCGGCATTGCTGACCACCCCATCGACCTTGCCGAACTCGTCGATCGCGGTCTTGATGATGTTGGCCGCACCGTCGGCGTCGGCGACGCTGTCGTAGTTGGCGACGGCCCGCCCGCCGGCCTCCTTGATCTCGGTGACCACCTGGTCGGCCATGTTGTGCCCGGCGCCGGTGCCGTCGCGGGCACCGCCGAGATCGTTGACCACCACGCTGGCTCCCTCGCGGGCCAGGGTCAGGGCGTATTCACGGCCCAAGCCTCCACCGGCTCCGGTGACGACGACAACACGATCCTGCACTCCGGGCATGAGTTTCCTTCCTCGATTCGATCGCCACGATAAAACAGCCCTAGAAAAGCCTTCGCGCCAATTTCCAGGCCTTCTCTGTATACGGCGGGTAGATCATCGCGCTGACATCGGGTCGGGTCGGCTTGGTCAGCACCGTCTTGCGGTGGCTGAACTCCTCGAAGCCCCACCGGCCGTGGTAGGCCCCCATCCCGGAGGGCCCGACCCCGCCGAACGGCAGCTTGGCGGTGGACACCTGGAACACCAGGTGGTTGACCAGCATCCCGCCCGAGGGCACCCGGTTGATCACCTTCTCCCGGACCGCCCGGGTCTTGGTGAACAGGTAGGCCGCCAGCGGCTTGGGCCGGGCGTTGACGAACGCGATGGCGTCCTCGATGGAGGCGACGGTGATCACCGGCAGGATGGGGCCGAAGATCTCGTTGGTCATCAACTCCTCGGCCGGGTCGGGGTCGACGATCACGGTCGGCTCGATCCGCAGTGTTGCGGCATCCGTGCCACCGCCGAGCGCCACCGCTCCCTTAGTTGCCGTCAAATAGCTTGTGAGACGGCTGAATTGCCGCTCGTTGACGATCTTCATGCCGTGCGGTTCTTGCGCCCGGAAGCCGGTGATGGCCTCGCCGATCTTGGCGACGAGGTCGTCGCGGATCGAGGCGTCGGCCAGCACGTAGTCGGGGGCCACGCAGGTCTGGCCCGAGTTCAGCAGCTTGGTCCAGGCGATCCGCTTGGCCGCGACGTCGATGTCGGCGTCGGCGGCCACGATGCACGGACTCTTGCCACCCAGTTCGAGAGTGACCGGCGTCAGGTGTTCGGCCGCCCCGGCCATGATCTTGCGACCGATCTCGGTCCCACCGGTGAACATCACCCGGTCGAAGCCCTGGGCGATCAGCTCCTGGCTCACCGCTCCGTCGCCCTCCACCACCGCGATCGCGTCGGTGTCCAGGTAGCGCGGCACCAGCTCGGCCATCAGCCGCGAGGAGGCCGGTGCGATCTCGGATGGCTTGAGCACCACGGTGTTTCCCGCGGCGAGAGCACCCACCAGGGGCCCCAACGTCAGGTAGAACGGGAAGTTCCAGGCGCCGATGATCAGCACCGTGCCGTACGGCTCGTACTCGACCCAGCCGCGGCCCGGCAGCTGGGCCAGTTCGAGCAGGCGGTGGCGGCGGCGCGTCCACTTCTTGACGTGTTTGGCCGCATAACGGGCCTCGGCGGCGGTGCCGGCGCTGTCGGCCAGCCAGGCCTCGAACGGTTTGCGGTCGAGGTCGGTCGCCAGGGCGTCGGCGATCCGCTCCTCGTTCTCGGTCATCAACTGCTCCAGGCGGCGCAATTGGGTGCGCCGCCAGTCGATGTCGCGGGTCCGCCCGGTGGCGAACGTTTCGCGGAGCTTGGTGACGGTGTCCGCGACGCCGGTAGCGATGGTGGTCATGACCCCATTCCTACCGCTGAATGGCCGGTCCTGTCCTGCGATCAGCTGCGCACCGCGGTGACGAACTCCGCGAACGCATCGCTGTCGTCGCCCATTGGCACGTCCACCCAGCGACCCAGGCGGCGCATCTCCGCGGTGGAGTGTTGTGCGGTGGCGCGCCAACCGTGCTCGTTGAGCCATTCGGACACCGCCGCGCGGTCCTCGTCGTGGTAGATCAGATCCTGCACGTCCACGGTCTGGTCCAGGCCGATCTGCTCGGCGACCTTCTTGAACCGCTCCGACATCTCCTGACGCCGCTCGTCGGCGTGGTTGGCCGCGGTCTCCGCCGCGATCCGGCTGCTGGGGGCGCTGAGCGCGGTGATCTGGTCGAAGAGCCGGTCTTGGCCGTCGGCCGGCAGATACATCAGCAGCCCCTCGGCCAGCCACGCCGTCGGGGCCGCCGGGTCGAAGCCGGCGGCGGTCAACGCGGCCGGCCAGTCCTGCCGCAGGTCGATAGCCACCGCGTGGCGCTGCGCAGCCGGCGTCACGTCGTGGGCCGCCAGTGTCGCCTCCTTGTAGGCCAGGACTTTCGGCTGGTCGATCTCATAGACCGTGGTGCCGGCCGGCCAGTCCAGCCGGTAGGCCCGCGAGTCCAGTCCGGAGGCCAGGATCACCACTTGGCGGATACCGGCGTCGACCGCCTCGGCGAAGTAGGCGTCGAAGAAGTGCGTGCGGACCGCCTGGTAGTTGCGCATGTGGTGATACACCGCGGCGATCTCGGGGTCGACGGACTCCAGCTTGTCGATCAGCGCCTCGTTGAGCAGGGTTTCCCACACGCCGGTGCCGGCATTGGCGACCAGAAGTTTGGCGTAGGGATCGGCGATCAGCGCATCGGCGCTGTCACTCTCGACCGCGCGGGCAGCCGCCACCATCACCGCCGTCGAGCCGACGCTGGTGGCGATGTCCCAGGTGTCGTCATGGGTACGCAGTGAACTCATCCGGTTACCTCGCTTGTTCGGCGGCGTTGTCGCAAGCCATGCTACCGAAAAAGTTAGGTGAGCTATTCACCGCTTCCGGCGGGGGCCGGCGCGCCGGGCAGGTGAAGCTGCCAGAGCCGATTGCCCAGCAGGGCTTGCATACAGGCGATGACCGCGGCCGACTCGTCGTGGTCGCCGAGTGCGGCGATGTAGAACCCGATCCCCCACAGCACGGCCAGCAGCGTCTCGGTCAGGTCGGCGACCGTCGCAGCGGTGACGAGTTCTCCGCTGGCGATGGCCTCGGTGAGCGACTCGGTGAGGAATTCGCGGGTGGGGCTCTGCAAATCACCGACCAACAGCCGCAGTTCCGGGTCACGCTGCGCGTCCAGCACCGCGGTGACGGCGAATGACGCGGCCGTGCGGTCCTCTTCGCCGAGTTGGGCGAATGCGTAGATCACCGATGCCAGCCGCGCGATCAGACCGGTTTCGGTGCGCGCGAGCCCGACCGCGTGCTCGAGAATCGATTCGTTGCGGGTCAGTACCGCCTGGTAGAGCAGCTGCTTGCTCGCGAAGTAGTGATTGATCGCCGGCCGGGTCAGGTGCGCGCGAGCCGCGACGGCCTGGAACGTCGTCGCGTGGTAACCGAACTCCCCGAAGACGCCGCTGGCGGCGATGACGATGCGCTCACGGGTCACATTCGACCGGGCGCCGCGAGGGCGTCCGAGCCGGTGAAACGCGGCTTCCTGCATGGAGAGATTCTGACACCGCACCCGTTACTCGTCGGTAAATTCTGCATTACGATCATTAACTTCTGTATCCGGCGATGAGTACCGCCACAGGCGCTAGCGAACTAAAGTTTACTTATGGGCGCGGTCCTTTCCCGACAGGCATATTTCGAGACAGGTCTCGATGTGCTGTCCGAAATGGGCTACGGCGGCCTGAAGCTGGCCGAGGTGTGCAACCGGCTCGGGGTGACGACGGGCTCGTTCTACCACTATTTCACCAGTTGGCCGGTCTACACCCGCGACCTGATTCAGCACTGGCTGGAGGCCCGCACCGTCGCGCATGTCGAGTTCGTGCGGGCCCTCCCCGACCCGCGCGAACGCATCGTCAATCTGATCCAGATCGCCCTGGCACTGCCGCACGGCGCGGAGGCCGCGATCCGGGCCTGGAGCTCGGCGGACCCGGCGGTGCAGGCGGTGCAGGCCGAGGTGGACCGGCAACGCTTCGACATCATGTACGAGTCGGCGCTGCAAGTCCTGCACGAGACGCGTCCGGCGCACCTGTTCGCCAGCTGGGCGATGTACCTGCTGGTCGGTTACGAACAGGCGCTGCTGCCGCGCGACAGTGCCGCAATCGAGTGGATATCCGGCCAGTTGCTCGAGGCCCTCGACTCGGGCCGGTTCGCCGCCGCGAGCACCGCAACCCCGAAGCAGCCGTTCACAGCGAGCTGATCCGCTGCACCGGCAGCCGCGGTCCGCGCCGCGGTTCGACGGCCAGCCCGCTCTCGATCAGCAACCGCACCACCCGGTGCCGGTGCGGGCGCATCGGCTCCAGCAGGTCGATCATGGCGTCGTCGTCGATCGGATGGCCGAGCAGCGTCCAGCCGATCATCTTCGCGACGTGGTAGTCGCCGACCGACAGCGCGTCGGCGTCGCCGAAGGCACGCTGCGCCGTCTCGGCCGCAGTCCACACGCCGACGCCGGGCAGCGACATCAGCGCCGCCCGGGCGTCGGCTGCCGGCCGGTCCACCAGCCGCTCCAGCGACGCCGCCCGCTGCGCGCAGCGCACGACGGTGCGGGCCCGGCCGCCGTCGACGTTGGCGCGGTGGAACTTCCACGACGGGATGGCCCGCCACACCTCGGCCGGCGGCGGCACCCGCATCCGCACCGGCGCGGGACCGGGCGCCGGTGCGCCGAACTCGGTGACCAGCACCCGCCAGGCCCGGAACGCATCGGTGCCCGGCACCCGCTGTTCCAGGACGGCCGGGATGAGCGCTTCGAGCACCCGCTGGGTGCGGCCCAGCCGCAGGTGCGGCAGGCGCCGGTGCGCGGCGGCCACCGTCGGCTCGGTCGGTGCGAAGCCCGACGTGTCGTCGTCGGCGCCCAACAACCCCGGGGAGCCGTCGAGGAACTCCGCGGCGCCGGCGCCCCACGCCTGGCAGTCCACCGCGCCGGGCGCCGCCCGGGTGATCCGCGCGGTCACCGGACCGCTGGGCATCAGGCTGGTCCGCCAGATAGCGCCGTCGACGATCTGCAGGCAGGGATCGCCGGGGCCGCGGCGCAGCGGGGACAGGGTCAGTGCTGGGCTGGCCGGCCCGGAGAAGGTGACGGTACGGCGAAGCGAACTGTTGATGACGTCATCATAGGGACGCCGTTTGCACGTTGACCGGTTCGCGTCGCCGCGCCACCATGAGGGAGTGGCCACCCCGTTCGACGATCCGCAAGCGGAATTGGCATGGATGTTCCTGCAGGGCATCTGTGGCGACGACGACGACTTGGACGAGACCTTCAGTCTGGTCAGCGACGACTTCACCTACTGGAGCATCCTGACCCGCCAGGCGGTCGACAAGGCCACCTTGCGCCAGGAGGTGGAGCAGCGCCGCCGCGGGCTGCAGGTCACCCTGGATCTGCTCCGGTGCATCAACGAGGACGAGACCGTGGTGATCGAAGCGCAGGGTGACTGCGTCACCGCCGACGGGGGCCACTACGACAGCCCGCTGGTGTTCATCGTCGACACCCACGACGGCCGGATCGTGTCGGTGCGCGAGTACACCGAGACGCGCTTTGCGGCCGAGGTGCTGGGAATCTAAGTTCCGTCGACGCTGATGTCAGCCTTGTCCGGGTAGAAGGCGACGTGCCCGGCGATCGCGGCGACCGCCTCGAACGGCTGCTCATAGGTCCAGATCGCATCGGCAACGGTCTGTCCGGTCGCGGTGGTCACGCTGTAATAGGTGGCATCGCCCTTGAACGGGCAGTAACTGGTGGTCTCGGTGCGGGTCAGCAGATCGCTTCTGACGTCGGCGATCGGGATGTAGTGCACCGCAGGGTGCGTCGATTCCTGCAGGGTCAGCGCGGCGTCGGTGTCGGCGATGACTTCGCCGCCGATGCGCACGGTGACGTGCCGGCCGGTCGGGGCCACGGTGATCGGGTATTCGGCGGTCGGGGTGTGAACGGGTCGTTCGGTCATGCGGCGGTTCCTCGCTTCCGGGCGGCGCGCAGTTTCATCCAGAAACGCGCCGCCTCCCGGATCGATTCCTCGACCGGCCGGGGCTTCCAGCCGAGCTCGCGCACCGCCTTGGCGTTGTCGACGTCGAACTCCGCGCGCATCATCCGGACGGATTTCAGCGACAGCTCGGCGTCCTTGCCGCCGAGCCGGGCCTTCAGCGCGCCCAGCGCGCCCAGGGCATAGAGCATCGGCACCGAGATCGACCGCGCCGGCGGCGGCACCCCGGCCTCGTCGGCCGCGATCGCGATGATCTCGGCGTTGGTGATCATGCGCTCGGAGATCAGATACCGCTCCCCGTTACGGCCGTGCGCGGCGGCCAGGATCAGCGCCTGCGCCGCGTCGTCGACTCCGACGGCCTCCAGCCGGATGCCGTCCATCACGAACGGCAGTCGGCCGTAGACGGCGCCGGCGATGAACGCGCCGTGCGGGGTGCGGCCCCAGTCGCCGTCGCCGTAGGTGCTCGATACGCACATCGCCACCGCCGGCAGGCCGGCGTCGGCCGCATAGCGCAGCACCAGGTCTTCGGCCTGCACCCGGGACTGCACGTAGGGGGTGAGGCGGCGGCGGTCGATCTGGTCGGCCTCGGTGGCGACGTGCCCGTGCCGACGGCCGACGGTGACATAGCTGCTGGTGAATACGAATCGGCGCAGGCCGGCCGCGATCGGCTCTTCGATCGCCACATCGAGCACGTTGCGCAGGCCTTCGACGTTGGTGCGGAACAGCGGGGCCGGGTCACGCAGCCAGGCCCGGGTGTCGACGACGCAGTAGTAGATGTCGTCACAGCCGGTCATCGCTTCACGCAGGGTGGCGGAGTCGAAGACGTCGCCGTGGAACCGGGTGACGTCGAGATCGTCGATGCCGATGGTGTTGGCGGTCGGACGCACCATCACCCGCACGTCCTCTCCGGCGTCGACGAGCTGGCGGGTGACGTGCGAGCCGAGGAAGCCGTTGGCGCCGATGACGAGCTTGGGATGGGCGTTCACGCATTACCTCCGAACTGCTTCATCCAGGCCGCGGCCTCGTCATCGAGGGTGCCCAGCTCTTGGGCCTTGCGACACCACTTCATCGTCGCGGCGACGAAGCGCAGCGGGTTGTAGATGTCCTCTTGACGGCTCCACAGCCCGTCGCCGGCGTAGGTGATGATCGAGATGTTGGTGGCGCTGATGACGGTGCCGTCGCCGGGATCGCGCATCGGATTGTCCAGTTCGCAGATGATGCGTCCGCTGTCCTCGTCGATCACCGACCACAGCGCCGGGAACTCGGTCATGTAGCTGCCCGGGAACGTCGACATGGTCTGGCGAATCCAGGGCCGCACCTCATCGCGGCCGTGCATGGTGCCCATGGCGTGCTCGACGTAGGTGACGTCGGGGGTGTAGTGGCTCACCCAAGCGTCCCAGTCCTTGGTCTCGGCGGCCCGGGCGACGGTCTGCTCGAAGATCTCGAATGCTGCCGCGAGCTCCGCGCGGCTGAACTGCGGGTTCGACATGCCAAGAACTAGAACACGTTCTAGCGATGTTGTCGAGAGGGCCCACATTCGAATCTGGGTTTATATTCGGATCGGTGTTACGGTGACGCCGTCGCCCCGACCCGGCCAGGAGGAGATCCCCCGTGACGCCCAGCAAACCGGCCGTCGGCCTGCACCACGCGGCCTACGCCTGCGCCGACCTGGAAGCGACTCATCATTTCTACGAGGACCTGTTGGGGTTCCCGCTGGTGCACACCGAGGTTGAACGCCTGCAGGACGGCTACTTCCGGCACGTGTTCTACGACCTCGGCGACGGCTCGTGCATCGCGTTCTTCGACCTGCACGGCGTCGGGGAGAAACCCGACTGGTCGAGCTCGTTGTCCCGCCCGAACGGCCTGCCGGTGTGGGTGAACCACGTGGCCTTCCGAGCCACCGAGGAGAAGCAGAACGAAGTCCGGGCCCGGATGGACGCGGCCGGGGTCAAGGCGTTGATGGACGTCGACCACGGCTGGTGCCACTCGCTGTACTACCTGGACCCCAACGGCATCATGGTCGAATTGTGCCGGGACACACCCGGTTTCGAGCCCGACCGCAAGCAGGCGTTGGCGCTGTTGACCAGCACCGAGCGGGCGGCCGACCCCAAGGTGGTCACATCAAGCTCGACCACCACCCAGCTCGGCTGAGCAGGCCACCCATGGGCCTCGATTCGCTGACGACACTCACCGTCACCCAGGACGGGCCGGTGGCCCGGGTACTCATCGACCACGGCGAGATCAACCTGATGGACGCCGCAATGATGGGCGACCTGTGGCGGCTGGTGAAATGGCTGCGGGCCGCGGGCGATCACGTCCGGGTAGTAGTGCTGGAAAGCGCCAACCCGGACTTCTTCATCGCCCACGTCGACCTGGCGCTGTTGCAGGCGTCGGCGACGGACCCCGAAGCCGCGGTCGGCTCGTTCCAGGACCTGGTCGGCGCGTTCCGGGCGCTCGACCAGGTCACCATCGGAGTGGTCGCCGGGCGGGTGGCCGGCGGCGGGATGGAGCTGCTGGTCAACCTCGATGTGCGGTTCGCGGTCACCGGCCGGGCGGTGTTCAACCAGGTCGAGACCGGGATTGGGGTCATTCCGGCCGGTTCAGGTCCACAACACCTGCATCGGCTGCTGGGGCGGGGCCGGGCACTGGAGGTCATCCTCGGCCACGACGATCTGGACGCCGAGCTGGCCGAACGCTACGGGCTGGTCAACCGGGCCCTGGACGCAGCCGACCTCGCGCCGTTCCTGGACCGGTTGGTGGCGCGCGTCGCGTCGGTACCGTTGGCGGACATCGCCGCAGTCAAGGCCACCCTGGCCGCCCCGGATGTCGCCGCGGGCCTGGCGGTGGAGCGCTTTGAATTCGCCCGGGTGCTCGGCCGCGGTGCGGCATCGGCGACGATGCAACGCTTCCTCGACGCCGGAGGTCAGACCCCGGATGGCGAACGCCGGCTGGCCGAGTTGGTGGCCGACCTGCATGCAACGGAACCGGCATGAGGCCCGGGACGTCGGCGGTCAACCGTCCCACCGTCCGGGGCCGCGACACCCAGGCCCGTCTGGAGCAGGCGGCACGCGAGGTGATCGCGGCCAAGGGTTTCTTCAAGACGACGATCACCGACATCACCTCGACGGCACGGCGCTCGCCGGCGTCGTTCTACCACTACTTCGAGTCCAAAGAAGACCTGTTGGCCTCGCTGGCCGAGGACTTCCGGGCCTTGGCCAAAAGCCGTGCGGTGCAGGCGTTGCACCCGGGCCAGGATCTGCGGCAGATCATCGAGGAATCGGTGCGGGCGCACTGGGAGACCTACCGCGAACACCGCGGGGTCATGGTCGGGGTCTTCCAGCTGGCGATGATCAACGACGAGTTCGCCCGGCGCTGGCGAGAGATGTGCGCCGACGCGATCGACTGGGTGGCGCAGACGGTGCGGATGGCCCAGCGCAAAGGCTATGCGCCCGATGCGGACCCGGAGCTGGTCGGGTCGGCCATCGTCGCCATGCTCAACCACTTCACCTACATCTGGCTGGTGGCCGGCGGCGACGTGGCCGGCCGCGAACTCGACGACGAGGCGGCGATCAAGACGCTCACCGACACCTGGTACCGCTCGGTGAGCTGGCGCGGTGACGGACCCTGACCAAAGGAGTAGTGCAGTGGCGGTAACGCGTGAATTCGTTTCGCTCACTTCGGCATCGGGAGCGGTGAACCCGGCCGGCTATCACCCGGCGCAGGGCCTGTACTGGACCCCGGCCGGCGTCACGCCGAAGGTGGCGGTCATCGCCAGCCACTACAACGTCGACTTCGCCGAGCATTACCTGGCGCCGCTGCTGGCCGAACGCGGTTACGGGTTTCTCGGCTGGAACACCCGGTATCGCAGTGGCGAGTCGCTGTTCCTGCTCGAACACGCCCTGCTGGACATCGCCGCCGGGGTGGCCTGGCTGCGCGAGCAGGCCGGTGTCGAGGTGGTGGTGCTGCTGGGCAACTCCGGCGGCGGATCGCTGATGGCGGCCTACCAGTCGCAGGCCGTCGACCCGCACATCACCGCAGTCGGCGGCGGGCCGGTGCCCGATGCGGTCAACGCGCTGCCGCCCGGCGACCTGTATGTGTCCACCCAGGCGCACGCCGGGCGCCCGGAGGTGCTGACGGCGTGGATCGACCCGTCGGTGACCGACGAATCCGATCCGCTGTCCTGCGATCCGGCCCTGGACATGTACGCCGAGCAGAACCCGCCGCCCTACACCCCGGAATTCGTCGCCCGCTACCGCCAGGCCCAGCGGGACCGCAACGACCGGATCACCGCCTGGGCGCAGGCCGAGTTGACCCGGCTGAAGGCGGCCGGGACCTACGACCGGTCCTTCTCGGTGCATCGGGTCTGGGCCGACCTGCGCTACCTGGACCCCGCGCTCGACCCCTCGGACCGCCCGCTGAACCAGTGCTACCTGGGGGATCCGCGGCGGGCCAACCGCGCGCCGTACAACATCGCCGCGCACTGCACGCTGCGGACCTGGTTGTCGATGTGGAGCCTGCAGACCTCGTTCTGCCAGGGCGCCCCGCACCTGGGCCGGATCACGTTGCCGTCCTTGGTTATTCAGGGCACCTCTGACACCGGCGTGTTCCCCAGCGACGCCCACCACATCCACGACTCGCTGGCCAGCACCGACAAACAACTGCATTTCATCGCCGGCGACCACTACCTGCAGCAGCCGGCGGACAGCCGCGGCGTCTGCGCGGACCTGGTGGCGTCCTGGATCGCGGAACGCACCTGACGGGCATGCTCGACTTCGACTTCCGCGATCCGGAGCTGCATGCCGATCCGCTGGCGTACCAGCGCCGGTTCGCCAACGCCGACCCGGTGCACCACAACCGTCAGGGACTGTGGGTGCTCACCCGCTACGCCGACGTGCTGGCGATGCTGCGCGACGAACGGGCCGGCACCGACCGGCGAAACCTGTACCGCGGCAAACTCGATCCTTCTCGGCCGTATCTGACCCATGTGGAGCACAACCTGTTCTACCGCTCCGGCGACGATCACCGCCGGCTGCGGGCCCCGCTGTCGCGGGCGTTCACCCCGCGGGCGCTGGCCTCCTTCGAACCGCAAGTCGCCGCCCGGGCAAGGCAATTGGCGGCCGGGCTGGACGCGGGAGGGTTCGACCTGGTGGCCGAGTTCGCCAAACCGTTGCCGCTGGGGATGATCGCCACCCTGCTGGGGGTTCCCGACAGCGAACTGGACAATATGGCGGCCTGGTCGATGGCACTCATCGGCGCCCTGGAACCGGCCGCACCCCGCTCGGTGTTCACCGCCGCCGACGACGCCGCCGCCGGGATGAAGGCCCTGCTCGCCGACCTACTGGAGCTGCGCCGCACCGACCCCGGCCATGACCTGCTGTCGGTGGTGGCCACCAGCGGCCTGCCGCTCTCGGATGACGAACTGCTGCACAACGCCATCTTCCTGCTCTCGGCCGGGCACGACACCACCACCGCCGTGCTCACCGGGGCGGTGGCGCTGCTGATCGACAACCCCGGGCAACGGCAGCTGCTGGCCGCCCCGCACGCCGTCGATGAGCTGGTCCGGCTGATCAGCCCGGCCCAGATGATCTCCCGGGTGGCCGAAGCTCCGATCGACGTGGGTGACGCCGTGATCGACCCCGGTGCCCCGATCCTGCTCGGCTTGGCGGCCGCCAACCGGGACCCGGCGGTGTTCGCCGATCCCGACCGGCTCGATCTGGCCCGGCCGCAGACCGGCCACCTGGGCTTCGGGTTCGGCCCGCATGTCTGCCTGGGCGCCCCGCTGGCCCGCATGCAGATCCGGTCGGGCCTGCTCGCCCTATTCGACCGCTTCCCGGAGTTGACCGCGCTCGCGGCGCCGCGGCGCGAACCGAGCGCGGTGCTGACCAGCTATCGCTCCTATCCACTGGCGAGCGCCGGCTGAGCCGGGATAATCAGGGGCATGACCGATTACCCGAGAGCGATCCTGGCCGGCGGCTGCTTCTGGGGCATGCAGGATCTGATCCGCAAGCAACCCGGCGTGGTGTCCACCCGAGTCGGCTACACCGGCGGCGAGGTACCCAACGCCACCTACCGCAACCACGGCAACCACGCCGAGGCCATCGAGATCAGCTACGACCCGGCCGCCACCGACTACCGCAGTCTGCTGGAGTTCTTCTTCGCCATCCACGACCCGACCACCCGCAACCGGCAGGGCAATGACATCGGGCCCAGCTACCGGTCGGCGATCTTCTACCTCGACGACGAGCAGCGCCAGATCGCGCTGGACACCATCGCCGACGTGGAGGCCTCCGGGCGCTGGCCGGGCAAGGTGGTGACCGAGGTCAGCCCGGCCGGTGACTTCTGGGAGGCCGAGCCCGAGCACCAGGATTATTTGGAGCGGTACCCGAACGGCTACACCTGCCACTACATCCGGCCGGACTGGCAGCTGCAGCGCCAGACATAGCCGGCGAGCAGACGTGAAAGCCCCCATTTGGCGCCCGTTTTAGGGGCTTTCACGTCTTCTCGGCGAGGGGGCGGCCCTAGTCTCGCCGCCGCACGGTGATCCGCCCGCCGTTCTTCGGAGTGAAGGCCACGCCGCGGCCGTGATACTTCTCCCCCGGCTCGGTGGTGGGCTCGATGGTGAAGTGCCGCAATACCGTTCGCAGCACGAGGTCCATCTCCAGGTTGGCGAACGTCGACCCCGGGCAGCGTCGACTGCCGCCACCGTAGGGCAGCCACTCGAACGCCGACGGGCTGCCGTCGAGGTAGCGATGCGGGTCGAAGCGCTCCGGATCGGGGAACGCTTGCGGGTTCTGGTGGATCTGGTTGATCCCGACGATGACGCCGTAGCCGCGCGGAATCACCCATTCGCCGATCTGGATGCTGGACGCGTAGACGTGCCGGCCGGCGAAGTCGATCACGGTGCGCACGCGTTGCACTTCCCGAATACTGGCGCGCCGCAACGTGTTGGCGTCCCCGTCGGCTTCGGCGGTGAGCTCGTTGAGCAGGTTCGGGTAGCGGCTCAGCCGTTCGAAGACCCAGGCCATGGTCGAGGCCGTGGTCTCATGGCCGGCCGCCAGCAGAGTCAGCAACTCGTCGCCGATCTCTTTGCGGGTCATCGCCGTACCGTCGTCGTAGGTGCTGCTCAGCAGCAGGGTGAGCACGTCGGTGCGGTTCTCGAAGTTCGGGTCCGCGCGCACGTCGTCGATCAGCTTGTCCAGGATCGTCTCGTACTGGGCGCGCCAGGCGGCCAACTTCCCCCACGGCGTGTATCGCCCGAAGGTGCGGGCCGGCATCGGCAAGGTCACCAGCCGCGAACCCAGCGTCACCCACTTGGGCAGGTCGACCCGCAGCTGATCCAGTTCGGCGCCTTCGGCCCCGAAGATCGCGCGCAGGATGACGTTGAGGGTGATCCGGTTCATCGGCAGCAGCGTCTCGAAGGGTGTGCCGGTGGGCCAGTCCGCGATCTCGCGCAGGGTCTCCTCGACGATGATCTGCTCGTAGGCGCGGACGCTCTTGCCGTGGAACGGCGGGCTCAGCAGGTTGCGGCGGCGCCGGTGCTCGGCGCCGTCGAGCGCGAAGACCGAGCCCGATCCCAGGATCCGCGACAGGTTCGGCTGGATGTTGCCGAGGTCCTCGGGGTTGGCGAGGAACACCTGCCGGGCCAGGTCCGGTTCGGTGACGAAGACGGTCGGCCCGAAGATCGGGCTGTTGACGGTGAAGGACGCGCCGTAGCGCCGGGTCAGGTGATTCACCAGCCGGCGCCGGTCCGCGGTGAACAGCAACATCGAGAGCCACTTGGGCAGCCGCGGCCCCGGCGGCAGGTTGACCGCCGGGGTGGTGTGCGTGCTGTTGCCGGCGATGGTCTGGGTCATGGGCTGCCTCCTGGGGCGACAGGTGGTACCGAGGCGTACCAAACGCTTGCCGGACACGGTACCCTTACGTACCAGCGGCTGGCAAGGGTTCGCGGGCGCGGCAGGGAGGCACGGCGATGACGACACTGGTGGCCAACGGCGAGGCGGCCGGCACCGCCGACCTGTTCCGGCGCCGGCTGCTCGACGGGCTGGCCGAGGCGATCGCCGAACGCGGTTACCGGGCCAGCACCGTCGCCGACATCGTGCGTGCCGCGCGCACCTCCAAGCGCACCTTCTACGACCGCTTCGCCAGCAAGGAGGAGTGCTTCCTGGAGCTGTTGCGCGCCGACAACGAGGCGCTGGCCCAGCGGATTCGCGCCGCGGTCGATCCGGATGCCGATTGGCAAGACCAGATCCGCCAGGCGGTGCAGGCCTACGTCGCTCAGATCCGGGCCCGGCCGGCCATCACGCTGAGCTGGATCCGGGAGTTGCCGTCGCTGGGCGAGGTGGCCCGACCGGCCCAGCGGCGCGGCCTGGAGCTGATGACGAACCTGCTCGTCGAGCTCAGCGGCAGTCCGGGTTTTCGCCGCGCCGAGCTGCCGCGACTGAGCCCGGCGCTGGCGGTGATCCTGCTGGGTGGGCTGCGCGAGCTGACCGCGCTGGCCGTCGAGGACGGCACCGACATCGGTGCCATCGTCGACCCCGCCGTCGATGCGTCGATTGCCCTGCTTGGGCCCCGGTGCTGATCTACCGTTGAGCCGTCAGGCGTATCGGAGAATCCGGAGGACCGCCATGCAACTCTCAACACGCAACCAACTCACCGGAACCATCGCCGATTTGGACGTCGGTTCGGTGATGGCCGTGGTCAAGATCCGGCTCGACGGCGGCGACCAGGTGATCACCTCGTCGGTCACCCGCGACGCCGCCCTGGACCTCGACCTCAAGGTCGGTCAGCCGGCGACGGTGTTCATCAAATCGACCGAGGTCACCGTCGGCGTCGAGTAGCCCCCCTCAGTTCCAGGGCAGCGCCAGCTTGCAGATCTTGCGCACCACGCTGCCGAACTGCTTGAGCAGCGGGCCGCTGTTGTACGGGACGCCGTAGCGCTCGCAGATCTCGCGCACCCGCGGGGCGATCTCGGCGTAGCGGTGCGCCGGCAGGTCCGGGAACAGGTGGTGCTCGACCTGGAAGGACAGGTTGCCGGTCAGGATGTGGAACCACTTGCCGCCGGTCAGGTTCGCCGACCCGAGGATCTGGCGGTAGTACCACATGCCGCGTGACTCGTTCTCGGCCTCTTCGACGGTGAATTCCTGGGTGCCGTCGGGGAAGTGCCCGCAGAAGATGATGGTGTAGGCCCACACGTTGCGCATCAGATTGGCGGTCAGGTTGCCGGCGAACACCAGCGGCGCGAACGGGCCGGCCAGCAGCGGGAAGGCCACGTAGTCCTTGAGGGTCTGACGCCGGACCTTCTGCCACGTCTCCCGCAGCATCTCGCGTTTGTCGGCGAACCCGATCTCTCCGGCGCGGATGCGTTCGGTCTCCATCTCGTGCACCGCCACCCCGTACTGGAACAGCACCATCAGCAGGAAGGCATACAGCGGGTTGCCCAGGAAGTAGGGCTCCCAGGGCTGCTTGTCGCTCATCCGCAGGATGCCGTAGCCGACGTCGCGGTCCATCCCGACGATGTTGGTGTAAGTGTGGTGCATGTAGTTGTGCGAGTGCCGCCACTGATCGGCCGGGCAGGCGGTGTCCCACTCGAAGTGCTTGCCGTACAACGCCGGTTCGCCCATCCAGTCGTACTGGCCGTGCATGACGTTGTGGCCGATCTCCATGTTGTCGAGGATCTTCGACAGTCCCAGCATGACGGTGCCGGCCAGCCAGGCCGGCGGGATGATGCTGAAGAACAGACACGCGCGCCCGCCGACCTCCAGCGTGCGCTGGGCCTTGATGATCTGGTGGATGTAGTCGGCGTCGCGTTCGCCGAGGTCGTCGAGCACACCCTGGCGGATGGCGTCGAGTTCGGCGCCGAAGGCGTCGAGGTTGGGCGGGAGGTCTGAGCGGGTGAGCACCTGCGGCTGCTCGGTCTGCGAGCGCTCGAGGACTGACTGTGTCATGGTTGGCTCCTTTGGTTTTACAGGTCGATGTCGACGTCGCCGACGGGCACCGACACGCAGATCTGGATGTCTTCGCTCTCGGCGGTGGAGAGCGCCCCGGTGATCAGGTTTCGCACCGTGCCACCGGTTTTGCGGCAGGTGCAGCTGTGGCAGATGCCCATTCGGCATCCGCTGGCCGGTTGCAGCCCGGCTGATTCGGCCTGTTCCAGCAGTGGCCGCCCGTCGTCGGCCACCGAGATGGTGCTGCCGAGGAATGTCACGCGCCCGCCGGAAGGGTCCGCCGAAAGTTCCGGTGGCACGAAGCTTTCCGAGATGGCGTCGGGCCGCTGTTCGCGCACGGCCGCCACCAGCGCCGGCGGACCGCACACGAACACCGCGTCCGGTTCCGGGGTGGCCGCCGCCAGGTGCTCGGCGTCGAAATGCCCGTGCAGATCGCCGGCTTCGGGTGCCCGGGTGTAGCCGTGCAGCACCGTCACCCGCGGCATCTCGGCCAGTTCCTGGCGATAGCACGCCTCCTCGGGGGTGCGGGCGTAGTGGATGAAGGTCACCCGGCCGGCATAGCGTTCGGCGATCAGCGTGCGCAGCATCGACATCACCGGGGTGATTCCGCTGCCGCCGGAGATCAGCAGGATGCGCCGGGGCCGGATCGCCGGCAGCACGAAGTCGCCGCCGACGGAGTCCAGGCCGACGACCATGCCGGGCCGGGCGTTGCGGTACAGGTGCTCGGAGACCAGGCCGGACGCGTGGCGGCCGATGGTCAGTTCGATGAGCCGCTGCCCCTCGGCGCTGGCCGGCGAGTAGCAGCGGGTGCGCCGGCGTCCGTCGATGTCGACGGACAGGTTGATGTGTTGGCCGGCTTGAAAGCCACCGAACGCGTCGTTGGGTTCCAGCAGCAGGGTCACGCTGCGCGGGGTGGCGCGCCGGACGGCGACCACCCGGGCGCGGGCATCGTTGCAGGTCCAGGTCGGCGACACCAGTTCGGTGTAGCGGTCGACCCCATGGGGGCCGGTGAGCAGGTCGACCAGGCTGGAGCCCAGTACCCGCCGTGTCAACGTTTGAGTGAACATATGTACACAGTGAACAACCGTTCACGGTTCGTCAAGGGATTTCGGCCAGTTGTGTTACGCTTCACACTCAGTGAACAGTCGTACGCCGAATTCACGGTCCGGGCGAACGAGGCCGCCGCGCCCACCCCGTGCCGAGCGCCCGCCCCGGCCCGAACGGCCGGAGCGGCCCTCGCGCGAGGAACGCAAGGAAGCCACCCGTCGCGCCATCATCAGCGCGGCGCTGACCCTGCTCGACGAACGCAGCTTCAGCGCTCTGAGCCTGCGCGAGGTGACGCGTGCGGCCAGCATCGTCCCGGCCGCCTTCTACCGGCACTTCGAGTCGATGGACGCGCTGGGCCTGGTGCTCATCGACGAGTCGTTTCGGGCGCTGCGCGAGACGCTGCGCGACGCCCGCGGCGGCGGGGTCGACCCCAGCCGGATCATCGAGTCCTCGGTCGAAGTCCTGATCGACAGCGTCGCCTCCCGCCACGAATATTGGCGGTTCATCAACCGCGAACGCTTCAGCGGGATGACGGTGCTGCGCTATGCGATTCGCACCGAGATCAAGTTGATCACCTCTGAGCTGGCCACCGACCTGGCCCGCTTCCCGGCGTTGAGCGGGTGGAGCACCGAAGACCTGAACATCCTGGCGGGCCTGTTCGTCAACGCGATGACCGTCACCGCCGAGGCCATCGAGGAGGCCCCGGATGAGGAGACCCTCGCCGAGATCAAACACGTTGCCGTCAAGCAACTTCGGATGATCGCTCTGGCTGCCGGCGGCTGGCGCAGCAAGCCTTGAGCCGTTCTACTGGGCGCGCCCCGAGCACCGGGCGGAACTGACCGACGCCCGTGCGTTGGAGCGCCTCCGCAACCTGACGTGAGTACCGAATGGGCTGCCCTCGACCGCAGTCGCTGACGGAACCCTCAGTAACATCCAGCCAAAATGCTCGGAATGCGAGAGAAAGCTGAGTTTTTCCTGGGTGCCTGCTACTGTCGCCGCCAAGTCCGCACAACTTCGGCGACGGGAAATCGCTCGTGACAACACTCAAGCAGGTCCTGTGTGGCGCGGCCGTCGCAGGCCTGGTTGCCGGGACGGGGGCGGCGGTCGGAACGCAGGCGGGCCTGCCCACCCGCACCGCCGAATGGATGCTTGCTGCCGAGCACGTGCTGCTGATCGGCGTCGACGGCGTCAACCTCTCCAAGATCCTGGAATACGCCTACAACGACGCCAGCGGCTTCAAGACGGCGATGGACCAGGGCATCACCGGGGCCGCCACCGAGGTCAACCACACCACGATCTCCGGACCGTCGTGGTCGACGATCCTCACCGGAGTGTGGGACGACAAACACGGGGTGATCAACAACCTGTTCCGGCCCGAGCCGTACGACAAATGGCCCACGGTGTTCAACATGCTCGAGTACCACAAGCCGGAGATCGACACCACGATCATCAGCAACTGGCAGTACCTCAACGAATTGGCAGCGGCGGGCGGGTATTCGGCCGACAACAACGTTTTCGTCCCGGCGGACGACAGCCCGGCCGACTCCGACGCGCTGGTCACCGCGCTCACCATCGCCCAGATCATGGCGACCCAGAACAACGAGGACGACATCTCGAGCTTCTTGTTCTCCTACCAGTCGCAGGCCGACACCGCCGGACACTCGTTCGGCGGCGGGTCGGACGAATACATGCAGGCCGTCATCAATCTCGGCGCCAACATCCAACAGATTCTGGCCGCGATCCAAGAGGTCAAGGCGATCACCGGGGACGACTGGTCGATCATCCTCACCACCGACCACGGCCACACCCAGTCGCTGGGCTTCGGTCACGGCTTCCAGTCGCCCAATGAGACGACGCAGTTCGTCATCTTCGATCAAGCCGGTCACGACGCCACCGACGGCAGCCAGAACCTGAACTACTCCGTCGCCGACATCACGCCGACAATTCTGGCGCTGTTCGGAATCCCGATGCGGTCGGACTTCGATGGTGTCTCGATGACCGACCCGACCGCACTGAACAGCATCGTCACGCCGGTGGATCTCAAGCAGGCACTGACCGACGCGATCGCGATGTTCGGCTATCCCAACATCGGCAACGAGATCGAACTGGCTATCCGCACAGCGATCGCCAGCATCCCCTACGGGATCAACCTTGGCCTCACCGAGATCACCAAATTCTTGCAGACCATCATCGACCAGGACATCTTCCTGCTCAGCGGGCTGGCCGAAATCACCCAGCAGGTCGTCCAATTCGCCGGCGGACTGGTGGTGGACTCCACCAACGCCATGGCCGTGGCGATCTCGCAGCTGCTCGGGGCCGGCGTCATCGAGCCGACCGACGCGCCGCTGCCGCTGCCGGGAAGCGCCGACTTCAGCCTCCCCGACTTCCACGACACCGATCTGCCCCTGCTGCTCGACGTCGATGCACTGCTGGGCTGACACGCCATGACGACAATCAGGCAGTTTCTCTGTGGCGCAACCGTTGCCGGCCTAGTCGCCGGAACGGGGGCAGCAGTCGGGACACAGACGGGACTGTCCACGCTGAGCGCCGAGTGGATGCTTGCCGCCGAACACGTGCTGCTGCTCGGCACCGACGGCACCAACCTGGACAAGATCCTGGAGTACGCCTACAACGACGACAGCGGCTTCAAGATGCTGATGGACCGCGGCGTCACCGCCGCCACCAGCATCATCGGCCACCAGACGATGTCCACTCCGTCGTGGTCGACGATCCTGACCGGGGTGTGGGACGACAAGCACGGCGTGGTCAGCAACATCTACCGCCCCGAGCCGTACACCACCTGGCCGTCGGTGTTCAACCTGATCGAGTACAACAAACCGGAGATCGACACCACCGTCATCTCCGGCCGGGGCCTGTTCACCGAGATGGCCTCCACCGGTGGCTATCCCGCTGACAACATCATCGCCATCTCCGGTGGCTCGACATCGGCGGAGATGGATGCGCTGGCCACCGAAGCAACCGTCGCCAAGATCCTGAGCACCACGAACAACCCGGACCTTTCGACCTTCATATTCGCCTACCAGTCGCAGGTCGACCACGCCGGACACTCGTTCAGTGGCGGGTCGGAAGAGTACGCCCAAGCCGTCATCAATGTCGGGGCCAACTTCAAACAGATCCTGGAGGCGGTCGCCCAGGCCGAGGCGACCACCGGCGACCGCTGGACGATCATCGCCGTCACCGACCACGGCCATCAACAGACCGTGACGCTGCCCGGTTTCAGCCTCGGCCACGGCTTCCAGTCGCCCAACGAGACGTCGAGTTTCGTGATGTTCTCGCTGGCCGGCAACGAGGCGCAGGCCGGCGGCCAGAACCTGAGTTACCAGACCGTCGACATCACGCCCACGATCCTGCAGGCCTTCGGCATCCCGATGCGAGCGGACTTCGACGGTGCTCCGATGCAAAGCGACCCTGAGATTCTGGACAGCTTCGTCATGCCGGTCGATCTCAAGCAGGCCCTCACCGATGCGATCAATAGCTTCGGCTACCCCAATATCGGCACCGACATAATGCTGAGCTTGCGTGCGCTGGCCGGCGGCGCCGGCTTCTTCATCGAAAGCTATCTCCTGCCGCCGATCAGCAACTACCTGCAGACGATCATCGACCAGGACATCTTCCTGATCAGCGGACTGGCCCAAGGCGCCCAGTGGATGCTCAATACCGTCGGCGGGATGGTGGCCGACGTGGCAACGCAATTGGGCAGAGCGGTCGCCTACCTGACCGGGGCCGGGGTCATCCCGCCGAACGACGCCCCGCTGCCCCCGCCGGGAAGTGCCGAGTTCACCGACTCGCTGGAGGCCTTGTTGGCCGGCCACACCTTCGCCGCCCCCGACCTGGGAGACTCCGGTCTGGCAGAGGCCGGCCTGGCCCTACTCGACGTCGACGCACTGCTGGGCTGATACTTCTCCGCAGGACCAGAGTCCAGGAGAAGGAGCGGCGACGTGAAGACCCCCATCTGCGAGCAATACGGCATCGACTTCCCGCTGTTCGCCTTCAGCCATTGCCGCGATGTGGTGGCCGCGGTGACGAATGCGGGCGGCTTCGGCGTGCTCGGCGGTGCCGCCTACACCCCGGAGCAGCTGGATCAGGAACTGAGCTGGATCGACGAGCAGGTGAAGGGAAAGCCGTACGGCATCGACATCATCGTGCCGGCCAAATTCGAGGGCAAGGGCGAGAATCTGTCGGGGCGCCAACTCTCCGACCGGATCCCCGCCGACTATCAGGGATTTATCGCAGACCTGTTGGCGCAGCACGATATTGAGCCAGACGACGCTCCCCGGCTGGGATCGGCCATGCTGACCGGTAGCTCCGGAGAACAGCTGCTCGAGGTTGCCGTCGCCCATCCCATTCGTCTGATGGCCAATGCGCTCGGCGTGCCACCGGACTACATGATCCAGTCCGGAAAAGCCCACGACATTCCGGTCGCGGCCCTGGTCGGCGCCAAGGAACACGCCCTCAAACAGGTCGCCCAAGGCGTCGACCTCATCGTCGCCCAGGGCACCGAGGCCGGTGGCCACTGCGGCGAAGTCTCCACGCTGGTACTGGTTCCCGAAGTCATCGAGGCCATCGACGACGCAGTCCCTGTACTGGCTGCCGGCGGGATCGTGACCGGTCGGCAGATGGCAGCCTGCGTAGCCCTGGGTGCCGCCGGAGCATGGACCGGTTCGGTGTGGCTCACCACCGAGGAAGCCGAAACCGCCCCGCACACCGTGCAGAAGATGCTTGCGGCCACCTCGCGCGACACCATCCGCTCCACCGGCCGCACCGGAAAACCGGCTCGCCAGCTGGTCTCGGATTGGACGGATGCGTGGCGCCCCAACGAGAAAGGGCACGCCACGTTGCCGCTGCCGCTGCAGTCCATGCTGGCCGAACCGGTACTTCGCCGCGTCGACAAGCTCGCCGCCACCGGGCACCCCGGGGCACAAGCGCTGGCCACGTACTTCGTCGGCCAAGGCGTCGGGCTGATGAACAAGGTGAAGCCCGCACGCGACGTCGTGTTCGAGTTCGTGGAGGATTACCTCACAGCCGCCGAACGGCTCGGCGACTCCGTTCGCGACTAACCACTACGGCCTCTGGGGCGCGCGCCACATCTTCCACAGCGTCGGCCCGCCACCGGGCAAGGTGATCTCCCCGGTCACCTGGAAGCCGAAACGCTCGTAGTACGGCACGTTTTCGAGCTTGCTGGACTCCAGATACGCCGGGGCGTACTCGGCATCGCAGCGATCCAGCCGGGATCGCATCACGGCCTGGCCGAACCCGCGACCGCGCACCAAGGGGTCGCTGCCGATCACCGCCAGATACCAGTGCGGCTCCTCAGGATGGTTGGCCTCCAACAGATCCGAGATCGCCCGCCCGCGGGCGAGATGCCGACCGAACGACCAGATCAGCGCCGGCACCATCCGCAGCTGCGACGCCTTCGACTGCTTCCACTGGCCCGGCGGGTCCCACAGCGCCGCCGCCCCGACGGTCGTGCCGTCACACGCCACCTCCACCCCGCCGCCGCCCAGGTGGTGGTACCGGGTGGACGTGGCGAAGAACTTCGACAGCTGTGCGGTGCGGCGGTCGTCGTCGGGCAGCATCCACACCGACACCGGATCGTCGTAGAACGCGCGCCCCAACGTCGCGGCGAGCGGTGAGATATCGGGTTTGTGCGCGGGCCGCACCTCAATAGCCATTCGGCCAGATTAATGCGTCGCATCCGCGCGTCCTACAGAGCAAGATCGGGCCCTATGAGCACCCTGCTGTGGGACCAGCACACCTGCCTGCCGTTGCGCGAGGGCACCGACGTGGCGTCGCTGACCCGCTACCAGCGAGGCGGCGGCGCGGTGCTGTCGGTGAACGCGGGCTATTCACCGCAGCGGTTCGCCGACACCATGGCGCTGCTGCGGCATTTTCACCGCGCAATCGCGGCCCGCCCGGGCCTGACGGTGGCCGCCGGCCTGGCTGATGTCGATGCGATCACCGGTGCCGGCGGCATCGCGGTGGTGTTCGACCTTGAGGACTCCAACCCCCTCGATGACGATCTGGACCATCTGGCCGTGCTGGTCGAGCACGGAGTACGCACCTTGCTGCCCACCTACAATCACGCCAACCGGGCCGGGCATGGCTGCCTGGACGCCAACGACGGCGGGCTCACCGGGTGGGGCCGCGCGATCGTCGCCGAGATGAACCGCGTCGGCATGGTTCCCGACGGCTCGCACTGCAGCGTCCGGACCGGCCTGGACCTGTGCGACGTCTCGACCGGCCCGGTGGTCTACAGCCACTCCTGCATGCGGGCCATCTGGGATCACCCGCGCAACATCACCGACGATCAGGCCCGGGCATCCGCGGCCACCGGCGGTGTCGTCGGTATCACCGGAGTCGGAATCTTCCTGGGCCCCAATACTCCAACCCTTGAGGCGATGACACGTCACCTGGAGTACGCGGTCGAGCTGGTGGGCGTCGAGCACGTCGGGGTCAGCACCGATTACTCGTTCGATCACACCGAGCTCACCGAGGAGATGGCCGCCAACCCGCAGTTGTTCGACGCCAGCTACACCCGCTGGGGACCCATCCAGTGGATGCCGCCGGAGACCTGGCTGCAGTTGCGCGAGCACCTGTCGGCGCGCGGCTGGGCCGACGCCGACATCAGCGCGGTGCTCGGCGGCAACTTCCACCGGGTGGCCCGGCAGACCTGGGGCGCTTAATGCACTTTGTCGAAATCCCTGGCCACATCCAGGAATTCCGCGGGCTTCTCCACCATCGGGCTGTGCCCTGATCCGGCGATGACGACCGGGTCCAGACCCGCCGCGCGGTAGCGGTCCGCGTTGGCCTCGGTCGGGGTGAGCACATCACGGTCCCCCCACACCACCAGCACCGGCTTGCCCAGCCCGGCCAACCGGTCGGCCACGGCCCGCTGCTCGTTGATCCGGCCGGCGGTCTTGGCATCACACAACGCGTTGTGGGTCATGCGTTTCAGCGACCGGTAGGCCAGCTCGGGAACCGGGAAGTCCGCGGCGAACCCGGTTTGCAGCGAAGACTTGTCTATGGCGTCGACACTTCGGAACCGGTCCAGCGCGGCACCGAGCACCGGCCAGCACACCGCGTTGCCCAGCGCCGGCAGCGCGCTCATCCCCAGCGCCGCAGGGGTATCCGAGACCATCACCCGCTCCACCAGTCCCGGTGCGCTTTCGGCCAGCGCGGTGGCTACCCACCCGCCCATCGAATGTCCGATCACGACCGCGTGCCGCACGCCGAGAGCGTCGAGCGCCTGACGTACCGCAGTCGCCTGCGCTTCGGCGCTGTAGGCCGCCGGATCGCGCGGGGCTTCGGAGCCGCCGTGGCCCACCAGATCGACCGCGATCACCCGGTTGCCCTGCGCCAGCGCCGGCGCCACCGCCTCCCACCACTGGATGGACGCCGTATACCCGTGCAGCAGAACAATGGCGCGTTCACCACCCGTGCCGTACTCGCGGATGTTCAAGTCCGGCCCGGGCAACTCGAGCACCCGCCCACCGGCGAACGCTTCGGCCGCCCGCGAGATGCGATCGGTGACCACCGCGTTGACCAGCAAAGCGACAAGGACGACCGTGATGATCCCAGCGGCAAGGCGTTTACCCATCCGCAGACGGTATCCCGGGCTTAGCCTGGATCGAGAGCAAACCCGCAGGAGGCCCCCGTGAGCGACCACGACATTCGGATGATCGTCTTGTCCACCGACGACCTGGACGAATCGATCAAGTTCTACAGCGAGACCCTGGGCATGCCGTTGAAGTTTCGCGACGGTGCCCACTTTGCCGCCCTCGACGGCGGATCGGTGACGTTGGCGCTGGCGACCGCTGTCGATCACCCCATCCACGGCCAGGTCGTGGTCGGCATCAAGACCGACGACGTCGACGGCGCCGCGAAGGCCATCGAAGCCAGCGGCGGCGGGATCGTCAAGGGCCCCTACGACGATGCGCACGAGCGTCGGGCCGTGGTGTACGACAACAAGGGCAATGGGCTGGTGTTCTACAAGCCGCTGGGGCGGTAGGGGTTCAGCACAGCCCGGCGCACCGGCCGGTCCGGCTCCGTGGGGATCTCCCCTTGCCGACGTCACCGACTCGGTAGCCTCTTCCGCTATGCGGCGGCATACAGGCGACTCCCATGGCCAACGGAGGTGTCGGTGTTCACCGCCGGTCAGATAGTCGCCGGCTACCGCATCCAGCGGGTTCTCGGCACCGGCGGCATGGGAACGGTCTACCTCGCGGCCAATCCGACACTCCCCCGCCGCGAGGCACTGAAGGTTCTTTCCGCGGAGCTGTCGCGCAACCCTGACTTCCGCGCACGTTTCATTCGTGAAGCCGAAGTCGCCGCGCGCCTGGACCACCCCCACATCGTCTCGGTCTACAACCGCGGGCAGACCGCGGACGGCCAGTTGTGGATCGCCATGCAGTTCGTCGACGGCACCGACGCCGACGCGGCGCAACGAAGCGGAACCATGACCGCGCAGCGCGCCGTGCACATCGTCACCGATGTCGCCCAAGCCCTCGACTACGCCCACGCACGCGGCGTCATCCATCGCGACGTCAAGCCCGCCAACTTCTTGCTGTCGGGCACGCCCGAGGCAGACGAGCGAGCCCTGCTGGGTGATTTCGGCATCGCCCGAGCCCTCGACGACGTCGGGCTGACCGCGACCGGATCGGTACTGGCGACCATCGCCTACGCGGCACCGGAAGCTCTGTCCGGCGCTCACCTCGACGGTCGCGCCGATATCTACTCGCTGGGCTGCACTCTGTTCTCCCTACTGACCGGCCGCACACCGTTCTCGTCGGCCAACGGGATGGCCGCGGTGATGATGGCCCACCTGCATCAGCCGCCGCCGCGGGTCAGCGATTTCCTGTCCCACCTGCCAGCGGCACTCGACGTCGTCATCGCCACGGCCATGGCCAAGGATCCGGCCGCCCGTTTCCCCTCGGCGAGTGCCCTGGCCCAGGCGGCGCAGGCGGCGCTGGCCAACCAGTTGCCCGCCGGTTTGCACTACGCCACCCCGCAGGCCCCATTGCGGTCCGCGCCGGAACGCCTGCAGGACAGGCGCCTCCGCCCGCGGCGGCGCGCCTGGACGCTGGCCGGCGGCGCCGCGGCGGTCCTGCTGGTGTCCGGTTCGGTAGCCGCCGTCACGATGGCGGGCCGCGAGCATCCCCCTGAGCCGGCCGCCGCGGTCGCATCCGAGGCACCAGCTCCCTCCACGATTCCCCTAGCCGGACCCGAACCACATTCCCCGCTGGGGCCCGCGTCCGACGATGTACAACCGGCGGCGCTGCGAGAGATCCTGTTGCCCGCAGACCAACTCCGAAGCAACAGCACCGCCCACGAGCTAGTTCTTGAAGAGGACTTCACCACCTTGCTCGACGACACCGCCGCCGTCACTCCGCCGGACTGCGTCGGCACCTGGGCTCCCGCTCAGGAACGTGCCGACGGCGGTCGCGGACAGACCGGCGTTGCCGTGCAGGTCCTTCGCGCGATGAACCGCAGAGCCACCGACGAGGGCGTGGTCCAGGCCGTCGTGTCCTACCCGACGCACATGGCCGCGGTGCAATCGCTACAACGCCAGCAGCGCCAATGGCAGAGCTGTGCCGGCCAGTCGATCACGGTCGCCGTCGCCGGCACCGGCCCGCAGGCGTGGGAGTTCGGCCCGTCGGAGGTGTTCGCCGGCACCGTTACGTCGGCAGCCAGGCTGCGCGACGGCACCGCGGTCTGCCAGCACGGCATCAACGTGCGGGGCAATGTACTCATCGACATCCGGCAGTGCCTTCCGCGCGGCGGCAACGACGTAGCCGCCCTGGTCAACGCCACCGGCGACCGGGTGCCCCGCCAATAGACCCAGCCGGTCTTAGCATGAACTGCTATCACCACCAGGAGGTCCACTCATGATGACCATGCGCTGGTATGCGGCTATCAGTTGGCTGCTGGTCACCAGCGTGCTGGTCGTGTCCTGCAGCTCGTCGCTAACCGCGGGGACTCCTGTTGCCGAGCACTCCTCGTCCCCGACGCCGGTCGCGGCCGCCCCGCCGCCTCCTGAACCGCCTCCTCCCCCCTCTGATGAAGAGCAGATCCGCCAGACCGTGCAGGCGTTCCAGGACGCCTACAACACGCAGAATTGGGACTCCTACAAAGAGCAGATGTGCCCGGTGATGCGTGACCAATTCACTGACGGTCCGGTGATGGACCTGTTGAAGAAGACCCGCACCGACAACGGGCTGACCCGTGCCACGGTGCGCGCGGTGGATATCGACGGTGACGTTGCCACAGTGACACTCGACTCGCACAACGAGGCTCTGGGAAATCTTGCTCCCACACTCCGATTGGAGCGCGCTGACGGCTGGAAGATCTGCGTGCGATAACACACCGCGCGGACCACCCCGGCTGCTGTGGCGGCCTTCTGCGATCGTGTTGTTCACTGGGCCGACCCACACCCGGCGAGCACAATCAGACAGGCTGCGCCGCGCCCTCTGGGTCGCGATCCGCGAGCAACCCCTCATCGTCTGCAGTGAAGAATCTGAAGCCGTTGGCGCGGTATGGGTCAGCGTCGGGCCGGAAAGGCGTTGGGGCAGGCTGCTCGAAGTTTGTCCGCGGTCAGATAGATCAGATCACCGGCTCGATGAATGCGTTCGGATTCCCTGGACGGAGCTTCGGGCACGGACTGTTGCGCGTCGCCGCGGATGATCTGGGCCAGCAGGCCAAAGCCGTCTGCCCAGCTGCTCAAGTCGTCTCTAACCGCTGGATCGGAAACCGACTGCGCTGCGGCGCGCGCCTTTTCGTTGAGTGCGACGGTGCCATCGGCTTTGGCGGATGGGTTGTTGTCGCCTCGGGCTAGCGCATCCATGGAGCTTTCCGAATCCGCCCGCCAAAGCTGGGCCAATTGCGCCACCACAGCGCAGTCGTCGGCGCTAGCGGCGGGTGACGCGCGGTGGTGTCGCACCACCCAGGCCATGCCCAAGATCACGCCGGCAACCGCGACAAACGCCGTGGTGATCGCTGCAGAGCGCCGGTACCGACTCGTGGTCATGTCAGCGGCCCGAAACCACCCGCGGCGTGCCCGCGGGCATCTGGAAAGCACCGCCGACCGAGGTGGGCAACGACATGCGCTGGCGCGAGTAGCGGTTGTTCTGCACGGCACCCAGCAACACCGCGTCGAACTCTCGATCAGCCGCCGCCGTTGCTGCCAGTCGCTGGACCAGCTCCGCTTCGCGCTCCCGCGCCGCATCGGCAAAGCACCGAACACCTCCGGCACTCCGCAAAGGTAACCGCCGTTTCTCCTACCAGCAATCCAGATCTAATGAGTTGGCGCGGCTTACGCGGATACGGTTCCCTTCAAGTCGTGCTGCGCCCTAACTCAGACTTGCCACTCGCCGCCCACTTGGGCGACGTGCAAGTCGCCGGTAGCGGGCAGCGGAGACGGCGATGTAAGCAAAGAAGCGGTGTTCGGGTCTACCATCCGCAAGGTGACCATGACACCACCGCCCTGGCCAGCACCGCCCCCAGTTCAGCCGCGTCGTCGTTTGGTGTTTGCGCTCATGGCGCTAACTACGTTGCTATCGGCTGCTGCTTTAACCGCCGCCGTTTTGGCCCTGACAAACTCTACGCCTGACCCCACATACACAGCGACGCAAAAAGCCGCCGCAAAAACAACCATGTGTGACAGATACAAACTTGCTGCACGAAGTGTGCAGATCGAAACTAAAACTCCGGACAATACCGCACTAGCGCGGATTTCTCTCACCAACGGAGCCGTCATGCTTGAAACTGCGGCCATGGATCCTGCGCTCGATACGGCCGCTCGCACTGATGCACGTGCTTTAGCCCTCGCATACCAGGATCTGACGGTCATGGGCACCAATGGCGTGGCCGGAGAAGCGCAGTTCCAGGCCGCGATGGACGCGGTGAACGAGAAGGATCGCGTGATGAAAGAACTGTGCGGTGACTGATCTACCGCCCGGCGAGTGGTCTCTGCTGTTGGTGGGGGCATGGTGGCCCGCGCCACCTAGCGAACCGACTGCGGGCAAGACGTACTGGTCTGACCAAGCTGACGTCAAGGGGCGTGAGGCCGAGCACGTGCAAAGCCAACGCACACAATTCGGATCTCGAAACCGCGGCCGCACCGCCGAAGACATGCTGGAGCGCTTCCGGGTCGGAAAGGAGCGTTTGCTCGACGCCCAAGACCACTGTCGCGCTAAGAGTAGCGCCAGTCGCGCTGTGGCCGACGCGGTGACCGAACTTCGCAGCCGGCTAACCGGCACCGCCTCGCAGGGCAACCAAGCGATCAGAGACATCCTTAAGAAAAACGAGCCCGAAGCCGCGAAGCTCACCGAGGTAATCAACGCGATCAACAACGCTAACGACGAGGCGGCCGCCGCCGGGATGGCTGCCAACAATGCGATAATTGATGCAACCCAGCAGATGTTCACCAAAATGGGTGTCGATGCTGGGGCGCGCGAGTGGCTCGAAAAGAATGGGGCTAGTTTCGAGGCACCGCCGCGCCGGCCACCGCTGACCGCCGATGAGATGGTCGCCACAGCGGCTGGTGTCGAAATCACCGATGGGCGAGCCGGCAACGACGGTCTACCGTTCCCGTTCGGGAACGGCGGAGACGGCCAGGCGGGCGCAGACTCGATCCCACCGAAAGTCGGTGGCGACAGCGCCGTAGGGCCGGCAGCAGGACAAGGCGGTGCATCTAATCCGGCGGACGCAGCGAGCGCCTCTGGCCCAGTCACCGTTCCGGCGGGAGCTACCGGCTCGGGTGGCGGCAACGGCGCCGCCGCCGGCAACGACACAAATGGTGGAACAGCAGCAGGAAGCGCCAGCCACGGGACCGGTAGCAGCGGAGGGATCAGCAACGCCAGCAGCGGACCCGCAGCCGGAAACGCCAGCCGGGGAACCAGCAGCAACGGAGGGATCAGCAACGCCAGCAGCGGACCCGCAGCCGGAAACGCCAGTCGGGGACTGGACAGCACCGCGGCCGGCGCCGGTAGCGGAGGATCTGGCATCAGCGGCATACCGGGCGGCGGCGGATCCGGGCTGGGCGGCATCCCCGGCGGCGCACCAGCGAGTGGCGGGATGTCGCCCCTCACGTCCTCCATGCCAGGGCTCGGCGGTGGAGGCAGCGGTACTCCCGCTACGTCGCCCGCAATTTCGGGTGGTGTTCCAGCCCAGGCGTTCGCCTCGGGAATGCCCGGTGGGCCCGCAGGACCGGGCGGGCCGACTTCGCCGCTGCACGGGGGGATGGAGGGCTCTGGGCTTTCCCAGTCGTCGGCTCCACAGGTTCCGCCGTCGCCGTCGTCAACGCCGATGGCGGGCGGCATGCTCGGCAACCTGAGCCATCTGGCCGGCTCCACCCCGGAGGTCGCCCCTACAGCTCAGACCGCGGGCGCGACGGCGGCGACGCCCACTCCAGCGTCTCCGCCCGTGACTGCCGGACCGACCCCGGTGTCATCGGCACCTATCAGCGCGGGTCCGGCCGCGCCCTCGGGTCCGTTGCCCGGCTACGGGGCGGATCTGCGCCCGGCAGCCGGGGCAGCCCCGGGAGTGCCCACAGCGGCTGGTGGTGGGCCTGCGGCGCCGACATCGCCGTCGGCGCCTGGTGGCCCCACCGCCCCAGCTTCGGGTGGAACCACGGTGGCCTCCTCCGGCGATCGTTCGACACCGGGAAGGCCGACCCCTGGTCCCGGCGGGCAGTCAGGCGCGGCGATGGCCGGCGGTATGGCTGCGGCGAGCACTGCCGGGGCTGGCGCCGGCACCGCCGCCAAGCGCTTGGCCGAGCACCAGGACCTGCAGCGCAAGGTTGACGCCGTCGCTCGTCAGGCACCGAACCTTGTGTGGGCAGCCGGATTACGCGATGACGAGACCACCACCGTGGTGGTGACCGATTTGGCCGGCGGCTGGATTCCACCTACGGTCAAGCTCCCGCCCGGAGTCGCTCTGCTTGATCCAGCGCACCGCCGCCGTGGCACGAGCGCGGTCGATCTGCTCGGTGCGGTGATTGCCGCAGCAACCCACGAGCCGAACACTTACATCACCGAGGCCGCCCCGCACGATCCGGTTCCCGGGTCCGGGGAACGCGCCCGCTACGGCCAGCATCTCGACGAACTGGGTCCGACCCTGATCGACGCCGCCGGGGCCAGTAACCGGTTGCCGCGCATCGTGCAGACCGTCGCACAAGCGATGGCCCGCAGATCCGGTGTTGCCGATAACGAGGTCGAGCTGTTCCGGCAGGTGGCCAGCGACACCGCGGCGCGAGTACTGTCGGCCTATCCCGAGCACGCCCCCAGGGATGTCGCCGACTGGATGCTGTTGGCCGCCATCGATGCCCTGATCGAGGGAAGCGAGGAACTCGCCCGCTATCACCTGGCGTGGCACCAGGCGGTGGCGGTACCGCATGGAGGGTTTACGCCATGACAGACCCGATCGAAGTCAACCCGCTGGACTACCTGGCCATCGCCGCCGGCCTGCCGCCGCTGCCGATCCCGCCGGGCCCGGTCCACCCGGGCGGAACGTCGCCGGTTGACGCCACGATGGCGGCCTTTGGTGCTGCAACCAACCTGAACCTGGTCGAGACAAACACCCACCTGGCCGAAGACCATGCCGATCGCACCGGCCATGCCACCGACGCGGCCCAAAAATTCGCTACCAACGAAGCCGACGCCGTGTCGAAGTTCCAGGACGTCGCCGGCCAGGGCGACGCCACCGTGGCGCAGCAAGGTTCCCAGGAAGCCATGGGCGGAGCGATGCAGGGCATGACGGGGGCGATGCAGGGCATCACCAGCGCACTCAGCGGCGCGCTCGGCTCGGTGAGCAAGCTGCCGCAGGGCTTGATGCAGGCCGGCCAGGGTGCGCTCTCGCCGCTGATGAGTGCGGCGCAGTCCCTGGGGAAGGCAGGACTCGGCGGCGCCGGCGCCACGCTTGCCTCCGACATCAGTCCCGAGCCCGGCTTGGGTGGCAGTGACTTCGGCACCGGCGGAGGTGGCGGCGGCGGGCTGGGTATGGGCACCACCCCCGCCAGCAACCTCGGGCCGCCCCCGGTGCCCGGAACCTCGACACCCACGACGCCCACCAGCTCGCTGGCGAGCACCGGCGCGGCCGGTCCCACCGGCGGCACGCCCGCAACCGGCGGTGCGGGCGGCGGCGGAATGATGCCGATGATGCCGGGCGGGGCCGGTGCCGGCGGCAAGGGCGGCAAAGACGACAAGGCCGGCGAGAAGCGGATCGCTGCGCCCGGAGTCCCCAACGGCCAGCCCGTCAAAGGCCGCACCACGGCCCCGCCGAACGTACCCGTGACCAAGTCGGTGGCGAAGGATGCCGGTCCGACCGGCCTGACACCGCTGAAACGCATCGTCGACAAGGACGATTCGTCGAAGTAGCGGCTCGCGGGGCGATGCACTACTCGGCACCCAGTGTGTATATTGATGTGTATGGCTCGGTTGAACGTGTACGTCCCGGATGACTTGGCGGAGCGAGCCAGGGCCCGCGGGCTCAACGTCTCGGCACTCACCCAGGCCGCAATCAGCGCCGAGCTGGCAAATTCTGCAACCAACACCTGGCTCGACGGCTTGGAGGTCAGGAGTACCGGCGCTCGACACGACGACGTGCTGGATGCGCTCGACGCCGCCCGCGATGAGTTCGGAGCGTGACCGCACCTTCCGCCCCGTCGGCCAGGCAAGTGGTTGTCGATGCCAGTGCCATGGTGGATCTACTTGCCCGCACCCCTGATCGGTTCCACGCGGTGCGTGCGCGACTGGTCGGCACCGGGATCCACGCGCCAGCACACTTTGACGCTGAGGTGCTATCGGCGCTGGGGCGCATGCATCGCGCTGGCGTACTCACCGTTGCGCAGGTCGAAGCGGCGCTGGATGAGCTCGGGCAGGCACCGGTGACTCGACACGAGGTCGCGCCGTTGCTTTCTGGAGCATGGGCGCGCCGTGACCTTCTGCGCCTCACCGACGCCCTCTACGTAGAGCTAGCCGACACCGCAGGCCTGGTGTTGCTAACCACGGACCAGCGGTTGGCACGCGCGTGGCCTGCAGCCGAGGCCATCGGCTGACAACAGTCCGACTTCTTTCGCCGCTCAACGGTCCAGGACGAGCTCGGCGTTCTGGCGCAAGAGGAACGAGCCGATCAAGTCGACGACGACCCAGTGCCGCGCCTCATCGATGCCGGTGATGATTCCGAGGTTGTGGGTGGATCCGGCTACCTGTGCCGTCACGGGAGCGCCGACTAGCTGCTCACCGATCGGCGTCGCCGTATCGTCCACGGCGACGACCACCCGCTCACCGCCGGCGGACAGGTCTCGCAACTCCGGTGTCGTTGCGGGATCGAGTACATGTCCCGCGGCAACCCGCCCGTCCAAACCGGTCCAGGCGGCAAGAGCCCGGCTGTTTTCTACTGCCTCAGCTGTCTGAACGACCTGAGCTGCCGGCGGCTCGTCGTTGATTGCTACGTCGACGGCCAGGGGCCAACCACCGGGCACGGAACTGAACGCGCGAAAGGAGATACCGGCATCGTCCACGGCTCACCTGCCACCCCGGGCCTCATCTCCCCGGAAGCCAGGTAAGTCATCTGACCGACCTTCGTCTGAGTCGGAGCCATTCCAGCGGCTTCGACTTTCATGACCGCGACCGGGGCCTTCCCGCCACCGCGGGCGCATTGTGCCGCGGTCACGAATCCGTTGAGTCTCGTGCCCGGATCGCTCGGGTCGGGAAGGCTCACGTAGAGACCGGCGGTACACACCGTCGTCCTGGTTCCTTCGCCAACGAGTACCTGCATCCCGGGATGTAATCGCGACACCGGTCTGGGGAACACCACCGCCTTGTTGACCCCTGGCGGCAGCATATCGGCTGATTACGTTGCCGTTCCGAGCGATCCCGTTTCAGCCGAAGCGCCTTCTGGGTCACTTCCTCCGCAACCCGCCACTCCGCAAGCGACGGCTGCAGCGACAACCACTGCGGACGCCGTACACACGCGTCGAGGCGGAGATGTGTTCAAGGGCAACGACGCCGCTCGCGTCATCGGTTCGGCTCGCGCCGCGACAGATGTACTCGGAGCAGCAGGTAGGCGCCACCGAGTAAGCAGGCCACCATGCGCAGCGCAGCTAAAACCGCCATCCCGTTCGACGCGGATAAGTCGTTGATGAAGAACGGCAGCGCTAATAGCCCCAAAATTACGAGCACAATTCCGAAAGCTTCTGCGCGGCCAGGCTTCTCATCGAGACTGGGCAATATTCCTGCCACCACCAATAACGGCAGTACTACCTGGAACAGCTCACGCAACATCCGTCACCTCGCCTTCGCAGACATCGAGAACGGGAATCTACCCTCCAGCCCGTGGCAACGTCAGCTGCAGAAACCCTCCACCCCACGGTTGCAGCATCACGTCGGCGGGCCAACTCACTCGATGGTCCTGCCCCCGCAGGTAGTCGCCGCTGACACCGACAGCCTTGACGGGCTTCCCGTGGTCCTCGAAGACCAACAGACTGGCTTTGGATTCAAAGAAATTCGACCGGATCACCGGTGCGCCGACGGTTTTCTCGATGAACTCCCGCTCGGTGTATTCATGAAACAGATGCACCTCATCCCAGGGCCACGGGGTGAAGTCGCTCAGTCTGCCCGACTTACCTTGATGCAGAAGGCCTTCCAAGCCGTTGTTGAGCCGTTGATCGTTGTAGTCGATGTCCATCGATTTCCTCGTCAGCCCGCAACTCGTCACCAACATGCACAGCAATAGGACACTGAGCGCACTGCGTATCGGCGTTGCTCTGCTCACCACGGTCAGTACCCTCCTGCCGACGTTCCGTAGCCGCCAGGCTGGCCCGGATCGTAGACTCCTCCAGGCCCGGCGCCGGTTGGTGTTGGCGCCTGACCCGGTACCGCCACTTGCGTCGTCGTACCGGCCTCGCCCCAGGCAACGGTATTGCTCCAGGCCAGCTTCTCGCCGCCGGGCGCAATCACGACGGTGTCGCCCCTGTCCACAGCCTGCTGCACTAGGTCGGCAAGCTGCGCCGGGGTGGCGCTTGGGTTAGCTGCTGCGATTTCTCGTCCGACTTCGTTGTTGTACAGATCCATCGCCTCGGCGGTGGCGGGGTTGTTGGGGAGTCGTTCGTGCGCGGTCGCAAAGTCGCGGGTCCAGTCCTCGCCGAATCGTTGCGTCATCAGAGCGTTCCAGTACGCGTGCCGGAAGGCGTCGGTGTGGTTGTCGGCGGTGTCGTTGGCCCCATTCTGGGGCGGGAAGCGCACCTTGGCTTCGGTTGCGGCAGCTTCCTTGATCTGGTTCAGATCCCGCAGCGCAAACGGTGAGAGGTCCTCGAGCATGCGCGCCTCTCCCGCGGTCACGTGCACGGGGTCGGTGGCCAAACTAAGTGGCCACGGCGGCTCCCAATCGCGTTCGCCATCTGGATCCTCCGACACCTGGTACTTCTTCAAGATCTGTTCAAGCGGGTCGACCGGTGGCGGGCCGTGTAGCGGGAAATCGACCGATTGGATAGTTCGGTCTCCACGAAGCGGATACCGCCCCGTCAGCGCCTGCACCTGCGCCGCGCGGCGCTGGCTGTCGGCGGCGGCGTCGGCGACGATCCTGTGTATCTCGCGCGTCTTGCCGGCCAGGTACGCCTGGAATTGCCTAGCACCCGCCGGGGTATCCAGGCCCGGCCAGCTGGCGGCCGTCTGACGGATCTCGGCTTCCAGCGCGTCAAGACGCTGCCGCGACTGCAGGTTGTATTGGTGGGCGTCGCGCAGGATACCCTCGAAAGACCGGTCGAGCTGAACCGACGTCGCCAACCGCTGCACCAGCTGCCCTTCCCGCACCCGCGCCGCGTCGGCGAACGCCCCTAACACCTCCGGCATAGCGCAAAAGCTACGCGTATCGGCGTCATCGCGTCACCGGTAGTGACTGGTTCCCGCTGGCTGACGCCAGTATTGTCGTCGCGTGCGGTTGTTGCGCGTGCGTAAAAGGAGCAGCTAGGTCATGCCGCTGAGCCTGTCGAACCGGGACCAGAATTCCGGTCACCTGTTCTACAACCGTCGGTTGCGCGCGGCCACCACCAAATTCTCGGTGCGCATGAAGCACGACGACCGCAAGCAGACCGCCGCGATCGTGCTGTCCATCGTGTTGATCTTCATCGGCATGGGCTGGATGCTGCTGCTGAACGTGCTGCGTCCGGCCGGAATCGTGCGGACGTCGGCGATCGTGGGTGACCGTGACTCCGGGGCGATCTACGCCCGTATCAACGGCCGGCTCTATCCGGCACTCAACATGACCTCGGCCCGGCTCGCCGTCGGTAACGCCGAGCTGCCCACCTGGGTCAAGCCCGCGGAGATCGCCAAGTACCCGACCGGCCCGATGATCGGCATCCCCGGCGCGCCGGCGTCGTTGATCGCCAGCACCGGCGCACCGTCGGCGTGGGCGGTCTGCGACACCGCGGGGTCCCCGCGGCGGGCCGAGCCGCCGGTGGTGACCGCGATCGCGGGAACCTTGAGCCGTGTCGGACGCGCGGCACCGCTGGCGTCGGATGCCGCGGTGTTGACCCGCTTTCAGGGCGCCACCTATGTCATCTGGGGCGGCAAACGCGCCCAGATCGACCCGGCGGCCCGGGCGATCACCCTGAGTCTGGGCATCGACCCGGGCACGACCGTCCCGGTGGAGATGTCGCGGGCGCTGTTCGACGCGCTGCCCAGCACCGAACCCCTGCGCGTTCCGGTGATCCCGTTGGCCGGCACACCGTCGCAGTGGGTGCCCGGCTCCCAGGTCGGCGCCGTCCTGGAGACCCGAACAGCCGGCGGCGGCTCACAGTTCTACGTGCTGCTGCCCGACGGGGTACAGAAGATCACCAGCTTCGTGGCCGACCTGATCCGCAGCGCCAACTCGTTCGGATCGGTGGCGCCGCTGGTGATCAGCCCCGACAAACTGGTCAACATCCCCGAAGTGGGCACCCTGCCGGTCGAGTACTACCCGAACAGCCGGCTCAAGTTCGTCGACACCGCCGCCGACCCGACGACCTGCGTCGGATGGGAGAAGGCCTCAACCGATCGCCAGGCCCGGATCACCGTGTTCAACGGCCGGGGCCTGCCGGTGTCGCCGGGGATGGATAACCGGATCGTCCGGCTGGTGCGCGACGATCGCACCCCGGCATCGGTGGTGGCCAACCAGGTGCTGGTGTTGCCGGGTGCGACCAATCTCGTCACATCGACCAGCGCACTGCTCGACTCCGACACCCGCGAGACCCTGTTCTGGGTGTCTCCCAACGGGGTTCGGTACGGGATCGCCGCCGAGGACGAGACGCTGCGTGGCCTCGGACTGGACCCGTCCTCGGCGCAGCAGGCGCCGTGGCCGCTGCTGCGCAGCTTCGCGGCCGGCCCGGAACTGTCCCGGCATGCCGCTCTGCTGGCACGCGACACCGTGGCGTCCACCGGCGCGGTGATGCCGGTGGCACCCAACAATCAGCAGGCCGTCCCGGGAGGGCACTGACCGATGTCGAAACGAGCATTCGTTCCGGTGCGCCTGCAGGTTCCCGAGCCCAAGCCGGTGCGGGTCGCCCCCCGGGCGCCCGATGCTCTGCCCGAACGTGAACCGCGCAACCTGTGGGTGATGATCGGTCTTCCCGCGCTGGTGGTCGCGCTGATCGGCACGATCGTGATGCTGTACGTCTCCGGCGTGCGCAGCCTGGGCTCGGGCATGTTCCCGATGGTGGGCATGGCCGGCCTGGGCATGCTGATGTTCTCCGGGCGGTTCGGGCGGGCGCGCAAGATCAGCTGGGGCGAGCAGGAGAAGAACCGGCGCAGCTACCTGCGTTCGCTCGACGGCGAACGCGACGAGATCCAGAAGGCGGTCTGCGCCCAGCGCAGCGCCCAGGAGATGGTGCACTCCCACCCGCAAGGGCTCGGTGCGGTCATCGGCGGACCGCAGATGTGGGAGCGCCGCCGCTCCGACCCGGATTTCCTCGACGTCCGGGTGGGCGTCGGTGTGCAACACGCTCCCGATTCGGTGTTGTCGGTGCAGTGGCCGGAGATCCCGGTCGATGAGGAGCTCGAGCCGGTCACCGGGCAGGCGCTGCGCGACTTCATCCTGGAACAGCGCAAGATTCGCGACATCGCCAAGGTGGTCAACCTGCGCTCCCGCCCGGGATTCAGCTTCATCGGCGAGGACCTCGACCGGGTCCGTTCCCTGCTGCGATCGGTGCTCAGCGCGCTGGCGGTGTTCCACAATCCGCTCGACGTCAAGCTGATGGTGGTGACCCGTCACCCCGAGCTGTGGTCGTGGATGGTGTGGTTGCCGCACAACCAGCACGACGAACTGTTCGACGCCTGCGGCTGGCGCCGGCTGGTGTTCACCACCCCCACCGAGCTGGAGTCGACGCTCGGGGCCGACCTGCACATGAAGGGCAAGCGCGGCGCGTGGCGGCCCCCGTCGGCGCCGAGTCCGACGACCATGGGCTCGCCGCTGGAGACCGGCGGCGACGGGCACGATCTCGGGCCGCACTGGGTGATCGTCGACGACAACACCGGCAGCCCCGAAGCCTGGGAGAGCGTGGTCGGGCGCGTCGGCAAAGAGGGCATCACCGTCTTGCGGGTGGCCTCCCGGCTCGGCACCGGGGTCGGGTTCGCCCGTGACGAGATCTTCGAGCTCGTCGACCATCCGACCCGGCACAGCCGCACCGACGAGCCGCCCGCGGCCCACCGCAGAAACGGCCGCGGCGTCGCGCCGTCCCAACCGCCGATGTTGCGCGCCGGCGGCAAGTTCTTCGCGCACGCCGATCAACTGTCGGTGCCACGCGCCTACCGCTACGCCCGCGCGATGGCGCGCTGGTCGCCGACGGCGAGCGTGGACGTCACTGATTCGGGCAGCGGCGCACTGGAACTGCTGCGCGCGCTGGGAATCGACGACGCGCGCGAGCTCAACGTCGACCGGCTCTGGGCCGAGCGGCGCAGCCGCGGGGACGAGCGGTGGGCCGAGATCCCGGTGGGAGCCAAACCCAACGGCGAGTTGCAGAACGTCGTGCTGCGCGCAAAAGACTTCGGCGGCTTCGGCTTCCACTCGGTGGTGATCGGCACCAGCGGTTCGGGCAAGTCGGAGTTCTTCCTGTCGCTGGTGTACGGCATCGCGCTGACCCACTCGCCGGAGACCTTCAACGTCATCTTCGTCGACATGAAGTTCGAGTCCGCCGCCCAAGATATTCTCGGCATCCCGCACGTATCGGCGGCGTTGTCCAACCTCGGCAAAGACGATCGGCACCTTGCTGAGCGGATGCGGCGCGCCATCGACGGCGAGATCGCCCGGCGCTACCGGCTCTTCAACTCGGTGGGCGCGCGTGATGCCAACGACTACGAGGAGATCCGGCTGGCCGGACGCGATCTGGAGCCGGTGCCGATCCTGCTGGTCGTGATCGACGAATACCTGGAACTCTTCCAGAACCACGGCAAGTGGATCGACCTCATCATCCACATCGGCCAGGAAGGCCGCGGCGCCAACGTCTTCTTCATGCTCGGCGGTCAGCGCCTGGACCTGTCCTCATTGCAGAAAGTCAAGTCCAACATCGCTTTCCGCGTCGCGTTGCGCGCTGAATCCGGTGACGACAGCCGCGAGGTGATCGGCTCGGACGCCGCGTACCACCTGCCGTCGAAAGAGAACGGCTTCGGACTGCTCAAGGTCGGCCCGCGGGATCTGGACCCGTTCCGCTGCTTCTACCTGTCGGCCCCGTTCATCGTGCCGAAACGCAAGGCGTCGACAGCCAAGACTCTCGACATGACGTTGACCAAACCCCGCCTCTACACCTGGCAATACCAACCGCTGGACGAAGCGGACGCCCAAGCGCTGCAAGACATGTCGGCCACCGACGCCGAACCCGACGAGTTCCTGTTGCACGACGACGGCTTTAAGAAGAAAAAGATCGTCGACGTGTTGCGCGAGTCACTGATCGCCGCGGACCGCAAGGCGCCCCACCTGCCGTGGCTGCCCCCGCTGGAGATCTCCGAGTCGGCCGACTCCCTGGTTGCGCTGTACCGGGGCAAGGCCTGGGACGTCGACTACGGCCGCAATACCGGGCTGGTGTGGCCACTGGCGATCAAGGACATCCCCGAAGACGCCCAGCAGCTGGTGCACTGCGTCGACGTGCTGCGCAGCAACATCATGGTGGTCGGGGCCAAGAGCCGCGGCAAGACCACGGCGCTGATGACGCTGATGTGCTCGGCGGCACTGATGTACACCCCGGCACGGCTGACCTTCTTCTGCGTCGGTGGCGCCACCCTGGGCTACGCCGAGACGCTGCCGCACGTGGCCGACATCGTCTCGCCGGCCGACCGCGAGGGCGTCGAACGCACCGTGGCGACGATGGCCGCGCTGGTCAGCGCCCGCCAGGACACCTTCCGCCGCGACAAGATCGACATCAACGAGTTCCGGGAGCGGCGGTTCGGTTCCGGCGGCGACGGCCTGGGCGGCACCGACCCGAACGACCCGTACGGCGACGTCTTCCTCGTCATCGACGACTTCTCCGATCTCTACGCCGCCGACACCATCCTCGGCGACCGGATCATCGCGCTCAGCGGTGTCGGTCCGGAATACGGCGTGCACCTGATGACCAGCGCGTCGGGCTGGATCCACGGCCAGCGCCAGACCTTGCTGCAGAACTCCGACGTGCGCGTCCAGCTGCGGCTGCAGAACCCGGGCGAGAACGAGATGGGCACCGCTTCCCTCGACGCGCGCGATGCGGCCAAGCGCACCGTGAACCGGCCCGGCTTCGGGCTCACCGAGTCCCTGCACGAGATGCTCATCGGAATGCCGGAGCTGACCGCGCAGGACGGCACTCGGATCGGTACCCGCGAGCTCGGCGCCCGGGTCGCCGAGGTCGCCGGCGTCACCAAGCACGCCACCCTCAAGCGGCTCCCCCCGGCAGTGGCGCTGTCGGAGGTGCTCGCCTACGACGTCGCGCAGCGTCCGCCCGCTCAGACCGCCCCGTCGATCGCGTTCATGATCGGCGAGCAGCACGATCTGCTGCCGGTCCCGCTCGAGCTGGCCGAACATCCCGGCATGATGATCCTGGGCCGTGCGTTGTGCGGCAAGAGCGCCACCCTGGCCGCGATCGGCGAAGCGGTGATGGCCCGATTCGGCCCCGAGCAGGCACAGATCACCATCATCGACCCGAAGACCGGGCCGTTGCGCGACCTGCAGGGCCCCGGCTACGTCAACGCCTACGCCTATGACCAGGACGAGATCGACGAGGTGCTGACCACGCTGGCACAGCAGGTCCTACTCCCCCGGCTGCCCGCCAAAGGTTTGAGCCAGGAGGAGCTGCGGGCGCTCAAGCCCTGGGAGGGCCCGCGCCACTTCATCTTGATCGACGACGTCCAGGACCTGCGCCCGGCGCAGATCCACCCGGCCAGGCCACCGGTGGGTGCGGCGCTGTGGAAGCTGATGGAACGCGGGCGCCAGATCGGGTTGCACGTCTTCACCACCAGGAACTCGTCGAACTTCGGCCAGCTGGAGATGGATCCGTGGGTCAAAACGCAGCGCGCCGCCAAGGTGCCGACCCTGTTCATGGACAACGACCCACAAAACAAGGTCAGCCGGATGGTGCGTGCTCAGGCGCTGCCGGCCGGCCGCGGTCTGCTGGTCACCGACGACTCCGACGTGGAAGGTGTGCTGGTGGGCGTGCCGTCATCGATGATGCACAATTTCGAGCAGCAGTAGCCTTTTATTACCTCGGTGAAGTGACGAGCGCCGCTTCTTCGGTTTAGGATTTAGCCCGACCTGCCAGCGTCGGCACATCGGCGATGAGGCATCGGGAGGAAAACATGTTCTCTGTGGAACCGGAAGCTGTCCTGGCATCATCCGGCGTCGAGGCGGGCATCACCGCGGAAACGGCTGCGGCCGCGTCCTCGGCCAGCCCGGCACTGCTCGGCGTGCTACCCATGGGCAACGATCCTGATTCGATCGCGTTCCAGGCGGCCCTGCTCGCCTCGGGCACCGAATACCTCGGCATCGTCGCCGAGCACTCGGCGCAACGCGGGTTGTTCTCCGGGGCGCAGGCCACCGCGGCCGGTGTCTACAGCGCCACCGAGGCGCTGCGGGCAGCCACCGCCGCAATCGGCGGCTAGCCGGTGGCAGACCCGGGGTGGGCCGCCCGCACGCCGGAGACCAACGACACGTTGATCAAGTCCGGCGCGGGTCTTCCGACCATGCTGGCCAACGGCACCGCATGGGCGACGTTGGGTGCGGCACACCACGCGTCGGGAATAGCGTCGGCGATCAACACCGCGATGACCTCGGTCGGCTGGATCGGCGCCGGCTCGGCGGGCTCGGCGCTCAACGCGACAATGCTGAACGTCGCCCTGCATGGCCTGGCGGGCTGGGTGGACGTCAAGGCCCCCATCGTGGCGGCGGCCGTCGAGGCCTATCAGCTGGCCTACGGAAGCATGCGCACGGCGCAGGAGTGCGTGGAGAACCGGGTCGAGACCGAGTTCGACAACAGCATCAACTGGGCGGTGCTCGGCGCGCTGACGCCGCGGATCGCCTCCCTGGAGTTCGAGTACTTCGGGCTGTTCTGGCCCAACAACGCCGCGGTGGGTGCCTCGTACGGCGCGACGCTGACCGCCCTCACGTCCAGCCTGACCGTTCCCGCGCCGGTGGCCGGGATGGGCGCCTCGCCGGCTGCCCCGGCGGCGGCGGCCAGCGCTGTCGGCGAAGCGACATCACAGGTGGCGGCCGGCGGCGCCATGCGCGCCGCCTACACGGGCACCTCGACGGCGAGCAACGCCGCCGGACAGGGCGCGTCAGCGGCCCAGGGCATGGGAAGCCAGATGAGCTCCATGCTGGGCCCGGTGCAGCAGATCGGCTCGACGCTCATGCAGGCGCCCCAAATGCTCACCCAGGTGCCGCAGACCATGATGGGCCCGATGCAGTCGATGATGGGCATGTTCATGAACCCGAGCATGCTCGGCGGTGCGCTCAATTCCGCTGGCGCAGGCGGGGTTCCGGCGACGGCGATGTTGACCAGCGCGACAGCGACGCCGGGCGCCGGGGTCGGCGGTGGCGGCTTCGGCGGCTCAGGTGCGCCGGTGTCGGCGTTCACCCGGCCCGTCAGCGCGTTCGAATCCGGCGGCGGCCGGCCGGTGGGCTTGCGGCCCAGTGGTGCGCTGGGTTCCGTCGAGTCGCAACGGGTGACTACCGCCAGTGCCGGCGGGATGGGCGGGATGCCGATCGGTCATGGCGCCGGGGCCGGCGGACGGGGACAGGGCGACCGCTCCTCCGACCGAGCCAACACGGTGCGAGTGGTCGATGACCGGGTGTGAGCTGGGCATTCGCCGTCCACAGGGTGAATCGACACATTCCAGAGAAGTCAATACACTACCGCAAGGCAGATCCCGCCGATCCCGGGGGGTTGTTCTACAACCAAGGAGGAAACGATGGCAGCCATTGTCGTCACGCCCGAACTGATGCGGAACACCGCATCGAAGTTGAGCCAGCACATCGAACACGCTCAAGCGATCGCAAACCAGTACCTGGCCGACCACGAGAACATCTTGGGCGCCGGGACGTGGGATGGCGCGGGCTCCAAGGCCTCGTATGCCACCGCCGCCCAGATCCACGAAGACATGCAGAAAGTCCTCATCGGCGGCACCCGCCTGACCGAGGGCCTCAACCAGGCCGCTGCCCTGATGGAATCCCACGAGTCCCACTCGGAGCACGCTTTCCACTCGCTGTTCGGCGGACAGTCCGCCTAGCCCTCCTTGACTCCCCGTACTCGAAAGGACACCGATCCCCATGGCTGACGGCATTACCTACAACCCCGGTCCCGTTTCCGACCAAGCCCACAGCGTGATCAGCAGCGCCGGAACCCTCGACCAGATCCACTCTGACTCGCACCAGCTCACCCAGATGCTGACCGAGTACTTCGCCGGTCACGGCGCCACCGGTTTCTTTGAAGCGCAGGCGCAGATGCTCTCGGGTCTGCAGGGCCTGATCGAGACCATCGGCCAGCACGGTTCGACCATCGGCTCCGTGCTGGAAGGGGCCATGCAGACCGACCAGACGATCAACAGCCTTTTCTGACCACCGCCGCGGGCACCGGTGATCGCAGGTGCCCATCGCGGGTGGTGATCATGCAGCGATGACGAAGTGGGGTGTCTGCGCCTGTCGCGCAGACACCCCACTTCGCGTTTCAGACTGGGGACTCAGGGATGAGGCGGCAGTGACATGTTGACGACGACCCTCGACGGTCTGTGGGTGCTGCAGGCTGTGACCGGGATCGAAACGCTCTGCCCGGAGTTGGGCCTGCGACCACTGCTGCCGCGGCTGGATACCGCCGAACGGGCCCGGCAGCATCCGATCGCCGAGGAATTGACCGCGATCGGCGCACTCGACGGCCAAGGCGAGGCAGATCCGATGATCCGGGAATGGCTGACGGTGATCATGCGCCGCGACATCGCGTTGATGCTGCAGCTGAACTTCCCCGGCCGGCCATATGGCGACGCCCTGCACATGACCCGGGTCTCGATCAATCGGTTCGCCTCCTGGTGGGTGGTGCTGGAACGCCACGACCAGGAAGTACGGCTGTACCCGGCCGGCAGTGCCACCGATCAGGCGGCCGCGGGTGATCTGGTCGTCGGTCAGATCGAGCGGCTGTGCGGTGTCACCGAAGCCGCGCCGCTGCGGCCGGTCACCCTGGACACCAACGAGCTGCTCGAACGGGTTCGGGACTCCGACAGCCTGCGCAAGTACCTGGCGGCTCAGCGGCTCGACATCGACCAGCAGCAGCTCGTTCTGATGGCCGCCGACCCGGAGGTGTCCGGTCAGGCCAATATCGTCGCGATTCAGCCCGGCGCCGGGCCGGAGGAATTGGCCCGGATGGCCATCGGCGACACAGCGGTCCTGATCTCCGACACCCCCGCCGGCCGGGTCTGTGTGGAGAACGTCGACAACGGTGGGCGGCGCTACCAGATCGTCTCCCCCGGATCGCGCGCTGATGTCGCCAATGCGATCCTGCGGCTCATCCGCCGGCTGCCGGCCGGTGCGGACTGGCATTCACACCGACGGGTTGTGTAACAGTGAATTTGCCTGCGCACCATTATCGAGTATTACTGCCGGTCGTTAGAAAGGCCGTAAACAAGGTATCCGCCACCGTGTTAACATCACGCACGTGACGAGCCCATGGAATAGCCCCAATATGCCTGACGAAGGCGCATCCGGGCGGCGGGATCCGGCAACCGGCCACCGCTACCGGGATTCCGTATCGGACTCCATGCGCATTTCGGACCTGGCGACACCACGCAAGATTCCGCCCGGCTCGGGCTGGCGCAAACTGGTGTATTTGGCGTCGGCGAAGGTGATCAATCCGGGCGAATCCCCACGCGAACGTCATTACCGTGACCTGCGGAATAGAATTCGGCGGCACATCCGCCGGCAGTATGTCGTCACACTGGTGTCCGGAAAAGGCGGTACCGGCGTGACGACGATGGCCGCCTCCATCGGCAGTGTCTTCCGCGAATGCCGACCCGAAAATGTGATCGCCATTGACGCAGTCCCGGGGTTCGGGACGCTGTCGGATCGCATCGATGAGCACCCGCCGGGCGACTACTCGGCCGTTCTGAGCGACACCGATGTGCAGGGATATTCCGATATCCGGGAACACCTCGGGCAAAATGCCGTCGGCTTGGACGTGCTGGCCGGCAACCGCACCTCGGATCAGCTCCGACCGCTCGTCCCCGCCATGTTCAGTGGGGTGTTGTCCCGGCTGCGCCGGACCCACAACGTGATCATCGTCGACACCGCGGCCGACTTGGAGCACCCGGTGATGAAGCCGGTGCTGGAGAACACCGACACGCTGGTCTTCGTCTCCGGGATCACCGCCGACCGGTCGCGGCCCGTGCTGCGCGCGGTCGACTATCTGGCCGCCCAGGGTTATCACGAGCTGGTGTCGCGGGCGACGGTGATCCTGAACCACTCCTCTCCCATCGAGGACAGCGCCGCGGTCGCCTATCTGACTGAGCGGTTCAGCAAAACCGGTGCCACCGTGGAAGTCATGCCTTATGACGCCCATCTGGCCAAGGGCGGCATCATCGATGTCCACCATGAGGTCAAGAAAAAGACGCGCCTGCGACTATTTGAAATAACTGCCGGTTTGGCCGACAAATTCGTGCCGGACACCGAAAGGTAGTCGCGGTGACCACCCCGACGCCGGCTAAAGTCGCATTTCCGGCACGCTGCGCGGTCAGCCTCGCTTACGACAAGCACCTCGTATCGCAAGTCTTCCCGGCCGGAATTCCGGTCGAGGAATTCTTCGAGGGAATGGTCGAACTACTCGACGAGGATTTGAAGCACCACGGCTTTGACGGCGTCGCCCTTCCGCCCGGGAGTTACGAACTCCATAAAGTCAACGGGGTGCGACTGGACATCACCCGCAGCCTCGATGACCTCGGCGTACAGGACGGCGACACCCTGGTTCTGGTGCCGGTGGTCGGCGGTGACTCGTTCGAACCGCAATACGAGTCGCTGTCGAGTGCGTTGGCCGCCACGGCCCGCCGACTGGGTACCCAACCCGAGATCCAGTGCGCCGAATGCGGACACAAGGCCGACGAACAGACTGTCACCCGGTTGCTCAACGTCAAGGTTGATCGGATGTTCGCCCCGATCACCGCGGTGACCGCGGCGCACACCGCGATCGGCCTGCTGGCGATGGCGGTCGTTGTGCTCTTCGCGCTGGCGGTGCGCGCCCGCACGTTCAGCGACAGTTGGCCGCCCGCAGCAGTTTTGGCCGGCCTGGGCGGACTGCTGACGCTCGGTGCCACGGTGGTCCGCCGGAACTGGCCCGCGCGTGCCGATCTGTTCAGCGGATTCGGTTGGCTGGCGGTGATCGCGCTGTCCGGTGCGGCGCTGTGCGCGGCGCCCGGGCCGTTGGGGGCGCCGCATCTGCTGATCGGCGTGACGGTCCTGGCCATGGGCGCGGTCGCGCTCAGCGTCCTGCTGCGGTCGCAGACCGCGGTGGCCACCGCGGTCGTCACCGCCAGCGGAATCGGCGGGGCGGTTGCCGCGGCGCGGATGTGGCATCCGGTGTCCGCCCCGGTGATCGGCATCTGCATGCTGCTCGGCCTGCTGATGCTGGTGCGCATGTCCCCGACGATCGCCCTGTGGGTGGCCCGGGTGCGGCCACCGTACTTCGGATCGATCACCGGGCGGGATCTGTTCGCCCGCCGCGCCAATATGCCGATCGACACCGTCTCCCCGGTCGCCCCCGAGGACGGCGAGGACGACGAGGACGACCTGGTCGACATCTCGGCGCGGGGGGCAGCGATCGCGGCGTCGGCGCGGCTGATCAACGCGGTCCAGGTCGGTATGTGCGTGGCGATCGCGGTGGCGCTGCCGATCGCGGTGTGGATGGTGCTGGCGCCGGGCTCGACCCACCAGCGCGGCGCGGTGGCACTGTGCGGGCTGGTGGCCGGGTTGTTCATCACCCAGGGACGCGGGTTCGCCGGCCGGGTGCAGGCGATCGCCCTGGTCGGCGGGGCATGCGCTGCGGTGCTCGTCGGGATCACCAAATACGCACTGGCGGCCCCCGGTTACAGCGCGGGCGGTTTCCTTTGGCCGGCCGCGGCCGTGGCGGTCTTCGCCGGGCTGGGCCTGGCCGCGGGCCTGCTGGTTCCCGAGACGAAGTTCGTCCCGTGGATCCGGTTGGCCGTCGAATGGCTGGAAGTGCTGGCGTTCATCGTGGTGGGGGTGCTCGGCGCATGGCTGGGAGGACTGTTCGTGTGGGTGCGCAACTGAGTCGGCTGCGCACCCGGGCCGTCGCGCTGACCGCCGTGGTACTGCTGGCGGGGCTCGCCGACGTCCCGCCCTTGGCCCGGGCGATCGAGCCACCGTCGGTCGATCCTGCGATGGCGCCGCCCGACGGGCCGCCCGGTCCCGATCAGCCGATGCGGCGCTCGAACTCCTGCAGCGTCCCGATCACGGTCAGCAACCCCGACGTGGCGCAGCTCGCGCCCGGATTCGACATGCTCGGCATCGCCGCGGCCTGGCAGTACTCCACAGGCCACGGCGTACCGGTGGCGGTCATCGATACCGGGGTCACCCCGAATCCGCGGTTGCCGGCGGTTGCCGGCGGCGACTACATCATGGGTGGCGCCGAGGGCCTACACGGCTTGCAGGACTGCGATGCCCACGGCACGATCGCCGCCTCGATCATCGCTGCGGCCCCGCTGGGCGTATTGCCGATGCCCCGCCCGATGCCCGAGGTTCCCGCCTTCCCGCCACCGGCCGGCCCGCCGCCGAGCATCGGCGAACCACCGCCGCCCGCTGACATTCCCGGGCCACCGGCGCCTCCCCCGGCACCGGTTCCAGTGACCATCACCCAGACCGCGCCGCCTCCGCCTCCGCCACCGCCACCCCCGCCGGAAGAGGGCGCCATGGCACCGGCCTCGGGACCGCCGGACCCGCAGACCGAGGACGAACCCGCCGTCCCGCCGCCCCCGCCGGGCGCCCCGGACGGCGTCGTCGGGGTCGCTCCGCACGCGACGATCATCTCGATCCGCCAGTCCTCCCGGGCCTTTGAGCCGGTCAATCCGCAGCGGTTCGGCTACGACGACGAGCGGATCAAGGCCGGCACGCTGGCCACGCTGGCCCGCGCCGTCGTTCACGCGGCCGACATGGGCGCCAAGGTCATCAACATCTCGGTGACCTCGTGCGTGCAGGTGGCGGCCGCGCTCGACCAGCGGGCCCTGGGGGCCGCGCTGTGGTACGCGTCGACCGTCAAGGACGCGGTGATCGTCACCGCCGCCGGCAACGTCGGCGAAGCCGGCTGCGCCAACAACCCGATGTTCGACCCGCTCAACCCCGGCGATCCCCGGGACTGGAACCAGGTCAAGGTGATCTCCAGCCCGTCGTGGTTCTCCGACTACGTCTTGTCCGTCGGCGGCGTGGACGCCACCGGGGCGCCGATCGACAAGAGCATGTCCGGGCCCTGGGTGGGGGTGGCCGCGCCCGCCACCCACGTCATGGGGCTGTCCCCGCAGGGCGGCGGACCGGTCAACGCCTATCCGCCGGTCCGGGTCGGCGAGAAGAACATGCCGTTCTGGGGAACCAGCTTCTCCGCGGCCTACGTCAGTGGGGTTGCCGCTTTGGTTCGGGCCAAATATCCCCAGCTCACCGCCCACCAGGTGATCAACCGGATCGTGCAGACCGCGCACAACCCGCCCGCCGGGGTGGACAACCGGGTGGGCTACGGGCTGGTTGACCCGGTGGCGGCGCTGACGTTCAACGTGCCGCCGGGTGAGCCGGTGGCACCGGGATCGCAGAGCCGCGTCATCACCCCGGCGGCACCGCCACCACCGCCGGACCATCGCGCCCGGACCGTCGCCCTTGGATTCCTCGGCGCGATCGCCGTCGCGGTGCTGACCGCCGCCGTCACCGCGCGGATCCGAAGGTCCCTCAAGTGAGTCAGGACCGGGTCCGGCTGACCGGGTTCAGCGCCTCGAGCAACCGGCGGCTGCTCAGCGCCGGGGCAATCGCACTGTTCGGGTTGGCGGGGTGGGCGCTGGGCGGTCTGATCGGTGTCGCGATTGCTGTGACGCTGGCGGTACTGCTGGTGCTGGTGCCCTGGTGGGGCCAGCCGGCATGGTCGTGGGCCGCACTGCGACTTCGGCGACGGGCGACGACCGGCTGGGCCGAACCGATCACGGTGGCCAACAACCGCGCCGGCGGCGGGGTCCGCATCGCCGACGGCGTGGCGGTGGTGGCGGTGCACCTGCTGGGCAGGGCACATGCCGCCACCGTCGCCACCGGATCGGTGAACGTGGAGACCGACAACGTCATCGACGTCACCGCCCTGCTGCCGATGCTGCGGCATGCGCTCGGGCTGACGCTGGATTCGATGAGTGTGATCAGCATCGGAGCACGCCGCGCCACCACCGGCGACTATCCCCGGGTCTACGACACCGAGATCGGCACCCCGCCCTACGCCGGCCAACGCGAGACCTGGCTGCTGCTGCGGTTGCGGGTCATCGACAACACCGCCGCACTGCGTTGGCGCACCACCCTGGGCGCAACCGCGGTCGCCGTCGCCCAGCGGATCGCCGGCTTGCTGCGGTGCGAAGGCCTGCGCGCGCGGGTCGCCACCGCCAGTGATCTGGTGGAACTGGACCGGCGGCTGGGCGGCGCTTTGCTGCTGGCCGACGCCGAGCGGTGGAAGACGCTGCGCACCGAAGGTGGCTGGGTGACCACCTACGCCTACCCGGCCCACGAGATCAACGCCCAGCTGCTGGCCCAGGTGTGGACCCTGCCCGTCGACGAGGTGGTCCAGAACATCACGGTTTTCCCCGATGCGACGTGTACAGCCACCGTCACTCTGCAGACCCCGCAGCCAGCGCCGACCCCTCCGGCGGTGGTGTTGCGGCGGCTCAACGGCGAGCAGGCCGCCGCCGTGGAGGCCAACATGTGCGCTCCCCGCCCGCGGCTGCGTGGACTGCGGCCGGGGCCGCTGCCCGATACCCTGCCCGTCGAGATCGGCCCGTCGGGCGTCCTGATCGGAAAGCTGGCCAACGGCGATCGGCTGATGGTTCCGCTGACCGACTCGGGCGAGCTGAGCCGGGTGTTCATCGCCGCCGAGGACCTGATCGCGAAACGGATCATCATCCGTGCCGCCGGCGCCGGCGAACGGGTGTGTGTGCACACCGGCGACAAGGCGCGCTGGGCCAGCGTCCGGATGCCCGAAGTGTCGGTGGTCGGCGAGTCGAGGCCGACGCCGCGCAGCACGGTCAGCGTGGTCGACGGACCAATCGCCCCGTCACCGCGTCCGGCCACCGTCATCACCGTCGCGCCGCCCGGTACGCCCCCGCCGCCGCCGGACGCCGTCGAGGTGTGTATCGAGCAGATCGACCGGACCGCGGTACGGGTTGCCGCCGGCGGAAAATCGTGGCTGGCTACGGTGGAGTTGTTCCGGGCGGAAAACCGGTACTGCAGCCCGGAGGCGCTGGCGCCGATGCCGTCACGATGACCCCCGTACATGCGACAGAGGACGACAGACATTGAGTGACTTGCTGGCGGCCCGTCGGCACTTCGACCGAGCCATGGCGAGCATGGACGGACGGTACGGCTCCCCCGAAGCGCGCACCGAGTTCGTGGCGGCGACCGAAGCCGATCCTTCCATGGCCGACGCCTGGCTGGGCCGCATCGCCTGCGGTGACACCGCTCTCGACACGCTCAAGCGGCTCTACTCCAACAGCGACTGGCTGCACAAGGAGACCACCCGGCTGGGCCGCCACCTGGCCGCCCAGATTCCGTTGGGCCCGTACCTGTCGATCACGGTCACCGACGCCTCGCACGTGGGGCTGGCCCTGGCGTCGGCCCTGACGGTGGCCGGCGAATACGAACGCGCCGACACACTGCTGGCCGATCGAGGTCTGCTGGACAGCTGGATCAACCACCAGTGGCACCAGCTGGCCCGTGCCTATCTGATGTTCGTCACGCAGCGGTGGCCGGATCTGCTGACCGTCGCCGCCGAGGAGCTGCCCGAACGGGCGATCGTCATGCCCGCGGTAACCGCGTCGGTCTGCGCGCTCGCCGCTTACGCGGCAGCGCATCTCGGGCAGGGCCGGGTGGCGTTGGACTGGCTGGATCGCGTCGACATCGCCGGGCAGGCCCGCTCCTCGGAACGGTTCTCCGCCGGCGTCTTGACCGCGTCGATCAACCCCAGTGAGATCCCTTTGCTGGCAGCGGATCTGGCCTACGTCCGTGGGATGGTGCACCGTCAGCTCGGCGAGGAGGACAAGGCCCAGGTCTGGTTGTCCAAGGCCGCCATCAACGGTGTGCTGACCGAACCGGCCAAAGCCGCACTCGCCGAGCCGAATCTGCGCCTGGTGGTCACCGAGGAGCAGATCATCGACAGCCGCGCCGATCGCTGGGATGCCGACTCGGCGAAAAGCCGGGCAGAACTCGACGAAGACAATGCGCTGGACCGCCGCGCCGAGCTGCTGGCGCAGGGCCGCGCCGAGCTGGAGAAGCAGGTCGGGCTGGCCGAGGTGAAACGGGCGGTGAAGGCCCTGGAGGATCAACTCGAAATCCGGGCCATGCGTCTGGAACACGGTCTGCCAGTGGAGGGCCAAACCAACCACATGCTGCTGGTCGGCCCGCCCGGCACCGGTAAGACCACCACCGCCGAGGCGCTGGGCAAGATCTACGCGGGAATGGGCATCGTCCGCAATCCGGAGATCACCGAGGTGCGGCGTTCCGACTTCTGCGGTGAACACATCGGCTCGTCAGGTCCGAAGACCAACGAGTTGATCGAAAAGGCCTTGGGCGGCATCCTTTTCATGGACGAGTTCTATTCTTTGGTGGAACGCCACCAGGACGGGACGCCGGACATGATCGGCATGGAGGCCGTCAACCAGCTGCTGATCGCGCTGGAGAAGCACCGCTTCGACTTCTGCTTCCTGGCCGCCGGCTACGAGGATCAGGTCGACGAGTTCCTTACCGTCAACCCCGGCCTGGCGAGCCGCTTCAACCGCAAGATCCGGTTCGAGTCCTACTCCCCGGAAGAGATCGTCGAGATCGGTGAGCGGTACGGATCCAGCCGGGCCACCGAGCTGAATGCGGAGGCGCGACAGCGGTTCCTGGAGATGGTGACCACGATCCGCGCCTACGTCAGCCCGCGCGGCGAGCACGGCATCAACATCATGCACAACGGCCGATTCGCCCGCAACGTGATCGAGGAAGCCGAACTGGCCCGCGACACCCGGGTGGCGGCCCAGAAGCGCGCCGGCCATCCGGTGACGATCGATGACCTCAAGACGATTACCGCCGTCGACATCGACGCCGCGGTGCGTGCCGTGTGCGACACCAAACGCGAGATGGCCGCGGTCAGCTGGTAACCCACGCTCAGACCGGGCTGCTGCCGTATCTGGCGGCGAAGTCGGACTCGGCCTCTTCACGCAGCGCGGTGAAGACGACATTGAGCCGATCCGCCAGTTCGCTGTAGGTGTAATCGCTCACCACGCAGGGGTGCAGCGTCAATTCCAGCAGTCGGCCGTCGGAGTTCGCGACGGCGCGGACATCTCCGAGATCGACGCTGTAGGTGGTGTTCTCGGCCTCGGCGACCAGGGCTTCCCATTTCTCCGCAGCCTCACGAAGATCCCGCAGGACGGCCTCAACGAGGTCCTTGTCGCTGAGTTCCGCGCGGCTGTCCGGCCCCGACATTGGCTAAGTATGTCGAGCCGGTGTGAGTAGCGTCAATTCATCATCGCGATCAGGTCTGCGGATCCCACTGGCTGGCTGGCGGCGCACTGAGGGTCCGGAACCAGCTGTAGTGGTAGTTCGCCGACACCGCGTCACCCGTCGCAACGCCTTCGGTGGCGGCCAGCAGCATGCAGTTCAGCACCACGGCAGTATCGGTGTCGGGATACTGCGCCAACAGTTGGTAGCGCATGGTGTCCAGATGTACCCGCAGCAAGTCGATTTCGGCGTCGGCCACACCGGTTCCGGCGGACCCGGCCTTCGCCAGCGTGTTGGCCATCCGGGGCAGCCCGTCACGCCAGTGGGTGGCCTCGCTGAGCTGCCAGCCGAGATCGGCGATAGGCGCCAGCTCGCGGGGCTGCACCGAAGCGTCCGTCTCACCGAAGTCACTTGCCCAGCCGAGACGGTCGCCGGGATGGTAGGAGGCCGACTCGGTCGGGGTGCCCAGCATCGCGGTGGCCGTCCCGGACCGCCGGCCCGGCTCCAGCAGCTGCACGCCGGCCGGTAGCTCGATCCCGGACGGGATCCACCCGTCAGCGATATCGGTGACCAGCAGCGTTCTTCCGTCGGCGAAGGTGCCGATGGCCCAGCGCAGCGCGGGTTCCTGACGGGCCACGAAGGCCAGCAGGCGTTGCAAGCGCTGTTCGCTGGACTCGGCGACCGCAGGTTGGGCGGGGGGCGTCGGGGCGGGTTCGGCGGGCGGCGGCGGCACGGGTGGCGGTGCTGACGCCGGGACCGGTGCCGGTTCGGCGACCGAGGGCTGTTCGAGAGCCGATGCCGGTTCGGGGACCGGACGCGGTTCGGGGGCCGGAGGCGGTTCGGGGGCCGGAGTCGGTTCGGGGATCGGTGCCAGCTCGGGGGCCGCGGGAATGACGGCGGTCAGGTCCTCCTGCGCCTCGGCCAGCGGTACAACCGGTTCCGCCGGGAATGCGGTGGTCGGCGATTCCTCCTCGACGCTGTCGATGACCAGCGGACCCGCCCCGAACGGCAGGTCGGGCCGATCCTGATCCACCGCGTCGAACACCTCGCCGACCGCAGGAACCGGCGGTGGCGGCGGGGCCACTTCAACCGGGGCCGGCGGCGGGGCCACTTCGACCGGTGGCGGCGGCGCGGGATTCCGGGGCGGCTCGGCGATGACCGGCTCGGGAAGCCGATGGCGGGCCCTTCCCCTGCGCCGGTTGCCGCTGGCCAGGGAAGGCTCGGGCGGACGGACCTGCTCGGGTTCGGGCGGGCGCGGCGGACTCGGAGGGGCGGGCGGAGTCTGCTCGCGGACCTCGACGGGCACCGGGGCCGCATTCAGACTGACATATTCGGTGCGGATCTCCAGGGCTTCCTTGTGGAGTTGCCGGACCGTCGACTCCACCCGCAGGACCGCGAACGCCCTGGCGACGTTGATGACCCTGGCCTCCGCGGTCTGTCGCGCCTGCCCGGCAAGACCGGATCGGCCGATCGCATGGAGCTTCTCGTTCGCCGAATTCGCGATGCGCCGCAGATCCGCGTTCAGGTAGTCCGCGAGTGGGGCCGTCGCTGGGGTGATCGTCGCCAGTTCTGCCGGCCACAGGCCGCCTAGCACCCAGGCACTACAGTCGACCGGAGCGCTGAAGGCCGGGATCGCGAGTGATTCCCGGGCCGCGTTCCGGAGGCGCTGGCGCGCCGACCGTCGACCGAAGATTGCCACCGCGCAAGCCTACCGTTGCCGTCTTTGGGGCCCCGCCGGAATTTCGCCTCCGCCGAACCCGCCGCGCCACAGCCTCAGCCGGTCATCCACACCCGCTGCGCGCCGTGAATTGTCAGCCCCACAGCAGGTCGGTAGCGTGCAAACCATGGCCGACGTCGGGTCCCCCGCAACCGGGTGTGCAGCACAGCTGAACGAAGTGCTCGCCCTACTGGCCCGTGCTCGAAACCTGTTCGGCGACATGTTGGTTGATCCTCCCGCTGACTTCACACCCCGGGCCGACGCCGCCGGGCGCTGGGTGGTTTAACGCCTGACGCCGTCACCGGACTGGTGGCCGGCGTGCAGCTGGTGGCTCAGCAGGCGCTCGGTGGCCACTCGGAGGTCTTCGTGGGTCGGCACCGCCGCCGAGGGAACGTGGCCGGTGCTGACGATCTCGCCGCGGATCTCCAACGCGGCCTTGAGAAACGACACGTCCGCCGCCAAGACGACCGCCTCCGCCAGCCGTTGCGCGTCGGCTGACATGGCCGCCTCGCTCAGCACCACACTGTGCAAATAGCCGCCGCGACAGGACCGGAACATCACGTCACCGCTGGGATGGGTGGTGTCGAACGCCGGATTCGGTTCAGTCATCAGCGCCCATCGGGGAGGTGCCGGAAGGCTTTGGCCGCGTCGTCTTCATGCTTGTTCCACGTTGCCACGGCCAGGTTCAGATTGTTTGACATCTCCGCATGTTCGCTCGACTGATCGTCGTAGCAGTTCTTGCGGGCGTCGAGCAACGCGCCGGCCGCGCGACGAAAATCGCCGTAGATCGGCCCGAGCGCAGTCAACGTGGTCTGAATTGCCTCGTGGGATGCCGCTGCGGTGGCCAGGTAATCCGACGCCTGCTGGTGGTTTCCGGCAGCGTTGGTCAGAACGTCCTGGTCGACGTGGATCTTCTCTGACATCTGTTACCTCCCTGGCTAGTCGACGATGACCGGTGAAACGCGAATTTTCAAGCTCATGGGACCTCGCAGAAGTCCCGCCGGCCGGGTCGGAGCCGGTTCACCCGTCGGGGCGGACTCCGCGATTCGCAGATGCTGCCAGCCCAGGAATCCGGGACCGCGCAGATTGCCGGCGAGGTGAACCTGTCCGTCGAGCAATGCCTTGCCGTCGCCGACGGCCACCGCATGACGGTCGGTGAAGACGCCGATGTCACCGGGCCGCAGGCTGGCCTGGTCGACCGGCGCCGTCACCGGAATGCCTGGCGGGGGAATGTCAATCCCTTGGCGGCGGAACGCCTCCGCTACCGGCGTCCCATCGGCGGCGGCCTGCATCGCTGCAGCGAGTCGCGGATCGGTGACGGTGGTCGTCGCGCCGTCGGGCAACGTCACGGTGACCAGACTCTTGTCGTCCCCGGTCTCCGGCGGCGCGTCCGCCTCGGCCTTGTCGTCGTCGAAGACGGCGTCTGCCGGAGTCGTCTCCGCTGGTTCTGACTCGTCGCCGGCGGCTGCATCGCCGCCCTCCGGTCCGGGCAGCAGGCCTGCCGATGGAAACCCGGCCGGCATGGCGGCCGGCATCGCACCGAACCCCGGGCCCTCGCCGCCGAGACCGGGGACCATCGGCAGGGCGGGTGCCTCCGGCGGCCGCTGGGGCGACAGCGAATAACTTGCCTCCGGCTCGTCGTCCGGCAGCGGATCGAGGTAGGCCTCCTCACCGTCTGTCGCCGCGAGCGATGGAGACGCCGGATCGTCGGGAGGTTCGGACTGCTTTTCGGCCGGTGCGGCGGTGTCACGATCGGCCGGTGTGGCATACAGAGCGGTCAACGCGGCGGCCAACGCCCGTTTGGAGGTGTCGTCGTCGTTGGCCTCTTCGACCACTCTGACGATCTCGGCGAGTTTGGCGATCAGGAACCGCTGAAACTCGCGCGCCCCCGCAGCGGTGCCCAGATCCCAGCCTTGTGCGGCACCTACGATCTCCGCCTCCAGGTTGTCCAGGCGGCGGCGGCCCTCATCGGTGGTCTTGTGTGCGTGCCGCAGCGCTTCGATGATCTGCCGGTCGAACTCCGCAGTCGACGACAACTGTTGCGCCAGTGCGGCTTCAGCAGACTTCATCGCTTGCGCCGCACGACCTTGCTGCTCCTCGCCCGGGCTCGGCTGAACTGATCGCGGCCCGTTCAGGATGCGGTCGTAACCCGCTTCCGGCAGGGGCAGGGACGTCATGCCCTCAGCCCAACGCCGGTGCGCTGTAACGCTGTTCAGGCGCTGACCACTTCATGGCCGGTGACTGTACCGATGTCCTGACCGGCCGACAATTCACTCGCCGACCAGCTGTGAACAGGCCGATCACGGTACCGGGCGCCGGATAGCCACCTGGGCGCCCAGCGGGCTGATCTGGACGGTGGCCCCGGCGTGCGGGGCTTCGACCACCATGTTGCCGCCGATCGCAAGCTGGACGTGGCCGGCGCTGGGGAATACCAGGTCGCCGGGACGAATTTGGGAACGCGGCACTGGGATTCCGTCGTGAATCTGGGTGTAGGTGGTGCGCGAAAGCCGCACTCCGGCCTGGTGATAGGCCCACTGAGTCAGCCCCGAGCAGTCGAATCGGTCCGGGCCGGTGGCGCCCCAGACGTAGGGCTTCCCGAGCCTGGACAGCGCCGCACGAACCGCCAGTCCGGCGCGAGTATTGGGTAGCCGCAGCCGATCCAAGCTCGGCGCCCGGCGCCGGGACCGGTAGCGGAGTCGTCGCAACCCCGCTCGATGTATCTGGGCACGGTGCCGGGCCGCCAGCACGTGGGTCCGCTGGGCTCGCAACCGAGCCGCTCGCCGGCGCATCGCCTCCCGCTGTGCCAGCGGGGTGTCATGCACGACGGCAGCGTCGGCGCGGGCCGCCGCGACGACGCCCTTGGTCTGCTGGCCGGCCCGGGCATGCTCGGCGACCGCGGCGGCAAGCACAGCCGTTGCGGCGGCATCAGTGTGGGCGTTCGCCAGCAACCGATCCCGCTGAGCGAGCACCGCCTGCCGGTAACGATCGTGGCCCGGTGCGGTACCCGGATGCGTGGTCCGGTCGAGCAGGTCGACGTAACGATCGAGCCCGGCATCCAAGGACACGGGCTGCGGTCGGGCCGCGAACAACCGGTAGGCGCGGGTCAGCACCTCCACCTCACCGTCGGTCATCGTTGCCTCCCTCCATCGGCAGCCACTGAACTCGCTGAGGCCGCGTCCGAGGCCCCGTCGGCGAACGCGCGCACCCGGGCCAGCGCCCCCGCCGGGATCACTCCCCTGTTGCGGATGTCCCACATCTCCTCGACGCTGACACCGAGCAATGCGGCGATCACCGGCTCGGGCAATGACGACCGCGCGCACGCATCGTCGAACCGAGCGGTCAAGCTGGCGGGCATGCGCTGCAGCAGGTCGGCCCGAGTGGCCTCCAGCGCCTGCAGGTGGGCCATCAGCCGGGCGGCGTGGTCCCCGCCCGCGTTGACTGCGACCCGCCAGGAGCTGGCCGCTAACATCTCCGCCTTCACGCACTGCGTGATCACGGAAAGAATATACGTCTCGTATTCGTCTGACGCTTCCGACGGCAATCTCGCGATCACCGAACGCAACGCATCGAGCTGCGCCTCGGCGTAGCCCTCGAGCACTTCGGCGTCGCTGTGGCGGTCGACGACGACGGCGCCGGCGGGCGGCGCCGGCGATACTCCCGGGCCGCTCGCGGGCATCAGCTGAGCCAGTTCGGCGTCGGCATCGTCGGCTACCAGGAGCCGAGAATAAGTACCCGGCGGCAGACCGAGGCCGTTTTCAACCTTCTGAACTGTGCCTTTGTGGGGTTTGCGGGCGCCGCGCTCCAGGTAGCTCAAGCCCATGATGCTGACGCCGGTGGCCGCGGCGAGGTCGGCCAGCGACCAGTCCCGTGCCTCGCGCAGCGCCCGAATGGCCGCGCCCGCTGACTCGCGGCTCACCGTCGCGCCCCGACCATGTCCGGATACTACACAGGCTGGCCGCTCGCTACTTACATATATGTTTTTATCCCCTTTCTGTTGCGATTCTCGGCCCGGTTCGTATACGTTTCCATCTACGTTATCCGATCGGTTCTCACCCAGGAGGTCCTCCCGATGCCACTCCCCTGCTCCGTGAACCCAGAACTGTGGTTCGGCTACCCCGACGCCGACGGGGCCGACGGGGCCGCCAAGGCCCGCGCCTATGAACAGTCCTCGACCGAGGCGCGGCTGCTGTGCCTGCGCCGCTGCCCGCTGGCCCAGCAGCGCCGGTGCGCCGCCCTCGCCGTCGAACGCAGCGAGGAGTACGGGGTGTGGGCGGGCGTGAAACTCCCCGGTGGCCAGTATCGCAAGCGCGCGGAACTCGCCCGCGCCCACGCGGTCCTACGGGCCATCGCCGCCGGTGAGATCAACACCCGCGAGCTGCCCGAGAACCAGGCGTTGCTGGCCAACCACGAACGAGAGCAGCTGCCGGTGGCAGCCGCGGTGTTTCACCTGCCCTCCGGCCGGATCGGCTCCCCGTCCGCGGCATGACCGGTAGTGTCACCGGCGCGGCTTGGTACCCGGCGCGGAGGTGGGCGGTTGAGCAACCTGGAGATTCGTTCGCCCGAATTCGCCTGTGCCGCAGGGCCTGCCGATGGCATTGAGGTGCTGCACCCGCGGGAGGTGCCCCTGGGCGGGCCGCGGGCCATGCGGGTGCGCCGCACATTGCCGCGGCGGGAACGCTCGCTGATCGGCGCTTGGTGTTTCATCGACCACTACGGGCCGCAGGACCTCGGCCGCGACGGCGGCATGGATGTGCCGCCGCACCCGCACACCGGTCTGCAGACGGCGACCTGGCTGTTCAGCGGACTGGTCGAACACCGCGATAGCGCCGGCGTGCACGCCCTGGTACGGCCCGGCGAACTGAACCTGATGACCGCGGGCGCGGGCATCTGCCACTCCGAGGTCTCCGTCGATTCCGAGACGGCGCCGATCCTGCGCGGCGTGCAGCTGTGGGTGGCGCTACCGGACTCCGCGCGTCATACCGCGCGCGCCTTCAACCACTTCGCCCCGGAACCGGTTTCGCTGCCCGGCGGCACAGCGCTGGTGTTCCTCGGCGAGCTGGCCGGGCACCGCTCCCCCGTCCCGTCCTTCACTCCCCTGCTCGGCGCCCAAGTCGATCTGGATCCCCGCAGCGAACTCGCGCTTGACGTCGATGCGGCCTTCGAGCACGGCGTGCTGTGTGACCGCGGCGCCGTGGTTCTGGGCGGGGCCGCTCTGGGCGTCGGCGAAGTGGCCTATCAGGGCCCGGGCCGCACCGTGCTGCCACTGCGCAACGCCGGCGACTCCCCCGCCCGGGTGCTGGTGCTGGGCGGAGTTCCGTTCGGCGAGGAACTGGTGCTGTGGTGGAACTTCATCGGCCGCAGCCACGAGGAAATCGTCGAGTATCGACGGCAGTGGCAGGACAACGACGAGCGCTTCGGCGCGGTCGTCGGCTACCAAGGCCGGCTGGACCGGCTGCCGGCACCGCCCCTGCCCCCGGTGCGGCTGCGGCCGCGGCGGGCAGGCGGCGGCTAGCGAGGCTCGTGGAAGGAGAGGCGAAGCTGGACCGCCGAATCAACCCGGCGGCTAGAGCGGCCTGAGGAAGACCGTTTGGTCAGCCACATCCTCGCCCTGGACACCGGCGACAGCTACGGGGCTAATCGCTACGGCGTGAGCAGCACTTTCACCACATCGCCAGATCGGGCGGCGACAGCCCGGTAGGCGTCGGCCGCGGCATCCAGCGGCATCTCGGTGGTGAAGATCCCGTCGACCGACAGCCGGCCGGACTGCAGCAGCGGAATCAGTTGCGGCCAGGTCTGCTGCACCGGGGCGGTGGTCATCCGCAACGTGATGCTGCGCACCAGCGCCGGCAACGCCGGGAACGGAAACGGCTGCAGGTCATGCACTCCCACCACCGACACCGTTCCCCCGGCCCGGACCGCGGTGAGTGCATCCGACATCGTCACATCGGAACCGACGGCATCGATGACCGCGTCCACGCCGAGCCCACCGGTCAGCTCCATCGCCGCGGTCGTTGCCGACGGCTCCGCAGGGGTGATCCCCATGGCCACCACCCGCTCGCGGCGCCGCGCCACCGGGTCGATGCCGAGAACCGTTGCCGCGCCGAGGAATAGCGCGCTTCGCGCCGCGCACAGCCCGACCGCCCCCAGCCCGATCACGGCCACGGTCCCGCCGACCGGAATGTCGGCGCGCAACGCTGCCGCCCACCCGGTGGCGAGGTTGTCGGTCAGCAGCAGGGCTTCCTCGTCGCACAGCCCGTCGGGGATGCGGGCGAGCTGAAAGTCCGCCCCCGGCACGGCAAGTAGCTCCGATTGCGCCCCGCCCAGGGCGCCCGATCCGAAGATCAGCGGGCCGGAGTGGCAGCGGATCGGGTCGCGGGTGGCACACCCGCCGCAGTGCCCGCAGCCGGCCACCGACGACACCATCACCCGGTCGCCGACGCGCACCGAAGCCACCTCGGGGCCGGTCTCGACGACGGTGCCGATCGCTTCGTGGCCCAGCGGCACCGGGTCGACGATGGGAAAGTCGGCCTCGTAGAAGTGCAGATCCGAGCCGCAGATCGCGGTCGCTGTCACCGCGACCACGGCTCCGTCGGCGCCGGGCAGCACCGCGTCGGGGCGGGTGTCGATCCGGATCGATCCGGGTGCGTCGATTACCACACTGCGCATACGTTCATCCTTCAGTTAGCGCTTGCACTTTGCCGAGCACGTCGGGGTAGCGCTTGAGGTGGGCGCCGCCGTTGATGTCGAAGGCGGACCCGGTGATCCACGCCGCACGCGGTGAGGTCAAGAACTCCACGGCGTCGGCGATGTCGTCGGGGACGCCGGCCCGCCCGAGCGGGGTGTTCTCGAGGTATTCGTCGGTCAGGCCGGGCACCATCGCCAGCCCGGCGACCAGGGGAGTGTCGACCAGGCCGGGGGAGACCGCGTTCACCCGGATGCCGCGGGCGGCCAATTCCAGGGCGGCCACTTCGACCAGCATGTTGACCCCGGCCTTGGCGCTGCAGTAGGCGGCCATCGCGGTCCCGGGCTGCCGGCCGTTCAACGAGGAGATCGCGACGATGCTGCCGCCGTCTTGCAGGCCCCGGGCCGCGTGCTTGATCACCAGCATGGTGCCGGTCAGGCAGACGTCGATGGTGGCCTGCCAGCCGGCCAGCTCGATGTCGGGGATGGCGCCGATGACCGACATTCCCGCGCAGCTGACCACGGTGCGCAGCGGTCCGGCCGCGCCGGCGGCCGCGAAGGCCGCGGCGACGCTGTCTTCGTCGGTCACGTCGGCGGCCACGGCGCTGGCCGAGTCGCCGAATTCAGCCGCCCGTTGTTGTGCTGCTTCGGCATTGAGGTCGGCGATCACCACGTGATCGCCGCGCGCGGCCAGGGCGTGCGCGGTGGCCAGGCCGATGCCGGAGGCACCGCCCACGATCAGGGCGACCGGTTGGGTCATCGCCTGCCTCCTGCCGTCGTGCCGTAGGCGCGTTGCCGATCCGGGCGTACCCATAAGCTGTCCGCGCCGACCTCGGTGCCCTCGGCCACCAGTACGCGTTTGAGGATCTTGTTGGTCGCCGTGGCGGGCAGTGCCGCGGCTACCCGGACATAGCGGGGCCAGGCTTTGGGTGACAGATCCTCTTGGGCAGCAAGAAAATCGGAGAATTCGGTGTCGGTCAGCTCCGCGCCGTCGCGCAGCACCAGCGCGGCCATCACCTGATCGCCGACATTCCCGTCGGGCACCGCGTATACCGCGGCCTGGTTGATCTCCGGGTGCCGCATCAGGATGCGTTCGATCGGCGCAGCGGCGAGATTTTCACCGTCGACCCGCATCCAGTCGGCGGTGCGGCCGGCCAGATAGATCCAGCCGTCGGCGTCGGCGTAGGCCAGGTCGCCCGACCAGTACATGCCGCCGCGCATCCGCTCGGAGGTCGCCTGTTCGTTGTTGTAGTAGCCCGAGAAGAAGCCGGCGCCAGTGGTGTTGACCAGTTCTCCGATCGCCTCGTCGGGGTTGGCCAGCCTCCCGTGCTCGTCGAAGACCGCGGGCGGGCACTCGGCGACCGGATCGCTGCGGTAGATCGCCACGCCGGGAAATCCCCGGCCCACCGAACCGGGCGGGGTGCCCTCGTCGCGGGTGATGGTGACGGCGTTCTCGGTCGAGCCGAACGCGTCGACCACCTGGACGCCGAACCGCCGGGCGAATTCGCCGATGTCGCGCTCGGAGGCTTCGTTGCCGAAGGCGACCCGCAGCGGGTTGTCGGCGTCGTCGGGTTGTTCGGGGTGGGCCAACACGTAGGCGAGCGGCTTACCGACATAATTCATGTAAGTGGCGCCGTAGCAACGAATATCGGCCAGAAAGCGGGAGGCGGAGAACCTCGCCGGCGCCATCGCCGCGCCGGCGGCCACCGCGGGCCCGAAGCCGGCGGCGATCGCGTTGGAGTGAAACAGCGGCATGGACAGGTAGGCGACGTCATCGGGTCCGAGTCCGAACCGTTCGGTCAAAGCCTGCCCGGCGACCAGCACCATCAGGTGGTTGACCAGGACCGCTTTCGGGTCGCCGCTGGTACCAGAGGTGAAGATCAACATGAACGGATCCGCTGCCTGGACCCGCCGGTGCGGGGTCAGTTCGCCGGCGCCGTCGCAAATCTGTCGCCAGCCCGGGTCGTCGACATCGATGACGACGACACCGGTCAGGTCCAAGCCGTGCAGCAGGGCCCGGTGATCGGCGTCGACCAGCAGGACCTGCACGTCGGCGGTGCGCAGGTCGGCGGCCAGCGCCGATCCGCGACGGGTGTCGTTGACCCCGCAGAGCACATAGCCGCCGAGCGCGGCGCCGGCCACCGCGGTGAGCATCGCCGGGGTATTGCCCAACAGCGCACCGACGTGCATCGGCCGGGCGGTCTCGGCGCGGGCGAGCACCGCGGCGGCATGCCGGGACGCGCGGGCGACGTACTCGCGCCAGGTCCAACGGATCTGGCCGCCGCGGGCGTCGTTGTAAAGCACCGCCGGCCCGTCGGCATCCGCGCGTTCGGCAAGCAATTCCTGCATCGTCTCGGCCATGGCGCCCTCCTAACCCGTGACGCTAGCGGTCGGTGCCCCCAGATGCCTGACCAAGAACGCGATCTGGTGGTCGACGACGTGGTCGAACCAGGCGCCGCCGGCGAAGACGTCGAAGTGATCGCACGGATAGTGGCGGACTTCGGCGCGCGCGGCGAACGCCGCCTTCGCCGCGGCCTGCGGGGGAGCGCCGCGGTCGAAGTCGGCGATCTGCACCAGCATCGGGCAGCGAATCGACTTGGCGTGCTTGGCGGCCGGGCGGTAGCCGCCCAACTGCATGCCGACTCCGGCGTCGACCTCGTTGCGCCAGGTAGGCCCGGCCATCGCGAGGTAGGCCTCGTAGTAGCCGTCGGCCGTCAGAGTGGCCAGCTCGCCGGGCCGGCCCACCAGGGGGATCGTCGCGGGCCCGCGGCCCGCCCGCTGAGCCAGCGCGCTGCGCCACCCGGTCACCGTCGAACGCAGCATGGTCGACGGCCGGTGCTGCGGCAGCGCCGCGACGGCGGCAGCCGGGCCGCTGACCAGCGGGGTGAGCGCGACGGCGGCCGCGACACCGGGCGTGGTGGCCGCCACCTCGAAGACATGGCCGCCGGCCAGCGAGACGCCCCACACCACCAGCCGCCGCGCGTCGACGCCCGGCTGCGCCGCCGCCGCGGTGCAGGCGGCACGGAAGTCGGCGATCTGTTCCCTGATCGAAATCCGTTGCCGCGGTAGGCCCTCGGAGGCCCCGAAATAGCGGTAGTCGAAGGCGAACGCGGCGAAGCCGGCGGCGCTCAACCGTTCGGCGAACGGGACCAATCCGGAGTCGACGGTGCCGCCGAAGCCGTGTCCGAGCACCACCACCGGTGCGCCGGCGGAATCGCCGGTGCCGCCGGCCGCCGGGAAGAATTGGGCGACACAGGTGGTGCCGTCGCTGTCGAACCGGACCGTGCTCACGCGGATGCCCCCGTCCGGTGCACTCCGGCCCAGCCCGGCGCGCCGAGTTCGGCGGCCCGCTTTGCCCCGCGCGGGATCTCGGCGGTGCGGATGTCGTGTTCGTAGAGGAAGTAGTCGAGTTGCTGAGTGTGCCGCGGCCGATCCAGCATGTGGCCGGTGTACTTGCGCATGTCGGCGTCGATCACCCGGTGCATCTCGGTGACCGACGGCAGCCGGTAGCGGCCGGCGGCGTAGGCGCCGATCAGGCGGGCCTGGGCCTCCACGAACGGGAACAGGGTCGGGGTGGCTTGGGCGAATCCGGCGAACACCAGGTCGTCGATGCCGGGGTAGAACATCCGCTTGTACAGGTCGATCCGGTTGTCCGGTGCGCTGATGAACTCCGGGTCGAAGAACGGGAAGGTGATGTTGTAGCCGGTGGCGTAGATGATGACGTCGAATTCACCGCTGGTGCCGTCGGTGAAATGCACAGTGTCGCCATCTAACCGGCTGATGTCGGGCTTGGCGATGACGTCGCCGGACCCCAGCCGCAACGGCAGCTCCACCGATTGGGTGGGATGCGCCTCGAAGAACTTGTGGTTGGGCGTCGGCAGTCCGACGTCCTCGGGCTGGCCGGCGATGAACGGCTGGGCCCACTGGGCGAACTTGCGCTGCCAGGAGTACGGCAGATAGGGGCTGGTGCGGTAGTACTTGTCGGCGGGTTTGCCGGCCAAATACTTCGGCACGATCCAGGCGCCGGAGCGCGTCGACAGGGTCAGCTCGTTGTCCAGCGCCCTCTGCGACAGTTCGACGGCGATGTCGGCGGCGCTGTTGCCCAAGCCGACGACCAGGATGCGCTTGCCGGTGAACTCCAGCGGCGTCTTGGGGTCGATGTAGTGGTGCGCATGCAGGGTGTCGCCGGTGAACTGGCCGGGGAAGTCCGGCAGGCGCGGATCCCAGTGGTGGCCGTTGGCGACCACCAGCAGATCGAAGCGGCGCCGCTGACCGCCGGCCAGTTCCAGCTCCCAGCCGCCGCCGGGCAGCCGCTGGGCGTGGGCGACCTCGGTGTTGAACTCGATGTTGCGTTTGAGCTCGAAGGCCTGCGCGTAGGACTCCAGGTACTCCTTGACCAGCGTGTGGTGCAGGAAGTCCGGGTAGTGGGCCGGCATCGGGAAGTCCTTGAAGGACAGCTGGTGCTTGGAGGTGTCGATGTGCAGCGAGCGGTAGGCGCTGGAATGGCCGTTCGGATTGCCGAAGGCCCAGTTGCCGCCGATCCGGTCCGAGGATTCGAAACAGGTGTAGTCGATTGCGTAGTCGGACAACATCTTTCCGGCGGTCAGGCCGCTGATGCCGGCCCCGATGATCGCGGTGCGCGGTGCGGACAAGGGGGAACCTCCGGCATCGGGGGAGTAGACAGGCTCAGCACAAGTGTCTATGCGATGAGTGGCAATAGTACACAGATCCACGAATCTGTCTACTGGCTTGTTAGGCTTGCCGGCCAGGAGGTGGACCCGTGAACGCAAACCCGGCGTCGTCGACGACCGTTCGGCTGCTGGATGCGACCGAGCAGTTGTTGGCCGACAAGGGGATCCGGGCCACCACGATGATCGATGTCGCCGAGCGCGCCGGGGTGTCGCGCGCCTGGCTGTACCGGAAATTCCCGGACAAGCCCGCGCTCGTCGGCGCCGCGATCATCCGCCTGGTCGAGACCAGTTGGGCTCGGTCCCGCGCCGAACTGTCCACCCTGCGCAGCTTCGAGGAGCAGCTGGTGGCCGGCATGCAGATCGGGCGCCGCGCCTACGACGATCCGGGCACCCTGCTGATGCGGCTGCGCACCGCCGAACCGGAGGAGTTCGCGGCGTGCGCCGGTGCCGGGGTGAGCGGGCTGGTGCCGGATCTCGCCGGGTTCTGGTACCCGTTCCTGGAGGCTGCCGCCGCCAGCGGCGACATCCATCCCGACACCGACTTGCCGGAGGCCAGCGAGTGGGTGGCACGGGTGATGATCACCCTGGGCAGCGTCCCGGGCAATCACATCGATCCCGACGACCCGGCGGCGGTGCGGCGGCATCTGCGCCGGTATGTGCTGCCGGGGCTGCGGCAGCCGCCGGGGGGAGCTGAGTAGCGCCGAGCACCTGGGTGCAGCAAGTCGGTGCACCCAGCCCCAGCAAACAGAAAACCCCGGCCGAAAAAGGCCGGGGTGCTGCCGAACAACAATTGTGGGCGAAGGGGGACTTGAACCCCCACGTCCCGAAGGACACTGGCACCTGAAGCCAGCGCGTCTGCCATTCCGCCACTCGCCCGAGCGACCGGGGGAGCCTATCACGGCTCCTGGAGGGCACTTCCGACCCGGTTCGGAACCCGGGGACCACCGTAGCGCAGCGCGCCGTGACCCCTTCGTGACCTGGTCTTATCCGATTCTCCGCCGTACAAGGGTGCCGCGGCGGCACACCGGGTCGATACCATGTCCAGGGCGGATGCAGCGCAGCGACACGCCGCGGCGACGCGTCCCCGGCACGACGAATTGACGGCGGCGAGTGAGGCGGCAGGGGATGGACAGCCAGCGCGGGCTGGTTCAGCGCATCGAGCGCCGGCTCGAATCCGCCGTGGAGGATGCGATGGCCAGGGTCTTCGGCGGGGAGGTCGTCCCCGAGGAGGTCGAGGCCGCGTTGCGCCGGGAGGCCGCCGCGGGGGTGCGGGCGTTGGCGGGAAATCAACTTTTGGCAGCCAACGAATACGTCATTACCCTCGGTGTGGACGACTACGACAATGTGGGCGCCGACCAGGATTTGACGTCGAAGGCCTTCGCCCGGCATTTAGCGGGGTATATCGGCGAACAGGGGTGGCAAACGTATGGTGATGTGGTTGTCCGGTTCGAGCAGTCACCGAGTCTGCGTACCGGTCAGGTCCGCACGCGGGGAGCTGTCAATCCGGACGCCCGCCCCCACCACACGGTCAGTGAATCCCGCCCGCCAGAATCAGATCATGCGTTTACCGCAGAATCAGGAGTGCCACCGATGACCGATAACCCGAGCTACCGCGGCGCCCACGGGCAACAGGACCGTCCCGGCGACGACTATTACGACCCGCGTTACGGCCGCCCGGCCGACGACGCTCGGGGCGGTCAGGACCCTCGTGGCCACTACGCCCCGGAACCCGAGCCTTACCAGCAGGACCAGCGCGGCGGCGGCTACCCCGAGGGCCCGGGCGGCCAGGGCGGTTATGCCCCGCCACGTCGGCCCGAGCAGGGCGGCTACCCCGAACAAGGCGGTCACCCCGAGCACGGCGGCTACCCCGAGCACGGCGGCTACCCCGAGCAGGGCGGCTACCCCGAGCAGGGCGGTTATCCCGGCGGCCAGGGCGGCTACCCGCAGTCCTACGAGCAGCGCCCGCCGAGCGGGTATGGCGCGCCCTCCGGTTATGAGCAGGGCTACCCGCAGCACCAGCCTCCGCCGGCACCGGCGTACCCGGGCGGCGGCGGCCAGCCCGGTTACGGCGACTACGAGCGCCCCCCGGCCCGCCACGACGACTACTCCCAGCATGGCGCCTACCCCGAGGCCCAGCCCGAGCAGCGCCCCTCCTACCCGGACCAGGGCGGCGGCTATGACCAGGGTGCGCCGTCCTACGGCCGGCAGGACTACGCACAGCCGGACTACGGCCAGCCCGACTACGGCCAGCCCGACTACCGCTACGGCGAATCGCAGGGCGCCCCGGCCGGCTATGACTACGGCCAGCAGGGCGGCTACGGCGACGCCCAGGGTGGCCCAGGCGGATATGACTACGGCCAGCCGCCGGCCGCCGGCGGCTATGACGCTCCGGGCGGCGGCTACGGCCAGCGCGCCTACTCGGCTCCGGCCTCGGTCACCTTGCAGCTCGACGACGGCAGCGGACGGACCTACCAGCTGCACGAGGGCACCAACGTGGTGGGTCGCGGCCAGGACGCCCAGTTCCGGCTGCCGGACACCGGGGTGTCGCGACGTCACCTCGAGATTCGCTGGGACGGCCGGGTGGCTCTACTGTCCGACCTGAACTCCACCAACGGCACCACGGTCAACAACGCGCCCGTCCAGGAATGGCAGCTGGCCGACGGCGACGTGATCCGGCTCGGGCACTCCGAGATCATCGTCCGGGTTCACTAGGAGGAACGGAGCCCACGCCGCCGGGTAGCAGCGAAGCCCTCCCGCTTTGCCCTACGGCCACCCACGTCCAAGTATCGTGACTTTGCCGAAGTGCTCCGCCGTGAGCGCACATGGACGGCACAAGGACGGAGAGGACGCCGGATGCAGGGACTCGTGCTGCAGCTGACGCGAGCCGGTTTTTTGACGTTGCTGTGGCTGTTCATCTGGTCGGTGCTGCGGATCCTGCGGACCGACATCTACGCGCCGGCCGGCGCGGTGATGGTGCGCCGCGGCCTGTCGATCCGGGGCGTGCTGCTGCCTTCGCGGCAGCCACGCACCGGCGCCCGCCACCTGGTGGTGACCGAGGGACCGCTGACCGGGGCCCGCATCGCGCTCAGTGATCAGCCGGTTCTGATCGGCCGGGCCGACGATTCGACCCTGGTGCTCACCGACGATTACGCGTCCACCCGACACGCCCGACTATCTCAACGGGGGTCCGAATGGTATGTCGAAGACCTCGGCTCGACCAACGGCACCTACCTTGACAGGGTGAAGGTGACCACAGCGGTACGGGTGCCCCTAGGAACGCCGATACGCATCGGCAAGACCGCGATCGAGCTCCGGCGGTGAGCCTGGTTCTGCGGTATGCCGCCCGCAGTGACCGCGGCCTGGTGCGCTCCAACAACGAGGACTCCGTCTACGCCGGCCAGCGTCTGCTGGCGCTGGCCGACGGCATGGGCGGGCACGCGGCCGGCGAGGTCGCCTCCCAGCTGGTGATCGCCGCGCTGGCCCACCTTGACGACGACGAGCCTGGCGGGGACCTGCTGGCGAAGCTGGAATCAGCTGTGCAGGAAGGCAATTCGGCGATCGCGGCCTACGTCGAGGAGCATCCCGAACTCGAGGGCATGGGCACCACGCTGACCGCGGTCCTGTTCGCCCCGCCCCGGCTGGGATTGGCCCACATCGGCGACTCGCGCGGCTACCTGCTGCGCGACGGCGAGCTGAGCCAGATCACCAAGGACGACACCTTCGTTCAGACCCTGGTCGACGAAGGCCGGATCACCTTGGAGGAGGCCCACAGCCACCCGCAGCGGTCCTTGATCATGCGGGCCCTGACCGGCCACGAGGTGGAGCCGACGCTGATCATGCGCGAGGCGCAGGTCGGCGACCGTTACCTGCTGTGCTCCGACGGTTTGAGCGACCCGGTCAGCACCGAGACCATCCACGAGGCGCTGGAGATCCCCGACGTCAACGACAGCGCACTGCGGCTGATCGAGTTGGCGCTGCGCGGCGGGGGACCGGACAACGTGACCGTGGTGGTGGCCGACGTCGTCGACGTCGACTACGGCCAGACCCAGCCGATCCTGGCCGGGGCGGTCTCCGACAGCGACGACGACCACACCACCGCCCTGGACACCGCCGCCGGGCGGGCCTCGGCGATCTCGCCGCGCAAGACCGTCGCCAAAAGGGTGCTGCCGCGGATCGAAACCCTGACCGCACCGCCCCGGTCCCGGCGCCGCAAGATCATCATCGCGGTGCTGCTGCTGGCCCTGCTGGCCGCCGCGCTGCTGATCGGACGGGCGATCGTGCGCACCAACTATTACGTCACCGCCTACGGCGGAACGGTGGCGATCATGCGCGGCGTGCAAGGTTCGATCCTGGGTCTGCCGCTGCAGGAGCCCTACCTGCTCGGCTGCCTCGACAGCCGCGGCGATCTGGTGCAGATCAGCTTCAGCCAGTCCGGCGACAAGCTGGCCTGCCGGCTGATGACGTTGCAGGATCTGCGGCTGCCGGCACGTCAGCAGGTCAGCAACGGCCTGCCTGCCGGCACCCTCGACGACGCGATCACCCAACTGCGCAACCTGGCCCGTGACTCGCTGCTGCCGCTGTGCCCGGCGCGGAGCACCGGCGGGAAGGCCGACGGCAGCGGTGCGACGCCCTCACGCGCCCCGGATCCGAGCCCGGCCCCGGCCGGCCCACGGCCCGGCCCGCCTCAGCCGGCCCCGAACTCCGGGGTGCCGCACCTGCCCACTCTGACCAACCTGCCGCCGGCCCCGCTCGAACCGGGGACCGACTGCCGGGCGGCCTCATGACCACAGCGCCGCAGCCGCCGGTGGCGCTGACCCCGGCGCTGCCCGATCGACGCAACGCCGAACTCCTGCTGCTGTGCTTCGCGACCATGATCATCGCGGTGGCGATGCTGATCGTCGAGGCCGGCCACGAGAAGGGTCTGCGCTGGGACCTGCTCGGCTACGGGACGGCGTTTCTGGTGCTGTTCGTCTTCGCGCACCTGGTCATCCGGCACTCGGCGCGGTACGCCGACCCGCTGCTGCTGCCGGTGGTGGCCCTGCTCAACGGCCTCGGGCTGGTGATGATCCACCGCATCGATCTGGGCGCTGTGCTCGACGGCGCCGGCACCCGCCCGGGCGCCACCTCCCAGATGCTGTGGACGCTGGTCGGCGTAATCGCCTTCGCCCTCGTGCTCGAGCTGCTCAAGGACCACCGTCAGCTCGCCGGCAGCGGTTACCTCTGCGGGCTGGCGGGCCTGGTGTTGCTGGTGATCCCCGGCCTGTTGCCGGCCTCGCTGTCGGAGCGACAGGGCGCCAAGATCTGGATCCGCTTGCCCGGCTTCTCGATTCAGCCCGCCGAGTTCTCCAAGATCCTGCTGCTGATCTTCTTCGCCGCGGTCCTGGTCTCCAAACGCCAGCTGTTCACCAGCGCCGGCAAGCACGTGCTCGGGATGAACCTGCCCCGCCCGCGCGACCTGGCGCCGCTGCTGGCCGCCTGGGTGATCTCGGTCGGCGTGATGGCGTTCGAGAAGGACCTGGGCACATCGCTGCTGCTGTACGCGTCGTTTTTGGTGATGGTGTACCTGGCCACCCGCCGGTTCAGCTGGATGGTGATCGGGATGCTGCTGTTCGCCGCAGGCAGCATCGCCGCGTACTTCATGTTCAGCCACGTCCGGGTGCGGGTACAGACCTGGCTCGACCCGTTCGCCGACCCCGAGGGCGTCGGCTATCAGATGGTGCAGTCGCTGTTCAGCTTCGCCACCGGCGGCATCTTCGGCACCGGGCTGGGCAACGGTCAGCCCGGCTACGTGCCCGCGGCGTCGACGGACTTCATCATCGCCGCGTTCGGCGAGGAACTGGGTCTGGTCGGGCTGGCCGGCGTGCTGATCCTCTACACGATCGTGATCGTGCGCGGCATGCGGACCGCGATCGCGGTGCGCGACAGTTTCGGCAAGCTGTTGGCGGCCGGCCTGGCGGCCACCCTGGGCATCCAGCTGTTCATCGTGGTCGGCGGCGTCACGAAGCTGATTCCGCTGACCGGGCTCACCACGCCGTGGCTGTCCTACGGCGGGTCGTCGCTGCTGGCCAACTATGTGCTGCTGGCGCTCCTGCTGCGCGTCTCACACGCCGCCCGCCGCCCGCTGAGCACCCGGCCGCAGCGCACCGCCGCGATCGGCGATACCGGCACGGCGGTGATCGAGCGCGTATGAACACCTCGCTGCGCCGCGTCACGATGACCCTGATGGCGCTGATCGTGCTGCTATTGGGTAACGCCACGCTGACCCAGGTCTTCGCTGCCGACGGGCTGCGCGCCGACCCCCGCAATCAGCGGGTGCTGCTCGACGAATACTCCCGCCAGCGCGGCCAGATCACCGCCTCGGGCCAACTGCTGGCCTACTCGGTGGCCACCGACGACCGGATCAAATACCAGCGCATCTACCCCGACCCGGCGGTGTATGCGCCGGTCACCGGCTTCTACTCGCTGCGCTACTCCAGCAGCGGCCTGGAGCGCGCCGAGGACACCGTGCTCAATGGCTCGGATCCGCGGCTGTTCGGGCTTCGGCTGGCCGACTTCTTCACCGGCCGCAGTCCCCGCGGCGGCACCGTGGAGACCACCATCCGCCCGCGAGTGCAGCAGGCCGGCTGGGAGGCGATGCAGAAGGGCTGTTCCGGTGGCTGCCGCGGCGCGGTGGTGGCCCTGGAGCCGTCCACCGGCAAGGTCCTGGCGCTGGTGTCGGCGCCCTCGTATGACCCCAACCAGTTGTCCTCGCATGATTCGGAGCAGCAGGGCCGGGCCTGGCAGCGGCTGCGCGACGACCCCAGTTCGCCGCTGACCAACCGCGCCATCAGTGAGACCTATCCGCCGGGCTCGACGTTCAAGCTGATCACCACCGCGGCCGCGCTGCAGTCCGGCGTCAGCGAGAACGAGCAGCTGACCAACGCGGCCCGCATCGCGCTGCCCGACAGCACCGTCAAGCTGGAGAACTTCGGCGGCAACAACTGCGAAGGCAACGCGGCGACCGTCTCGCTGCGGGTTGCGTTCGCCCGATCCTGCAACACCGCCTTCGTCCAGCTCGGTATCCGCACCGGCGCCGAGGCGCTGCGCACTGCCGCCCAGGGCTTCGGTCTGGACATCACACCCGAAGCCATCCCGCTGCAGGTGGCCGAGTCCACCGTCGGCCCGATCCGCGACGCCGCCGCACTGGGAATGACCAGCATCGGACAGAAGGATGTCGCGGTGACGCCGCTGAAGAACGCGGTGATCGCCGCGAGCATCGCCAACGGTGGGCTGACCATGCAGCCCTACCTGGTGGAGGGGCTGGAGGGGCCGGATCTGGCCGGCATCGCGACGACGCAACCGCGCGAACTACGCCGTGCAGTGTCCTCGCAGGTCGCGGCTAAGCTAACGGAACTGATGATCGACGCCGAAAAAGTGACCCAGCAGCAAGGGGCCATCCCGGGCGTACAGATCGCGTCGAAGACGGGCACCGCTGAGCACGGTCCCGATCCGCGGAACACTCCGCCGCACGCGTGGTACATCGCCTTCGCCCCGGCCAGCGCCCCGAAGGTGGCCGTCGCCGTCGTCGTGGAGGACGGCGGCGACCGTTTGGCCGCGACCGGCGGCGCGCTGGCGGCACCGATCGGTCGAGCCGTCATCGAAGCAGCACTTCAGGGGCGATCATGAGTCCGCAGGTTGGAGCGGCGCTGGCCGGGCGCTACCGGTTGCAGCGGCTCATCGCCACCGGCGGCATGGGTCAGGTGTGGGAGGCCGTCGACAACCGGCTGGGTCGCCGGGTCGCGGTCAAGGTGCTCAAACCCGAGTTCTCCTCCGACCCGGAGTTCATCGAACGGTTCCGCGCCGAGGCGCGCAACACCGCCATGCTCAACCACCCGGGCATCGCCAGCGTGCACGACTACGGCGAGACCGAGCTTGACGGCGAGGGCCGCACTGCCTTCCTGGTGATGGAGCTGGTCAACGGCGAGCCGCTGAACTCCGTACTCAAACGGACCGGGCGGCTGTCGCTGCGGCACGCCCTGGACATGCTGGAACAGACCGGCCGGGCGCTGCAGGTGGCACACAGCACCGGGCTGGTGCACCGCGACGTCAAACCGGGCAACATCATGATCACGCCCACCGGCCAGGTGAAGATCACCGACTTCGGGATCGCCAAGGCCGTCGACGCCGCACCGGTCACCCAGACCGGCATGGTGATGGGCACCGCCCAGTACATCGCCCCCGAGCAGGCCCTGGGCCAGGACGCCACCGCGGCCAGCGATGTCTACTCTCTGGGCGTGGTCGGCTACGAAGTGCTGTCCGGGCGCCGTCCGTTCACCGGTGACGGCGCGCTGACCGTCGCCATGAAGCACATCAAGGAGCCGCCCCCGCCGCTGCCGGCCGAGCTGCCGCCCAACGTGCGGGAGCTCATCGAGATCACGCTGGCCAAGAACCCCGGTATGCGCTATCGCAGTGGCGGCCCCTTCTCCGACGCGGTCGCCGCGGTGCGCTCGGGCCGGCGACCGCCCCGGCCCAGCCAATCGCTGCCGCCCGGGCGTGCCGCGCCATCGGCGATCCCGTCGACGGCCGCGACCCGGGTGGCGCCGCCGGTATCGGCGCGGGCCACCGCGGCACGACGGGCCCGGCCCGGCACCGGTAACCACCGTCCGCCCGCGCCGCGGCGCACCTTCACCGCCGGGCAGCGCGCGCTGCTGTGGGCGGCCGGGGTGCTGGGCACGCTGGCGATCATCATCGCGGTGCTGATCGTGGTGAACGCCAAGAGTCCGGGCGGCTCGCTGGCGCCGGCCACCGTCACCGACACCGGTGGACCGCCGGTCGAATCGTCGAGCGTCGAGTCCTCGAGCTCTGAGCCGCCCCCCGCGCATTCCTCCGGCTGGTCCTGGACCAGGACGGCACGATGACCACCCCGCAGCGGCTCTCCGACCGCTATGAGCTCGGCGAGATCCTCGGCTTCGGCGGCATGTCGGAGGTGCACCGGGCGGTCGACACCCGCCTGCACCGCGACGTGGCCGTCAAGGTGCTGCGCGCCGACCTGGCCCGCGACCCGAGCTTCTATCTGCGCTTCCGGCGCGAGGCGCAGAACGCCGCTGCCCTGAATCACCCGGCGATCGTCGCGGTTTATGACACCGGCGAAGCGGAGACCCCGGCCGGTCCGCTGCCCTACATCGTGATGGAGCTCGTCGAGGGTGTCACGCTGCGCGACATCGTGCACAACGACGGCCCGATGCCGCCCACCCGCGCCATCGAGGTGATCGCCGACGCCTGTCAGGCGCTGAACTTTTCCCACCAGCACGGCATCATTCACCGCGACGTCAAGCCGGCCAACATCATGATCGACAAGCACAACGCGGTGAAGGTGATGGACTTCGGCATCGCCCGCGCGGTCGCCGACGCCGGCAACAGTGTCACCCAGACCGCGGCGGTGATCGGCACCGCCCAGTATCTGTCCCCCGAGCAGGCCCGCGGCGAGGGCGTCGACGCCCGCTCCGACGTGTACTCACTGGGCTGCGTGCTGTACGAAATCCTCACCGGCGACGCACCTTTCGTTGGTGATTCACCGGTTGCGGTGGCCTACCAACACGTCCGCGAAGACCCGGTACCGCCGTCGCAGCGCCTGCCGGGCCTGCCCGCCGACCTCGACGCCGTGGTGCTCAAAGCGCTGGCGAAGAACCCGGACAACCGCTACCAGACGGCCGCCGAGATGCGCGCCGACCTGGTTCGGGTGCACAACGGGGAGAAGCCCGAGGCGCCTCGGGTGCTCACCGACGCCGACCGCGCCGCACTGATGCCGGCCCGGGCGGGGGATGGCGGCGCGGGGCAGACCGACCCGCTGCCGCGCCAGGAACTCGACTTCGGCCACGAGCGGCCGGGTTCGGTGGGCCGGTGGTTGATCGCCGCGATCGTGCTGGCGGTACTGACCGTCATCGTCACGGTGTCGATCAACAGTTTCGGGGGCCGCACCCATCAGATCCAGGTTCCCGACGTACGCGGTCGGGCGTCGGTCGATGCGATCGCCGAACTGCAGAACAAGGGCTTCAAGACCCGCACCGATCAGCGTGCTGACTCCGACGTCCCGCCGGATCATGTGATCAGCACCGATCCGCCGGCCGGCGCCCCGGCGAACAAGGGCGACAAGATCACCGTGAACGTGTCTTACGGTCCCGAGCAGCGCCAAGTGCCCGACGTGGCGTCGTTGAGCTACGCCGAAGCGGTCAAGAAGCTCACCGCCGCCGGGTTCGGCCGGTTCAAGCAGGTCGACTCGCCGTCGACCCCGGAGCTCAAGGACAAGGTGGTCGGCACCAACCCGCCGGCCAACCAGACCACGGCCATCACCAATGAGATCGTGATCGTGATCGGCAGCGGCCCGGCCACCAAGCCCGTTCCCGACGTCACCGGCCAGACGGTGGAGCTCGCGCAGAAGAACCTGACCGTCTACGGCTTCACCAAGATCACCGAGGTGACGGTGGACAGCCCGCGCCCGGCCGGCGAGGTGATCGCCACCAGCCCGCCGACGGGGGAGACGGTGCCGGTCGACGGGGTGATCGAACTGCGGGTGTCCCGGGGCAATCAGTTCGTCATGCCGGATGTGACCGGGATGTTCTGGACCGACGCCGAACCGCAGCTACGCGCGTTGGGCTGGACCGGGATGCTGATCAAGGGCGCCGACGTCGACGCCGGCGGCTCCGGCCACAACCGAGTGCTCTACCAGAGCCCGGCGGCGGGCCAGGGCGCCAACACCGACGGCAACATCACCCTGCGCTTCGGCCAATAGGCGGTCAGCTGATCGCGGGAACCGGTGTCACCGCGGTCTGCACCGTGGCGGCGATCTCGTCCTCCAACCGGCGCACCAAGGTGTCCTCGCACGCGTAGCCGCAGTACCCCAACCAGTTGGCCAGCATCCGGTGGCCGCCCTCGGTGAGGATGGACTCCGGGTGGAACTGCACCCCGTGGATGGGCAGCTCGGTGTGCCGGACCCCCATGATCACCCCGCCGCGGGTGCGCGCCGTGACCTCCAGGGCGGCGGTCAGCGTCTCGGGCAGGATCGTCAACGAGTGATACCGGGTGGCGGTGAACGGATCCGGTAGGCCCGTCAGCACCCCGGTGTCGGTGTGGAAGACGGTGCTGGTCTTGCCGTGCAGCAGCTCCGGCGCCCGGCCCACCGTGGCGCCGAAGGCGACGCCGATGGCCTGGTGGCCCAGGCACACGCCCAGCAGGGGGATCCGCGCCGCGGCGCACGCGCCGACCAGGGCGATGGACGCGCCGGCGCGTTCGGGGGTGCCCGGCCCCGGGCTGAGCAGCACTCCGTCGAAGCCGGTCACCACGTCGTCCAGGGCGGCCGGGTCGGCCAGGCGGGCGTCGTCGTTGCGCCACACGTCAGCCTGCACGCCCAACTGGCCCAGGTACTGCACCAGGTTGAACACAAAGCTGTCGTAATTGTCGACGACCAGGATCCGCACGCTCACAGGGTACCGGGACTTCAGTAGTCGACCGGGCCGGCCGGGACGGCGTAGCGCATCCGGGCCGGCCCGGGGCTCTCGACCACCTGCAGATCCTCATCGACCTGTTCGCTGTAGCCCAGGCCGAACCGGATCACATACTGCTTGTACAGCGTGACCAGGGGAGCGTCGGCCAGCGCGGCCTGCATCGCGGCCGGGTCGCCGATCGCGGTGATGACATAGGGCGGGCTGTAGGTCCGGCCGCCCAGCAGCAAGGTGTTGCCGACGCACCGCGGCGCCGACTCCGCGGTGATCCGCTGGTCCTGCATCTGGACGGCCTCGGCGCCGGCGCTCCACACCGCGTTGAGCACCGCGGAGATGTCCTGCTGGTGCACCACCAGGTCGTCGGGGGAGGCGTCGCGGGGGAACCGGCCGTTGGCGTCGCGCTGGGCATCGGTGAGGGTCACGACCAGGCCCGGCCCATACACCGCCTCCAGGCCGGCCGCCTCGGCCATCTGCGCGGTGCGGTTGCGCATCGCCGAGAGCGCCGCGCCGGCTCCGCGGCCGTGCACCGACCCCACCGCGGTCGCCAACGCGTCGCGTTTGTCGGTGAGTTCCTCCACGGTGGATTGGGTGGAACGGACCAGGTCGACCAGCCGCGGTGCGTCGCCGCGGCGGATCTCCTTGCCGCCGGAGACGCCGTGGGTGGCCGCCAGCAGCAGACCGGCCAGCAGACACACCAGGGGAACACCGACCCGCCAGGGGGAGCGGCGGCCGGGAGACGCGACCTCCATCGGCTCTCCAATTCTCGGCTGATTGCCCGGCTGGGTTAATCTCGTACCGACCCATACTCGCAGCTTCACCGCCGCACTGTCCCGAGGTACTGATGCCCAAGTCGAAGGTTCGCAAGAAGACCAGCTTCACTCCCTCGGCGGTGAGCCGCACGCCGGTCAAGGTCAAGGGCGGACCGTCGAGCATGTGGTTCGTCGCCCTGTTTCTGGGGCTGATGCTGTTCGGGCTGGTGTGGCTGATGGTGTACCAGCTGGCGGCCACCGGGTTGGACACCCCGGCGGCACTCACGTGGATGAGTGAGCTCGGCCCGTGGAACTACGCGATCGCGTTTGCTTTCATGATCACCGGGCTGTTGCTCACGATGCGCTGGCGCTGAGCTGCTCTGGCCTGCGATTTCGGATATGTGGCGCGGTCGGCGATGCCAGCGTGGCAACCAAGCGGTTGCTCAATCACATCGATGTGATTTATCCCCACTGTGGACAACCCCTGTAGATAACCTCAAAACCGCAGGTCGCATTGACTGAAGACCGTCGCCAGCAAACACAGTGGTCGCCTCCTGCCGGCGGAATCGCTGGTTGCGCGCTTGCCGGCTCGGTGTTAGCTATCAGCGCTGTGACGCTCGCCACAGACCTGCCGGGACGGCTTCTGGCCGGCATTGCCGGGGTCGGCCTGATGGTGTTTGCCGGTTTCTCCTGGCAGGCCCGGCCCAAGCTGGCGCTCACCCCGGCGGGGCTGGCGGTGCGCGGCTGGTGGCGCACCCGGATTCTGGCCCCCGGCAGCCTCACGCGGGTCCGCGTCACCGAGTTCCAGCGGATCGGGCGCACGCATCGGCTGCTCGAGATCGAGACCGACGACGACCTGCTGATCCTGTCCCGGTGGGATCTGGGAACCGATCCCCGCGACGTTTTCGATGCCCTGACGGCGGCCGGTTACACCGGCCGCCGTTGAGAGGTGTTCGTCAGGAGACGGTGATCGACTCGATGACGACGGGCTCGGTGGGCCGGTCGGCGCGGTCGGTCGCGGTGGTGGCGATGGCGTCCACGACACCCTGCGAGTCGGGGTCGACGACCTCACCGAAGATGGTGTGCTTACGGTTCAGGTGCGGGGTCTGGCCCACGGTGATGAAGAACTGCGAGCCGTTGGTGCCCGGGCCGGCGTTGGCCATCGCCAGCAGGTAGGGCTTGTCGAAGACCAGCTCCGGGTGGAACTCGTCCTCGAACTTGTACCCCGGGCCGCCGCGACCGGTGCCGGTCGGGTCGCCGCCCTGGATCATGAAGCCGCCGATCACCCGGTGGAACACCGCGCCGTCGTAGAACGGGCCCGACGAGCCGCCGGAGGCGTTGGTGGTCGAGTACTCCTTGGTGCCCTGGGCCAGCCCGACGAAGTTGGCGACGGTCTTGGGGGCGTGGTTACCGAACAGCGCGATCTTGATGTCGCCGCGGTTGGTGTGCAGCGTGGCGGTGGCGGTGGCGGTGGCGATGGGGCTGGAGGTCATGGGATCACAGTGTGCCATTCCCGGCGTGGTGGGCTGCGTCACGGGTAGCGTTGCAGCCATGCGCCTGTCGACCCAGAACCACCTGACCCACCGTGAACGCCTGACCCGGGGCCTGGCACACACCGCGGGCGGGCCGGTCGACGTGGCACGGGGCGCCGTCGGGCTCAGTGGGGCCGCGGTGCAACGCGGCGCGGTGGAACTGCGCCGGCGCTACCGGGAGAGCCGGCTGGCCGACCATGTCGCCGACGCTGCCGATGCCGCCGCCCGCGAATTGGTCGCCGCCGGCGAGGTGGTCGCCGGGCTGCCGGAGGTGCTCGCGTACGGCGAGCCGCGGCGTCACCGGATTCGCCGATCCTGGGTGATCGCCGGGGTGGCCGGTGCGGCGCTGTTGGCCGGTGGGGTGGTGGTGCTGATCCGCCGGTCGGATCGGCCGGAAGAATCCTCGCCGCGACCGCCGAGCGTGGACACGCAGCACAAGATTTGACAAAAGTGTGGAGCCTAGGAGATTCGAACTCCTGACATCTGCCTTGCAAAGGCAGCGCTCTACCAACTGAGCTAAGGCCCCTGATGGGACTCGTGGGCCTAGGAGGACTCGAACCTCCGACCTCTTCGTTATCAGCGAAGCGCTCTAACCGCCTGAGCTATAGGCCCGTAGTCGACTACGACCGAGCGCCGAGATTACCGCACCCGAGGCCCCCCGACCAAAATGCCGGTCAATCCCGGTCGGCCAGGGTTACCTCGACACCGCCGACCACATCGGTGCTCAGGTTGTAGATGACCACACCGAGGGTGGCCATCGCGGTCAGCACGACGACGTTCACCAGCCCGATCAGGGCAGCGCCGCCGAAGATCGAACTGCCCGAAACCAGTTCCGCGGCACTGTTATTGGTCAACAAATCACCGACGTTGCTGTTCAGCTTGCTCCAGACACCCATCGCTCCCAGCAGCACGTACAGCACGGCGACGGCGATCATCCAGACGAAGAACAGCGCCGTGGACAACAGCAGCGACACCTTCAGCGCGCTCCACGGGTCGATGCGCCGGATCTGCATGCTGGCCCGCACCGGGCCGCGCGGTCCGGCCGACACCTGCGGGCGCCGGGCCGCCGGACGCCGCTGGGCCGGTTCGGACAGATCCGGCAACTCGCTGCCGTAGGCGTCCTCGGACGGCCCGGGTGAGGCGGGCTGGGCCGGCTTGGCCGGTTGCTGAGCCGGCTTGGCCGCGGGTTTGGCGGGCTTGGCCGGTGCCGGCTGCGCAGCGCCGGGCGCGGCCGTGCCGGAGACGAAGCGGCGCAGCCGCTCATCGACGCCGGCGGAGCGGGCCGTCGCGTTGGGCTCGGCCGGCCGCGCCGGTTCGCCGGCCCGGGCCGGGGCGGGCTGGCGGGTCTGGCCCGCGCGCTGCCAGGGCGGCGCGTCGCCGCTCTCGGCGACCCGTCCCGAGCGTCCCCCGGGCCGCTGGCCTGCGGCGTCGGCCGAACCGCTGCCCGGGGGCTCGGTGTTACCCGGGCCGTTGCCCGGATGCCCCGGCTCATTCGGTGCGCTCACCCACGGCTCCTTCGCTGTGTATCCGAGCCGCCCGGCGGCTGGGATTCTCGTCGGTTCAGCTACCCGACTCCTCGTCGGCCGGCTCTTCGTCGGCGTTCCGCGCGATCGCTATCAGTGTGTCGCCCTCGCCCAAGTTCATCAACCGGACCCCCTTGGTCTGCCGGCCGGCCTTGCGGACCTGCCGCGCCGCGGTGCGGATCACTCCGCCGCCGGAGGTGATCGCGTAGAGCTCACTGTCGTCGTCGACGATCAGCGCCCCGACCAACCGGCCGCGGCGTTTGTCGTACTGGACGGTCAGGATGCCCTTGCCGCCGCGGCCCTGCGCGGTGTACTCCTCGATCGCGGTCCGCTTGGCGTACCCGCCGGCGGTGGCCACCAGCAGATAGGTGCCTTCGCGGACCACGTTGAGCGACAACAGGTAGTCCTCGGCGTTGAAGCGCATGCCCTGGACGCCCGACGTCGCGCGGCCCATCGGACGCAGCGCCTCATCGGTCGCCGAGAATCGGATGGACTGCCCCAGGGCCGACACCAGCAGCAGGTCGTCCTCGGCCGAACACAGCATCGCGCCGACCAGCTCGTCGCCCTCGCGCAGGTTGATCGCGACGATGCCGCCGGACCGGTTCGAGTCGAAGTCGGTCAGCTTGGACTTCTTGACCAACCCGTTGCGGGTGGCCAGCACCAGATACGGCGCGTCCTCGTAGCCCCTGATCTGGATGACCTGGGCGATGCGCTCCTCGGGCTGGAAGGCCAGCAGGTTGGCGACGTGCTGGCCGCGTGCGGTGCGCAACGCCTCCGGCAGGTCGTAGGCCTTGGCCCGGTACACCCGGCCCTGCGTGGTGAAGAACAGGATCCAGTCGTGGGTGGAGCAGACGAAGAAGTGCGCGACGATGTCGTCCTGCTTGAGACCGGCGCCCTGCACACCCTTGCCGCCGCGTTTCTGGCTGCGGTACAGATCGGTCTTGGTGCGCTTGGCGTAACCGGTCTCGGTGATCGTGACGACGACGTCCTCGCGGGCGATCAGATCCTCGTCGGCGACGTCGCCGTCGGCGGCGATGATCCGGCTGCGCCGGTCGTCGCCATACTTCTCGACGATCTCGGCGAGCTCGTCGCGCACGATCCCGCGTTGCCGTTCGGGCTTGGCCAGAATGTCTTCGAGGTCGGCGATCTCGGCCTCGATCTTGGCCAGGTCGTCGATGATCTTCTGGCGCTCCAGCGCGGCCAGCCGCCGTAGCTGCATGTCCAGAATCGCTTGCGCCTGAATCTCATCGATGTCGAGCAGCTCGATCAGGCCCTGGCGTGCTATGTCGACGGTCTCCGAGCGACGGATCAGCGCGATGACCTCGTCGAGGGCGTCGAGTGCTTTGACCAGACCGCGCAGGATGTGCGCCCGTTCGTTGGCCTTGCGCAGCCGGTAGGTGGTGCGCCGCACGATCACATCGAGCTGGTGCGCGACGTAGTGCCGGATCATCTGATCCAGCCGCAGGGTGCGCGGCACCCCGTCGACGATCGAGAGCATGTTGGCGCCGAAGCTGGTCTGCAGCTGGGTGTGCTTGTAGAGGTTGTTCAGCACCACCTTCGCCACCGCGTCGCGTTTGATCTCGACGACGATGCGCAGGCCCTCCCGGTCGCTGCTCTGGTCCTCGATGTTGGCGATTCCGACCAACTTTCCGTCGCGCACCTGCTCGGCGATCGACGTGATGAAGTTGTCGTGGTTCACCTGATAGGGCAGCTCGGTGATGACCAGCAGCGAGCGCCCGCGCGAGTCCTCTTCGATCTCGACCACGCCGCGCATCCGGATGGACCCTCGGCCGGTCCGGTAGGCGTCGCTGATGCCCTGCGATCCGACGATCAGGCCGGAGGTGGGGAAGTCCGGGCCCTTGACCCGCTCCATCACCGCTTCCAGGGTGGCCTCTTCGTCGGCTTCGTGGTTCTCCAGGCACCAGAACACCGCTTCGGCCAGCTCGCCGAGGTTGTGCGGTGGGATGTTGGTCGCCATGCCGACCGCGATGCCACCGGAGCCGTTGGCCAGCAAGTTCGGGAACCGGCTGGGCAGCACCGTCGGCTCCTGCACCCGACCGTCGTAGTTCGGGATGAAATCGACTGTCTCCTCGTCGATTTCGCGCAGCATCTCCATGGCCAACGGGGTCAGTCGCGCCTCGGTGTACCGCATCGCGGCTGGCGGGTCGTTGCCCGGTGATCCGAAGTTGCCCTGGCCGTCGACCAACGGGTAGCGAAGCGACCACGGCTGGGCCATCCGCACCAGGGTGTCGTAGATCGACGAGTCGCCGTGTGGGTGGTAGTTACCCATCGTCTCGGCGACCGAGCGGGCCGACTTGGCGTGGCCGCGGTCCGGGCGGAACCCGGAGTCGAACATCGCGTAGAGCACCCGGCGGTGCACCGGCTTGAGGCCGTCGCGCACCTCGGGCAGTGCCCGGCCCACGATCACGCTCATCGCGTAGTCGATGTAGCTGCGCTGCATCTCCTGCTGGATGTCGACCGGCTCGATCCGCTCCACCGAGTCGTCTCCGGGTGGCAGCGTGGTGTCTGTCATCTATTCCTCGTTCAGTCCGCTGTCGGGAAGGTCAGATTTCGCTAAACGTCCAAGAAGCGAACGTCTTTGGCGTTGCGCGTGATGAAGCTGCGCCGGGCCTCGACGTCCTCGCCCATCAGGATCGAGAAGAGTTCGTCGGCCGCCGCGGCATCGTCGAGGGTGATCTGGCGCAGCACCCGCACCGTCGGGTCCATCGTGGTCTCCCACAACTCCTTGGCGTTCATCTCGCCGAGACCCTTGTACCGCTGAATACCGTCATCCACGTTGATCTTCTTGCCGGCAGCTCTGCCGGCCTCCAACAGACCGTCGCGTTCCCGGTCCGAGTAGGCGAACTCGGCCTCAGAACCTCGCTGCCACTTGAGTTTGTACAGCGGCGGCTGGGCCAGGAAGACGTGGCCGTGCTCGACCAGCGGCCGCATGAAGCGGAACAGCAACGTCAGTAGCAGGGTCGAGATGTGTTGGCCGTCAACGTCGGCGTCGGCCATCAACACGATCTTGTGATAGCGCAGCTTGCTGATGTCGAACTCGTCGTGGATGCCGGTGCCCAGCGCGGTGATGATCGCCTGGACCTCGTTGTTCTTCAGCACCCGGTCGATCCGGGCCTTTTCGACGTTGATGATCTTCCCGCGCAGCGGCAGGATGGCCTGGAACATCGAGTCGCGGCCGCTCTTGGCCGAGCCGCCGGCTGAATCCCCTTCCACCACATACAGTTCGCACTTGGTCGGGTCGTTGGAGCGGCAGTCGGCCAGCTTGCCGGGCAACCCGCCCAGATCGGTGGCGCTCTTGCGCCGCACCAGTTCTCGCGCTTTTCGCGCCGCCATCCGGGCCTGCGCCGACGACACCGCCTTGTTGATGATCGTCTTGGCTTCGGCCGGGTTGGCTTCGAACCAGTGGCTGAGCTGTTCGTTGCAGACCTTCTGCACGAACGACTTCACCTCGGTGTTGCCCAGTTTCGTCTTGGTCTGACCCTCGAACTGCGGTTGGGCCACCTTGACCGAGATGACCGCCGCCAGCCCCTCGCGGATGTCGTCGCCGGTGAGGTTGGGGTCTTTGTCCTTGAGCAACTTCTTGTCTTTGGCGTACTTGTTCACCACGCTGGTCAGCGCCGAACGGAAGCCCTCTTCATGGGTGCCGCCCTCGGCGGTGTTGATCGTATTGGCGAAGGTGTGCACCGATTCGGAGTAGCCGCCGTTCCACTGCATCGCGATCTCGACCTCGTGGCCGGTTCCCTTGCCGTCGAAGTCGATGATCGTGGGGTGGATCGCCGTTTTCGTCCGGTTGATGTGCGCGACGAAATCGCGCAAGCCGCCCGGATAGTGGAAGACGCGGTGCTTGACCTTGTGCGGCGCCTGGGCTTCGGCCGCCTGGTCCTCGGCGGACTTCGGCGCCTCGGCGGTGTCGCTGACCACCTCGTCGACGACCTCTTCGGTGCGCACCCGCTCGTCGGTGAGCTCGATGGTCAGGCCCTTGTTGAGGAAGGCCATCTCCTGCAGCCGCCGGGCGACGGTCTCGAAGTCGTAGTTGGTGGTCTCGAACACGTCCGGGTCGGCCCAGAATCGGATGGTGGTGCCGGAAGCCTTCGTCTTGTCACCCTTTTTCAGGGTGCCGGGCTCGGATTTGTCGTAGGTCTGGAACCACTCGTAGCCGTCGCGGCGGATGTCGGCTTCCAGCCGGGTGGACAGCGCGTTGACCACTGAGACGCCGACGCCGTGCAGACCGCCGGAGACGCTGTAGGCGCCTTCCTCGAATTTGCCGCCGGCGTGCAGCACGGTCATCACGACGTCCACGGTGGGCACGCCGGTGGAATGCATGGCCACCGGGATCCCGCGGCCGTCGTCGGTGACCTCCACGCCGCCGTCCTCGAGGATGCGCACCGCCACCTTGCTGGCGAAGCCGGCCATCGCCTCATCGACGGCGTTGTCGACGACCTCCCAGATCAGGTGGTGGAGCCCGCGTTCACCGGTGGAACCGATGTACATCCCGGGTCGTTTACGGACGGCTTCGAGGCCTTCGAGAACCTTGATCGAATCGGCACCATATTTGTTTTGGGCAGCCACGGTCGGGGAGCTCTCCTCAGAGTCGCAAGCAAGCAGTCGGCGCACCACAGCACAGGATGCGCGGGGGATACCGCAACAGTCTACCGTGACGAGCCGACGGCGGGCATTTTCTTGTGGCGTTTCCACCCATCTGATTGCGCCGTGACGCGGATATCGCGCTCAACGGCGTGTCCGGCCGCTGGCCGGAGCGATTTTCGGGCTCGTAGCGCCGCTGAGCCGCTGATCACCCGGCGGCTCTGCCGGGGGCTAGCCGTAGGTGTCGCGGGGCCCGCGCCCCGAGACGTGCAGAGGACCCTTGCGCCACGACGGAGCGGTCGGGCCGGTGATCTTCAGCGTCGTCACCACCCCATCGCCGACCGCCGCGGCGATCTTCGCCAGTAATTGTGCCTGCACCAGCCGCAGCTGGGTGGCCCAGGCCGTCGATTCCGCCGACACGCTCAGCACCCCCTCGGAGAGCCGGGTCGGTGTGGCATGCGAGGCGATGTCCTCGCCGACCACCGCGCGCCAGCGGCCCAGGACGGTGCCCTCGGCGACCTGCGCCGACCAGCCCCGTGCCTGCGCGAGGTCGCGGGTGGCGGCGCCCAGCGTCTGCGGGTCGCGGCGATCGGGTCCCGGCCCCGACCAGCTACGGCGGCCGCCGCCGCTACCGGGAGTTCGCCGGCGCAGCGGCGCCCGGCGCCCCTGCCCGACGTCTTTGCCCTGGCTGCGCGCGGCCTCGCGGGCCTCGGCCAAGGTCCGCCGGACCAGATCCATGCCGGCCATCCCGGCCAGGTGCGCCGGCGGTTCGACGTCCGAATCGCTCACGAGCCACCCCCGATCAGCTCCGACACCCTGCCGTGATCGCCCTCGGTGACCGCGATGTGGATCTGGCGGGCCTGCCAATCCGCCGGCACGTCCTCGGCCACGGCGGCGGTGATCAGCACCTGTTCGGCTGATGCGGCCACGTCGGCGAGCGCGCGGCGGCGAGCAGCGTCCAACTCGGCGAACACGTCGTCGAGCAGCAACACCGGTTCGGCGCCCTCGCTGCGCAACAGTTGATACGCCGCCAACCGCAGCGCCAGCGCCATCGACCACGATTCACCATGGCTGGCAAAGCCTTTCACCGGCCGGTCACCCAGCCGCAGCTCCAACTCGTCGCGGTGCGGACCGACCAGACACACGCCGCGTTCCAGCTCCGCGCGCCTGCGGCGCGCCAATTCCGCCAGCAGCACTTCCTGGAGCTGGACCGGGCCTTCGTCGGCATCCTCAGCGGAAATCTCCACCTTGGGGCGGTAGGCCACCGCCGCGTTGCGGGTTCCGGGCGCAAGTAGTTGATAGGCCTTCTCAACCTCGGGTGCGAGCTGATTGACCAGGTCGATCCGGGCGGCCATGAGATCTGCACCGTGCGCGGCGAGTTGGGCGTCCCAGACGTCGAGGGTGTCCAACACCGACCGGTCACCACGGTGCAGCGCGCCGGGCGCACTTTTGAGCAGCGCCGTGCGCTGCCGCAGCACCTTGTCGTAATCGGCGCGCACCGCCGCGACCCGCGGCCGGCGCACGCTGGCCAGTTCGTCGAGGTAGCGGCGACGCTCACCGGGGTCGCCGCGGACCAGCGCCAAGTCCTCCGGGGCGAACAACACCGCACGCAGCACCCCGACAACCTCCCGGGCGTGACGCACCGGAGCCCGGTTCAGCCGGACCTTGTTGGCGCGCCCGGCGGCGATCTCCACATCGACCGCCAGTTCGCGGCCTTCGTTGACGACGATCGTCGACACCACCGCACTACCAGCGCCCGATCTGATCAGCGGGGCGTCGGTGGCCACCCGGTGCGAGCCCAAAGTCGACGAATACCACAGCGCCTCAACGAGATTGGTTTTACCGTACCCGTTGGGGCCGACCAATACCGTCGCACCCGGTTCCAGTTCGAGGTCGACGTGCGCCCAGGACCGGAACTCGCGCAGGCCCAGGTGGCGGACATACACCGCGAAACCACCCCTCCCGTCGTGGCGGCCGCTCCGGTCAGCCGGGCAGGCGAACCGGCATCAACAGATAGACGTAATCCGACACCACGGCCGGGAACGGGCCGGTACCGCTGTGCACCGGATCGCCATCACCGGCCGGTCGCAGCACGGCGGGCTTTTTGGGATCGGTGAATCCCATCGAGACCTTCTCGCTGTGCAGCGATCCCAGACCGTCGGTCAGATATGTCGGGTTGAACGCGATGGTCAGCGGCTCACCGACGAAGTCCACCGGGAGGTCCTCCTCGGCCCGGCCGACATCCTCGGCGCCGGCGGACAACCGCAGGGTGCCTTCGGACAGCTCCATGCGGACCTGCGCACCGCGATCGGCGACCAGCGCAACACGTTTGATCGCCTCGGTCAGCTCGGCCACACCGATGGTGGCGACCGCAAGGTGCTCGCTGGGCAGCAGTTGGCGGAATTTCGGGAATTCTGCGTCCAACAGCCGGGTGGTGCTGCGCTTGCCGCCGCTGGTGATACCCAGCAGGCCTTCGCTGCCGACCGCCGGTCCTGCACCCAACGACAGATGCACTTCGGTGCCATCGCTGCTGGCTTTGGCGGCTTCGGCGAGGGTCTTGGCCGGCACCAGCACGGCGGCTTCGGTGCCCGGCGCCGATGACCAGGTCAATTCGCGCACTGCCAGCCGGAAGCGGTCGGTGGCAGCCAAAACCACTGTGTTGCCGGAGATTTCGACGCGAATGCCGGTCAACATCGGCAAGGTGTCATCCCGGCCGGCGGCTACCGCCACCTGGCCGATCGCCTCGGCGAACAGGTCGGCGGGCAACACCCCGGTCTCGTCGGGCAACGTCGGCAGCGTGGGGTAGTCCTCAACGGTCATCGTCGGCAGCGAGAACCTGGCATTACCGCACGTCAATGACGCCCGGGTGGCCTCCACCTGCACCTCAACCGGCTTGGCGGGAAGTGCCCGAGTGATATCCGACAGCAGCCGTCCGGAGACCAAAACACTTCCGGGAGAGGCGATTTCAGCCGCCAGCTGGACCTCTGAAGAAACTTCGTAGTCGAACCCGGAGACGGTCAACCCGTTGTCGGATCCGGTCAGCAGCACCCCGGCCAGCAACGGCACGGTGGGCCGAGCCGGCAAGGATTTCGCGACCCACGCCACCGCGTCGGCGAAGTCGTCCCGGTCAAGGCGAAATCTCAAATCGGTCAGACCCGCGTTCGTGGTCGCCGCGTCCATAGCGTCCTCTCGTCACCCCGATATCGAGCTCTACCCCGCGGCGACCGGTGAACATCCCCACCTGCGGCCGTGCAACGCCCTCGCACAGCGCAAGGGCGGTAGGTCACCAACCGTAGAGCCTAGAAGCCCTTCGTGAAAGTTAATCGATGACACCGGTGGGCCGGGAAGAGGCCCGCGCATGGCGGACGGCGAGGGGTTGTGAACAGCCCCGCACGGAGCGAATCCCCAACGGCCTGTTTTGAGAGAGAAACGACGAAGAGATCCCAGTATTAGTAGTAAGGCCTGTGCATGCTGGGCACAGCGCCGCATCGTCGCTGCTGAACGCGGCGATCCGGCTGGGGACCAACCGTGCATAACACGCCGTGGCCGGCCGGGACGGCTGTGGATGGAACCGCAGCTGTGTATCCCGGGCCGGTTCGTGGTCGGATCATCGACAGGTTGTCCGCAGCGGTATCCACAGCCGACGGGCGTAACGGGTGATACGAGTGGGTCGGAAGTTTTTTGCAACAAGTCCGCTGCCGGACGGCGAAATCAGCGCTTCGCGCGCTGCCGGATCCGGGTGGTGAGCTCTTTGACCTGATCGAAGACCTCGCGACGCTCGGCCATCTCGCCGCGGATCTTGCGCTCGGCGTACATCACGGTGGTGTGGTCGCGCCCGAAGGCCTGCCCGATCTTGGGCAGGGACAGGTCCGTCAGCTCGCGGCACAGATACATGGCGATCTGGCGGGACTGAGCCAGCGGGCGGGTCTTGCCGGGCCCGCGTAGTTCCTCGATGGAGGTGTCGAAGTACTCGGCGATCACCGCCATGATGATCGCGGCGCTGATCTGCATGGTGCTGGCGTCGGCGATCAAATCGCGCAGCACGATCTCGGCCAGCGCCCGATCGATCGGGGTCTTGTTGAGCGAGGCGAACGCGGTGACCCGGATCAGCGCGCCCTCGAGTTCGCGGATGTTGCGCTCGATGCTGGTAGCGATCAACTCCAGTACGTCACCGGGCACGTCGAGACGTTCCATCTGCGCCTTCTTGCGCAGGATCGCGATGCGGGTCTCCAAGTCGGGCGGCTGCACGTCGGTGATCAGACCCCACTCGAACCGGGTCCGGAGTCGATCTTCCAGCGTGGCAAGTTGTTTGGGCGCCCGATCGGAGGTGATCACGATCTGCTTGTTGGCGTTGTGCAGGGTGTTGAAGGTATGGAAGAACTCCTCCTGGATACCTTCTTTGCCTTCGATGAACTGGATGTCGTCGACGAGCAGGACATCGATGTCGCGGTAGCTGCGTTTGAAGGCGACCTTGCGGTCGTCGCGCAGCGAGTTGATGAAGTCGTTGGTGAACTCTTCGGTGGAGACGTACTTGACGCGCATCCCGGGAAAGAGTCGCTGGGTGTAGTTGCCGGCCGCGTGCAACAGGTGGGTTTTGCCCAGACCGGATTCACCCCAGATGAACAACGGGTTGTACGCGCGGGCCGGAGCCTCGGCGATGGCCAGTGCGGCGGCGTGGGCGAACCGGTTGGACGTGCCGATGACGAACGTGTCAAAGGTGTAGCGCCGGTTCAGGCTTGCGCCGTCGGCGGCCGCCGAGTCGTCACTGGGTCGCTCGGTGAAGTAGTTGGGCCAGTCGTATTCGACGTCGGTGGTGTCGTCATCGTCTTCGTCCTCGCCGGCGCGGGCCGGGGCCGCACCATCGAGGGAGGGGGATGCCTCGTCGGCCGGTGCCGGGGCGATGCGCACACCGAGTTCGATGTCGTGTCCGAGCCGACGGCTCAGGGCAGCGGTGATCTGGGTGCGCAGGTGCCGTTCGATCTCGTTCTGCACGAAGCTGCTCGGAACCGCGAGCAGCGCGAAGCCTTCGACAATCGCCAACGGGTGTACCAGGTTGAGCCAGGCCTTCTGCTGGGGCGTCAGGACCGGGGCAGAGACGTCGGGCGCGGGGGCTTCGCCGTTGAGTTCCGCGACCACCTCGTCCCACAAGGTCAGGAACGCCGACCCGGGGTCATCGGTCAATGACTCATCCCCCTGGCTCGAAGTCGTGCTGCACGGATCTCGTGCGGTGACATGCTATCCACACAGTTATCCACAGGTGTGGATGAGGTGCGTGTACCCCGTCGAGGCCCTCCGGGCCAGTTGCTCGGCAACGGCCACTCCAGACAGTCAGGCGATACCCGAGGCGCAGGCCGCTTCGTCCTCTTCGATTTCGGCCGAGATGCGCTCCAGTCGAGAAACGGCGCTGGCAAGCAAGTTAACAGGTTTCCGCTCGGGCGACTACTCCTTTCTGGGAGATGAATCCGGCAAAAACGAGCACCGCCGGAACGTCCGTGGCGGGTGTGACCAGTGTGAATGGTGGGCCGCATCCGAGGGCGTCTGCAGCGCTGCGTGAGGGGTCCGGGAGCCGGGGTTTGACCCGGCGAACCTGCATCAGTACCCTCGAACAGTCGCCCGAACGTCGGCGATACGGCAGCGACCGGCTCCTGGCCGGAGACCGCGCCGGTTACCAGCAAGACGCAGAAGTTCACCGAGCTTACCGAGTGCGTCGCGTGCGGCAGGCACAACGGGCTTCCGGTGTGTCTCCCGCGGACGCGGCGCAAGACGCAACAAGGAGAGTGTGCCGTGGCCAAGGGCAAGCGGACCTTCCAGCCCAACAACCGTCGTCGGGCCCGGGTGCATGGGTTTCGGCTGCGGATGCGTACGCGCGCTGGTCGCGCCATCGTCACGGGCCGGCGTCGCAAGGGCCGGCGCTCGCTGACTGCTTGAGCACAGGCAGCACCGCGGTGCTCCCGGCTCAGTTCCGGATGAGACGGTCGGCGGATTTCGGTGCGACGGTCAAACAAGGCCGAAGGGCGGTACAGCCCGACGTCATCGTGTACAGCCGGGTGATCTGTGACCGGCGAACCGACACCCCAGCTGTTTCCGCGGCGACGCCGCCGCAAGTCGGCCTGATCATCGCCAAGTCGGTAGGCTCGGCGGTCGATCGGCACCGGGTGGCTCGTCGGCTGCGTCACGTGGCCCGCGAGATGCTCGGAGATCTGTGTGCCGGCCAGCAGGTGGTGATCCGGGCGCTGCCCGGCAGTAACCGCGCGAAGTCGGAGACCCTGCGCGCCCAGTTGCGGGCCGGGCTGCGCGCGGTCCAGAGACCCGGAGGTGCGGCGCGGTGACCCACGCTGTCGCGGCGGCCCCGGTTCGCGGGCTGATCTTCGTCATCCAGCTCTACCGGCACATGATCTCGCCGTTGCGTCTGCCCAGTTGCCGCTTCATGCCGACCTGCAGCCAGTACGCGGTGGATGCCTTAAGTGAATATGGACTGATCCGGGGCGCCTGGCTGGCAGCGGTGCGCCTGGCAAAGTGTGGGCCGTGGCATCAGGGCGGCTGGGACCCGATACCCGAGCGGTCCCAGGGTGGCGCTGGATGCGATTGTCCGTCCGGGAACGCCTCGGACAACCGAGCGGAGGGTAAACGACGTGTCCTTTGATCCCCGGAGTCTGGACTACGTGTACTACCCGGTGTCGGGCATTATGTGGTTGTGGTACAAGGCATTTGGCCTTCTACTCGGCCCGGCGAGCTTCTTCACCTGGGCGTTGTCGGTGACGTTCCTGGTCTTCACGCTGCGGGCCCTGCTCTACAAGCCGTTCGTCAAGCAGATCCGGACCACCCGGCAGATGCAGGAGCTGCAGCCCCAGATCAAGGCGCTGCAGAAGAAGTACGGCAAGGACCGTCAGCGGATGGCCCTGGAGATGCAGAAGCTGCAGCGTGAGCACGGCTTCAACCCGATCCTGGGCTGCCTGCCGATGCTGGCGCAGATCCCGGTGTTCCTGGGCCTGTTCCATGTGTTGCGTTCGTTCAACCGCACCAGCTCCGGGATCGGTCAACTGGGGCTGTCGCCGGACCTGAACCGGCAACTGGGCAACTACTTCTTCAGCGCCGCCGATGTGGGTAACTTCCTGGACGCCAACCTGTTCGGTGCGCCGCTGGGCGCGACGATGATCCAGCGGACCGGGCTGGACGCCTTCGCTGAATTCAACCGGTTCTCGGTGATCGCGGTCGGCGTACCGATCATGATCGCGGCCGGTATCGCGACCTACTTCAACAGCCGGGCGTCAGTGGCACGCCAGAGCCCGGAGGCGGCGGCCAACCCGCAGACCGCGATGATGAACAAGCTGGCGCTGTATGTGTTCCCGCTCGGCGTGGTCGTCGGCGGACCGTTCCTGCCACTGGCGATCATCTTGTACTGGTTCTCCAACAACATCTGGACCTTCGCCCAGCAGCACTATGTCTTCGGCCTGATCGCCAAGGAGGAGGAGGCGAAGAAGGAGGAGGCGCTGCGCCGGCGATCGGCCAACGCACCGGCGCCCGGCGCCAAGCCCAAGCGAGCCAGCCGCACGGCGACCGCGGACGCCGACGTCTCCGAGACCGACGAAACCGAGGCGCCGGTGACCGACGCGTCTGCGCCCGAAGCGGACCAGCCCCCGAAGGCCGAGTCGGCCAAGCGGAACCCGGGCCGGCCCGCGCCCCGAGGTGGCCGTTCCGGCGCCGGGGCGAAGCCGAAGAAACGCAAGCGGTGACCCACCGCCACCAAGCCAACCGGCGCGTCAGCTGCCGGGCACAGAGGGAGACGACATGACCGACATGACAGAGATGAACGACGCAGAGACCAGCGAGCGGGAAGCTGGGGAGCAGCCGGAGGGCCAGGGCGCTACTACGCCGGCGGCCGACCTCGAAGAGCGACTGGTCGCCGAGGGGGAGATCGCAGGCGACTATCTGGAGGAGTTGCTCGACCTGTTGGACTTCGACGGTGACATCGACCTGGACGTCGAAGGCCGGCGCGCGGTCGTCAGCATTGACGGCGGCAACGACCTCACCAAGCTGGTCGGCCGCAAGGGCGAGGTGCTCGACGCCCTGCAGGAGCTGACGCGGTTGGCGGTGCACCAGAAGACCGGTGAGCGCAGCCGCCTGATGCTGGACATCGCTGGCTGGCGGCGCCGGCGTAGGGACGATCTCACCGCGCTGGGCGACGAGGTGGCCCGCCGGGTACTGGAGAGCGGGGCCGATGAGGAACTGGCCCCGATGAGCCCCTTCGAACGTAAGATCGTCCACGATGCGGTGGCCGCCGTCGCCGGCGTGCACAGCGAGAGCCAGGGCGTCGAGCCGTCGCGCCGCGTCGTGGTTCGGCGGGACTAACCGGATTCACCGCGCGGAATTACATCAAGGTAATTCCTCACGGCGGCCCGTTCTACAGCCGGAGGAATGTTTCACGTGAAACATGTCGAGGGAGCACCGGCGCCCGCGCCGCCACAGGCGGCAGCCGACGTCTTCGGCGACCGGCTCTCGACCGCTCGGCGCTACGCGGAACTCTTGGCGGGTCCCGGCGTGGAGCGCGGCCTGCTGGGGCCAAGGGAAGTCGACCGGCTCTGGGAGCGGCATCTGCTCAACTGCGCGGCAGTCGGCGAACTTCTGGACCCGGCCGAGCGGGTTGCCGATATCGGCAGCGGCGCCGGCCTACCGGGGATACCGCTGGCCCTCGCTCGGCCGGATCTGCACCTGGTGCTCGTGGAGCCGCTGCTGCGCCGCAGCGAGTTTCTGCGCGAGGCGGTCGAAGAGTTGGGCCTCGACGATGTGACGGTGATCCGCGGGCGCGCCGAAGATCCGTCGGTGCGCGCCGAGGCAGGGGAGCGCGATGTCGTCGTCTCCCGAGCGGTCGCCAGCCTCGACAAGATCAGCCGATGGAGCCTGCCGCTGCTGCGGGCGGGCGGCCGAATGGTGGCGATGAAGGGTGAGCGGGCACAGGCCGAGGTCGACGAGCACCGGCGTGTGATGATCCGACTAGGCGCGACCGACGTAAGGGTGGTGAGATGTGGCGTGAACTATTTAACCCCGCCCGCGACCGTGGTGCGGGCACTGCGGGCAGAGCCCAAGACGGCGCGCCCGCGTCGCGCGGCAGGCCCGGCGCGACGGACCACCAGGAGGCCAACATGAGCAGACCAGCCGGCCCGGCCGCCTCCCCACCGGCGTCGGCGAAGCATGCCGACCGGTCCCGCGGCGCAGTTTCACGTGAAACATCGACCCGTTCGGTTTCACGTGAAACATCCTCGGAGTTCGATACTCCGATCGGTGCGGCGGCCGAACGCGCCATGCAGGTGCTGCACACCCACAACCGCCTGCCACGCCCGAAGCGGCGCCGGGTGTTCACCGTCGCCAACCAGAAGGGTGGTGTCGGCAAGACCACCACCGCGGTCAACCTTGCGGCCGCCCTCGCGGTCCAGGGCATCAAGACCTTGGTGATCGACCTCGACCCCCAAGGCAACGCCAGCACCGCGCTGGGGATCGCCGATCGCCAATCCGGCACCCCGTCGTCGTACGAAGTGTTGATCGGGGAGATGCCGGTGCACGCCGCGCTCCAGCAGAGCCCGCACAATGAACGTCTGTTCTGCATCCCGGCCACCATCGACCTGGCCGGCGCCGAGATCGAATTGGTAAGCATGGTGGCGCGGGAGAACCGGCTGCGCAACGCGCTGGCAGAGCTTGACGACTCCGACTTCGACTACGTCTTCATCGACTGTCCGCCGTCGCTCGGCTTGCTCACCGTGAACGCGTTGGTCGCGGCGCCGGAGGTGATGATCCCGATCCAGTGCGAGTACTACGCGCTGGAGGGCGTGTCCCAGCTGATGCGCAACATCGAGATGGTGAAGGCGCACCTCAACCCGCGCCTGGAGGTGACGACGGTGCTGCTGACGATGTATGACGGGCGCACCAAGCTCGCCGACCAAGTCGCCGACGAAGTCCGGCGGTACTTCGGTGACCGGGTGCTGCGGACGGTGATCCCGCGCAGCGTCAAGGTGTCGGAGGCCCCGGGCTACAGCATGACGATCATCGACTACGACCCGGGTTCGCGCGGCGCGATGAGCTACTTGGACGCCAGCCGCGAACTCGTCGAGCGGGACGCGGCCAGCGCCCAGGAGGGGCGGCGTTGATGACCGCCGTGAGTGAGAAGGAACGACGCACATGACCGGACCGTCGCGTAAGAAGGGCGGCTTGGGCCGCGGCCTGGCATCGCTCATCCCGACCGGGCCCGGCGAGGGCTCGGGGTCCGCCGCTGAGCGTGGAGCCGGCATCGGGCCGCGGATGGGCGACGCCGCGGCAGACGTGGTGCTCGGCGGAAGCCGGGTCAGTGTCCCGCCGGTTGATTCCGCCGCCGATGTGGGCGCGGTCTACCGGGAGATCAGTCCGGCCGCCATCGAGCCGAACCCGCGCCAGCCCCGCCAGGTCTTCGACGATGAGGCGCTGGCCGAGCTGGTGCACTCGATCCGCGAGTTCGGGCTGATGCAGCCGATCGTGGTGCGGGAGCTTTCGGGGGCCGCACCCGGGGCGCCGCGCTACCAGTTGGTGATGGGGGAGCGGCGCTGGCGGGCTTCCCAACAGGCCGGCCTGGAGACGATCCCGGCGATCGTGCGGGAGACCGAGGACGACAATCTGCTGCGCGATGCGCTGCTGGAAAACATCCACCGGGTGCAGCTGAACCCGCTGGAAGAGGCGGCGGCCTATCAACAGCTGCTCGACGAGTTCGGCGTCACGCACGACGAGCTGGCTACCCGGCTCGGTCGGTCCCGGCCGCTGGTGACCAACATGATCCGGTTGCTGCGGCTGCCGATCGCGGTCCAACGCCGAGTGGCCGCCGGGGTCTTGTCCGCCGGCCATGCTCGCGCGCTGCTGTCCCTGGAGGGCGGCTCCGAGGCGCAGGAGGAGCTGGCGGCGCGCATCGTCGCGGAGGGGCTGTCGGTGCGGGCGACCGAGGAGGCGGTCACGCTGGCCAACCGCGAGGGCACCTCGACTCCCGTGGCGCCCCGGCGCAAGCCGATCCAGATGCCCGGTCTCCAGGACGTCGCGGAGCGGCTGTCGACGGCCTTCGACACCCGCGTGACGGTCAGTCTCGGCAAGCGTAAGGGCAAGATCGTGGTCGAGTTCGGGTCCGTCGACGACCTGCAGCGCATCATCGCGCTGATGGACTCCACGGCCACCTGACACCGGCGTTCAGCCACGACCTATGACAAGCGGCAATTACGTCACTGTGACGCTAGGGCCTGCCTGCGGCCAGGATCGGTGCGAAACATGCTGACCGGCAACGCTTTTCGGATTTCCGGGGGACGAGGACGCCGGCTGGCGCCGATGGTGGCATCCGGCGGCTCAACCCTCCTATCCTTAAAGGGCTGTCGCCGGTGGCAGCACGGGTTGAGACCGGGAGTTCAGTGTCTGTCCGAATCGCACCGCTGAAGCTCGAGGGATTCGAGCAGCTTCCCAAGCACGCGCGCCGGTGCGTCTTCTGGGAAGTCGATCCGGCGACCCTCGGCCGCGACGATCACCTCTCGGATCCGGAGTTCGAGAAAGAAGCTTGGCTGTCGATGGTGATGCTGGAGTGGGGGTGCTGCGGCCAGGTCGCCACACCAACGTCCCCTGTCGCGGGGGATCCGCCCTGTGTCGGCTACGTGCTGTACGCCCCGCCCCGAGCGGTGCCGCGGGCGCACCGGTTCCCGACGGCACCGGTATCGGCCGACGCGGTGCTGCTGACCTCTATGGGTGTCGAACCGGCGCCGCTGGCCGACGGGCTGCCGCGAGAACTGATCGCCAGTGCGGTCGACGAGTTGGTCCGCCGCGGCGTCCGGGCCCTGGAGGCATTCGGGCGGACCGCGGCGGTCGGGGAGCTGCTGGATCCGGTCAACGTGCAGCCCGATGTCGCACCGGTACTCGACGCCCTCGGTGACTGCTCGGTGGAGCACTGCATCATCGGGGCGGACTTCTTGACCGACGCCGGGTTCACCGTGGTGGCACCGCACCGGTACTTCCCCCGGCTGCGCCTGGAGCTCGACAAGGGGCTGGGATGGAAGGCGGAGGTGGAGGCGGCGCTGGAGCGGCTGCTGGAAACCTCGCAGCTGGAGCAGCCGGTGGGGGCGGGTTCCCCGGCGGCGTCGGGCTCAGCGTCTGCGATTGAGGGTCCGGAACCGGGTTTCATGCGGCGGTCCAGCTTCGGCTCTCCTTCGTCGAGCCTTGCTAACCGCGGGGTTTGATGCGGCGGTTCAGCTTCGGCTCTCCTTCGTCGAGCCTTGCTAACCGCCGCCGAGCCGGCCGGTCCGCTCAACCGACAGCTCATGGGCCAGCAATTCCGCGAACGTGAATGTGCCGGTGGGCCGGTCGTTCTTGCCGAGCAGGTACAGCCGCTTGACCGCGGCCAGCATCCCCTCGGCGATGGCGTCGCGCGTGGCCGGGGAGACCAGCATGCCGCGATCACGCGGGCTGGTGATGTAGCCGACGTCGACCTCGACGGTGGGCATCCGGGTCAGGCGCAGCAGGTCCCACGTCCGGCCGTGGGCGCGGCAGTCCTGTAAACCGCTGCGCGCCACGATTTCTCGTTGAATGAAGTCAGCGAGGTTGCGGCCGATGGTGGACACCGATCCGTGGGAGTTCCCGAAGTGAAATGACGCCACCCCGTTGGCCGCCGGACTGGTGTGGGTCGCGCAGCGCAGGCTGATCATCAAGTCGGCGCCGACGGCGTTCGCGGTGGCCGCGCGTTCGGCATCCGACGGGCTGCGGCCGTTCGGTCGGGACAGGAAGGTCTCCATCCCGATAGCCGTCATCCGGCCCTCGAGACGACTTGCCAAGTCCCACAAGATGTCTGCTTCGCTGATCGGGCCCGACGGTGTCTGGGTGATCAGCCCGTGGTCACTGCCGCCCCGGCCCGGATCGATGACGATGCGCTTGCCGGACAACCGCGGTCCCGAGCGCCGCACCAACTCTTCTTCGCGGATCGCATGCGGTGAGCCGCCGGTCACCCGCGAGGCCAGGAAGTTCAACGAGCGCAACGTTTCCGGGCCGCAGATGCCGTCGGCGTACAGGCCGTACTCCCGCTGATAGGACATCAGCGCATTGTGGGTCTGAATGCCGAAGTAGCCGTCGACCATTCCGGTGTAGAAGCCCAGATCCTGCAGGCGGGCTTGCAAAGTGGCCACGTCGTCGCCGTACATCGGTGCGCCGAACTGGTGATTGAGGATGCGCGCGCCCAGCCGGTAGGACGCCTCTTTGAGTGCGCGGTAGGTGGCCTCGCCGATGATGCCGTCGACGAGCAGTCCGCGCTGCTGCTGAAAGGCGCGCACCGCCTGGTCGAGGTCGTCGTCGAACACATCCAGCGCGACGTGTTTGCCGGTGGTCAGATCGGCGTCGGGGCTGTCCACCAGACCCAGCGCGGCCAGCGCCGCACGGATCTCGACAACGGCACTGTTGCGGTCGCCGCGGCGCAGCGCGTCGTCTGCGCCGCGGTGCCGACCCGACATCACTGAGCCCTCCGGTCGTTGGTGTTGGCAGCGAAAACGTCGCTGGCGGTCACCAGCTGATTACCCAGCATTGTCTCAGATGCTGCCCGAATTATTGAAAACGACAAGGCGAGAACGATGGGTGATCGAGCCGGGCCGACACGATCACCAGCGGAGGGCCAGCTGACGACTAGCTGACGTCGGAGAGCTCTCGTAGCAGGGCCGCCTTGCCCTTGGCGCCGACGATCCGCTTGACCGGCTGACCGTCCTTGAACAGGATCAGTGTCGGGATCGAGACCACGTTGAACTCGCGGGCGGTCTCGGGGTTGGCGTCCACGTCGAGCTTGGCGACGGTGAGTTGCCCGGCCTGCTCGGCGGCGATCTCCTCGAGTACCGGGGCGACCATCTTGCAGGGGCCGCACCAGGTCGCCCAGAAGTCCACCAGCACCGGCGTGCTGTTGGCCAGGACGTCGGTGGCGAAGGTGGCGTCGGAGACGGTGACGGTGTGGTGGCCGTTGTCTGTCACTGGGGTGCTCCCATCAAGGTTTCGGTGGTGGTTTCCTGCGGGTAGGCGATCTCGGCCGATTCGGCCAGCCAGCGTTCGGCGTCGATCGCGGCCGTACATCCGGTGCCGGCGGCGGTGATCGCCTGCCGGTAACTGCGGTCCACCAGGTCGCCGGCGGCGAACACCCCGGCCACGGAGGTGCGCGAGCTCGGCTGCTGGACCAGCACGTAGCCATCGGAGTCCAGCTGGACCGTTTCGCGCACCAGCTCCGAGCGGGGGTCGTGGCCGATCGCGACGAACACTCCGGTCACCGGCAGAGTGGTCTCCTCGCCGGTCACGGTGTCGCGCACCCGCAGGCCGGTCACCGTGTTCTCACCCTCCACCGCGACGGGGACGGTATTGGTCAGGAAGCGGATCTTGTCGTTCTCGCGCGCGCGGTTGAGCATGATCTTGGAGGCGCGGAACTCTTCGCGGCGGTGCACCAGGGTCACGCTGCGGGCGAATCGGGTCAAGAAGGTGGCTTCCTCCATCGCCGAGTCGCCGCCGCCGATGACGGCGATGTCCTGGTCGCGGAAGAAGAATCCGTCGCAGGTGGCACACGAGCTCACCCCCCGGCCCAGCAGTTCCTGCTCGCCGGGGATGTGTAGGTAGCGGGCGGCAGCACCCATGGCCAGGATGACCGCCCGCGCCCGGTGCGTCTCGCCTTCGGCGGTGACGACGGACTTGACCGGGCCGTCCAGATCGACCGATTCGACGTCTTCCATGCGCAGGTCGGCGCCGAAGCGCAGCGCCTGCTCGCGCATCTCGTCCATCAGGTCGGGCCCCATGATGCCGTTGCGGAAGCCGGGGTAGTTCTCCACCTCGGTGGTGGTCATCAGCGCCCCGCCGAACGAGGTCCCTTCGAATACCAGCGGCGCCAGTTGCGCCCGGGCGGCGTAGATCGCGGCGGTGTACCCGGCCGGGCCGGAACCGATGACGATCACATCGTGGATGGTCGGTGTCTCAGGCATCGAGGACATCGAGAGCCTTTCCGCTCGGATCGGTAACAGGGCTATCAACGTCAGCGTAGGCGGCGATTGTTCCGGAGAAGCACTACGGACGGCGAACGGTCGTGTCGGCCAGCAGCCCGGTATCGGCGGAATTGCAGGTGGGGGCCACCGCCAGCGCGACGATTGTGCCGGTCGAGTCGCCGGGCAGCAGCAGCACCACCCCGCGATGACCGTTGACGGTGATCTCGCGCGCACCCAGGACGCGGGTGGAGGCGGGATAGCCCAGTCCGGCCAGGCAGCCGGTCCGGCGCCCGGGGTCGGCCAGCGCACCGTATTCGGGGCTGCGGTCCAATAGCTCGAGGAGCTCCGATTCGGTCAGCGGCAGCGCCGGCGCCGGCTCGGAGGCCACCGTGATGGCGTCGAAGGACCGCGGGCCGCTGGTGGTGTCGCCGGGGGAGCGAATCAGCGCCGCCGTGCCCAACGCGATCGCCAGCAGCGCGGCCGCGCTGCCGGCCACCAGGGCGATCCGGTTGAGCCGGGGCAGCGGCCGGCTCGAATGGGCCGGGCGTCCAGCGCCGTCCCGGTCTTCGTCCCGATCACCCGCATCCATCGCAGTGCGCTGCTTCCGCTCACATCCTGGCTATGCGCAGTCGTCGACCCGACTTCGCATGGCACCGTCGGGTGCCAAGGTTATCCGTCGCCCGCCCGGCGCGACGCTGCCGGCGGGACCGGTGTGGTCTCGGCCCAGCAGTACCGCGAGCCGGGCCCGGCCGCGGGCGCAGCGGCTTTTCACCGTGCCCTGGGGCACCCCGAGAGCGTCGGCGGCATCGGCGACCGAGTAGCCGTGCAGGTCGACGGCCACCACTGCGGCACGCTGTTCGGCCGGCAACCGGCGCAGCGCGGCATGCACTTCCAGCGCGGTCTCTACCTCGGCGGTACGGTCACCGACGGCAGAATACTCGCCGAGCGGTTCGGTGGGTTGAATCCTGCTGTGGCGCAACCGATCCAGACAGGCATTGACCACGATGCGGTGCAGCCAGCTGCCGACGGCGGCGTTGTAGCGAAACGCCCCCGCACCCCGGTGTGCCGAGAGCATCGCCTCCTGCAGGGCATCTTCGGCGTCTTCGGGGCAGCCGGTGGTGAGCCGGGCCAGCCGGCGTAGCCGGCGCTGGTGGCGGCCGTAGAGCTCCCCGAAGGCGAAGCGGTCACCGGCGACATGCGCGGCCAGCAGCTCGGCGTCGCTGCGGTTCGGGTGCCCCATGGGCGGACATTAACCAGCCCGCGGCCGCACGGCACTTCAGTTATGCACAGGAGGTTAGGACGCCGCCTGCACGGTGATCTCGGAGATCTGGGCGCGGCTCTCGCCGCCGGTGCTGCCCATCGTGGTGATCCACACCAGCAGGTTGGATGTCGGCGACGACGAGTCGGCCGAGATCTTGTTGGCACCGGGCTGCAGCGCCTTGGCGGGCGCCAGCAGCGTGGTGTCCTCGAGCCGGGTGGGCTTCGGTGTCGAGGCCGAACGCAGCTCCACCCGGGTACCGGTGCTGGAGACGTTGATCCCGACGCTGCCGATCACCGTCGGCTTGGGCAACTGCAGTACCAACCCGACACCACTCTTGAAATTGGGGAACGGCACCGCATCCGAGTAGGTGTCCGTCGACCAGAAGGTGGCCGGGTTCCCGTCGATGGCCAGCCCGGCGTCCTGGGGCCGGTCGGCCTCGCCGCCGGGGGAGAAGACCGTCGCCTGCACCGGTTTCACCGTGCTGCCGGGCGTGGCGGAGGCCGACTGGGAGGACGACGCCGAGGGGCTGCTCAAGCCCAGCTCCGTCTTGTCCAGCCCGTTGACGTCGCCGAAGATCCGGTTGAGCACTGAGGCCAGCACCAGCAGGGCGACCAGGATGACGGCGCCGCCGATTCCGGCACCGATCAGCAGCCGGCGGCGCCGCTCCGCGCGCATCTCCTCATCCAATGGTGCCGGTTCGCGACGCGGCGCGGGCCGCTCGTCGTCGACCGGACCCAGCAGCTCGGTCTGTTCGTGTAGCGCCGTGGCCTGCTGCAGCAGGTTCGACAACGTGGAGGCGCCGCGGATCCCGCCGTCCGACTGGATCGCGTGGCTGGCGGCCGCGGAGATCTGGAACGGGATCTCCGGATTGACCGCGTCCGGTTTGACCGGATTACCGGCGGCGTCCCGGTCGGCCGGGGCGAGTCCGCCGTCGGCACCGGCATCCAGCGGCCATCGGTTGACCAGCAGCGCGTACAAGGTGGCGCCGATGCCCCGGATGTCGTCCTCGGGCTGGGCGTCGGGCAGCGTCGCGGGGAACGCCAAGGTGACGTCGCCGTCGATGCTGACCCGGACCCGGGCGGGGTGGTCGATCGACAGGGCGACGCCGGTGTGGTGGGCGGCCTCGGCGGCGGCGGTCAGGGCCCGCATCGCGCGGGCTGCGCCGATCGGCGACGGTGCCGTGCCGGCTACCTCCTGCAGGGAGGCGCCGCGGACCCATTCGGAGACGACGAGCCCGCCGGCGCCGATCCGCACCACGTCGAGCACCCGGGCGATCCCGGGGAGGTCGATCTGGCTGAGCCGCTGAGTGCGCGACAGGACGCCGGTGAGCTGCTCCTCGGGCATGGTCTGGTCCGGGTCGACGAACGTCAGCGCCACCTGCCGGTCCAGCGCGGTGTCCAGGGCTTGCCAGAACTGCAGCACCGGGGTGCCGCCGTGGCGCACCAGCAGCCGGTAGCGTCCGCCGGCGATGCTCAGGCCTGGTGTCAGCTGATCCCCGGCCTGGGCATCGGCGGTGGGCTCGGGGGAGGCCGAGCCGCCGGCGGGGCGCTGGGATGGCGGCGGAGCAACCGATCGCGACGCCGCGCGAGCCCCGGGACTCTCCGAAGGTTTGTTGGTCACCCCCATACCTTTCGGTGTCCAGCCACCGGCGATGTGCTCCGGTGGCATGTGCCGGGCGGAGCCGTTCGTCACGTCCCCGCCCAGTGTGGGCAAACGGTTGTGCTCAGCGTACGGGACGGGGGGAGCGGGAGACGGCGGGTTTGCCGGGCTGATATGTGCGCGCTGCGCACCGAGCCTGCGGCGCACCGTGTCCAGTGCCGCGGTGGCTTCGGGGACCTGGGCGCCCACCATGACCGCCGCGATGATCGGCAGCATCACCATGGCGAGCACGAACAGCCGCAGCATCGACCCGGCCGCGCCGTGATCGGTCAACCCGCGCAGGCCGAGCACCCGGTCGAGGATCTCGGCGACCAGACCGGCCAGCAACGACGCCGTCACGGTGACCAGCACGGTGCGGACCACGGTCGGCCCGAGCAGGTGCCCGCTGACCGGGCGCAGCGCGCGCCGCAACAGGAGGTGACCGACGGCTGCGCCGGCCAAAAAGCCCAGGCCGTTGGCAAAGCCGAGGTAGGCGGCCACCAGATCGGGGTTGTCGGTCAGGTGCGGGGCGGCCAGAGAGGCGATGATCTTCACCCCGGTGATCACCACGATCATCGCGATCGGGATCCAGGGCTGCTCCCGGGCGTAGAAGACCCGCAGCTGCAGCAGCACCATGGCGTAGGGAATCAACGTGAACGCCGACATGGCGACTGTGATGCCGAGATACCCGGCGTCGACGTCGCCGAAGTTGCCGTAGGCGAACAGGGCGCTGCCGATCGCTGGGCCGCCGACGGTCATCAGCGCCACCACCGGGATCAGCGTGATCATCATCAGCCGGGTTGCCAGCGACAGGTCGGCGAGCACCGCGGGGTCGTCGCCGGCGGCGGCGTTACGGCTCAGCCGCGGCATCACCACCGTCAGCACTGTCACCCCGATGATCCCGAACGGCAGCTGCAACAACAGCCAGGCGTAGTAGTAGATCGCCGGGCCGGACGCAGCGGAGGTGGCCGCGATCTGGTTGGTCACCACCAGGCCGATCTGGCTGATCAGGACGTAGAGCACCATCGCGGCGGCCATCGCTCCGAAGCGCTTGAGCCGGTCGTCGATTCCCCACAGCGGGCGTAGGCTGATCCGCTCCCGCCGGATCGCCACCAGCAGTACCGCGGTCTGGGCGACCACCCCCGCGGTGGTGCCGAGGCCCAGCACCAGCAGCTTGGCGTTGCCCATCCGCACCGGGTCGACCGACAGTTCGCCGGGAACCAGCAAATAGACCACCAGCGTGGCGATCGCGACGACGTTGTTGACCACCGGCGCCCAGGCCGGCGCCCCGAAGATGTTGCGGGTGTTCAGGATTGCCATGAACACCGAGGACAGCCCGTAGCAGATCACCTGCGGCAGCAACAGATAGGCGAACGCGGTGGTCAGTGGCTCGTTGACCTGCGGGTCGCCGCCCAGCATCAGCTTGACCAGCAGTGGCGCCGCCGCCACCGAGACCACGGTGGTGGCCAACAGCAGCGCGGTGGCCAGCGTGACCAGGCGCCGCACGAAGGCGGTGCCGCCGTCGGGGTCGTCGCGTTCGGCGCGGGCCAGCACCGGCACGAAGATCGCGGTGAATGTCGCCTCGAGCACCAGCGCGGCGATCTGGTTGGGCAGCTGGTTGGCCACCGAGAAGGCGCTGGACAACGCGGCCCCCAGGATCGCGGCCAGCAGCACGATGCGGACGAACCCGGTGAGTCGGCTGACCAAGGTGGCCAGCGCCATGCCCCACGATCGCGACACCACCGCGGCGTCGGTCAGCTCCGGGCGCGCGGGCTGCGGCGCCGGTGCGTTCACCGGCCCGCACCCCGGTCGGGCCGGCCGGCGGTCGCCGCGGGCGGAGCCGGGTGCTCCCGGCCGGGTGGGGGCGGCCGGTCCAAGTCGGCGCGGTCGGGCTGTCCGCGGAAACGGTGCCACAGCCGCCGCCCGGTCAGCACCGTCAGCGCCGCCGCCGCCGTCATGGTGATCATGAACAGCACCAGGCCGTAGGCGTTCGCATGCACTGCCAACCGGGCGGACTCGCCCAGCGGCAGCCCGTCGGGAGTCTGCAGGGCGACGTCGACGACGAAGTGCTGGTTGACCCGTACCTCCACCGGCACCCGCAGCGGCAAGTAACCCGGCGGCAGCTCCAGATCCCCCATATCGTCCACCGTCATCCCGGGGGGTGCGTCGACGTGCAGGCGGACCCGGATCGGCACCGCCAGATCGTTACGCAGGGCCAGCGGCAGCGGGCTGTGCTCGGTGGCCAGCGTGTAGGAGCCGGCCGGGTTGACGATGGTGACCGCGGCGATCAGATCCGCGACGGTGTCGCCGACGATCGCCAGCCGCTGTCCCGCCACGCCGCCGCGCACGGCGAGCGGCTCGGACTGGCTCAGCGCGCGGAGCATGTCCTCGGCGAGCGGGGCGGTGTAGGCCTCGCCGGTCAGGCCGGTGCGGACATCGGTGGTCAGCGCCGACGTCAGTCCCCACAGCCGGCCGATGTCGCCGGTGACCGCGGCGATGATGTCCGGTGCGAAGCCGCCCGCTGACTGCTCGGCGGGCAGCGGATGCGCCGGTGCGGTGGTGACGCCCTGGGCGTCGGCGATCACCGCGCCCAGCGACCGGGGTTCGGCCAGCCCGGAGCGCAGCGCGGTGGCCAACGTGGTCAGCACGGCCTGGGCGTCGTCGGCCCGCGGCTTCCAGTACGCCGGCGGCACCAGGATCTCGACGCGCGGTCCGCCGGGACTGTCCGGGGATTCCAGCCCCCGCCACAGCATCGATCCGAGGGCGTCCTGCCGGCGGGCCAGGGCGGAGTCGTGGTGCAGCCGGATCGCCAGGGAGCCGTCGAGGTAGGTCGGGGCCACCGGATCGGTGCCCATCGCCGCCAGCGCCGCGCCGACGGCGGGATCGTAGGGAGCGGCCACCAGTTGCGGGGACAGTCGCCGCGGGGTGAGGTCGGCGGTGGCCGACGCACCGGTGACCGAGTCCTGAGCCGAACAGTCGCCGGCGGTGATCACCACCGCTACGCCCTCTGCGCCCTGTGCGCTGATCAGTTTGGCGGCACCGGCCGTGAGTTTCCCGTCGCCGAGCACCAGGGCGCCGCGGGTCGACGACACCTGCAGGATGCGGTCGACGATGTCGGCGGGCCGGCTCACCGCGATCGCGTTGAGCTTCGGGTCGCCGACGCGGGCCAGCGCGTCGAGGTCGGCCTGCGCGTAAGGGGTTGCCGTGACACAGGTGTGGCCTGCCAGCCGGCGCAGCCGCTCCAGCCACGTGGTGGCCGCCGCGCGACCGGCGCCCGGGTGGGAGGTGGCGCCCTCGGGGGAGTCGGCGACGACGTAGCCGCCGGTCATCGCGTTGACCGTAACCAACAGGTCGGGGTCGATTGCCAGGCACAGCGCCCGGTTGACGACCCCGTCGCCGTCGACGGTCGGGCTGGTGGCGAATTCGGCGGCCGACAGCAGGGCGTCGAGCCGGCCCCCCGGGGCCAACGAAGTGGCCAGGTCATCGTCGGTGAGCCGCACCGGCAGGGTGCCACCGGGCGCTCCCGGAGTCAGCCGGGGACGATCGGCCAGCGGCCACAGCATGGTGAGCTGCACCGGTTGGGAGGTGTCGGGCGCAACGGCGCCGGCCAGTGGATCGGAGTCGGCCTCGGTCTTCGGCAGCCCGGCTACCGGCAGCAGGAAGCGGGCGTCGTCGAGGCGGGCCGGTTCGCCATAGTCCGGGGTGCCGTTGACATTGACCAGCAACGGATACACGCCGGGACGGTCGACGTTCAGCGCCGGTGGGCTGGTCGCGCGCAACGGGGCCGACAGCGTAAAGCGGGCGTCCTGCCCGCGCTGCAGTTCGGTGGCGACCGTGCTGAAGGTGCCCACCGGCCGGTACTGGTCGTTGGCGCCGCTGAGGTTGGTGCGCAGTCCGGCCGATGATGCGACGGCACCGGCCTGTTCGAGGCGCACCATCACGTCGCGCACCGGCCGGTCGCCGACGTTGCTCACGGTGCCGGCGACGGTGACGACCGGCACGCTGGAGGTGGTGACGACCTCCGGGGTGACCCGGTCGATGCGGACCTGGACGAACTGCGCCGCGCCGGGCTCGCCGGCCGTTGCGGGCGGGGCGGCGGCAGCGCCCAGAGCCATGCCGAGCGCCATCAGGACGGCGGCAACCACCGCCAGAGGGGCCGTGCGGGGCCGCGACAAGGTGGGTACGCGGCCCCCACCGCTTCGTCGGGTGCGGGTCACGGGTCCAGCCCGCGACCGTTCTTCCGGTGCGGATCTTGCTCGTCGGGGCGAGAGTGACGGGTGCGGGAATGGGTCTGTGGGCGCCGCCAGGGCGCGCTTACCGGCAGCGGCGGCAGCGCGGCCGGGCCGTCGGCCTTCAGTCGGTCGATCAATTCGTCGGCGACCACGGCCAGGCGGCGCTCGTCGGCGTAGGCCAACCGGGACGGCAGCTCCCGGATCGGCACCCAAGCCACCTCGGTGACCTCCACGTCGTCATCGCACAGTTCTCCGCTGGAGAACCGCAACAGGTAGTGATGCACGGTCTTGTGCACCCGGCGGCCGTCGGTGACGAACCAGTAGTCGATGCTGCCCAGGGCGGCCAGCACGTCGCCCTGGACGCCGGTTTCCTCGGCGACCTCGCGGATCGCGGTCTGCTCGGCGGTCTCACCGACCTCGATGTGCCCCTTGGGCAGCGACCACAGCATCCTGCCCCGGCGGTCGATGCGCCCGATCAATGCGGCGACCTGATCCTCCCGAGGCCCGTCGATGCCGTCGACGACCAGTCCGCCGGCCGACGTCTCGTGCACCGTGCGCAGCCGCTCCGGTCCGTGCCGGGCGCTGCGGGGACGGCGTTGCGCCGAGCGGACGGGTGTCGCCGCCGTACCGGCGGTGTTGTCGGGGGCCGCGGCTTCGGTGTGGCTGGTTTTCGGACCTGACGTGCGTCGACCACGGCGCCGCCTGCGGCGCCGTCCCGAATTGGCTTCTCCGCCGTCGGCCGACACCCATGTGATAGTAGCTGGCACCGGCGGGCCGACCCGCCTCCCTCGCCGGGCCGGGCCTGGCCGCGCCGACCGCTGCGCCGATGGCGGTGGCCCGCTGCGCCCGGCTCCGCTGCGCTTGCGACCGCCGCTAAGCTCATCGAACGTGCCCGAAGCCCACCAGGACTTGCTGACCTCGGCCGCCGTCGTGCTGAACCGGCACGCCGAGCTGCTGAGTGAACTCGGCGCCATGTTCGACGCGGCCGGCCATCAGCTCTACCTGGTCGGCGGATCAGTCCGCGACGCCTTGCTGGGCCGGCCTGGCCCGGACCTGGACTTCACCACCGACGCCCGCCCCGAGCAGGTGCAACGCATCCTGCGGGGCCGGGCCGAGGCGATGTGGGACACCGGGATCGAGTTCGGCACCGTCGGCGCCGCCCTGGGCGGCCAACGGCTGGAGATCACCACCTTCCGCGCCGACCAGTACGACCGGGTCTCGCGCAATCCCGAAGTGCGCTTCGGTGATTCGCTCGACGAGGACCTGGTCCGTCGCGATTTCACCGCCAACGCGATGGCGGTCCGCATCACCCCCGCTGGGCCGGGGGAGTTCCTCGACCCGCTGGGCGGCCTGGCGGCGTTGCAAGCCGGGGTGCTGGACACGCCGACCGCGCCGCAGGACTCATTCGGCGACGATCCGTTGCGGATGCTGCGCGCTGCCCGGTTCGTCTCCCAACTCGGGTTCACCGTGGCGCCGCGGGTACGCGCCGCGATCGAGGAGATGGCCCAGGAGCTGTCCCGCATCACCGCCGAGCGCGTTGCCGCCGAACTGGACAAGCTGCTGGTGGGCGCCGACCCGGCCGCCGGCATCGACCTGATGGTGGCCACCGGGATGGGCGAGGTGGTGCTGCCCGAGGTCGGTGCCATGCAGATGGCGATCGACGAGCACCACCAGCACAAGGACGTCTACCAGCATTCCCTGACGGTGCTGCGCCAGGCGATCGACCTCGAGGATCCCGGGCCCGAGGGTGGTCCCGATTTGGTTTTGCGCTGGGCGGCGCTGCTGCACGACATCGGCAAGCCGGACACCCGGCGCCACGAGGCCGACGGCAGGGTGAGTTTCCACCATCATGAGGTGGTCGGCGCGAAGATGGTCCGCAAGCGGATGCGCGCGCTGCGCTACTCCAAGCAGATGGTCGACGACGTCTCGCAGCTGGTCTATCTGCATCTGCGTTTCCACGGGTACGGCGACGGCAAGTGGACCGATTCGGCGGTGCGGCGCTACGTCACCGATGCCGGACCGCTGCTGGGCCGGCTGCACAAGCTGGTCCGCGCGGATTGCACGACCCGCAACAAGCGGCGCGCGGCGCGCCTGCAGGCCAGCTACGACCAGCTGGAAGAGCGGATCGCCGTGCTGGCCGAGCAGGAGGATCTGCAACGGGTGCGGCCGGACCTGGACGGCAACGAGATCATGACGCTGCTGGGAATCCCGGCCGGCCCGCAGGTGGGTCGCGCCTGGAGCTATCTCAAGGAGCTGCGCCTGGAGCGGGGACCGTTGACGCGTGAGGAGGCCACCGCCGAGCTGCTGGCGTGGTGGCAGACCCAGGGGAACCAATAGCGCCGCCGCCTCGTCTGATACGGGTATGGACTACTGCCTGGGCGATGGGGACGGCGCGGCCACGATGTGGACCGGTCCGCCCGATCTCGATCTCGACGGCGACGGGCTCGCCGATGCGATCGGCCTCGATTTCGACGGCGACGGTCTGCGCGACGACGCCTTGGTCGACCTCGACGGCGACGGTGCCGCCGACCACCTGATGCTCGACCTCGACGACGACGGAACCCCGGAAGCCTCTTTCACCGACGACGGCTCCGGTACCTGGGGCCACGGTGTCGCGGCGGGCTCAGCAGACCGATCCGGTGGGCTGCGCTGGATGGGCCTCGACGATGTCGAGCACACCGGTGGGCCGCTGGTGGACTTCGACGGCGATGGCCGCATCAACGACCTGTTGCTCGACGCTGACGGGAACGGGCGCGCCGATCGGGTACTGATCGGCACGGCACTGGAAGGGCCCGGCGGCTACAGCGCGGCTTACGTCGACACCGACGGCGACGGACGGTGGGATCTCAAGCTCACCGATACCGACGGTGACGGTGCCGCCGATGGGGCCGCGCTCTTGTGAGACCGGGAGCCGCCTCTTCGCCGCAACGGTTGATAGCAGCGCTTCAGGGATGGATACTTGGTCGCGCGGCCGGCTTTACGTAGCCGACGCGAAACAACTCCACAACGCCGGTTCGGCCCGGCGGCTGGCGGCTTCGACCCGACGCCAGTCGGGGCGCACGAGCGCGCATACGAGACTTATCCCCATTTTTGTGGGAGTTCGGCTAATCCCAGCGGCGTAGGGGCGCTTAAGTGGACTCTGAGCCACGAACCGACTAAGTTAATGACGCGTCGGCACTTCCTGTTCGCTTTTGGGAATGGCTGGGAATCAAAGCCGCAATGTCGGGAGGGTCAGTGAACAAGACGACCGTGGGGGCGCTGTTGGCTGCCCCGGTAATCGTGGCGGGAGTGACGGCTTCTCCGGTATCGGCCGCCAGCGCTGTGCACTTCGACCTCGACCTGCTCAGTGAAGCCCTCGTGATGATCCCGGCGATGAACCAGAACTGGCTCGACCTGAGCAAGAGCCTGTATCTGGAACCGAACGGATTCCCCACCGACGGCACCGCGACGTTCCTGCAGGTGCCCGAGACCTCCGACCTGAACGCGAGCATCAGCGGAGGCACCAAGATCCTGGTCGATGCAATCGCGGAGCGGTGGCAAACTGGCGACTTCAGCTCTGAAGACCCGCTGTACATCTTCGGCTACTCGCAGGCCAACGTCGCAGCGGGACTGGCTGCCGAACAACTCCACCAGCAGTATCCCGACATGCCCCTGGACGCACTGCATTTCGTCATGGTGGGGGACAGCGCGGCGCAGGGCGGGTTCCTGAGCGGGTTCCTGCCCACGCTGCTGTCCTGGTTCCCGGAATCGTGGCACGACGACATCACCAAGATGGTTTATCAGTTCGCCGAGATGATGCACATCGACTCGGTCATCGGGCTGGTGACGCCGGACGATCTGTACCCGACCGATGTCTACACCCTGTCCAGTGACGGGTTCGCTAACTGGGACAACGGCAACCAGATGGGCGGCATGTTCAGCGACCACCTGGCCTACCTGGGCTTGTCGCCGGCGGAGATCGCCTCCGCGACCGACGAGACAATCGGGAACACGACCTATCACATGATCGACACCGCCGACGTGAACATGTTCCAGGCGTTGATGAACTCCTTCGACATGATCCTGGGCGGGATCATCGCCTGGTTCTGACCCGGCGGCCGGGTCTCGCTTCGCGCTGGCGCGCTCATCGACCGGTGCCGGGAGGCCCCGCGAATGCTTGAGCGATCTCCAGCCAGCGCTGCGCGTCGTCCCCGTGCGCCGCGACGTCCAGATCAGCCAGCGCACGACGTTGCGTGACCAGGAAACAGAAATGCTCGGCCGATCCGGTCACCCGCTGCTCGGCATTGACCGGTCCCCACGCCCAGACTCCGCCGCCGGGTGCGTGCAGTTCCACGTGAAACGGCTCTGCCGGCGGGGCCAGGTTGTTGACGGTGAACGCATAGTCGCGGGTTCGCACCCCCAGGTGCGCGATCGACCGCAACCGCGCGGTGGGGGTCCGGCGAATCCCCAGTGCATCAGCGACATCCAGGCCGTGCGCCCACGTCTCCATCAGCCGGGCGGTGGCCATCGACGCCGCGCTCATGGGTGGACCGAACCACGGCAGCTTGCGACCGTCGGGCACGTCGCGCAGCGCCGCGTGCAGCCGCGACCGGGTCGAGCGCCACTCCGCCAGCAGCTCAGCCGGCGGCAGCGTCGCCAGCTCGGCGGCACCGGCGTCGACGAAACCGGTCGGATCGCCCATCGCCGCCGCGAGCTCATCGGCGAAGCCTGCCTCATCGGTGATGGCGATCAGCGAGAGCCGATCGGTCCACAGCAGATGCGCGATCTGATGGGCGATGGTCCAGCCCGCCGCCGGCGTGGGAGCACCCCACTGACCGTCGGTGAGCGGGGCCACCAGGGTGTCCAGGTCGTCGCTCTCGGCGCTCAGGTCGGCGACGATCGGTTCAGTTTCGGCCATGCCCGTACTGTATGCCGCCCACCGGATCCCGCTGCCGCCCGATCAGGCTGTGCCCGGCCAGACCGGCCAGATACAGCAGCGTCCCGGCCACGATCAGCGCCGGCGCGTGCCCGTCGGGCGGAATCACCGCCGCGGTGCCGGCCACCGCGAGAATGAACGCCGCCCAGAACAGCGAGTCCTGTACCGCGAACACATGCCCGCGCAGGGCGTCGTCGACGTCGATCTGCATGGCGGTGTCGGCGCACAGCTTGACCACCTGCCCGGCCATCCCGAGCAGGAAACCGCACAGCACCAACACCGGCAGGTACAGCCCGAGCCCAGCGAGCTGTATCACCGCCGCCGCCGCCAGCGCCCCGTTGGCGGTGGCGTACCGGCCCCAGCGGTGCACCGCCGGCGGGGTGAGCAGCGTGGCCAGAAATGATCCGACGCCGGCCGAGGCGACGAACAACGCCGTGGTCCCCAGACCGGAAACCGTATGTTCGCCGACGTGGCGCACCAGCACCAGCACCAGCAAAGTGTTGACCCCGAACGCCATCCGGTGTGCGACCAGCCCGGACAGGGTCGCCGCGACGGTGGGCCTGGCCCGCACCGTCCGGATGCCGTGCAGCCAGCCCGTCGTCACCGCGTAGAACACCGAGCCGTGGATGGCGCGCTTGGTGTCGTCGGGCCCGAGCACGTGGGCGCCGAAGCGCAGCGCGAGCACCAGCGCGATCGTGACCGGGACCGCCACCGCGGCGATGATGGACGCCGCACCGCGATCGTCGGCGCCCACCAGCCAGCGCGGCAGCAGCATGAAGTTGGCGCCCAGGAACGCCGCCACCGCACCGGTGGCGATCGCGAGCGCGTTCATCGTGACGACCTGGTCGCGCGGCACCACGTGCGGCAGCGCTGCCGATAGCCCCGAGGCGATGAACCGGGTGAACCCGTTGGCGATCAGCGCCGCACACAGCACCGGCAGCTCACCGGCGCCGGTGGCCAACAGCGCGGCGATCCCCAGCACCAGCAACAGCCGGGCCAGGTTGGCCACCACCAGCACCAGCCGCCGATCCCAGCGGTCCAGTAGCGCGCCGGCGAACGGCCCCAGCACCGAATACGGCAGGAACAGCACGGCGAAGGCCCCGGCGATCGCCCACGGTGCGGCGGCCCGGTCCGGGTTGAACAACAGCGCGCCGGCCAGGCCGGCCTGAAACAAGCCGTCGCCGAATTGGCTTGCGGCCCGAAGTTCCAGCAGCCGCCAGAATTCCGGCAGGCTGCGCGCCGACCGCCATAGCGATACGGGTGCGCGGGTGTCCACCACAAGACCTACCTCCGGACGCGGGCGGCTGACACTGCGGCGTCGGCCCCAAACCAGAGTACAAATCTTCGAGGTCGCTTGGCGTTCGGCACAGCTCGGCTACGAACACCGGACTCGGGTGCCATTATGGGAGGGTGGCGCATCCCGAAGACCCCGAGGACTACGTCGCGCCCGCTGCGCATCGGGTCAGGGCCGGCACGCTGCTGCTGGCCAACACCGACCTGCTCGAACCCACCTTTCGCCGCACGGTGATCTACGTGGTCGAACACAACGACGGCGGCACACTGGGCGTGGTGCTCAACCGCCCCAGCGAGACCGCGGTCTACAACGTGCTGCCGCAGTGGTCCGACCTGGCCGCCAAGCCCAAGACGATGTTCATCGGCGGGCCGGTGAAACGCGACGCGGCATTGTGCGTCGGGTTGTTGCGTGTCGGAGCGGAACCCGATGGCGTGCCGGGCCTGCGGCACATCGACGGCCGGCTGGTGATGGTCGATCTGGACGCCGAGCCGGAGTCGATCGCGCCCCACGTGGAGGGCGTGCGGATCTTCGCCGGTTATGCCGGCTGGACCATCGGCCAGCTCGAGGGCGAGATCGAGCGAGACGACTGGATCGTGCTGTCGGCGTTGCCGTCCGACGTGCTGGTGCCGCCGCGGGTGGATCTATGGGGCCGGGCGCTGCGCCGCCAGCCCTGGCCCACCGCACTGCTGGCCACCCACCCGATTGACATCAGCCGCAACTGAGCGGCCTCATCACGACGGTTACGAGCAGCCGCAACCGCTGCCGCAGCCCGATGCCGGCTCCGGCGGTGCGCTGGCCGCGCAACCGCAGCCGGGACCGCAACCGACGTCCTCGCTGGGGGCGCTGTCGCCACAACCGCAGCCGGACCCGCAGCCACCCGAGCCGGCCGCCTCGGACTGGCGTGCCGCATAGCGCGCCCCCTGCCAGGCACCGGCGGCCAGGATGGCCAGCGCGCCGCTGACCGAGATGATCAGCGCCAGCAGCGCCACCGCCGGCGGGCCGGCCAGCACCAGCGCACCGCCTACCGCCAGAATCACCCCGACGGCGACCTGCGCGGGAGCGACCGCCCGCAGCACCAGCTGTTCG
>NZ_LZMF01000038.1:0-1379 GCF_001673565.1 Mycolicibacter sinensis
CGTCAGGGTGGGGCTTTGTTGAGTGCGCGTTCGGAGTTGATGCGGTGGGCGCGGTCTTGGATTCGGGTGCGTTTGCGGGTGGGCATCATCAGGCCGCGGCCCGCCGTTGGTGGGGCTGGTGGGGTTGTTGGCGGTGGTGTGCCGGTCGGCATGTGCAGGGTGGGGAAGAGCAGTGTGCTGCCGGGTTGGGTGGTGTAGGTATGGCCGGTGGGGCTGGTCCAGTCCACGGTGCCGTCGGGGTGCTGGGTATCGTGCCAGCCGCCAGGGCCGGTCCAAAACGTCTTGAGCAGGTGGTGTTTTCGGCATAGGCAGCGCAGGTTGGCCGGATGGGTGGGCCCGGACGGGTAAGCGATGGCGTGGTCGATGTCGCAGTAGGTGGCGGGCTGGTCGCAGCCGGGGAATCGGCAGGTGAGGTCGCGGGCCCGAATGAAGGCGGCTAGTGCTGTTGAGGGCCGGTAGTGCGCTTCGGCGGGCAGATCGGTCGGGTGCCGTAGTGGTTTGACGGTGGCGCCGCTGCTGATGAGCTGGGCCAGCAGCGGTGCGGGGACTGTGCCACCGCCGATGATGTGCCCGGAGCGTGCTGGAGGGGTTTGGGTTGTGGTTGCCGGGGCGGTGGGCGGTTGGTCGCCGTTGCCGAATCGTGGGTCGGCCGCGGTGTCCAGGGCGGCCTGCTCGGCCAGGACGTAGACCGTGACGTTGGCGGCCCGGTCATCGGTGCGGGCGCTGGCCGGGCAGTCGGTGTTGCCGCAGGCGCAGGCGAGGTTGTCGGCTCCGGTGGCCAAGGCGCCGAGGGCATCGGCGCGGCGCTGGGCCAGGGTGCGGGGATCGTCGTCGCAGACGGTGTGGGCCAATTGGGTCAGGCGCCGGTCTAAGGCGGTGGCGTCGGTGGCGAACAGCCGGCCCCACAGGGCGGTGGTGCCGTTTTCGCTGTTGCGGGTGTCGACGACGATGTCGCGGCCCCGGGCATCGCGCTGCTGGCGCCGGATGGCGTCGGGGTCGTACCGGTCGATCAGGGCGTCGATGGCCGCCGCGGTCTTGGCCGCCGAGAGCGGCCCCAGGTCGGTGGCGATCTCGGCGAGGTCGGTGTCGACGGCGTCCAACAAGTAGGGGTTGGTGATCAAGGTGGTGCGCCAGACGATCGTGGCGACCAGCCGGGTGTTGATCGCCCCGTCCAGATACAGCGCGGCAACCTTAGGCAGCCGCTCCCGCAGGGCGGTGGCCAGATACATCTGCGAGGACGCCATGCCGTGGCTGATCTGCTCGGCAGCACCGACCTCGGAGGCGGCGGCATCCCAGTAATCGCAGGACCAGCGCGACCGGTTCACCGCATCGCGCCCGCGGGTGCGCCGCGCGACCAACTCACCGATCGCGGCCAACCG
>NZ_LZMF01000039.1:0-51076 GCF_001673565.1 Mycolicibacter sinensis
GGTGGAAAAGTAGGACACCGCCGAACACAACATAGTGAAACGCCCCCCGAGAAATCGGGGGGCGTTTCCAATTCCCCACCGCGGATATCAGGCGTTCTTGCACAATCGGATCACCGGGCCGGGCTGGTCGGACAGCGCGAACCGCGTTGGGCCTGCTCCAGGCATTGCGGTGCGGGTGCAGCTCACTGGGCACCCCGGCCCGGGTGAGGCAAAAACGTGGAGGTACCGCCGTCGTTCCGTAGCCGGTTCGGTTATTTACGCGACACCGCGAACGCCGGCAAGAATGCCCGGTTTGGCGGGTCGGTGCGCTGGCCGGACAATTCGCGGCGGCCCGTATCCTTACACGAGGATTCACGCGAAAGGTTTCAGTGGTCGACAACAGAGCAAGTGGCGGGCGTGGTCAGTCGCGCGGGGGCACCGGAAGTGGCCCACGCGGTCCGCACCAAAGACGGGCGGCCGGCGACCAGCGGCGCACGCCCACCGGCGATCAGCGCCGGACGCCCAGGGGTTCGGGACCGGACCGGGATCGTCGTACCCCGCCCCGGCGCGACCATGACGGCGGCTCGCGGCCCCCGCGGCCGGCCGGCGAAGAATCCACCCGGCGCTACGACGATCCGTCGCTGCCGGAGGGGATCGAACCCAAGCAGCTGGCGCCGGAAGTGCGCCGGGAACTGAGCACCCTGAGCAAGGCCACCGCCGACGGTGTGGCCTGTCATCTGGTGGCCGCCGGCATGCTGCTCGACGAGGACCCGCAAGCCGCGCTCAAGCACGCCAAGGCGGCCCGGTCCCGCTCGACGCGGATCACCGCGATCCGTGAAGCGGTCGGGATCGCGGCCTACCACTGCGGCGACTGGACGCAGGCCCTGGCCGAGCTGCGCGCGGCGCGCCGGATGGGCAGCAAGTCCGCGCTATTGCCGTTGATCGCCGACTGCGAACGCGGCCTGGGCCGCCCACAACGGGCGATCGAACTGGCCGCCAGCCCCGAAGCCGCCCAACTGGAGGGTGACGAGGCCGACGAACTGCGGATCGTGGTCGCCGGCGCCCGCGCCGACCTGGGCCAACTGGAGCAGGCGCTGACGGTGCTGTCGGCCGCGCCGGCCGATCCCGAGCGCACCGGGTCGACGGTGGCCCGGCTGCACTACGCGCACGCCGAAACGCTGGTGGCGCTGGGCCGCGGCGACGAAGCCCTGGAATGGTTCCTCAAGGCCGCGGCCGCTGACACCGAAGGTGTCACCGACGTCGAGGAGCGGATCGCCGAACTGGGCGGCGCCGGCTCGCTGGCAGACGAATACGACTGTCTGCTGCTCGATCTCGACGGCACGGTATTCCGCGGTGGCGAACCCACCGCTGGAGCCGTCGAAACGCTGGCCGAGATCCAGAGTCGCGGCCTGTTCATCACCAACAACTCCTCGCGCAGCGCGGACGAGGTCGCGGCGCACCTGCGTGAGCTGGGCTTCACCGCCGCCGGCGAGGACGTGGCCACCAGCGCCCAGATCGCGGCGCACCTGCTGGCCGAGCAACTGCCCGCCGGTTCCCGGGTGCTGGTGGTCGGCACCGAATCGCTGGCCGCCGAAATCGCTTCCGCCGGTCTGGAACCGGTGCGACTGGCGGCCGACGAGCCGGCCGCAGTGGTGCAGGGCCTGTCCACCGAGACCGGCTGGGCCGACCTGGCCGAGGCGGCGCTGGCCATCCGGGCCGGCGCGAAGTGGATGACGACCAACGTCGACAAGACCCTGCCGTCGGAGCGCGGCCTGCTGCCCGGCAACGGGTCGATGGTGGCCGCGCTGCGGGCCGCGACCGACGCCGAACCGCAGGTGGCCGGCAAGCCGGGCCCGGGTTTGCTCACCGAGGCGCTGACCCGCGGTGAGTTCTACGCGCCGCTGGTCGTCGGTGACCGGCTGGACACCGACATCGCCGCGGCCAACGCCGCCGCGCTGCCGAGCCTGATGGTGCTCACGGGCGTCAACTCGGCACGCGACGCCGTCGGCGCCGTCGCCGACCAGCGACCGACCTACATCGGCCACGACCTGCGGGCGCTGCATCTCGACGCCGACCGGCTGGCGATCGGCCCGCAGCCGCAGTGGCAGATCACCCTGGACGGCGCCACGGTCACCGTCGCCACGGCGCAGCCCGACGAGGACGACGCGGACGGCCTGTCGATCGTGCGTGCGCTCGCCTGCGCGGTGGCCGACGCCGACCTGGCCGGGCGCCCGTTCACCGTCGAGTCCGCCGACGACACCGCCGGGCAGGCTCTGCAACGTTGGTCCCTGCTCGGGGCCTGGCCCGAAGGGGCCCCAACTGGCATGGTCTAGCGTTGGTGGCACCCATGAACAGTGAGATTGATGATGTCCGGGAGCGCATCGCGGCGTTGCTGGCCGCGCTGCCCGGGGAAGCCGAGCTGGCCGAACTGCCCGCGCACAGCGATCTCAATGCGTTGGCGCAGCGGCTCGAAGAAGCCCACGAGGTCCTGGTGCGGGCACTGGAGTCGGTGGAGAAGGGCTGAGGGCACATGTCGCGGCGCACTCGCGTTGACGCCGAGCTGGTCCGGCGCGGACTGGCGCGTTCCCGCCAGCAGGCCGCGGAGTTGATCGGCGCCGGCAAAGTCACCATCGACGGCATCCCGGCCGTCAAACCGGCCACCGCCGTGACCCTCACCGCCGCGCTGGCCGTCGCCGAAGACGGTGAACGCACCTGGGTGTCGCGCGGAGCGCACAAGTTGATCGGCGCACTGGACACCTTCGGGATCACCGTCGCCGACCGAGCGTGTCTGGATGCCGGGGCCTCGACCGGCGGTTTCACCGAGGTGCTGCTCGACCGGGGCGCGGCCCGGGTGGTCGCCGTCGACGTCGGCTACGGCCAGTTGGCCTGGTCGCTGCGCACCGACCCGCGCGTCGTCGTCGTCGAACGCACCAACGTCCGCGGGTTGACCCTCGAGGTCGTCGGCGAGCCCGCCGAGCTGATCGTCGCCGACTTGTCGTTCATCTCGCTGGCCACCGTGCTGCCCGCGCTGACTGGTTGCGCGTCACCCGACGCCGATATCGTTCCGATGGTGAAGCCGCAGTTCGAGGTGGGCCGAGAACAGGTTGGCGCCGGCGGGGTGGTTTCAGACCCGGGCCTGCGCGCCGACGCGGTGCGGTCGGTGGCGCACCGCGCGGCCGAATTCGGGTGGGGCACCGTCGCGGTGACCGCCAGTCCGCTGCCGGGCCCGTCGGGCAACGTCGAGTACTTTCTGCATCTGCGTGCCGCCGCCGCACCGCTGACCGGTGAGGCGTTGGATGCAGCCGTCCAGGATGCCGTTGCGAAGGGACCCCAGTGAATATCGGGCACCGAGAGCGCACCGTTTTGCTGGTGGTGCACACCGGGCGTGAAGAGGCCACCGACACCGCGCGCCGCGTCGAGAAGGTGTTGGGCGACCACGGCATCACGATGCGGGTGCTGACCGCCGAGGCCGTCGACAAGGGCTCGCTGCACCTGGCGCCCGACGACATGCGTGAGCTCGGTGTCGAGATCGACGTGGTGGATCCCGACACCCAGGCCGCCGAGGGCTGCGAACTGGTGCTGGTCCTCGGTGGTGACGGCACCTTCCTGCGGGCCGCCGAACTGGCCCGCGCCGCCGACATTCCGGTGCTGGGGGTCAACCTGGGCCGGATCGGATTTCTGGCCGAGGCCGAAGCCGACCACATCGACCGGGTCCTCGACCACATCATCGCCCGCGACTACCGGGTGGAGGACCGGATGACGCTGGATGTGGTGGTGCGGGCCGACGGGGAGATCATCGACCGCGGTTGGGCGCTCAACGAGGCCAGCATGGAGAAGGGCCCGAGGTTGGGGGTCCTGGGCGTCGTCGTGGAGGTGGACGGCAGGCCGGTGTCGACGTTCGGCTGCGACGGCGTGCTGGTGTCGACACCGACCGGATCGACCGCCTACGCGTTCTCCGCGGGCGGGCCGGTGCTCTGGCCCGACCTGGACGCAATTCTGGTGGTGACCAACAACGCTCACGCCCTGTTCGCCCGGCCGATGGTGACCAGCCCCGACTCGACGATCGCGATCGAAGTCGAGAGCGAGGGACACAATGCGCTGGTGTTCTGCGACGGCCGGCGCAAGATGCTGGTGCCGGCCGGCGGGCGGCTCGAGGTGCAACGCGGCGTCACGCCGGTCAAGTGGGCGCGGCTGGGCAGCTCCCCGTTCACCGACCGGTTGGTGCGCAAGTTCCGGCTGCCGGTGACCGGCTGGCGCGGACAGTAGTCGAGTGCTCACTGAGATCCGCATCGAGTCGCTGGGCGCGATCCACGCGGCGACCGCCGAATTCGACCGTGGCCTGACCGTGTTGACCGGGGAGACCGGGACCGGCAAGACGATGGTGGTCACCGGGCTGCACCTGCTCGGCGGCGCTCGCGCCGACGCCACCCGGGTGCGCTCGGGTGCGGCGCGCGCGGTGGTCGAGGGCAGGTTCTGCACCGCCGACCTGGCACCGGCGGCGGCCGGGCAGATCGACGAGATCCTGGAGGTCTCCGGCGCCGAGCGCGACGAAGACGGGAGCGTGATCGCGGCCCGCTCGGTCAGCGCCGACGGGCCGTCGCGGGCCTACCTCGGGGGCCGCGGGGTGCCCGCCAAGTCGCTGAGCGGTTTCACCGGCGGGCTGCTGACCCTGCACGGTCAGAACGACCAGTTGCGGTTGATGCGCCCGGACGAACAGCGCGGGGCACTGGACCGATTCGCCGCGGTCGACACCCGGCTGCAGCGCTACCGCAGCGCACGAGAGGCCTGGCTGTCGGCACGACGCGAACTGCTCGACCGCAACAACCGGGCCCGGGAACTGGCCCAGGAAGCCGACCGGCTCACCTTCGCGCTGCGCGAGATCGATGCCGTCGACCCGCAGGCCGGGGAGGACGACGCGCTGACGGTCGAGATCCGCCGGCTCTCCGAACTCGACGCACTGCGCGCCGCGGCGTCCGGGGCGCGCGCGGCGCTGGCCGGCGGCTTGGAGGACGCGGCCGACGCGGCGACGTCGGCCACCTACCGGCTCGGGCAGGCGAAGGCGACGCTGACCGCCACCGACGACACCGCCCTTCGGGCCTTCGGTGAACAACTCGCCGAGGCGCTCACGGTGGTCGACGATGTGGGCCGCGAACTCGGCGGCTACCTCGACGAGCTGCCCACCGGCGCCGACGCGCTGGACGCCAAGCTGGCGCGGCAGGCCGAGCTGCGTTCCCTGACCCGCAAGTACGCCGCGGACATCGACGGGGTGCTGGCCTGGGCGGCGCAGTCCCGCGACCGGCTGGCCCAGCTCGACGTCTCCGAAGAAACGATGGTGGCGCTGTCCGCTCGCGTCGAGGAGCTCGCCGAGCAGGTGGTGAAGACCGCCACCGATCTCAGCGCCGCGCGCGGCAAGGCGGCTCGCGGCCTGGCCAAGGCGGTGAGCGCGGAGCTGTCCGGGCTGGCGATGGCCGACGCCGAGTTCAGCATCGGTGTCAGCCACAGCCCGGCCGCCGACGACGACCCGGCCGCCCTGCGGTTGCCCTCGGGGCAGATCGTGCACGCCGGCGCCGACGGCATCGACGAGGTCGAGTTCGGGCTGGCCGCGCACCGGGGTATGACGGTGCTGCCGCTGGCCAAGAGCGCCTCGGGCGGCGAGCTGTCCCGGGTGATGCTGGCGCTGGAGGTGGTGCTGGCCACCTCGTCGTTGTCGTCGGTGCGGAGCTCGGCCGGCACCACGATGGTGTTCGACGAGGTCGACGCCGGGGTGGGCGGCCGCGCCGCGGTGCAGATCGGGCGGCGGCTGGCGCGGCTGGCCCGCACCCACCAGGTCATCGTGGTGACCCACCTGCCGCAGGTGGCGGCTTACGCGGATGTGCACCTGATGGTGGAGGCCACCGGACGTAACGGTGCCAGCGGGGTACGGCGCCTGGACGGCGAGGACCGGGTGGCCGAACTGGCCCGGATGCTGGCCGGGCTGGGGGAGACCGACACCGCCCGCGCGCACGCCCGAGAACTGCTGGACGCCGCGCAGGATGACCGGGGTGCAGACACCCACGAGTAGCCCACAAATCCTGTGACTGGTGTGACGTAACAGAACTTGTGAGGCCAGTGTTACGGCGCGCCTCCCTGCTTTCCCGCGCTTTCCCCGACACAATCGCGCCCATGAAGATGTCTGCGCTGTTGTCTCGTAACACCTCCCGGCCCGGCGTCATCGGTACGGCCCGAGTCGACCACGACATCGACCGGTTGCTGCGGCGGGTCGGTCCCGGCGACATCGTCGTTCTCGACATTCTCGACCTGGACCGGATCACCGCCGACGCACTGGTGGAAGCCCAGATCGCCGGCGTCGTCAATGCCTCGGCGTCCATCTCCGGGCGCTACCCCAACCTCGGTCCCGAGGTGCTGGTCGCCAACGGCGTCACGCTGATCGACGAGGCCGGGCCCACGGTGTTCAAGAAGATCCGCGACGGCGCCAAGATCCGGCTGCACAACGGCGGCGTCTACTCCGGCGATCGGCGCCTGGCCCTCGGCGTCGAACGCAGCGACGTCGAGATCGCCGACCTGATGCTCGAGGCCAAGAGCGGGTTGGTGGCGCACCTGGAGTCCTTCGCCGGCAACACCATTGAGTTCATCCGCAGCGAGAGCCCGCTGCTGATCGACGGGATCGGGATCCCCGAGATCGACGTCGACCTGCGCCGCCGGCATGTGGTGTTGGTCGGTGACGAACCCGACGCCGCCGACGACCTGAAGTGCCTCAAGCCGTTCATCAAGGAATACCAGCCCGTGCTGATCGGGATCGGCGCCGGCGCTGACGTGCTGCGCAAGGCGGGCTACCGCCCGCAGCTGATCATCGGCGACCCCGACCAGATGAGCGCCGAGGTGCTGCGGTGCGGATCGCAGGTGGTGCTGCCCGCCGACGCCGACGGCCACGCGCCCGGCCTGGAGCGCATCCAGGACCTCGGTGTGGGGGCGATGACGTTCCCGGCCGCAGGTTCCCCGATGGACCTGGCACTGCTGCTGGCCGACCACCACGGTGCGGCCCTGCTGGTGACGGCCGGGCACACCGCCAACATCGAGACGTTCTTCGACCGGACCCGTCAGCTGACGAACCCGTCGATGTTTTTGACCCGGCTCAAGGTCGGCGAGAAGCTGGTGGACGCCCGGGCCGTCGCCACGCTGTACCGCAGCCGGGTCTCTGCGGGCGCGATCGCGCTGCTGGTGCTCAGCATGCTGGTCGCGATCATCGTCGCGCTGTGGGTCTCGCAGACCGACGCCGTGGTCCTCGACTGGCTCAGCAACTACTGGCATCACCTGACCCAGTGGCTGCAGCACTGGGTGACCTAAGAGAACCGGGCCGACACGGCGATGATCACCCCTCGATACCACGCGATGTCGCTGACCGCGGTGCTGCTGGCATTGGTGTTCGGCGTGGTGCTGGGCTCTGGGCTGCTGTCGGGACCGGTGCTGGGCAGCCTGCAGTCCGATAAGCAGGAGCTGCGCGCGCAGATCGACGCGCAGCGCGAACAGCACAACGCACTGAGCGAGCGACTGGGCAACGCAAACGATTTCGACGCCCAGATGGCGCCCCGGATCGTGCGCGACGCGCTCAACGGCAAGTCCACGGTGATCTTCCGGACTCCGGACGCCGCTGACGACGACGTCGAGGCGGTAGCGCGGATCATCGGCCAGGCCGGCGGGGCCGTCACCGCAACGGTCGCGCTGACGACCCAGTTCGTCGAGGGCAACGCCGAGGAGAAGCTGCGTGCCGTGGTGGAGTCCGGGATCGTGCCCGCCGGTGCCCAACTGAGCACCCACCTGATCGACCAGGGCGCCCAGGCCGGCGACCTGCTCGGCATCGCGCTGCTGATCAACCGCAACCCGGCCGTCCAACCCGCGGATGACACCCAGCGCGACACCGTACTGGCGGCGCTGCGCGATACCGGCTTCATCACCTACCGCGAACAACGGTTCGCAGCGGCCAACTCGGCGGTGGTCATCACCGGCGGAGCGCTGCCCGAGGACGCCGGCAGCAGCGGGGTGAGCGTCGCCCGGTTCGCGGCGGCCCTGGCCCCGCACGGTTCGGCGACGGTGCTGGCCGGCCGGGACGGCTGCGCCTCGGGCACCGCGGCTGTGGCGATGGCCCGCACCGATTCCGCGGTCGCCGACGCCGTGAGCACGGTCGATGACGTCGACCTCGAGGCGGGGCGGATCACCACCGTCATGGCGGTGAGCAGCCTGATCAACGGCGGGCATCCGGGGCAGTACGGCATCGGTCACGGGGCCGGGTCGGTCACCCTCGCGCAATAGGCCCGGTGACCGCTGCCGGGCGGCGTGACTGGGCGTGACTAAGCGTGACTGGGCGTGTCCAAGGCCGGAATCGCCCGACGATGTTAGGGTGAGATTCCGTGGGTCGGCAGGCCCTCAATCCTGCGCCGTCGTCACGGAGGTTGGTTTTGCCACCATTGCGAAAGCATCCCCAAACCGAGCCGAAGCACCTCTTCGTCACCGGTGGAGTTGCATCCTCGCTCGGTAAGGGTTTGACCGCAAGCAGCCTGGGCCAGTTGCTGATCGCCCGGGGTCTGCAGGTCACCATGCAGAAGCTGGACCCCTACCTCAACGTCGACCCCGGAACGATGAATCCGTTCCAGCACGGGGAGGTCTTCGTCACCGAAGACGGCGCCGAGACCGACCTCGACGTCGGCCACTACGAGCGATTCTTGGACCGCGACCTGTCCGGGTCGGCGAATGTGACCACCGGGCAGGTGTATTCGACGGTCATCGCCAAGGAGCGCCGCGGCGAGTACCTCGGTGACACCGTGCAGGTGATCCCGCACATCACCGACGAGATCAAGCGCCGCATCCTGGCCATGTCCGAGCCGGACGCCGACGGCCGGCGCCCCGACGTGGTCATCACCGAGATCGGTGGCACCGTCGGCGACATCGAGTCGCAACCGTTCCTGGAAGCCGCCCGCCAGGTCCGCCACGACGTCGGCCGGGACAACGTGTTCTTCCTGCACGTGTCGCTGGTGCCCTACCTGGCGCCGTCGGGCGAGCTCAAGACCAAGCCGACCCAGCACTCGGTGGCCGCACTGCGCAGCATCGGTATCACCCCGGACGCGCTGATCCTGCGCTGCGACCGTGAGGTACCCGAGCCGCTGAAGAACAAGATCGCGCTGATGTGCGACGTCGACGTCGACGGGGTGATCTCCACGCCGGACGCGGCGTCGATCTACGACATCCCCAAGGTGCTGCACCGCGAGGAACTGGACGCCTACGTGGTGCGCCGGCTCAACCTGCCGTTCAAGGATGTCGACTGGACCGAGTGGGATGAGCTGCTGCGCCGGGTCCACGAACCTCACGAGACGGTGCGAATCGCGCTGGTGGGCAAGTACATCGACCTGTCCGACGCTTACCTGTCGGTGACCGAGGCGCTGCGGGCCGGTGGCTTCAGCCATTACGCGCGGGTCGAGATCAACTGGGTCGCCTCCGATGCGTGCGAAACCCCCGCCGGGGCGGCCGCCGCGCTCGGGGAGATGCACGGGGTGCTGATCCCGGGCGGATTCGGGATCCGGGGCATCGAAGGCAAGATCGGCGCCATCGCCTATGCCCGCACTCACGCGTTGCCGGTGCTGGGATTGTGTCTGGGGCTGCAGTGCATCGTGATCGACGCGGCCCGCACCGCAGGGATCACCGAGGCCAGCTCGGCGGAGTTCGATCCGGACACGCCCGATCCGGTGATCGCGACCATGGCCGACCAGCAGGATGCGGTCGCCGGAACCGCCGACCTCGGCGGCACCATGCGGCTCGGCGCCTATCCTGCTGTGCTGGAAGCCGATTCGATTGTGGCCGGGGCCTACCAGGCCACCGAGGTCTCCGAACGGCACCGGCACCGCTTCGAGGTCAACAACGCCTACCGGGACCGGATCGCCGAAAGCGGGCTGCGGTTCTCCGGTACCTCCCCGGACGGCAAGCTGGTGGAGTTCGTCGAGTACCCGCGCGAGATGCACCCGTTCCTGGTGGGCACCCAGGCGCACCCGGAGCTCAAGAGCAGGCCCACCCGGGCCCATCCGCTGTTCGCCGCGTTCGTCGGGGCGGCCATCGACTACAAGGCCGCCGAGCGGCTGCCGGTGGAGATCCCCGAGCACCATCACGAACATCACGACACCCCCGATGCGCAGAACGGAGCCGACACGCACGGCGGCAGTGCTCAGCCGTTGACCGATCCGCGGCAAGAACCCCTGCCGGAACACGTAACCCGTGGCTGAGCACGTCTTCGAGACCGCGTCGTCGCAACTGCTGCACAGCGGCAAGATCTTCGCGCTGCGCCGCGACGAGGTGCGGATGCCGGGCGGAAAGACGGCCACCCGCGATGTGGTGGAGCACTACGGCGCCGTCGGGGTGGTCGCCATGGACGAGTCCGGCAATATCCCGCTGATCTGCCAATACCGCCACGCCTTCGGCCGGCGGCTGTGGGAGTTGCCCGCGGGGCTGCTCGACGTCAGCGGTGAGCCCGCGCACCTGACCGCCGGGCGCGAACTCGTCGAGGAGGCCGGTTTGACGGCGGCGACCTGGCAGGTGCTGGTCGATTTGGACTCCACGCCAGGCTTTTCCGACGAGTCGGTGCGGGTGTATCTGGCCACCGGCCTCACCGAGGTCGAGCGCCCGGAAGCGCACGACGAGGAGGCCGATCTGACGCTGCGCTGGTATCCGATCGCCGAGGCGGCCGCGATGGTGTTCAGCGGCGAAATCGTCAATGCGATTGCGGTGGCGGGAATTCTGGCCGCTTACGCGCACCGCCAGGGTTTCGGAACCCCACGTCCGGTGGATGCCGAATGGATCGACCGGCCGACCGCGTTCGCCGCCAGGCAGAGCCGGTCATGACCGCGGCGGCCCGGCCGGTAGGCCCGCTGACCGGGCAGCTTCAGGGGTACCTGGATCATCTGACGATCGAGCGCGGGGTCGCGGCCAACACCTTGAGTTCCTATCGGCGCGACCTGCGGCGCTACAGCGAGCACCTGCTGGCCCGCGGCATCGACGACCTGGCCGACGTGCGGGAGGGCGACGTCACCGAATTCTTGGTGGCGCTGCAGCGCGGTGACCCGGAGAACGGCGTGCCGGCGCTGTCGGCGGTCTCGGCCGGGCGCGCGCTGATCGCGGTACGCGGCCTGCACCGGTTCGCCGCCGCGGAGGGCATGGCGCCGGTGGACGTGGCCCGCGGCGTCAAGCCGCCGACGCCGGGACGGCGACTGCCCAAAAGTCTGAGCATCGACGAGGTGCTGGCGCTGCTGGCCGGGGCCGGCGGCGACAGCGCCTCGGACGGACCGCTGACGCTGCGCAACCGGGCGCTGCTGGAAATGCTGTACTCCACCGGATCCCGTATCTCGGAGGCGGTCGGGCTGGATCTCGACGACATCGACGTGCGCGACCGGTCGGTGTTGTTGCGGGGCAAGGGCGGCAAGCAGCGGCTGGTGCCGGTGGGGCGGCCCGCGGTGGCGGCGCTGGACGCCTACCTGGTGCGGGGCCGCCCGGGCCTGGCGGGGCGCGGCCGGGGCACTGCGGCGGTGTTCCTCAATGCCCGCGGGGGCCGGCTGTCGCGGCAAAGCGCCTGGCAGGTGCTGCAGGACGCCGCCGAGCGGGCCGGGATCACCGCGAAGGTGTCACCGCACACCCTGCGGCATTCGTTTGCGACGCATCTGCTCGACGGCGGCGCCGACGTGCGGGTGGTGCAGGAGTTGCTCGGGCATGCCTCGGTGTCGACCACCCAGATCTACACGCTGGTCACGGTGAACGCGCTGCGCGAGGTGTGGGCCGGCGCCCACCCCCGCGCCCGGTAGTTCCTTATAGCCGCGGGCCCTTATGCGCGAGCAGACACTTAAGCCCCCAAAAACGCCTCGTGCAGGGGGCTTTCGCGACTGCTCGGCGGAGAAATGGAGTAGCCGCCTACTCTAGGCTGCGCGATCTCCGCGACGTAATCCTCAGGACAGCCCGGCATTGGCTGCCGGGCCGGGTCGTGGAGGATTCGAGATGGAACCCGTGGGTGAGCGCGCCGTCGTGTTAGGCGCCAGTATGGGCGGACTGTTGGCGGCTCGCGTCCTGGCCGACTTCTACCGCAGCGTGGTCGTGGTCGAACGAGACGAGTTGCCCGACGAATCCGCACAACGGCGCGGCGTGCCGCAGGGGCGGCATGTGCACGGCCTGCTGGCCGGCGGCGCGGCCGCCTTGAACACACTGTTTCCCGGCATGCTCGACGAGCTTGTCGCTGCCGGCGGGCATTTGCTCGACGGCAGTGACCTGTCCCAGGTTTGGCTGCGGCTCGGCGGACACGACCTGAACCGGTCGGGCGCGTTCGACACGCCGATCGGGTCCTATCTGGCCAGCAGGCCGTTTCTGGAGGCCCACGTTCGCCAGCGGGTGCGTTCTGTGGACAATGTGTCCGTTCTGGACGGCCACGATGTGGTGGAACTGGTTGCGCCCACCACCGACCGGGTCACCGGCGTGCGGGTCGCGGATCGTGCTACACGTAGTGAACGGGAGCTGGCCGCGGACCTGGTGATCGACGCGATGGGCCGCGCCGGGCGCACGCCGGCATTTCTGGACGCCCACGGCTATGGGCGCCCAGCGGAGGAACACATCACTGTGGCGGTCGCCTATGCCAGCCAGTTGTTGCGAATACCGGCGGGCACCCTCACCGAGAAACTGATACTGGTCGGTGCGGTGCCGGAGCGGCCGACCGGTGGGGCGTTGTTCGCCTGCGAGCACGACACCTGGATGCTCACGCTGGCCGGACTGGCCGGCCACGAACCGCCCACTGACCGCGCCGGAATGCTCTGTTATGCAGCGGAATTCGCGCCGCCTCCGATGATCGCCGCAATGCAAGCCGGCGAACCGCTGACCGAGGTGTCGCGCTACCGCTATCCGGCCAGTGTGCGTCGCCGCTACGACACGATGGCCCGGTTACCGGCCGGTCTGTTGGTGTGCGGTGATGCCATGTGCAGTTTCAACCCGGTTTACGGGCAAGGCATGTCGGTGGCCGCGCTGGAGGCGATCGCGTTGCGCGCCTGCCTTTCGCACGGCAGCGATAACCTAGCCCACCGGTTCTTTCAAGCTTCCGCCAAGGCGGTCGATGCGGCATGGCAGATGGCGTCGGGTGCTGACCTCGCGTTGCCCCAAGTCCAGGGCCGACGGTCGGTGCGGACCCGGCTGGCGAACCGCTATACCCAACGACTGCTTGCCGCAGCAGAATCCGACATCGTCATCACCGAGGCATTCTTCCGGGCCATGAACCTCGTCGACCCGCCGAGCCGGCTGCTACGCCCCAAGGTCATGTTCCGAACCGTAGCTGCCCAGCGACGCCGTAGACCCGCCGCCGCTGTCCCGACAGCGCAGGAGCCGACCCATGCTTGAGGTAGTCGAGCGGCGACCGCGCGGCGACGCCCATCCGATACCGCTGCTTTTCGTGCACGGCGCCTGGCATGCGACGTGGTGCTGGCACGACCACTTCCTGGACTTCTTTGCCAACAACGGCTACCGGGCCGTCGGCGTCAGCCTGCGGGGACATGGAGCAAGCACACTTTCTCAGCCGCTGAGCCGGTGTTCGATCGCCGATTACGTCGACGACGTCGCGGCGGTGGCCGACGCGATGCCCACCCGACCCGTGCTGATCGGCCACTCGATGGGCGGCTTCGTCGTGCAGAAGTACCTCGAATCGCGTGCTGCGCCTGCCGGGGTGCTGTTGGCCTCCGTCCCTCCGCGCGGAGCCATCGGAACGGTGGGGAAAGCGATTCAGCACCATCCCTGGCTCACGGCGCGCGGCATGGTCACCGGCAGGACCGTTTCGAATGTCAACACGCCCAGGCTTGCCCGCGAACACTTTTTCTGCGCACGGACTCCCGAACAGGTGGTCACTGCCTGCGCGGCGCGACTACGGGAGGAAAGTGCCCACGCGTTGTTTCTGGGTCTGATGTTTCAGGAACCTCCACGGCCGCAGCGGGTGACGGCCCCCATGCTGGTGTTGGGCGCACAAAACGATGGCCTGATACTGGCCAAGGACGTACACGCAACAGCGCGCGCCTATGGCACCGATGCCGAATTCTTCCCGGATATGGGCCACGACATGATGCTCGAGCCGGGCTGGTATGCGGTGGCCGCACGAATCCACAGTTGGCTCGGTTCGCGGCTGGCGCAATACAGCCACCAAAAAACTCGGTACGGGTGACGCCTTACCCCAGATACGTCGACTCCAGCACCAGATCGTGCAGCAGACGCTGATACTCGACATGCGTCTTGTGCTCGGTGGTGTCCCAGTGCGACCCCTGCTGGGCCCGCATGTATTCGCGGTAGCGCGGCGCGCCCGGCACTTTGACGTTGTCGGCGACCACCACCGAGCCCGGGTGCAGCCAGCCCCGGTCCAGAATGCTCTGCAGGTCCGGCAGGTAGGCGTCCTTGTCGTGGTCGAGGAACAAGAAATCCAACGCACCGGCGGTGAAGCCGTGCCGTGCGGTCAAGGCATCCAGGGTGCGCCCGCCGTCGCCGAGGGTGCCCACCACACAGGTGATCCGGTCGGCGACCCCGGCGTGCGCCCAGATCTGGCGGGCGTTGTCGGCGTTGGCCTCGGCCAGCTCGATCGAATAGATCCGGGCCGCCGGTGCGGCGCGCGCGATGCGGAGGGCGCTGTAGCCGCAGTAGGTGCCCAGCTCCAGGGCCAGTGCGGGGTTGACCCGCTGCACCGCGGCATCGAGCAGGCCGCCCTTCTCGTCGCCGACATTGATCAGCAGCGACTTCTCGTAGGCGAACTCGTCGATGCGGGCCAGCACGTCGTCGATGTCGCCGGGCCGGGCCTTCGACAGCACGTAGTCCACGGCGGCAGCTTCGCGGCCGTCGCCGATCTGGCCGGTCGTGGTGATGTTGCGGGCACCGGTCGCCATCCGCAGGAACGACCACCGCAGGAAGGGGATGCGTCGTTTGAGGCTCATGAGTGCGATCCTATGGCGATCGGCACGCCTGAGGACTGCTCATGTAGCAGGTATGGGCGCCGGTCACCCGTTAGACTTCTGCGGATGTCCGCCACCACCTCGCCGTACCGGCCATGAGCGACGACGACAGCTCCGCCGTCGGCTTGACCGGGCGTCCACCGCGGAACATCCCCGAGCCGCAGCCCCGCTCGACACACGGCCCCGCCAAGGTCATCGCGATGTGCAACCAGAAGGGCGGCGTCGGCAAGACCACCTCGACCATCAATCTCGGCGCGGCGCTGGCCGAATACGGCCGCAAGGTACTGCTGGTCGATTTGGACCCGCAGGGCGCGCTGTCGGCCGGGCTCGGCGTGCCGCACTACGAACTGGCGCACACCGTCCACAACCTGCTGGTGGAGCCGCGGGTCGACATCGACGACGTGCTGATGCAGACCCGCGTCGAGAACCTGGACCTGGTGCCCTCCAATATCGATCTGTCGGCGGCCGAGATCCAGCTCGTCAACGAGGTGGGCCGGGAGCATTCGCTGGCCCGTGCGCTGCGTCCGGTGCTCGACCGCTACGACTACCTGCTGGTGGACTGCCAGCCGTCGCTGGGACTGCTCACCGTCAACGGCCTCGCCTGTGCCGATGGGGTGGTGATCCCGACCGAATGCGAGTACTTCTCGCTGCGCGGCCTGGCGTTGCTGACCGACACCGTCGAGAAGGTCCGCGACCGGCTGAATCCGAAACTGGAGATCAGCGGCATCCTGCTGACCCGCTATGACCCGCGCACGGTCAACTCCCGCGAGGTGATGGCGCGGGTGGTGGAGCGCTTCGGCGACCTGGTGTTCGACACGGTGATCACCCGCACCGTCCGTTTTCCCGAGACCACCGTCGCGGGCGAGCCCATCACCAGCTGGGCCCCGAAATCCAGCGGTGCGCTGGCTTACCGCGCGCTGGCCCGCGAAGTCATCGACCGATTCGGCGCGTGAGTACCGACACCGAGACCGACACCGAAACGGCTGCCAGCGGTTTTCGCGTTCGACTGACCAACTTCGAGGGTCCGTTTGACCTGCTGCTGCAGCTGATCTTCGCCCACCGCCTGGACGTCACCGAGGTGGCGTTGCACCAGGTCACCGATGATTTCATTGCCTACACCCGCGACGTCGGCCCGCAGCTGGGCCTGGAGGAGACGACGGCGTTTCTGGTCATCGCGGCCACCCTGCTCGACCTCAAGGCGGCCCGGCTGCTGCCCGCCGGCCAGGTCGACGACGAAGAGGACCTGGCCCTGCTGGAGGTCCGTGACCTGCTGTTCGCGCGGCTGCTGCAGTACCGGGCGTTCAAGCACGTCGCGCAGATGTTCGCCGAGCTCGAAGCCGCCGCGCTGCGCAGCTATCCGCGCGCGGTGTCGCTGGAGGACGGCTTCGCCAACCTGCTGCCCGAGGTGATGCTGGGCGTCGACGCCGAGTCGTTCGCCCAGATCGCGGCGGCCGCCTTCACACCGCGGCCGGTCCCCACGGTGGGAACCGAGCACCTGCATCAGGTGATGGTGTCGGTGCCCGAGCAGGCGGGAGTGCTGCTGAGACTGCTGGAGGCACGCGGCACCGGTCAGTGGGCGTCATTCGCCGAACTGGTGGCCGACTGCCGGGCGCCGATCGAAATCGTCGGCCGCTTCCTGGCGCTGCTCGAACTGTATCGGGCGCGGGCGGTAGCATTCGAGCAGTCAGAACCACTTGGTGTGCTCCAGGTGTCGTGGACCGGTGAGCGTCCGACCAATGAAGACCTGGTGAAAGCAGAATCGGCCGAGTAGTGCGAGACGAATTGATGACTGACCACCTGCCCGAACCCGAGATCTCGGAGCCGTCCGAACCTGCCGGTCCCGCCGGCTCGGACCTGGGGATCGATGTCGCGCTGGCACCCGAACTCGAGGACTCCGAGCTGGGCGCGGTGCTCGAGGCCTTGCTGCTGGTGGTGGACACCCCGGTGACCGTCGAGTCGTTGGCGGCCGCCACCGAACAGCCGGTGTACCGGATCACCGACAAGCTGCGGGCGATGGCCGACGAGCTCGCCGAACGTGACAGCGGCATCGACCTGCGCGAGGCCGGCGGCGGCTGGCGGCTTTACACCCGCGCCCGATTCGCCCCGTACGTGGAGCGCCTGCTGCTCGACGGCGCCCGATCCAAACTGACCCGCGCCGCCCTGGAGACGCTGGCGGTGGTCGCCTACCGGCAACCGGTGACGCGGGCCCGGGTCAGTGCGGTGCGCGGCGTCAATGTGGACGCGGTGATGCGGACGCTGTTGGCCCGCGGCCTGATCACCGAAGCCGGCGCGGACGCCGACACCGGCGCGGTGACGTTCGCGACCACCGAGCTGTTCTTGGAGCGGCTGGGCCTGTCCTCGCTGTCCGACCTGCCCGACATCGCGCCGCTGCTGCCCGACGTCGACGTGATCGACGATCTGAGCGAAACTTTGGACAGTGAACCGCGTTTCATGAAGCTCGGCGGTGCGCCGGCGGCTGATCAGCCGCTGACTTTCGATGTGGACCACGACTGATGGCCTGGCCTGATGAAGAAGGTGTGCGCCTGCAGAAAGTCCTGTCGCAGGCCGGTGTCGCCTCGCGCCGGGTCGCCGAGAAGATGATCCGCGACGGCCGGGTCGAGGTGGACGGCCAGATCGTGACCGAGCTCGGTACCCGAGTGGATCCGGGCGCGGCGGTGATCCGGGTCGACGGGGCGCGGGTGACCGTCGACGACACCCGGGTGTACCTGGCGCTGAACAAGCCGCGCGGCGTGCATTCGACGATGTCGGACGACCGCGGCAGGCCGTGCATCGGTGACTACGTCGAGCACCGGGTTCGCGGTGATGCCAAGCTGTTTCACGTCGGGCGGCTCGACGCCGACACCGAGGGACTGATGTTGCTGACCAACGACGGCGAGCTGGCGCACCGGCTGATGCACCCGTCCTACGAAATCCCCAAAACCTATGTGGCCACCGTGCTCGGGACGGTGCCGCGCGGGCTCGGCAAGAAACTGCGCGAAGGGGTCGAACTCGACGACGGGCCGGCGAAGGTCGACGACTTCGCGGTGGTCGACGCCGTTCCCGGCAAGACACTGGTGCGGGTGACCCTGCACGAGGGCCGCAAACGCATCGTCCGCCGGATGCTGGCGGCCGTCGGATTCCCGGTACAGGAGTTGGTGCGCACCGATATCGGTGCGGTTGCGCTGGGGGAGCAGCGGCCCGGCACCATCCGGAAATTGGGCCGCAAAGAGATCGGCGAACTGTACAAGGCGGTCGGACTGTGAGCACGGGCAGCGGCGTCGTGGTGGCCATCGACGGCCCGGCCGGAACCGGAAAGTCCTCGGTGTCACGCGGATTGGCGCGAGCACTGGGGGAAAGCTACCTGGACACCGGTGCGATGTACCGCGTCGTCACGCTGGCGGTGTTGCGCTCCGGGGTCGCCCTGGACGACACCGAAGGGGTTTCCCGGGTTGCCGACGGCGTCGAGGTCGCGGTGGACTCTCACCCCGATGGTGACCGCGCTTACCTTGGTGGAGAAGACGTTTCGCGTGAGATTCGCGGTGACGAGGTGACGCGGGCGGTCTCGGGAGTCTCGGCAATTCCCGCGGTGCGCTCCCGGCTGGTCGACCTGCAACGGCAGTTGGCCGGCGAAGCCGGCGGTGTGGTGGTCGAAGGCCGTGACATCGGCACCGTGGTGCTGCCCGACGCCGACGTCAAGATCTTCCTCACCGCCTCCGCCGAGACGCGGGCCCGGCGACGCAACGACCAGAACGTGGCGGCCGGGCTCGGCGATGACTATGCGGCCGTACTGGCCGACGTGCTTCGTCGCGATGAACTGGATTCGACCCGGGCGGTGTCGCCGCTGCGGCCCGCCGAGGATGCGGTGATCGTCGACACCGGGGAGATGACGCAGGCGCAGGTGGTCGACCACCTGCGGGAATTGGTCGAGCAGCGCTGCGGGGCGATCCGATGAGTGAATCCGACGGCACCTGGTCCGACGAAAGCGACTGGGAGATCGGCGAAGACGGGGGCTTCGACGATCTCGTCGAGGACGCCGGCCCTCCGCCGGTGGTGGCCGTGGTGGGCCGGCCGAACGTCGGCAAGTCGACGCTGGTCAACCGCATCCTGGGCCGGCGCGAGGCGGTGGTGCAGGACCTGCCCGGGGTGACCCGCGACCGGGTGTCCTACGACGCGCTGTGGACCGGGCGCCGCTTCGTGGTGCAGGACACCGGCGGCTGGGAACCCGATGCCAAAGGCTTGCAGCAGTTGGTGGCCGAGCAGGCCGCGGTGGCGATGCGCACCGCCGACGCGGTGATCCTGGTGGTGGATTCGGTGGTGGGCGCCACCGCCGGCGACGAGGCCGCCGCGAGGATCCTGCGGCGCTCCGGCAAGCCGGTGTTCTTGGCCGCCAACAAGGTTGACGGTGAGCGCGGCGAGGCCGACGCGGCGGCACTGTGGTCGCTGGGGCTGGGCGAACCGTACGCGGTCAGCGCCCTGCACGGGCGCGGCGTCGCCGACCTGCTCGACGAGGTGATCGCCAAGCTGCCCGAGGTCGCCGAGACCGCCGGCGGCGGGGGTGGCCCGCGCCGGGTGGCGCTGGTGGGCAAGCCCAACGTCGGCAAGAGTTCGCTGCTGAACCGGCTGGCCGGCGACGAGCGCTCAGTGGTGCACGATGTCGCCGGAACCACCGTCGACCCGGTCGACTCGCTGATCGAAATGGACGGCAAGATCTGGCGTTTCGTCGATACCGCCGGGTTGCGCCGCAAGGTGGGGCAGGCCAGCGGACACGAGTTCTACGCCTCGGTACGCACCCACGGCGCCATCGACGCCGCCGAAGTGGTGATCGTGCTGGTCGATTCGTCGTTGCCGCTGACCGAGCAGGACCAGCGGGTGATCTCGATGGTGGTCGAGGCCGGCCGGGCGGTGGTGCTGGCCTACAACAAGTGGGACCTGGTCGACGAGGATCGCCGTTACCTGCTGGACAAGGAGATCGACCGGGACATGGCCCGGCTGGCGTGGGCGCCGCGGGTGAACATCTCGGCGAAAACCGGTCGGGCCGTGCAGAAGCTGGTGCCGGCGTTAGAGACCGCGCTGGCGTCCTGGGACACCCGGATCTCGACCGGACAGCTCAACACCTGGCTCAAGGAAGTGGTCGCGGCGACACCGCCGCCGGCGCGGGGCGGCCGCGCGCCGCGGATCCTGTTCGCCACTCAGGCCACCGCGCGTCCGCCGACATTCGTGTTGTTCACCTCAGGGTTCTTGGAGGCCGGTTACCGCCGGTTCCTGGAACGACGGCTGCGGGAGACCTTCGGGTTCGAGGGCAGCCCGATCCGGGTCAACGTACGGGTGCGAGAGAAGCGGGGCGCCAAGCGTTCTCGCTGACGGGGATCATCCGGTCTTGGTGAGCTGGAAATCCCACTGCCCGACCACGCCGCCGGCCGGCCCTCGACCGCACTGCTCCAGCGTGGCGGTGGTCCATTGGCCGGCGAGGGTCACCGCATCGAAGCTGACGGTTTTCGACACCGGCAGGGGAGTGTGATCCACCGGGCAGTCCATACTGCCCCGGCCGCTGTACTCCCAGCGGCCACCGTTGAGATGAAAGTCCGCGTTCTGCAGCCAGCGTTCCCCGTCGACGGTGGTGCAGGTCGGCCCGCATGGGGTGAACGTCCAGGTTGCCGACCGCTGCGACGGCCCGTGCTGGGCGCTGAAAGCGTACTGGCCCGACGGCACCTCCGGCTCGGCTTGGGCCGCCGGCGTCGCCCCGATAGCGACCAGCATCCCGCAGGCCGCACCGGCGGCCAGCTTTCCCCACCTGCGCGTCATCGCCTCACCTTCCACCGCGGCTGCCCGAAATCCTTCGCACGATCAGCGTAGGGTGCTGCGGGTGTCGGTCTCGCAGATGGTGTTGATCATGCTGGCCGGGGTGGGGGCGGGGGCGATCAACTCCCTGGTCGGCTCCGGGACACTGATCACCTTCCCGACACTGGTGACGCTGGGGTTCCCGCCGTTGACCGCGACGATCTCCAACTCGATCGGGTTGGTGGCCGGCGGGGTATCGGGCACCTGGGCCTACCGTCGGGAACTGCGCGGGCAGTGGGATCGGCTGCGCTGGCAGATCCCCGGGTCGGTGATCGGTGCGATCTGCGGCGCCTATTTGTTGTTGCACCTGCCCGAAAGCGTGTTCAACCGGGTGGTTCCGGTGCTGCTGATCGCGGCGCTGGTCTTGGTGGTGGTCGGCCCGAAGATCCAGAACGTGGCCCAGCGCCGCGCGCAGGAGGCCGGCCGATCGGTGGAGCAGCTGAGCCGCGGCCGGTTGGCGGCGCTGACGATCGGGACGTTTGCGGTCGCGGTCTACGGCGGCTATTTCTCTGCCGCACAGGGCATTCTGCTGATCGGCGTGATGGGGGTGCTGCTGCCCGAGTCGATGCAGCGGATGAACGCGGCGAAGGTGCTGCTGACGCTGTTGGTCAACGTCGTCGCCGCACTGGCCTACATCCTCACCGCGTTCGACCGGATCAGTTGGCCTGCAGCCGGTTTGATCGCGGTCGGCTCATTGATCGGGGGATATCTGGGCGGGCACTACGGGCGCCGGCTGTCACCGAATGCCCTGCGGGCGGTGATCATCGTGGTCGGACTGATCGGGCTGTATCGGCTGATGGCGGTCTGAGCGGATCAGATCGCGTCGCGGTTGCGCCACCGCTCCCAGCGGCTCCGCGGTGTGCGGAGCGCGGACATGACGGTGCTCATCGGCGCGGCCTGCTGGTGCACCGCCGCGGCGGGCGCCACCGCGGGCTTCTCGCCTTCCCACCAGATGGGCTCCAACAGTGCCGAGATCACCGGGATCGCGCGTTGGACGCTCTTGCGCCCCCACTGGCAGGCCCGCTCGATGGTGGCCGCCGAGGGCGCCAGGTTCACCGGCGACAGCGTCGGGGAGAACCGGACCAGATGGTCGGCGTAGGGGGCGTTGCGCACCATCTGCAACTGGATGGCCTGGGTGATCGGCACCAGCCACAGGTTGCGCGGATCCCACTGCGGATGGAAGCAGTCGAAGGCCAAGTAACAAGCGTTGCGGGTGCCCAGCCGGCCGTCGCGCACCCGCTTCCAGGCCAGCTCGACCGGAACGTTGCTGGCCGCACCGCCGTCCACCAGCGCCCCGACGTCGTTGTCGGCCAGCAGCGCGTCGAACAGCGGTTGCATGGCCGGGTCCTTGGTCTCATGGTGCAGCACCCCGGGGATCGCCGACGAGAACGACGCCGCGTCGACGACGTTGACGTCGTAGTCCGGATTATCGCCACTGATGATGAGCGGTTTCACCACCCGCGGGTCGATGAAGGCGGCCGTCCGCCACAGTCGGGCCGCTACCTGCGGGCCGAGCCCGATCGGAAGATGGGGGAAAGACCGCAGCTGCAGGGCGGCGAGTCGCTGATTGCGATACCGCGCCGGCAGGGCCGCGAAGGGCTGGCGGCGCACCCCGGCCACCACCGCATCGAAGGGGATGGCCAGATCCGACATCCGCATCGGCTCGCCGTCCTCGCGGCGGAACATGGCGTCGGCGAACTGGTCGAAGTTCAGCGAGAACACGCCGGTCAGGCCGTGGCGGCGGCGCAGCCGCTCGGGCCCCAGGATGGCGCGGAACGACACCGTCTTGGCCCATGCGACGTATTCCTCGATGGGGATCGGCAGTGCGCGGCTGACCACCGATCCCAGGATCGAACCGAACGACGAGCCGATCAGGTAGTCAGGGACCGGTCCGGCCTCCAACAGCGCATTCATGCCGCCGATATAGACGAAGCCCGCGCCCCCGCCGCCGCCGAGGACGGTGACCAGCTTCTTGTGGCCCACCTCGGCGTCGAGCTCGGCTTGGGAGAAGTCTTTGCCGTGGTGCTCGATCAGCAGGCTGCGCTGCTCGTCCTGGCCGGCGGCGAGGCCGCCCAGCGCATCGCGGGCCGCGGTCAGTGCGATCACCGGGTCGCGTTCCTCGCGCAGCGGGCCGTACAGCGCATCGGCCACCTTGGCTCGCCACGGGGCCAGCTCCGCGCCGACGGAGACGTCGCCGCGGCCCCGAGTGCCGCCCGGGCCCGCCGCGCCGGGCTCGAAGTCTTCGAGCCGGGCGAAATTGAGCAGGTAGCGCAGCCGCCGCAGCTGTTCGCTGCTCAGCACGTCTGGATGGCGCAAGGTGTGCCGGACCAGCCGGTTCTCCATCTTCTCCAGGAGCAGCAGGGTATCGCCGATGTCGACGGCGTCGACGACGTCGTCGGTCACGGAGTCTTCGGTGGTCCCGGGGATGTGCATCGGGTCCGGGCGGCGATCGACCATGCCGAGCAAGGCTTCGACAAAGGGGATCTGCATCAGTCGCGGTTCCTGGGGTTGGGGCGCTGCCGGAGGGGGACAGGCTCGCGGCGAGCCTACGCGTTTCTCCTCCGGTGGCCGATGCCCTCACGCGGGTTCGGGGCGCCCGGTTGCTTGCGGTAGGCTTTCGACCTGCTGCCCGGCTTGTCCGGCGGTGGCGGGCTGTGGCGCAGTTTGGTAGCGCACTTGACTGGGGGTCAAGTGGTCGCAGGTTCAAATCCTGTCAGCCCGACAGAGTTTTCGCAGGTCAAACGGCCGACAGTGCCGATGACCAGGCAGACGCGAATGGGGTCGCGCCGATTGGTCCTGGACGACACCGAGCGCGGTTCCTCCCTAGTTAGGCCGGTCGCGGTCAGCTCGGCCGGAGATCCGGTATCGCGAGTGCGCGACGGGCCGTCACTCGCCAGCCAGTGCCCGACTAAACGCGGCTTTGAACGCGCTTTGCTGCCCGAACGCGGGGAACGGGACACGGACGCTGCTGACGGGGAGACCAGCGCGCGCCAGCGCGGGATATGCCTCGTCGTACACGTCGGCCTTGATCAGGATGATGCGTTCGGGTGCCAGCTCGGCGATCCGGGCCAGCAGCTCCGGCACGTACGGCGACAGCACGGTCCCGTCGACGGGATCAGGCTTGAGGTCGATCAGGAAGACACCGCGGTCACGGAGCTGCTCCAGCAGGGACGCCTTGTTGGAACGGGTAGGCGCGGTGTGCGGCAGGATGATCCGAGCCACCGACCGAAAGAGTGTGTCCTGCGTCGCCACGTCGGGGAAGTAGAAGTAGCGGTCGTCGGCAGCCGGTGGCGCCTGGGCGACGAGCAGAAGTCGAACCGTCTCGGGCCGATACCGCTCGGCGGCGGCCGCACGTCTTTGGCGAACCTCGGCGGCGGCGACCTCATCTCGCAGTGCTGCCGGCGGTGACGCATCCGCAGTCGGCCGATTGGTCTCGGTGCCCACGCGACTCGCCGGTCCGCTGGTGCGGCACTGTTGGCGACCCGCCTTGGTGGGTGGGTGCAGACCGTCGCGGTAGCACGCACTGTGATCAAAGTTGGTCCGCGCCGTCCCGTCTGCCATGGCCTTCATGATGCTCCGGCGTAGGTGGAGATGGCCGGCCCGTCTCCGCGTGCGCTGCGAATGGACACGGCGGTGACTACCACCGGGCGGGTGACATCGCCGAACTGGAACTGGAAGCCGCGATTCGTCGCTGCATAGGGAAGGTCCCTTGGAGGGCGATCGAGGGCGATGAACGACGACGCGCGTCGGCGCCCGGGGCTAGGGGTGAACGGCAGAGATGTCCAGCGATAACCGTCACGGTTGTCGGAACTGCGGCGTAGTTTCCTGAACGAAAGAGTAAAAACCGACGACTCACACCTGTCTCTGCTGCGGGCTCGATGACCGCCGACGTTACCGACGGTGCCGCTTCAGTTAGGAAGGAGCTGACATGCAACGAGTCGCCTTAGCGCTCGGGGGCCTCGTCGTCGCCGCCGGTGCACTGATTGTCGCGCCGTCCGCGCACGCCGATCCCGCACCGACATGCGACGGGCCAGGATTGCCGCCTTGCGCTGGCCCAGGTCCGCTCACACCGGAGCAGCAGTGCGCCCTCCAGGCCTGGCAACACTGGATGCCGTGTAACTGGATGCCGAACGGTCCCAAAGTTCCGGAAGGGACACCCGGCAGCCTGTAAGAAGCCACGATGACGAAGCGCCGATTAGCCCGCGGCCTGGACGGCAAGGGGCGACTCCACCGCCAGGGAGACACTGTCACTGCCGCGCTGGCGGCGCTCGCGCTGCTGGTGGCACCACCGAGCCATGCCGAGCCCGCTGCCCCCTGGTCAGATCCGCATTTCCCCGACCCGATGCACCACAGCTGCGCGGGCGGCATGGGCGGCTTCATCGTCGGCTTCTGCGATGGTGAGCACTACGCCGACGGCACTTATTGGCATCAGTTGTCCGGCAGTGGGTGGGGATCGACGCCGGAGTGTCTTCTGAACGGAGCTCCCGCCCCGGTCGGCGGATGCGACGGAGCGGTGAAAGGGGAACCGCCGGCAGGCATTCCAAGCCCCTGACTAAAAGGATCTAGGAGCGCAGCCACCCGCACAGAATCCACAAGCGCCGCGGCAAGGTCACCCTTCAGTACCTCGGAAGCCATGCTTTTGGGGGCCAGGCCTGGGTTCGCACGCCGCGGGGAACGCCGAGTGTCGGTGGCTGGTCCTACCCTCAGATAAAACCGGTTGCCCAGCATGCGACCGAGTGCGAGTCTGTAGGACTTGCCTCCGCCCCGACGACCCCAGAAGCGATGACTAAAGGCAACGAATCACCGATCACCGCGCGCCAGCCGATCACCGACGTGACCGGCTGGCTGGACGATCTACCGAGTCCCGCGGACAGGGCGCTGCGCGCGCTCGGCGAGTTGCTCGTCGGCGTCGCCGATCGACCGCCGAAAAATGAGAACGCGGAACGCTTCACCACCCGGTGCCTTGGCGTGCGGGGTTACGGCGCCGTCATCGACGAGGACCGTGAGCTCAATGGGGTGACTCGCGTAACCGTCGCTCTCGCCGTCGCGGAGCTGATCGACGAGCACGCTGACGTAGTGGAACTGGGTCCGGGCGAGTACGCCGATGCGCCCGCCTGGACACAGACCGAGATCGGCGATCACACATATCACCACCCGCAGCACCTGCGGGCGGCCTTCCCCGCCGGAACCTTGCTGCCCGGTACTCCTTGCGTAGTCAGGATTGTCACCCGCGCGAGCGCCCTCAATTCCCCCGAAGTCACGGCCTTCGTCGCCCGTGAGCACCAGGCAGGTGCCCGCGCTGTGCTGGACCGGCTGATGGAACGGGGTAATGCGCTCCACCCATACCGCGGGAAGGCGTGCCGGGCGAGCTTGGACCACGGCCTGCGGCTGCAGGTAATTGAACTTCCTGACTCGCTCACCCGCGAGACGGTGGTAGTCGACGAATCAGTGTGGTACGAAATCGATCTCGGGGTCACCGCGGTGCGGGACCGACACGAGCTTTTGAACCGCCACGGTCTCGGCGCGCGCCGTGGCGTCCTTCTGGTCGGCCCGCCCGGCACCGGGAAGTCGGCGGTTTCGGCGGTGATCGCCAACGAGCTCGTCGGAGTCTTCACGGTCATTTACGTGGAGGCGCGGGCCGGCGCGGAACTGTTGACCGCGGTCGTTGAAGAAGCGCAGCATTTGGGCGGCCCGGTGTTGATGATTCTCGAAGACGTGGACTTGTGGTGCCGCGACCGCCGCACTGGCGGCTCCGGTGGCCTCTCTGAGTTGCTTATGGCCATGGACGTTGACCCGGATGCCCGCATCCTGACTCTCGCGTCGACAAACGATGCGCAGACGCTCGATGCCGCCGCCATCCGCACCGGCCGATTCGACTCGATTGTCGAGGTGGCCTACCCCGACCGCGCGGCGGCGGGCCGCATTCTCTCCGCGCTGATCGCTGGCCTACCCGGTCGGGCTGGCGTGGACACGGCTGCCGTGGTGGCCCGGTTGCCCGAAATGACGAGCGGCAGTGATCTGCGTGAGATCGTGCGGCGGGCGGTACTTTCTACTCCGGACGACGGCGAAATCTCCACCGCCGCGCTGCTAGCTGAGGTCGGCAGCGGTAGGTATCGAGCCGAGCCGGCAGTGGGGCACTACCTATAGCGCCTCGGTGAAGCCCGCTGCAGCATCGGCAGAGTGGTCGATGCCTTACCCTCGTCGAACCCGCGAAGCCTCAGGCGAATTTGCCCGGGTTCGCCGCGACGGCTCTGCGTAGCGTCGGTCGGTTCGCCCGGTAGGCCTGTACGACGGGCTCGAGCTCCTGCGGACTCGCCCCATGCATGATGACGGAGTGCACCCCCAGCTGGAACTGCCGGGCGATGGTGCTCGCGCAGTCCCGAGCCGATCCTGATGCCACCGAGGTCAACCATTCGGCGGGAACGAGGTCGGCGAGCCGTTGCAACGTTTCAAACGAGGCACTGGCATCGATGGGCCCGGCGGTGGCGGCATCGGTAAACAGGTCGGACTGGCGGATCTGCTCCCACACGACGCGATCCCAGCCGTTGGCGGAGACCAGCACATCGGGATAGGCCTGCAAATAGGTCGCCAGTCGGCCGACTCCACGGCGCAGTTGATCGTCCGGCGACAACGAGTCGCACACCGTCGCCAGGCAAGCCCAGATACGGATGCTGTCCGGATCGCGGCCCGCGCGTTCGGCTCCGCGCCGCACGGCTGCGATCGATGCCGTTGTCGCCTCGTCGGAGAAGAAGGTGTGGAGCACAACGAAATCGGCGATCTCACCGGCAAGTTCCATCGTTTTGGGGCCGACGCCCACCAGGCCGATCGGTGGGCCGTCGGCCAAGCCGTTCGCGTGGCGCAGCATCGGCCACTTCCCGGCCGGGCCGTCGTGGTTGAGGATCATCTCGCCCGCCCAGAGCCGGCGCAGGATCCCGAAGAAGTCACGCAGCCGCGCCGCGGTCACCACCGGCAGGCCGATCGCCGGCCAATACCCGGCCATTCCGCGGCCGAACGCCATGGCGAAGCGGCCCTCGGTCAGCGCGTGCATTGTTGAGCCCACGGTCGCGGTCACGGTGGGGTGCCGGGTGTGGTGATTGGTCGACGGGGCGATCCCCAACTTGGAGCTGCACCCCGCCACGGCGCCGCTGAGAACCGCCGGGTCTTTAACGGTGAAGCGTTCGCCGATGTGGCAGGAGCCCAGGCCGAGCGCCTCGGCCGCCCGGGCTTCGGGCAGGACCACGCGAGCGTCGGCGGGGTGCCTGGTCACCGCGTAGTAGCCCAGTTCGTTCAATTGAACGTCGGCGTTCCCCGCGGTCGAATGGTCGGCGACCTGCGGTGCAACGCGCTTCATCACGGGCCTCCCAATGCAATTACACTACGGTGAGTAGCGTTATATAAACAGACTTGGCGACCGTTGTCGATGACGCTTTCGCGCCGTTGGCTCGATTGCCGGTGGCGCCGAGCAGTCCGTTGTTGTTGCCGTAGAGCCGGATGCCCTTGCACTGCCCGCCCCGCCGTTGACGCCCAACCCCGAGTGCTCCTAAGCTGGCCCATATTGACAACGCATGTTGTCCAAACCTCTAACAGTGACTGGGAGTGCGCCCTCGTGACTCAAGAAATGTCGGATAGCTGCCCGGCGGCCAGCGATGCGGAGATGGCGTCGGGCTGTCCCGTGAGCAGCGGTGGCTACGACGCGCCCCCGGTTCCGCTCGGTCCGGACTCGCTGACCTGGAAATACTTCGGTCAATGGACGGGGCGGTTCCAGGGGACCTGGGCGGGCTCGATGCAGAACATGCACCCGCAGCTGGGCGCCGCGGTCAAAGATCACTCGATCTTCTTCATGGAGCGCATCCCGCGGCTGATGCGCTCGATCTACCCGATCGGCGGCGTGGTGTTCGACGGCTACCGCGCCCCGCAGACCGGCGCCGAGGTCCGCGACTACCACATCGGCCTCAACGGCGTCGACGACCAGGGACGCCGCTACAGCGCGCTGAACCCCGACGTCTTCTACTGGGCGCACGCGACGTTCTTCAAGTCCACCCTGCTGGCCGCCGAGAAATTCGCCGGCGGACTGAGCGAGGACGACAAGCGACAACTCTTCGACGAGCACATCACCTGGTATCGCATGTACGGGATGAGCATGCGCCCGGTGCCCAAAACCTGGGAAGACTTCCAGGAGTACTGGGATCACATGTGCCGCAACGTCTTGGAGAACACCTGGGCGGCCCGTGAGGTCATGGACTTATCGACGATGCCCAAACACCCCTCCCTGGAGTGGATTCCGGATTGGTTGTGGGCGCTGAACCTCAAGGTCATGCAGCGCTTCCTGACGTTCATGACGGTGGCACTCTACGACCCGCCGGTGCGTGAACTCATGGGCTACACCTGGTCGGCCCGCCAGGAGCGGGTGCACGGCTACCTCTGCAAGGTGATCACGTTCGCCTCGAAGTACGGCCCCAAGCGTGCGCTGATGCATCCGCGCAAGCGTTCGGCGCTCGACCGCGCCTCGGGCCGCCTTCCGGTGGACGCACCGCTGGTGCAGACCCCGGCGCGCAACCTGCCGCCGGTCGAGTACCGCGACAGCCCGCACTTCTACTGCCCGAAAGTCGGCTGAATCGCCAGCTGGCATTGCCCCTGGCGTCATCGGGCATTGCGCGGAATCCTTGGAAGATGACCAAGCGCATCCTCAACGTCGTCTCCAACGTCGCCCACTACGAGGATCCGTCCGAGCCGACCGGGCTGTGGCTCTCGGAGCTGACGCACGCCTACGACGTCTTCGCCGACGCCGGTTACGGCCAGACGATCGCCAGCCCGAAAGGCGGACCCTCACCACTGGAGCCGCGGTCCCTGAAGTTTCCGAACTACAACAAGAGCGCCAAAGCGTGGAAGGCCGACGACGCGAAGATGGCGCTGCTGGCCGACACCGCCTCACCCGATGAAATCGACTCGGCGGACTATGACGCGATCTACTTCACCGGCGGCCACGCGGTCATGTTCGACTTCCCCGACAGCGAAGGCCTGCAACGCATCACCCGGGAGATCTTTGAGCGCGGGGGAGTCGTGTCCTCGGTCTGTCACGGCTACTGCGGCCTGCTCAACACCACACTGTCGGACGGATCCCTGCTGGTCGCCGATCGCAGGCTCACCGGGTTCTCCTGGACGGAGGAGGTCGTGGCCCGAGTCGACAAGCTGGTGCCCTACAACGTCGAAGCGGAGATCAAGAAGCGCGGCGCCCGGTACGGCAAGGGCCTACTTCCGTTTGTCTCCCACGTCGTCGTCGACGGACGGTTGGTGACGGGCCAGAATCCCGGGTCGGCCAAGGCCACGGCCAAAAAGGTCGTCTCGGTGCTCGGCGGCTGAGCCGGTCACCCGCCGGACCGCAATGTCGGTAGGGTGCGACCGTGGCGGCAGCGCGCAACACGGTGGTGTTGACCGACGAGTTCCGGGACGCATTGGGACTGCTCGCAGCGGGCCGAAACCTGTTCCTGACAGGTAAGGCCGGCACCGGTAAGTCGACGCTCATCCGCCACTTCATGGCCGACACCGACCGCAACGTCGTGGTCGTCGCGCCGACGGGGATCGCTGCCCTCAACGTCGACGGCCACACCATCCACCGCCTGTTCGGATTCCGGCCCACCACCACGCTGTCCGATGTCAGCGGTGGGGATTACCGGCCCGGACGTTTCGCCAAAACGCTCGGCAAGCTGCAGACGCTGATCATCGACGAGGCGTCCATGGTGCGCGCCGACGTGTTCGACATGATCGCGGCGGCGTTACAGCGGTTCGGCCCGGAACCCGGAACCGCGTTCGGTGGCGTGCAGGTCGTGTTGGTCGGCGACCTGTACCAGTTGCCGCCGGTGGTCACCGAGGGTGAGCAGCACTACTTTTCGACGACCTATGACACCCCGTACTTCTTTTCGGCGAACGCCTTCAGTCGTGACGACTTCCCGAGCGTCTCGCTGACGACGGTGTTCCGTCAGCTCGGAGATGATCGGATGACCGCGATTCTCAACGAGATTCGTGAAGGTGTACTACTCGGTCACGCGAGGGCGCACCTCGACGCCCGGGTGGACCGCGACTTCGTACCCCCGGACGACGAATTCTGGTTGACCTTGGCGCCGACCAACAGGCTGGTGACGGCGCGAAACAGGCAGCAGCTCGAACGGTTACCCGGCGAGGAAATGCTGCACCGCGCCACCGAATCCGGCGACCTGGCCCTGTTCGACAAGCCACTTGACGACGACTTGCGGTTCAAGGTCGGCGCGCAGGTGATGATGCTCAACAACGATCAGTCGGAGCGCTGGGTGAACGGCTCGATCGGACGCGTGGTGGGCGTGGGATATGACCGTCACGGGGCGGTCGTCGAAGTCGAATTCCCTGACGGTGACATCGCCGAGGTCGCCCCGTTCACCTGGGAGGCAACCCGTCCGGTGGTCGAGGGTGGAAGTCTGCGCCGAGAGGTGGTTGGCACGTTCACCCAGTTGCCGTTCAAGCTGGCCTGGGCGATCACGATTCACAAGAGTCAGGGCCAGACCTTGGACCGCCTGGTGGTGGACCTGTCCGGCGGGATGTTTTCCACCGGTCAGCTCTACGTGGCCCTGAGCCGGTGCACCTCGTTGGCGGGTCTGGTGCTGAAACGCCCTGTGCTGCCGAAGGATCTGAAGGTGGACCGCCGAATCGCCCGGTTCCTACGCGCCTCGTCCACCAGCGACCGGTCTCGCCGCTTCTGTGCGATCGGTCTGCTCACCGTCGGCGATGAGGGCCGGATGTCGCGACCGCGTCCGGTGGAACTGGCGGTGGCGTTCGACGACGGTACCGCGGTGTCGACGCTGATCAATCCGCAACGCGACCTGGCCGACGCCCGACAGGCCTACCGGATCGGGGTGGCGGATGTGCTGCTGGCGCCCACATTGCGGGAGGCCTGGGCAGTGATCGAGCCGATGCTGGCCGGCTGCACGCCGGTGGGAGCGAAGATCGACGAGACGCTGGGGTTGATCGACTTCGAACTGAAACGGCTGGGTCACGTCGTTCCCATGCCGCTGGGCATCGACGTGCCGGGCGCAACCGCTTCCGCCCCAACGGCTTTGCAGCGGGCCCGGTCCGCGCTCGACAATCTCGGTGCTGTCGACCCGGAGACCGGCTCGTCGCCGTTCGAGGAACCCGACGAGACCGAGGCACTGTCGGGAACCCTGGTCAGCCGCGACCATGACGCCGAAACGCCGACCGCAGAGCACCTTCCGGCCCTGTCGGCGTTGCTGCGGATCAGCCGCGGCCTCGGCGCTATTCTGCTGGGCACCACCGCGGCAGGCGAGGTACCGGTGGCGGGGGAGACAAGCTGGGAACACGCCGCCCGCCGGTCGGCCGCCGACCAACTGTTGCTGGCGGCATCACGGACTCGGTTACCGGACGAGGTGCTCGCGCGGTTACGCGGCGCGTTGGAGGCGCTGGGCGCCGGTGACCTGCCCGCCGAGCTGGCTCCGACGTCACCGCTGAACAGCGACATCGGCGCGGTGCTGGTTCCCGGTGCGCGTATCTGTTTCACCGGCACCGCCGTCGACGGCCAAGGCCGGGTGATGGATCGCGACGAGATGGAGCGCCTGGCCGCCTCGGCCGGACTGGCGCCGGTGCGCTCGGTGACCAAGACGCGGTGCGAGGTGCTGGTCATCGCAGAAGCCGGCACTCAGTCCGGAAAGGCCCGCAAGGCCCAGGAATACGGCAAACCGGTATTCACCGTCGACGAATTCTTCGGCTGGCTCGCGACCCGGTGACCTGGAGGGTTAAGCCGGCCTTGGCGCTCAGTCCAAGTCGGCGAGGGCTTTGCGCGCGGCTTCGAGCTCGGCCTCCAGGGCGGCGACTTTGGCGGCCTGCTGGCAGCGCGCCTCGTCCATCAACGCCTCGATCGGCGTGAACAGCTCCTCGTGCAGTTCCTTGGCGGCGCGGGAGACGGCGGCCGCCGCAACCGGCACATTGCGGACCAAGTAGGTGCTGCCCTGCTTGATCTCGGCGCGCCACTCGCCGTCGGCGGTACCGGTCACGGTGAGGGTCAACTCGAACGTCTTGGCCTTCTTGCCGGCCGTCTTCCTGCTCGGGGCTTTTGCTTCGGAAGCCACGACAGGAGCGTCCGGGGTCGGTGTGCTCTCGGCAGGTAGATCCACCCGGGGGGCGTAGTCGGCCACGGTCGGGGCGGCTACGGCGAAAGTCGATGCGGTCATGATTGCGGCGAACTCCTTCTCATCGTCGCCCGCGCGACGAGCGGGCCGGACCTGGACCCCCATTAGAACACACGTTCGACGTGCGGGGTGGCCGGGTGAGCCGCGCCGCGTCGCTCAGTCCGGGGGCGCCGGGGTCATCGAGGTGACGAAGTACGTCTCGTGGCCGGTCGGGTAGCCGCCGCCATTGGTGGCGATGTGGACGTGGTCGTAGTGGTTGGCGGTCTCGTTGCCGTAGTCGGACGTCCAATTGCCCCCACCGACGCCGGGGTAGATCTTCTGCCGCCAGATCACGTGGTTGACGCCCCAGCGCTTGGCGTTGGCCAGCGCATAACCCGCGATCTGGTCGCCGAGCAGGATGCCGGCCTCGCTGTGGTAATCCGGAATCATCACGTCGATCGCCAGCCCGTCCGGATGCCAACGCAACGGATCTTGGCGGTACCCGTAGATCGTCTTGATCTCCTGAAACAGCACGCCGATGGTGCGGGCCGCCCAGATGGTCTTGACCTGCAGGCCGTTCTCGGGTGCTACCCCGGCCGGCAGCGGGAAGGTGAATTGCTGGCCTTCGCTCGGTATCGGCACATTGGCGGCCAGCGCGGCGGCCTCGGCGGGGTCGGCCATGCGAATCTTTCCGGCGGGGGGCGGTGCGGGCGATGCTGCCGCGTCAGCCGTCTCGGTGGGCGCCGGCGCCGGCGGGTGGGTGCTCTGGGCGTAGATCAGGGCGGCGGAGACGGCCAGCGACGCCGCGATGGCGACGCCGCGGCCGCAGCGCCGGGCGATCTTCCCTCTGTCCACCACCTGCACTTTAGTGAATTGACCTCGGATATCGCAGGACAGTGGCCCAGGACGGCTAACGCGTCGGATGGGACAGCGCGAGCGCGGACCGTTGCGTTACCGCCTCACCTGTGTCATCTCAACCGCCGGCCGTTGAGGTAGACGTGTTCGATGTTGCGGTCATCGCCGCAGTAGATGAGCTTTTCGACGCGCTGCGGCAGGGTCGTCTGCCGGTGCTGCGTCCACCTCGAGTCGTCGATGACGAGCGCGTCGAACCTATAGCCCGGTTCGAAACTGCCGGTCTTGCCGAAGAAGCTGCCGCCGCCCTTGGTGGCGCAGTAGTACGCCTCGGCTGCCGGCACCGGGCGCGACGCCTGGCCGGTCAGGTAGCTCATCGCGCCGGATTCGATTGCGCCGACGATATTGTCGAACATGTTGAGTGTGTGGCCGGCCCCGATGTCGCTGCCGAGACCGACGCGGATGCCCATGTCGTGGTACTGCGCGAGGGGCATCACACCGCTGAGCAGGTTCAGATTTGAGTGCGGACAGTGCGCGACCAGCATGCCGGTGTCACGGATCGTCTTCTTCTCGCGATCGTCGAGATAAATGGCATGGGCCACAACGGTGTTGGCGTTCTCCATCAAACCCGCACGTTGATAAGTCTCGAGGAAGTCGGCGCAGTCCGGGTGCATCTGCAATGTCTTCTCGACCTCGGAGCGGTTCTCCGCCAGATGGGCGTGGCACGCGATGTCGAACTCGGCGGCCTGCTCGGCGAGCCCGGCCATCAGCTCGCGCGTGCAGAGCGCGGCCGTACTCGGCCCGACCGCCGGTGTCACCAGCGCCGACTTGGACACCGTGTGGGCGAGAAAACGCCGGGAGTCGGCGATCGCGTGGGCGGTGTCCTGGCGTGCATCGGCGGGTGCGTTGCGGTCCCGGGACACCTTGGCCACACAGGACCTCAGTCCGGCCGCGATGAGTTTGTCGACCAGGATCGCGGTGCCCTCGGCATGGATGGTGCCCATGACGATCGAACCGGTGATGCCGTTGCGCAACAGGGAGTCGGCGAACTGGCGGTAGATCGAGTCGGCGTAGGCCGTGTCGGCCAGGGCGGCCTCTTGGGGCAGGGCCAGCGTATTCAGCCAGTCGATCAGCTCGGTGCTGGACTGCAATCCGGTGATCGGCAGTTGGGAGGCGTGCGCGTGCGCGTCGGTGAAACCGGGCAGCAGCAGCCGATCGCCATGGTCGGTGACCGGCGCACCGTCGTACCGGTCCGGTAGCTCGGCGAGGCACTCGACGATGACACCGTCGTTGTCGACGACGACATAGCCGTCGGCGAGGGTGACGAAGTCTTGCGGCGTCGGGGTGAAGACGATGTTGCCGCGGTGGATGCGCACGCTCAGCGCCGCGCCCGGTCGATGCGCCTGATCAACCGCGCCGTCGCCTCCTCGGCGACGAGCCCCGCGGTCTTCGCGTGCTTTTTCGCCCGGTTCAGCGCCGCGCGGATGGTGACCCCCTGCTCGTAGGCTTCCACTACCCGTGGATCCACGTAGGAACTGCGGGCCACCGCCGGTGTGTTGCCCAATTCCTCAGAGACAGCACGCATTACCGCGGCGATCTCCCGGCGCCGAACGGTTTTCGAGGTCGGCTCGCGGGCGGCGGCGAAACTCTCGGCCGCCAGCACGGTGCCGTGCCAGGTGCGTAGGTCCTTGACGCTGAACTGTTCACCGGTCAGTTCCCGGAACCGCTCGTTGAGATCGTCGGCGCGCACCTCGCACCAGCCCTCGGGTGTGCGGTACACCAGCAGACGGGGGATATCGGTCGGCGCACGCAACAGCGACCGCACCGCCCGGACCACCAGCGGATCGTCCACCGAAACCGTCCGCCGCACGCCGCTTTTGGCCGGATAGTCGAAGTCCACGCAGTCGCTGCGGATCCGGACGTGGTCACGCAGCAGGGTCGCCAGCCCGAAGCTGCCGTTCTCCTGGGCGTACTCCTCGCCGCCGGCCCGGAAATAGCCCCGGTCGATCAGCTGCTGGGCGACCGCCAGCACCCGGTCGCGTTTCAGCCCGCGGCCGCGTAGGTCGACCAGGACGTCGGCGCGCCACTGCGGCAGCATCTTGGCCAGGGTCAGCACCCGGTCGTATTTCTCCTCGGCTCGTTCGTCCTGCCACTGCTGGTGGTACAGATACTGCCGACGTCCGGCGGCGTCGGTTCCGACGGCCTGGACGTGTCCGTTGGGATAGGGGCAGATCCACACGTTGCGCCACGCCGGCGGGATGGCCAGCTCCTTGATCCGGGCGAGCACCTCGGGGTCGTCGACCGGGCGTTGTCCGTCGGTGTAGGAGAAGCCGCGGCCCCGTCCGATCCGGCGGAACCCGCTGGCCCCGATGTTGCTCCTGCGCAGCCTCATGGCACGGAGTTACCCGCGGGGCACCCCGCCGACACACGGTGCTGCTACGCGCCGGGGCACAGCTCGTGTTGTGCGGCCTCCGCGATGAGGGGGAACTGCGGCCACGCCGGATAATGCGGTTGCTGAATTTCCACGCTGCGGCCCACGCGCAGGTTCTCGCAGATCATGTGCCCGAGCGCCCGCACACTGGGCTCGGTTATCGGCTCGTCGCCTGCGTAGCGGGCGGTGTAGCCGTGGGCATTGAGGTAGTTCATGAAGCCGGCGTCGTCGGCGCGGGCTGGGACAGCGCACAGAACGGCACCCACCGAGAAGCCGGCGGCAGCCAGCGCTGCGGTGAACCGGGCGACCCAACTCATAACGGCGATGCTACGGCGAGCACGGCCGGGCCGGGATGACCGGTCGGCGATCCGAGGACGGCAAGCGCCCTCGACGCAGGCCGGATACTGCTAGCGTCAGCGCCGAGAACAGAAAGGCGCTGGACGTGAAATCAACCGCCTTGGCGACAACCCTGGCCGCGAGTGCGCTGGCCGCGCTGATCGGTGCTGCGTCAGCGGCTCACGCCGACCCACTCAATCCCCGGGACCCCGATTACTGCGGCAACAGCCCGGACATCCTGCTGTGCTCCGCTCAGAAGTCGACCTACCCGAATGCGGGGGAGATGGCCTACCTCAACGCCATCCGTCCGCAGTTCCCGCCCGGCAGCGAAGCGCCGCGGCTGGCCGCCGGGCGCACCGCCTGCCTGGAGTTCCCCAAGCATCCGACCAGTCTGATCGTCGAGCAGGTCTCGGTCTACCTGCAGATCCCCAAGCCGACCGCCGGCCAGGTGGTGGACTCGGCCCACGCCAACATCTGCCCGTCGGCGCAGCCCCAGGGCTGAACCGGCTCACCCGCCGTCGGCGCGCAGCCCGTCGCGGATCGCAGCCTGTGCGGCGACATCGCACTCGTTGTAGCGCAGGCACCATTGCCGAGCCGCGTCGGCCTCCGGCCCGTGGCCGCGGGCGACGTCGATCGCCAGCTGAGACGCCAGGCCGCCGGGGTCATCGACCTCCCACTGAAAGTCGAAGTACCCGGCGACGCATTTGATCGACGACGAGGTGCGGGCGAAGTACTCCGCGTCGAACCACTGGCGCAGATCGCAGGTGAGCCCGTCGAGGGCTTCAGCGACGGCGGTGAATCTGCGGGTGCTCGACAGCTCGGGATGATGCCAGTGAAAGACGCGTAGGGATTTGCCCTCCCGCTCGGCGCGGTCGCGCAATCGCCGCATGCGCAAGGCGAATTCGTCGGCGAGCTCGGCTTCGCCGCCGTCATCGAGCGGTGCGAAAGAGACCACCGGGTCGTAGCAGGCGGTGGTGTCGTCCTGGCCGTCGCGGATGCGCAGACCCCACTGGTAGATCCTGGCGTCGCTGTCCCACTCGATGTCGAAGTCGACCTCGATATCGGCGGACGGCACCGCGGGGAGGTCTGGCCCGCGCTGCTCGTAATCGACTTCGGCACAGCTCATCCGGGCGCGCCGGACCGCCTTTGCCAGCCGGTCCGCCGGCTTCTGGGTGCCGACCGATTGGATACCGAACGCCTCGGCGTGGGCGTCCGGGTCGACCTCGGCCAACTGCGCGACGGTCAAGGTCGTGCCGTCGCCGCACTGCCGGTACAGATACTGCCATTCTCGGACGTTGAGGTGGCCGGTCTCGATCGCGAAGGATGCGTCCTCGTCACCGGCCACCGTGGCGCAGTGGTCGAACCAATCGCAGGTGTGGCAGTCACCGATCCGGTAGGGCCGCACCAATTCACGTCCGGCCGCCGCTGCCTGGGCGACTTGGAGGCGAAAGGCGAACTCGTGGTCGTAGCGCTGCAGGGCGGAACGCTTCTTGCGGTGGCTCGGGTCGCTGGCGGAGTAGGTGATGATGGTCTCGGCTTGCAGGTCATACCAGGTGATCCCGTGCGTTTCGCCGATGAGTTCGGTGAGGTCCGAGCTGCCGATGATGCCGCCCAGGTGCACGCCGGGGTGATACCCCAGCTCCTGCAGCATCCGGGTGTAGTGCGCCAGCTGCATGACATCGTCACGCCAGCGTGCCCCGTGATCGCTGTAGCCGGGACAGGTCAGGGGTTGATCCGGCGCCGACAGGGTCGACACCACCACCTCGGAGCGTTTCGACGTGCTTACGGTGCGGTGGTTCTTGATGTCGACCGGCAGATAGCCGCCTTGGTATCGGATCAGCACGTCGGGCAGGCCGGTGCGGCCGTTCACCGGTGGCAGGAGCCCACCGGCGATCACGTCGACGCCGGCGTCCAACGCCGCCAGGGTGCGCCGCCGCTGCTCGGCTCGGCCGGTATCGGCGTCGAGCACCACCAGCCGTCCGGAATCGCCGTAGCTATCGCGCAACTCCTCGAGGATCTCGGTCTCGAAGGCGACACCGGCCTCGCGCAACGCCACCAGCTCCGGCGAGGCAACGGTCGGTTCCGCGACACCGGGAGCGAACAGGTTATGGGTGACGCGGGCGCACCGCTTGGCGTGATATCCGCCGAGCGTGACCGGTAGTTCCACCACCGCAGTATCGTCCACGGCGATGAGTGACGACGACCGTGCCCGCTGGGACGCCAAATACGCCGACCGGGGCGTGCCGGAGCCGAACGCAACCGGTGGGGCGGCGGTGTTCGAGGCCTACTGGGACGAGTTTCCGACCACGGGCCATGCGCTCGACGTCGCTTGCGGGCAGGGGACCGGTGCGGTCTGGCTGGCCGGGCGGGGGTTGCAGGTCTGGGGATTCGACGTATCCCCGGTGGCGATCGAGCAGGCCCGCGCTCTGGCGGCCCGCAGCGGTCTCGGCGACCGGTGCCGCTTCGAGGTCGCTGACCTCGATGACGGCTTGCCCGACGGGCCGCCCGCCGACGTCATCTACTGTGCCCGGTTCCGCGACCGGCGGCTGGACGCGCCGATGATCGCGCGCCTGGCGCCGGGCGGACTGTTGGCCATCACCGCGCTCAGCCAGCTCGGCGGTGCCGCCGGGCGGTTCCGGGTCGCACCCGGTGAGCTCCGCGCGGCGTTCGCCGATCTTGAGCTGATCGCGGACGGCGAAGGGCAGGGGCTGGCGTGGCTGCTGGCACAACGCCGCAGCGAGGCAACGGCGTCGGCGGGTTAAGCCGGCGCGGGCGCGTTCTGGTCGATCGGCGCGGGACCCGGCTCGGCCGGCGGCTCGCCCGCCAACGGGCCGTCCATCGGCGGGGCCTCACCGGGCGGCAGGTCCATCGGGGCGTCGAACGGCGGCGGCGCATCGAATGGCGGGGCCTCGGCGGGCGGGGCCTCCGGCGGCGGGGCCATCTCGAAGCCCATCGGCTCGGCGGGCGGTTCGGGAGCGGGAGGCTCTACCAGGGCGGCGAACTGCACGGGGGCTTCCATCGGGGGCGCCTCTGGCGCGTCAGTAGCCATCGGCAGGTACATGTGGTGGGTGAACTGGGGCTGGTAGGCGCCGCCGCCGCCGATCCGCACGCCGCCGGGCTCGCCACTGGCCACCGGGGTGCCGTCGGGCAGCGTGACCGCGGTGTGGTGGCTGTTCCAGCCCACTACCAGGGCGCCGGGAGCGGTGCCGTACTGGAAGCCGCGGGCCAGCAGCGCCGACTCTTCGTTGGCGGTGTGAAACCGGTCGCCGAAGGCCGGCCGGCCGGTGGCCACATTGGACACCCACGAGGCCAGGCCCGAGCAGTCCGTTCCGGCGGGGCTGTCCCCACCGGTGATGTACGGCGTGCCCGAAACCTGCTGGATGAGCGCCATCAGCGCGTCGAGACCAAACATGACCAGGCACATTAACAATGGCTTTCTGCGCCCACCAAAATCTGTGGCAGGCATCACGTTTGAAGTGAAACATGTTAGGCATTACGCCGCAACAGAAAACACCAGGTAGAGCGATGAAAATGGGCCGCCTGGACCGCATTTCGACCGTCGAGAACACCGAGAAGCGCAGGTAGACGTTGTCGCGGCGTTATTTGAGAGTGCTTGAAACGGAACCTATTTCAATTGCAAGCGAAAAGGCCTGGCAAATGGAATAACTGGACGTGCGATGCCGGGATCACCGCCGAGAACTGCTGATGCGCATCGGCTATCGCTGCGGTGGTCGACAACATCAGCGATTCCCGTTGGGGTGTCACCGGTTTCGGCATATGGCGCACCGAGGACCTACCGATTCGGACCGATGTTGCAGCAGGTGCGCCGCACTCGAGCCGGTGACCTATTCCGGCGGTGTAGCGCGGTTGACACCGGTCCATGCTCACCGGCGCGGGGGCAGACCGCGCCGGCCGGAGCCCTGCGGCTCCCGGCCCGGGGGCGCCGACGACTGAACACCGCACCACCTGGTCAGAGCAGAAAGTGAGAAGATGGCGGCGACGCGCACGCCGATCAGCGGCCGTTACCGATGCGGACGTGAGACGGTATCAAGCTATGCAGAACCTCAGCTACCTGACTTACGAAGAGTTCGGGCGGAAGTTCTTCGAGATCGCGGTCACCGAAGAGCGCGTGGCAGCCGCGTTCGCCGCGATCGCCGGCGATGAGTTCGAGATGCCCCCGATGCGTCAGGGCCCGGGCCGGATCGCCCGGGTCAGCGCCAAGGTGCGCATCCAGCAGCCCCGGGTGGCGCGCGGCCTCGGCGACCTGCTCACGTTCGCCATCAACATTCCGCTGGAGATCGACCTGCTCATCGACCTGCGGCTGGACAAGCAGCGGTTCACCGTCGCCGGCGACATCGCGCTGCGGGCCACGGCGCGGGCCGCCGAGCCGTTGCTGCTGATCATCGATGTGCCTAAACCGCGGTCGTCCGACATCACCGTGGAGGTGTCGTCGACGTCCATTCGCGGTGAGCTGCTGCGGATCTTCGCCGGTGTCGACGGGGAGATCCGACGGTTCATCGCGAGCTACGTGGCCGACGAGATCGAGAGCCCGCAGTCTCAGCAGGCCCAGATCATCGATGTGGCCGAGCGACTGGACGCGGCCTGGACGGGGATCTGACCGAGCGCCGCAAGAACCCGCGCGCGGCTACGGGATGGCGGGGATCGCCGGAATAGCGGGGATCGCCGGGATGGCCGGAATCGCCGGGATCGCCGGAATGGCGGGGATAGCGGGGGCTGATGGAACCCGGGGCGCCGCCGGCGCCGGCGCGGTCTGGGCTTCACCCTGAGGTGCGGGGCGCTCGACGGCGGGTGCGGCACTGGTGAGCGGGGCGTCGGGGCCGGTGGTCAGATCCGGCACGGTGGCGGCTTCACCGGGGGCGATCGGCGCCAGTGGGGCGGCCGGGGCATCGGTGGCCTCGCCGACCGCGCCTTCCTCGGTATCGCCGTCGCAGTCACCGCAGGCGGTCGCGACCGCGCCGACGGCGAGCCCGGCCACCACCATGGACAGGACTGACTTTCCGATACCGCGATTCCGCATGGATTCTCCCGTCGCTCGGTTGCTCGGACCTACCCTACGATGGCCCGGCGGACGGGTCGGTTACAGCGTCTGGCGATGCCCGAAGAACTCGTGATCCTCGTTGTAGCCGCCGTAGCCTCCGCCGACTTCGCGGAAGTGCGCGACGAACTCGATTCCCTTGAGCCACTTGACCATTTTGAAACCGTGCTGCAGTTCGTTGCGCAGTCGCAGCGGCGCTCCGTGGCCGTAGCTGAGCGGTTCGTCGTTCATCCGGTAAGCCAGCATCGTCAGATGGTGGTCCATCTGCGCGATGTCGTGGGCGTCGTAGTAGAGACCGCCGTCGGACCCGGGCGCCATCGAGTAGAACACCACCCACTTGGCCTCGGGCAGTGGTTTGACGATGTCGAGGATCGTGGTCATCGCGACGCCGCCCCACTTGGCCACCCCGGACCAACCCTGAATGCAGAAGTGCTGGGTGATCTGCTCGTGGTAAGGCAGGGCTTTCAGCTCATCGAGGGAAGCACCTGGACATCTCCGCAACGACCTGCAACGCAGCAAGGGGCCGGCCTTGATGGCCGGCCCCTCACTGCGTCGAGCGTGCGTCAGATGGTCTGGTGGCGACCGAAGAACTTGTGGTCTTCGCTGTAGCCGCCGTGCCCGCTGCCGATCTCCTTGTACGAGGCGACGAACTCGATGCCCTTGATCCACTTGACCAGCTTGTAGCCGTGCTGCAACTCGTTACGCAGCCGCAGCGGCCGGCCGTGCATGTAGGGCAGCGGCTGGTCGTTCATGTTGTAGGCCAGCATCGACATGTGATGCCACATCTGGTCGACCGGGTGCGCGTTGTAGAAGATGCCGCCGGTGGCGCCCAGGCCCATCGAGTAGAAGATGGCCCACTTGGCCTCCGGCAGGGGCTTGACGATGTTCATGATCGTCGACATCTGCACGCCGCCCCACTTGGCCACACCGGACCAAGCCTGCACACACATATGCTGGGTGATCTGGTCGTGGTAGGGCAGTGCCTTGAGGTCCTCCAACGAGAACTCCATCGGATTCTCTACCAGGCCATAGACTTTCAGCCGCCAGTCTTTGAAGTCGCCGGCCTCCAACTCCTTGTACTCCACGGTCTCCGGCAACCGGCCGTTGCGCCAGTGGAACGGCGAGATGTCGTCCTCGGTGAAGGTGCCGGGCTGCGGGTTGAGCTTTTCCAGCGCCCGCTGGAACGGTCCGATCAGGGCGTAGCCGACCTTCTGGACGACCCGCGGGTAGCGGAGCGTCAGCGGGGTGGCGGCGACCCAGCCGATGGTGCACACCACCGCGGCCACGCAGAACACATAGAACCCGGTGGCGCTGTGGCATTCGGGCCCGGCGCCCGGGGCGCAACCGCGAGCGGCGAACATGTGGTTGAGGTTGTCGAAGGCGTCGGTGGCGAACACCATCGTGACGTGCACCAGGATGAACATCAGGAAGTAGACCAGCACCACGAAGTGCAGGGACCGGGCGATCTGCAGGTTCAGCCGCATGTGCTTGCTGATCAGCCCGAGTCGCTGTGACAGCGCCGGGGACATGCCCAGCGCGGTGATCAACGCGGCCGGGGCGGCGATGAACACCGTGACGAAGTACGAGATCAACTGCAGCGCGTTGTAGTTGGTCCAGGTGTGGTCGTCGGGCCAGTCCAGCGATGCGTACTGGATCATCACCGAGGCGGCGTGCGGGAAGATGTCCCAGCTGGTCGGCACGATGCGCCGCCACTGCCCGGTGGTGAACAGCAGCACGTAGAAGATCGCGCCGTTGAGCAGCCACAGCACGCCGGTGCCCATGTGCCACCACCGGGCCAGGCCGATCGAGTGCCGGAAGCCGGGCAGGCCGAACTGTGCCGGCAGCGCCACGGTGTCGGCGTTGGCGGTCCAGTACGGGTCGTCGGGAACCGGCGGCCCGACCCGCAGCCATTCGTCTTTACCGGGGGTGGAGTTGCGGCTGAAGTACAGGCGCGGGTGGTCACAGAGGATCTGGATGCCTGCCCGGATGATGAAGATCATCATGAACAGGTTGAAGAAGTGCGTCCAGCCGGCCCACGCGGGCAGGCCCTCTTCGACCGCAGACGAGGGAGTGCTGCCCGGGTATTGAGCGATGAAGTCTTCGACGCCGGGGATATTGCGGACCCCTTTGCCGATCGCGATCATCGCTATCATCCCGACGAAACCGATCGGGATCAGCCACAGCAGGTTTAACCACCTGTCTTTGCCGACGCGCAGATGCGGGGCAACCGCGCGACGGGAAAGGTCGAAGCCGCCGCCATAGGTCTCGACGTCGACGGTGTCGTCGTGATTCTTATGAATCTCGGTGCGGTAGCCCTGTTCCAGCTCCAACTCGACGTCGACGACGTCGGTGGAGTACTTGACGTGGTGGGTTGTCTCTTCCGCTGCTGGTGAGGTGGCAGGACCCCGTGGGTCGAGCTGCCCTTCAGCGCCCTGTCCGTCGATCGTTGTCACGCCGCGACAGTACAGCCGGGAACCTCTCGCTCTGCCGGTCTGACACCAAATGCACAGGCTTCTGGCAGGAAGTTCAGATATCGCAGATGCGGATCGTGACCCTAACGGCTGCCGTCATTGCGGTCTCGAGCCGTCGGCGTGTTTCGGGCCGCGACGGCCTTGTGATCGGCGCGATTTTTTCCCGGCGAGCACCGGGGTTGACCCTGGCCGGCGCGCCGGCGCACTCGTGCGAATCTCGCGCGTAACTGACCGTTTACCTGATGCGTCCATAATTCGGGGGAGAACCGGCGAACCGAATTCGCCATCGCTGCCGGATTGCAATCTGCGCAACAGGCGGCCGCTGCGCAACAGGGCTAGCATGCGCAGAGGAGAAACGTGTGATCAGGCAGGGGTAGATGACCACCAATAAAGCAGTGCAACGGGCGGGGGTTGGGACACACCGTGGCTGACGAACAGCGGGGGCCCGGCTACGGCCTGGGGTTGTCGACGCGCACCCAGATGACCGGGTACCAATTCCTGGCGCGACGCACCGCGATGGCCTTGACCCGCTGGCAGGTTCGGATGGAGGTGGAACCGGGCCGGCGGCAGGCGCTGGCCGTGGTCGCCTCGGTCTCGGCGGCCTCGGTCATCTGCCTCGGAGCGCTGCTGTGGTCGTTTCTGAGCCCGTCGGGCCAGCTGAACGAATCGCCGATAATCGCCGACCGTGATTCGGGTGCCCTCTACGTGCGGGTCGGCGGCACCTTATATCCGGCGCTGAATTTGGCCTCGGCCCGGCTGATTGCCGGTCGGGCCGACAATCCCCACAAAGTGCGCGCCACGCAGATCGCCGAACAGCCGCACGGCCCGCTCGTCGGCATCCCCGGGGCGCCCTCGGACATTCAGCCGACCTCACCGACGTCCTCGTCGTGGCTGATCTGCGACACCGTCGCCAATGTCCAGGGTGTCGGAGTGACGTCACCGGTGACGGTCACCGTGATCGACGGCAGCCCCGACCTCGACCGCGATTCCCGGCGCCGGGTGCTCGACGGCCCGGACTCCGTGGTGCTGCGCTACGGCGACGAATCGTGGGTCGTGCGGCAGGGCCGGCGCTCGCGCATCGACGCCGCCGACCGGGCGGTGCTGTTGCCGCTGGGTCTCACGCCCGAACAGGTCGAGCATGCCCGGCCGATGAGCCAGGCGCTGTTCGACGCTTTGCCGGTGGGGCCGGAGCTGGCGGTGCCGTTCGTGCCCGACGCCGGTCGTCCGCCGGCCTTCCCCAACGCGCCTGGGCCGGTGGGAACCGTCTTCACCACTCCACAATTGGCTGGGCCGCAACAGTATTCGGTGGTCCTGATGAACGGTGTGCAGACGGTGTCGTCGGTGGTGGCCCGCATTCTGCAGAACGCCGGGGCGACCGCGGGCGGTGCGCCGGCCGTGGTGGCACCGCCGGCGCTGGCCAAGATGCCGGTGGTCACCGGGCTGGACCTGTCGGCCTACCCGGAGGGGCCGCTCAAGGTCGTGGACATGAAGGAGAACCCGTCCACCTGCTGGTGGTGGGAGCGTTCCAACGGCGAAAGCCGGGCCCGGGTGCAGGTGGTGTCCGGCCCCACGATCCCGGTGCCGCAGAAGCAGATCAGCCGCGTGGTGTCACTGGTGAAGACCAACGATAAAAGCATGCCGCAGGCCGACCGGGTCTACTTCGGTCCGGGCTACGGCAACTTCGTCGCGGTGACCGGCAACGACCCGGACGCCTCCACCCGGGAATCGTTGTGGTGGTTGTCCGCCTCCGGTGTGCGATTCGGCGTCCCCGGCGACGACGAGCGCAAGGCACTGGGGCTGGTCGGTGAGCCCGCATTGGCACCGTCGGTGGCATTGCGGCTGCTCGCGCATGGCCCGACGCTGTCCCGCCAGGATGCGCTGGTACGCCACGACACCCTGCCAACCGATATGAACCCTGCAGAATTGGCGGTGCCCAAGTGAAACGTGGATACGCCCGGCCGACGCCGGAACGCGCTCCGGTGGTCAAGCCGGAGAACATCGTCTTGCCGACGCCGCTGAGCGTCCCGCCGCCGGAGGGCAAGCCGTGGTGGCTGGTGGTGGTCGGCGTGCTGGTCGTCGGCCTGCTGGTCGGCATGGTGTCGATGACGGTGGCCAACGGCTCCCGGATGTTCCTGGGCGCCGGCGCCATCTTCCCGATCTTCATGATCGGCGGCATCGCGATGATGATGTTCGGCGGCCGCTTCGGCGGCGGCGCCCAGCAGTTGAGCCGGCCCAAACTCGACGCGATGCGTGCCCAGTTCATGCTCATGCTGGACCGGCTGCGGGAGTCGGCCGCGGAGTCCGCCGACAGCATGGACGCCAACTACCGGTGGTACCACCCGGCGCCGTCCACGCTGGCCGCCGCGGTCGGATCATCGCGGATGTGGGAGCGCCAGCCCAACGGCAAGGACCTCAACTTCGGGCTGGCTCGGGTCGGGGTCGGCATGACGCGGCCCGAGGTCACCTGGGGCGAGCCGCAGAACATGCCCACCGACATCGAGCTCGAACCGGTGACCGGCAAGGCGCTGCAGGAGTTCGGGCGCTATCAGAGTGTGGTCTACAACCTGCCCAAGATGGTCTCGCTGCTGGTCGAGCCGTGGTATTCGCTGGTCGGCGATCGCGAGCACGTGCTCGGGCTGATGCGCGCGATCATCTGCCAGTTGGCGTTCTCGCACGGACCTGACCACCTCCGCATGGTTGTCGTCACTTCCGATGTGGAGCAATGGGATTGGGTGAAGTGGCTGCCGCACTTCGGCGACCCGCGCCGCCAAGACGCCGCCGGTAACGCCCGCATGGTGTACGGCTCGGTGCGCGACTTCGCCACCGAACACGCCGAGCTGTTCTCCGGGCGCGGATCGTTCATGCCGCGGCACGCCAGCTCGTCGGCGGAGACGCCGACGCCGCACCACCTGATCATCGTCGACGGCGATGATCCGCAGTGGGAGTACGTCAACACCACCGAGGGCATCGACGGGGTGACGTTCTTCGACTTGACCGGCGCACCCGAGTGGCGGGGCGTTTCGCAGCGGGTGCTGCGCTTCGACGACAGGGGCATCATCAACGCGCTGCCGCGCGACCGGGACACCTGGATGGTCATCGACGACAACGAGTGGTTCTTCGCCCTGGCCGACCAGGTCAGTCCGACCGACGCCGAGCAGTTCGCGCAGCGGATGGCGCACTGGCGGCTGGCCGAGGCCTACGAGGAGATCGGTCAGCGGGTGACCCACCACATCGGGGCCCGCGACATCCTGTCCTACTACGGCATCGAGGACGCCGGGCGGATCGACTTCGCCCAGCTGTGGACCAGCCGGCAGCAGGAGGGCACCCGGGCCCGGTTGCGGGTGCCGTTCGGCAACCGCTCCGACAACGGTGAGCTGTTGTTCCTCGACATGAAGTCGCTGGACGAGGGCGGCGACGGCCCGCACGGCGTCATGTCCGGAACCACCGGCTCGGGTAAGTCGACGCTGGTGCGCACGGTGATCGAATCGCTGCTGCTGGCCCACCCGCCGGACGAGCTGCAGTTCGTGCTGGCCGACCTCAAGGGCGGGTCGGCGGTCAAGCCGTTCTCCGGGGTACCGCACGTGTCGCGCATCATCACCGACCTGGAAGACGACCAGGCGCTGATGGAACGCTTCCTGGAGGCGATGTGGGGCGAGATCGCGCGCCGCAAGTCGATGTGCGACAGCGCGGGCGTCGACGGCGCCAAGGAGTACAACGAGATTCGGTCCCGGATGCGGGCGCGCGGCGACCACAGCCTGCCGCCGCTGCCGATGCTGGTCGTGGTGATCGACGAGTTCTACGAGTGGTTCCGCATCATGCCGACGGCGGTAGAGGTGCTCGACTCGATCGGCCGGCAGGGCCGCGCCTACTGGGTGCACCTGATGATGGCGTCGCAGACCATCGAGAGCCGCGCCGAGAAGCTGATGGAGAACATGGGCTACCGGCTGGTGCTCAAGGCGCAGACGGCCGGTGCGGCACAGGCTGCCGGCGTGCCGAACGCGGTGAACCTGCCGGGCAAGGCCGGCCTGGGCTACTTCCGCAAGAGCGGCGAAGAGGTCATCCGTTTCCAGGCCGAGTTCCTGTGGCGCGACTACCACCGCGGCGGGATCCTCGACGACGAGGCGTTGCCGCAGGTGCACTCCATCGACTACATCCGGCCGCAGCTGTTCACCACCGCCTTCACTCCGCTGGAGGTCAGCGTCAGCGGGACTGAGCTCGAGGCGGCCGAGGAGACCCCGGCCATCACCGCCACCCCGGCCGAGGAGCCCCCCGCCGAGGACGAGGACTTCATCCGGACGCCCAAGGTCGGCACGGTCATCATCGACCAGCTGCGCCAGATCGACTTCGAGCCCTACCGGCTGTGGCAGCCCCCGTTGGACGTCCCGGTGGCCGTCGACGAGTTGGTGAACCGCTACCTCGGGCACCCGTGGCAGCAGGACTACGGCACCCGCCGGGACCTGGTGTTCCCGATCGGTGTCATCGACCGGCCGTACAAGCACGACCAGCCGCCGTGGACGGTGGACACCTCCGGGCCGGGCGCCAACGTGCTGATCCTGGGCGCTGGCGGTGCCGGCAAGACGACTGCGCTTCAGACGCTGATCTCCTCGGCGGCGTTGACGCACACCCCCGAACAGGTCCAGTTCTACTGCCTGGCCTACAGCGGTACCTCGCTGACCACGGTCGCCAGCCTGCCTCACGTGGGCAGCGTCTGCGGGCCGACCGACCCCGACGGCGTGCGCCGCACGGTCGCCGAACTGCTGGCGCTGGTGCGGACCCGCAAGCGCAGCTTCCTGGAGAACGACGTGGCCTCGATGGACGTCTTCCGCCGGCGCAAGTTCGCCGGTGCCCCCGGCAAAGTGCCCAACGACGGGTTCGGCGACGTCTACCTGGTGGTCGACAATTACCGGGCGCTGTCCGAAGACAACGAGGTGCTCGTCGAGCAGGTCAACCAGATCATCAACCAGGGACCGTCGTTCGGCGTGCACGTGGTGGTGACCGCCGACCGCGAGTCGGAGTTGCGCCCGCCGGTCCGCAGCGGCTTCGGATCCCGGGTCGAGCTGCGCCTGGCCGCGGTGGAGGACGCCAAGCTGGTGCGTTCCCGGTTCGCCAAGGATGTCCCGGTCAAGCCGGGCCGGGGCATGGTCGCGGTCAACTACGTGCGACTGGACAGCGATCCCCAGTCCGGTCTGCACACGCTCATCGCCCGGCCGGCGATGGCCGGCACCGACGAGCGGGTCTTCGAATCCGACAGCGTCGGCGCCGCGGTCAGCCAGGTCGCGGTGGGCCGGGTGCGCCCGGTGCGGCGCCTGCCGGCGCGGTTCGGGCTGGACGAGGTGCGGGCGGTCGCGGCCAACGACAAGCGCGAAGGTGTGGGCGCCGGGGGCATCGCGTGGGCGATCTCCGAACTCGACCTGCAGCCGGTCTATCTGAACTTCGCCGAGAACGGGCACCTGATGGTGACCGGTCGCCGGGAAAGCGGTCGCACCACCACGCTGGCCACCATCATGAGCGAGATCGAGCGGCTGTACGCACCCGGTTCCAGCACCGCGCCGCCCACCGGGCAGCCGTCTGCGCAGGTGTGGCTGATCGACCCCCGTCGGCAGCTGTTGACCACCCTGGGCTCGGACTACGTGGAGAAGTTCGCCTACAACATGGACGGGGCGGTCGCGTTGATCAACGAGTTGGCGGCCACGCTGGCCAACCGTGAGCCACCGCCGGGCCTGTCGGCCGAGGAGTTGCTGTCCCGCACCTGGTGGAGCGGACCGGAGATCTTCTTGATCATCGACGACATCCAGCAGTTCCCGCCCGGGTTCGACTCGCCGTTCCAGAAGGCCGCCCCCTGGGTGACCCGGTCGGCGGATGTGGGCCTGCACGTGATCGCCACCCGGACTTTCGGCGGTTGGTCCTCGGCGGGCAGCGACCCGCTGCTGCGGGCCCTGCACCAGGCCAACGCGCCACTGCTGGTGATGGACGCCGACCCGGACGAAGGCTTTATCCGCGGCAAGATGAAGGGCGGCCCGCTGCCCCGCGGCCGCGGCCTGCTGATGGCCGAGGACACCGGGGTGTTCGTGCAGGTCGCCGCGACCGAGCTGCGGCGCGCGCCGGCGCAGGAACGAACGGCCACCCCGGTTCGCTGAGCCGTGTCCCGCCAGTCACCGCTGTGACGCCTGTAACAGCGTCGAGCAGTTGCTGGCGGGGTCACGCGCGGCGCGGCCGGCGGCATTTCGCCGCGACCAGATTTAAATCGCGGGGGCCGTTGCGGGCGCGCCGGCGCGGCGTGGCGCGGGCGCCTGCGGCGCGGAATTGCAAGATTGTGTTTCAGCAGGTCCGCTTCGTTTCAGGGGTGGCGACACCGGCCCCGGGTTACCCCTTCGTTACCCCAGGTGAACAGTTGCTTCGGCCAGATGAACAGTAGGCATCATGGGCCGTATCGGCCGTTTTCAGCGCTTACGCTCAGTGGCAGAACGATTGCTGACGGCGATCCGAGGAGGAAATCCAATGTCGTTCGTGAACGCGCAACCGGAAGCGCTGGCCGCCGCGGCCGGGAACTTGAGCGGAATCGGTGCGGCGCTGAACGCGCAGAACGCCGCGGCCGCCGCCCCGACCACCGGCGTGGTTCCGGCTGCCGCCGATGAGGTCTCCGCGTTGACCGCCGCACAGTTCGCCGCCCACGCGACGATGTACCAGCAGGTGAGCGCGCAGGCCGCGGCGATCCACGAGATGTTCGTAGCCACCCTCAACAGCAGTGCCACCTCCTACGCCGCCACCGAGGCCGCCAACGCGGCTTCGGCGGGCTGATGGGAGGAGAGCCGTTCTTTTGTGCACAGCCGGACATGACCGGCGGCTCTATCCGGTGACCAGGTAACTACGAGAAACAACAACCAACGAACTTCAAGACAAGGAGAGACAACAGTGGCAACACGTTTTATGACCGATCCGGACGCGATGCGCAGCATGGCGGGGCGTTTCGATGT
>NZ_LZMF01000040.1:0-851 GCF_001673565.1 Mycolicibacter sinensis
CCGGTGTCGGCCACGTACGCGTTGAAGGCGTGCTCGGTCTCCTCGGGGCGTCCCCAGTAGCCCACGCCGACGCTGGGCCCGGACACCCAGATCTCGCCCACTTCCTCAGGGCCGCGGCGCAACCGGGTCTCGGAGTCAACGATCAGGACTTGCTGGCTCTCCGCCTTGGCGCCGCAGGCCACCAGGGGCACCGCCCCGGCGGTGTCGGCAGCCACCTCGACGACCCGCTCCTCGCTGAGCGCGGTCCGGTCGATGTGCCGGACCACCGGCACCGGTGACTCGGACATGCCCGTCACACCCAGGGTTGCCTCGGCCAGCCCGTACGCGGGAATAAAGGCCTCGGGCCGGAACCCGGCCGGCGCGAACGCCTCGGCGAAGGACTGCAGCGTCTCGGCGCTGATCGGCTCGGCGCCGATCACTGCGATCGACAAGCTCGACAGGTCCAGTGCCGCGCGCTGGGCCGGTGTGGTGGTCTTGACGCACAGGTCGTAGGCGAAGGTCGGCGCGCCGGTGATCGTGGCGCGGTGCCGCGACAGCATCTCCAGCCAGCTCGCCGGCCGCTTGATGAAGGTGTTGGGCGGCATCATGTAGGTCGTGACGCCGACGTAGACCATCTCCAGGACGCCGCCGATCAGGCCCATGTCATGGTGCTGCGGCAGCCACCACACCGCTACGTCGCCGTCGTGGCCCTTCCACCGCTGGCGCACGACCTCCATGTTGTGCATCAGGTTGGCGTGGCTGACCATGACGCCCTTGGGGGATTTGGTCGATCCGGAGGTGTACTGGATCATCGCGATGGTGTCTTTCTCGACGTCCTGCGGCACCCAGGTCGCGCCGTCGTCGTCCAGTTA
>NZ_LZMF01000041.1:0-13739 GCF_001673565.1 Mycolicibacter sinensis
ACCACCATGCCCCGGACCCACCGGCGAACGCGCCCAATGGTGGTGGTACCAACCCTTCCAACCCCAACCACCACCGACCACCAACTGAGCAGCCCACTACCACGGCACCGAATCGCAACTCAAAAGAGTTGTCAGATAACGAGTTTCGTTCGCCGAACGCGGCGGTTACGCGCCCAGCTTCTCCGCCAGCCGCCGGTTCACCGGCTCGGGCAGCAGATCGGAGACGTCGCCGCCCATCGACGCCACCTCCTTGGCCAGCGACGACGACACGAACGAATACCGCGGGGTGGTCGCCACGAAAAATGTGTCCACCCCGGCGATGTGCTTGTTCATCTGGGCCATCTGCAGCTCGTACTCGAAGTCGGTTCCGGTGCGCAGGCCCTTGACGATCGCGGTCAGCCCCCGCTCGCGGACGAAGTCGACCACCAGGCCCCGGCCCGACTCCGCGCGCACATTGGGCAGGTGCGCGGTGGCTTCGGTGATCATCTCGAGGCGCTCCTCCAGGCTGAACATGCCCTTCTTGGCCGGGTTGATCAGCACCGCGGCCACCACCTCATCGAACTGCGCGGCCGCGCGCTCCAGGATGTCGACGTGTCCCAGCGTCACCGGGTCGAACGAACCCGGGCACAACGCACCGCTCATGGCTCAAGACGCTAGCAGTCCTGGCCGGACCATTCGGCCAGCTCCAGCCGGGTGTCGCCGTAGCGGCGATCCGGCCACACCTCCCAGCCGTCCGGCCACCGCATCGCAGGGCTCGAGGCCGCCCGCTCGATCACCACCACGGTGCCCGGCCCGGCCCAGCCGCCGGCGGCCAACAGCTCCGGAAGCGCGTCGATGTCGGCGGCGCCGATCTCGTAGGGCGGATCAGCCAGCACCAGATCCACCGGCCGATCAGTGCCGGCGGTCAGCACCGAGGCCACCGTGCCGCGCCGCAGCGTCGCACCGGACAAACCCAGCGCGGCGATGTTGGCGGCCAGCACCTCGGCGGCGCGACGGTCCGATTCGACGAACAGCGCCGTGGCCGCACCCCGCGACAGTGCCTCCAGTCCCAGCGCCCCCGACCCGGCGTACAGGTCCAGCACTGCCATCTCGGTCAGGTCCAACCGGGCGTCGAGCACGTTGAACAGTGCCTCGCGTACCCGGTCGGTGGTCGGTCGGGTGCCGCGCGGCGGCACGAGGATGCGCCGTCCGCCCGCGGTGCCGCCGACGATGCGGGTCAGTTCAGCACCACCAGCAGGTCGCCGCCTTCGACCTGGGCGGTCTCGGCGACGGCCACCCGGGCCACGGTTCCCTGTGCCGGTGCGGTGATGGCGGCCTCCATCTTCATCGCCTCGATGGTGGCGACGGTCTGTCCCGCGCTGACCTGATCGCCCTCTGAGACGCCGATGGTGACGACGCCGGCAAACGGCGCCGCAACGTGGCCGGGCTTGGTGCGGTCGGCTTTTTCGGCCACCGGTGCCTGGCTGGCCACACTGCGGTCACGCACCTCGATCGGCCGCAGTTGGCCGTTGATGATGCACATCACCGTGCGCATACCGCGTTCGTCGGGTTCGGAGATGGCTTCTAGCCCGATCAGCAGTTCCACGCCGCGCTCCAGGCGGACCCGGTGCTCCTCGCCTTGTCGCAATCCGTAGAAGTACTGGTTGGCTGAGAGCTGTGAGGTATCGCCGTAGAGCTCGCGGTGTTCCTCGAATTCCTTGGTGGGGCCGGGAAACAGCAGCCGGTTCAAGGTGGCTTGGCGCTTGGGTCCGGTCAGGGCCAGCGCGGCCTCGTCGTCGGCGGACAGCTGCTGGACTTCGCGCGCCGGTTCGCGGCCCGCCAAGGCCTTGGTGCGCAGCGGTTCGGGCCATCCGCCGGCGGGCTCGCCCAGTTCGCCGCGCAAAAAGCCGATCACCGAATCGGGAATGTCCACCCGTGCGGGGTCGGCGGCGAACTCCTCGGCGGTGATCCCGGCGCCGACCAGAGCCAGCGCCAGGTCGCCGACCACCTTCGAGCTCGGGGTGACCTTGATCAGCCGGCCCAGCACCGCATCGGCTCCGGCGTAGTTGGCTTCGATGTCTTCGAACCGGTCGGCCAGCCCCAGCGCCTTGGCCTGTTGGTGCAGATTGGACAGCTGACCGCCGGGGATCTCGTGGCGATAGACCCGACCCGTGGGCCCGGCCAGACCGGATTCGAACGGCGCGTAGACCTTTCGGACCCCTTCCCAGTAGGGCTCCAGGTCGCACACCGCCGGCAAGGATAGGCCGGTGTCGAAGTCGGTGTTGGCAGCGGCGGCCACGATCGAGCTCAGCGCGGGCTGGCTGGTGGTTCCAGCCAGCGGTGCGGCCGCCCCGTCGACGGCGTCGGCACCGGCGTGCCAGGCCGCCTCGTAGGTGGCCAGCTGCCCACCGGGGGTGTCGTGGGTGTGGACGTGGATCGGCAGCTCGAAGCGGCTGCGCAACGCACCGACGAGCGTGGTGGCCGCCGCGGGCCGCAGCAGCCCGGCCATGTCCTTGATCGCCAGCACGTGCGCGCCCGCGTCGACGATCTGCTCGGCCAGCTTCAGGTAGTAGTCCAGGGTGTAGAGGTTCTCGGCGGGATTTGTGAGATCACCGGTGTAGCACATGGCGACTTCAGCCACCGCAGAACCGGTTTCGCGCACCGCGTCGATCGCCGGGCGCATCGAGTCGACGTTGTTGAGCGCATCGAAGATCCGGAAGATATCGATACCGGTAGCGGTCGCCTCCGCCACGAACGCCGAGCACACCGATTCCGGATAGGGGGTGTAGCCGACGGTGTTGCGGCCCCGAAGCAGCATCTGCAGGCAGATGTTGGGCAGCGACTCACGCAGCACCGCCAGCCGCTCCCAGGGGTCCTCCTTCAAAAAGCGCAGCGCCACATCGTAAGTGGCCCCGCCCCAGCACTCCATCGACAACAGCTGCGGGGTGGTGCGGGCGATGTAGGGGGCCACGTTGAGCAGGCCCTTGGTGCGCAGCCGGGTGGCCAGCAGCGACTGGTGCGCATCGCGAAACGTCGTCTCGGTAACCGCAACAGCCGGCGATTCCCGCAGCCAGCGGGCAAATCCCTCGGGCCCCAACGTCATCAGCCGCTGTTTGGAACCCGGCGGCGGCGCCGCCGACAGGTCGATCTCAGGCAGCTTGTCGCGCGGGTACACCGCCGACGGGCGCGCACCGTGGGGCTGGTTGACGGTGACATCGGCCAAATAGGTCAAGATCTTGGTGCCCCGGTCCGCTGAGGCGTGCGAGGTCAGCAGTTGCGGGCGCTCATCGATGAACGACGTGGTGACGCGCCCGGCCCGGAAGTCGGGATCATCGAGCACCGCCTGCAAAAACGGGATGTTCGTCGACACGCCCCGGATGCGGAACTCGGCGATGGCCCGGCGCGCCCGGTTCACCGCGGTGGGGAAATCCCGGCCCCGGCAGGTCAATTTGACCAGCATCGAGTCGAAGTGCGGGCTGACCTCCGCACCCAAGTTGGTGCCGCCGTCCAACCGGATACCAGCACCGCCGGGGCTGCGGTAGGCGGTGATCCGGCCGGTGTCGGGACGAAAACCGTTGGCCGGATCCTCGGTGGTGATCCGGCACTGCAACGCCGCGCCATGCAAAACGATGTCGTCTTGGCGCAGGCCCAAATCCTCCAGGGACTCCCCGGCGGCGACCCGCAACTGGGCCGACACCAGATCCACATCGGTGATCTCCTCGGTCACCGTGTGCTCCACCTGAATCCGCGGATTCATCTCGATGAACACATAGTGGCCGCGCTCGTCGAGCAGGAACTCCACCGTTCCCGCACAGCTGTAGCCGATGTGCCGCGCGAACGCGACGGCATCAGCGCAGATCTTCTCCCGCAAATCCGGATCCAAGTTGGGTGCGGGCGCCAACTCCACGACCTTCTGATGCCGGCGCTGCACACTGCAGTCCCGCTCGAACAGGTGCACGACGTTGCCGTGGGTGTCGGCCAGGATCTGCACCTCGATGTGGCGCGGGTTGATCACCGCCTGCTCCAGATACACCGTCGCGTCGCCGAACGCGGATTCGGCTTCCCTGCTGGCGGCCTCGATAGCCTCGGCCAGCCCGTCGATATCAGCGACCCGGCGCATCCCGCGGCCACCGCCGCCCGCGACCGCCTTGACGAACAGCGGAAACGACATATCGGCTGCCGCGGAAACCAATTCCTCTACCGAGCGCGACGGCTCCGATGCCGCCAGCACCGGCAGCCCGGCCTCCCGCGCGGCGGCCACCGCATGTGCCTTGTTGCCGGCCAGCGCCAGCACGGCAGCACTCGGGCCGACGAAGGTGATGCCCTCATCCGCACAGGCCTGCGCCAGCCGCGGGTTCTCCGATAAGAAGCCATACCCGGGGTAGACCGCGTCGGCGCCGCACCGCTTGGCGGTGGCCACGATGCCCTCCACCGACAGGTAGCCGCGCACCGGATGCCCCGCCTCGCCGATCTGGTAGGACTCGTCGGCTTTGAGCCGGTGCACCGAATTACGGTCCTCATAGGCATAGACCGCCACCGTGTCGATCCCGAGCTCATAGGCGGCGCGAAACGCGCGGATCGCGATCTCTCCGCGGTTGGCGACCAGCACTTTGGAGATCACAAGGCACTCCTTAAGTCAGCGTCAACCAGTAATCCTGAAAGCGCAGGAATACCAACAGAAATACCGCGATAAACCACAACGCCGCAAACGTCCACCGCCACCGGTGCAAAAGCCCCGATATTCCGCGATCCTCATCCGACGCGATTCCCGCGAATATCACCAGCAGCACCATCGTGACCGCCCACACCACCATGCAGTACGGGCACAGCGCGCCGATCCGGTACAGACTCTGGAAGATCAGCCAGTGCACGAAGCCGGCACCCACCAGGGTGCCGGCCACCATACCAACCCAATACCACCGCGGCAGAGACACTTTGGTCACCGCCAGCACACCGGTGACCACCACCACGGTGAACGCCACAATGCCCATCAGCGGGTTGGGGAAACCCAGGACCGATGCCTGCGGGGTGCCCATCACCGGCCCGCAGGACAGCACCGGGTTCAGGTTGCACGACGGGATATACGACGCGTCGGTGAGCAGCCGGATCTTCTCGACGGTCAGGGTGACCGAGGCGGCCAGCCCGATGACTCCGGCGATCAATACCGCCCAGGCCCGCGGGGCCGCCGGCGCCTGCGAGGCCGGCGTTGCGGCTGGGTCGACCGCCGGAGCCGCGATACTCACGACTGGGTGGCCGGGACGTCCATACCGGGCACGTCACCGACGATCTCCCGAATCTTCGCGACGAGGGCTTCCGGGGTCGAGGGACGGTAGTCCTCGCCGTTGATGCGCAGCGTGGGCGTGGCGTGGATTCCGGCGGCCTGGGCCATGCCACTCACCATCTTGAGGTATTTCCCGCTGTTGATGCAGCCCGGAACGCTGCCGGCGGCACCGGCTTGCCGGGCCAGCTCGATCAGGCGCTTGTTATCGGGGAAGTCGGTCCCGATCTCCGACGGCTGCAACTCGACGGTGTAGAGCGCGGTGTGGAACCGGCGGAAGGCGTCGATGCTCTCGTCGGCGACACAGTAGGCCGCGGCACCGGCCCGCGAGGAGTAGTTGTCGTTCTGCGCGCGATCCAGGATCGCGACCATGTGGTAGTCGGCGGCGATCGCCCCGCTGTCGATCAGCCGGGACACCGTGGGCCCCAGCGCGCGCTCGAGGTTGCCGCAAGCCGGGCAGAGGAAGTCCTCATAGAACGACAGCACGGCCTTCGGCTCGTCGTTGTCGTCTTTGACCAGCTTGCTCGAGGTCACCCGGATCGCCTCGCCGGCGCCGGCGCCCTTCTTGTGGCTGTTGGACACCACGATGTAGCCGATGAGTCCCACCGCGAAGAGCACCACGATCGCGACGAGCCCGATCTGCATGGCGAGGTTGCGTTTGTGATCGGCGGCCTTCAAGCCGGAGGCGCCGGGGCGTTTGGGTTTGCTGGCCACAGTCGGTTGGTCCTCGTGTTCGGTGGTCGGTTTGCGGTTCAGCGTACCGGCGTGGGCTGGCGGCCTCAGCCGCGGCTGAGGTGGGCCCGCAGCGCCGAGATCAACGCGGTGGTCGCGGTGGCGCTGCCGCCGCCGAGGGGGAACAGGTTGATGAAACCGTGCGTCAGCGACCGCGTCCGGCGCAGGTCGACGACAACCCCGGCCTCGCGCAGCGCCGTGGCGAACTGTTCGCCTTCGTCGTGCAGCGGGTCGAAACCGGCGACCGCGATCAGTGCCGGCGCCAGCCCGGATAGGTCGGCAGCCCGCAACGGCGACACCCGCGGGTCGCTCGGGTCCAGCGGTGAGCGGCCCACGTACTGGGCGGTGAACCAGTCCATGTCGTGCTTGGTCAGCAGGTAGCCGTCGCCGTAGAGCGTGCGCGAGCGGGTCGTCTGGGCCGCCACGTCGGTCACCGGGTAGAGCAGCCACTGCAGGACCGGCGCCGGTCCACCGTCATCGCGGGCCAGCAGCGCTACCCCGGCGGCCAGGTTGCCGCCGGCGCTGTCCCCGCCTACGGCCACGCACCCGGGTATTCCCCCGAGCTCCGCGGCGTGCGCATGGGCCCATCGGAACGCGGCGTAGGCGTCGTCGACCGCGGCCGGCGCCGGGTGCTCGGGGGCCAGCCGGTAGTCGACGGACAGCACCACCACCTCGGCGTCATGACACGTCAGCCGGCAGATCGCGTCGTGGGTGTCCAAGTCGCCGATCGCGAATCCGCCGCCGTGATAGAAGACCAGCATCGGGTGGGCCGCATTAGCGGGGCAACCGGCCGGCCGGTAGTGGCGGGCGGCGATGTCACCGGCCGGGCCGGGCAGGGTGATGTCGCGGACATCGCAACCCTGGATGTCGGTGCCGCCGAGCCCGGCGGTCAGCTCACGCAGCTGAGCGCGGGAGGCCGCCGCGTCGTCGTCGGCGACGAGGCCGTTGATGCCCAGGGCGCGCAGCCCGGCCAACGCCAAGCGCAACGTGGGGTCCAAGGTGTTGCCGTTGATGGTCACCGACCGTCCACCGGTCATCAGCCGCTGCACCCCGATCGGCAGCATCGGGGTCACCTTCATACCCACGGAGAAGGCGGTGTTCTGCAGCTGTTCGGCCCACCGCGCCGCCGACCCGGAGGCGGGTGCGCCTGGCAGACTTCGTGTCATGACTGTTCGAAGTAACTTGCGCTCGGTCACGCTCAACGACGGTAATTCCATCCCCTCCCTCGGTTTCGGGGTTTACAAGATTTCGCCCGCCGACACCGAGCAGGCGGTGCGCACCGCCTTGGCGGCCGGGTACCGCCACATCGACACCGCGGCGCTGTACGGCAATGAGCGCGAGGTCGGCCGTGCGGTGACGACATCCGGACTGCCGCGCGACGAGTTGTACGTCGTCACCAAGCTGTGGAACGCCGACCAGGGATACGATTCGACGCTGGTCGCGTTCGACAAAAGCATGGACCGGCTCGGTCTGGATACCCTGGACCTGTACCTGATCCACTGGCCGCTTCCGGCGCGCGGCAAATTCGTCGAGAGCTTCCGGGCGCTGGCCCATCTGCGGGATCAGGGCCGGATCCGTTCGATCGGGGTGAGCAACTTCTCCCCCGAACACCTCAAGATGCTCATCGACGGGACCGGCATCGTGCCCGTCGTCAACCAGGTCGAGCTGCACCCCCGGTTCAGCCAGGCCGAACTGCGGGAGGTGCACGCCCGCCTGGGCATCGCCACCGAAGCGTGGGCGCCGCTGGGCCGCGGTTCGCTGCTGGAGCACCCGACGGTCACCAAGGTCGCACAGCGTTATGGCAAGACACCGGCGCAGGTGCTGATCCGGTGGCACATTCAGCTCGGTAATATCGTGATTCCGAAATCGGTCCACCCTGAGCGCATCGTCAGCAATTCCGAAGTCTTCGACTTCGAACTCGGCACCGCCGAGATGACCGCGATATCCTCGCTCGACGACGGCGCGCGACTGGGACCCGATCCACGCACATTCGATTACACAGGTAGGTGAGATGACGCCGGGCACTTCGATCCCCTCCATCGCGCTCAACGACGGCCACAGCATGCCGACTCTGGGCATCGGGGTCGCCGAGCTGTCGGACGCCGAGACCGAGCGCGCGGTCTCGGCCGCTCTCGAGCTGGGCTGCCGGTTGATCGACACCGCCAAGGTGTACGGCAACGAGGCCGCGGTCGGCCGGGCGATCGCCGCGTCCGGCATCGCCCGCGACGAGCTCTTCGTCACCACCAAGCTGGCCAACGCCGACCAGGGGCTCACCGCAGCCATCGAGGCCTGCCATGCCAGCGTGGAGCGACTCGGGATGGACTATGTGGACCTGTACCTGATCCACTGGCCGGCCCCGCCGCTGGGCATGTACGTCGACAGCTTCGGCGGGCTGATCCAGGCCCGGGAGCAGGGGCTGACCCGGTCGATCGGGGTCTGCAACTTCACCGAGGAGCACCTCAACGACGCGATCGACCTGGCTTTCGAGACGCCGGCGGTCAACCAGATCGAGCTGCACCCCCTGCTCAACCAGGCCGAGCTGCGGGCCTTCCACGCCGAGCGGGGCATCGTCACGCAGGCCTACAGCCCGCTGGCGGTGGGCCGCCTCCTCGACCACCCGGCGGTGACGGCGATCGCCGGCGAGTACGGCAAGACCCCCGCCCAGGTGCTGATCCGGTGGAGCCTGCAGCTGGGCAACGTCGTCATCCCGCGATCGGCCAACCCCGAGCGCATCGCGAGCAACCTCGACGTCTTCGGCTTCGAGCTGGCCGCCGAGCACATGGACACTCTTAACGGGCTCAACGACGGCACCCGGGTGCGCGAGGACCCGCTGACCTACACCGGCCTGTAAGCCGTCACGCTCGGCGGTTGATCCGCTCCACCAAACCGGCCCGCACCGCCGGCCACTCGTCGTCGATCACCGAGTAGACCATCGTGGTGCGCCATGAACCGTCGCTGCGGCGGGCGTGCCGGCGCAGTGCGCCCTCCGCGGTGGCGCCGATGCCCAGCACCGCCCGCCGGGAGCGCTCGTTGAGATCGTCGACGTTGAACTGCACCCGGCCCGCGCCCAGGGTGCCGAAACAGTGGTCCAACAACAGCAGTTTGGATTCGGAATTGATCGCCGAGCCGCGCGCCCGGGCCGATAGCCAGGTGTAGCCGACCGTCACCCGGCGATGCGGCTGGCTCATGTCGTAGATCGACGTGGTCCCGACGATGTCGCCGGTGGCGGCCTGGACCTGGGTCAGTACCTGACGTGGCGATGCCAGCGCCTCGGCCACCGACTGCTCGGTGGGTGGACCGGATTGGCTGCCGTAGAGGAAATACCGGGTGGATTCGACGTCGTAGGCCCGCGCCAGCCCGGTGACGTCGGCGAGCACGGTCGGCCGCAGCAGCACATGCTCACCGCGCAGCGTGGGCGCGGTGGCCCAGTGGTCGATCGTCATCACACGTCCTATCCGGCCGGGCAGGTGGCCGCGGCCCGGCGCAGCACGCCGGCCGACGCCTCGTCGAGCCGCAGCGCGTAGCCCCGCACGACGGCAATGTAGGCGACGGCGTACTGACAGGCGAATGATTTATTCGGCGGCATCCACTGCCCCGGCCCGGCATCGCCCTTGTCCTGGTTGCCCTGCCCGGCGACCGCCAACAGGTTGGCCGGGTCGTTGGCGAACCGCAGCCGCTGGCGGTACGGCCAGCCTGACGCGCCCATGTCCCAGGCGTAGGCCAGCGGCACGATGTGGTCGATCTGCACCGCCTCACCGATCTTGGCGCCGCGGGTGAAGGCGACGACGGCGTTGGTGTACGGGTCGTGCAGGACACCGGTGGCCACCGCCTGCGCGCAGCGTTTGGTCGACACGTGGGTGATGTCGACCAGATCCCGGTTGAGGATGTCGTTGCGGGTGTCGCAGCCGTTGTGGCCGCCGGGCGCGTCGTTGTCGTCGTCCCAGGCGTCGCCGAACACCGACCGGCGATAGTCGTAGCGATGGGTGCGCGCGGCAACCACCGGGATTCCGGCCAGCACATCGGCGCCCGGCGCCACGGTGGGCATGCCGGACCGGGCGGCGAGGGCGCGGCTACGGTTTCCGGCCGCCGACACGGTCTGAAAGGCGACGACGACGGCCAGCAGCGCCACCACGGCCAGCCACAGCAGGGTTTTGCGGTTGGTCATGATTTGTCCAGATAGTCGATGCCGGTGAAAGGCGCTGCCAGCCGGGCCAATCCGGGATCGGACGGGTCGGCAACCCAGGCCTGGATGCAGTAGTCGCGGGCGGCTTCGATCAGCTCGGCGTGATCGGCCAGCGACAGCAGCTTCAGCCCGCCACGCCAGCCGGACTGGTCGCGGCCCAACACGTCGCCCTCGCCGCGCTCGCGCAGGTCCAGGTCGGCCAGCGCGAACCCGTCCAGCGTGCCGGCGACGGCCGCCAAACGTTTGCCGGATTTGGATTTCGGGCCGCTTGAGGTCACCAGCAGGCACAGGCTGGCGTGCTCACCGCGGCCGATCCGGCCGCGCAGCTGGTGCAGCTGGCTGACGCCGAACCAGTCGGCGTCGGCGATCAGCATGACTGTGGCGTTGGGTACGTCGACGCCGACTTCGATGACCGTGGTGCACACCAGCACATCCACCGCCCCGGCGCGGAACGCCGCCATCACCGCGTCCTTCTCGTCTGCGGTGAGCCGCCCATGCATCAGGCCCAGCCGCAACCCGGACAGCGGCCCAGCCCGCAGCTGATCGAACAGTCCCACGGCGGTGGCCGAGGTGCGGCCGTTCGCCTCGTCCGAACCGGGCTTGGCGCCCTCGTCGGCCTCGTCGATGCGCGGTGCCACCACATAGGCCTGCCGGCCGGCCGCAACCTCCTCGCGGATCCGCTCGAAAGCCCGCTCCAGCCAGGCCGGTTTCTCCTTGACGAAGATCACCGAGCTGGCGATCGGCTGGCGCCCGCGGGGCAGCTCCCGCAGCGTCGAGGTCTCCAAATCGCCATAGACGGTGAGCGCCACCGTGCGCGGGATCGGGGTCGCGGTCATCACCAGCAGGTGCGGAGTGATGCCCTCGGGAGCCTTGGCGCGCAACCGGTCCCGCTGCTCGACGCCGAAGCGGTGCTGTTCGTCGACGACCACCATGCCCAGGTTGTCGAACTCGACCGCGTCGACCAGCAGGGCGTGCGTGCCGACGACGATGCCGGCCCGGCCGGCGGCGATCTCGGCGCGGGCCTGCTTCTTGGCGGCCGCCGACATCGAACCGGTGAGCAGAACCACCGCGGTGGCATCATCCGACCCGCCCAGCTGGCCCGCCAGGGCCAGCGGTCCGAGCATGTCGCGGATGGAGCGGACATGTTGGGCGGCAAGAACTTCGGTGGGCGCCAGCAGCGCGCACTGATAGCCGGCATCGACCAGCTGCAGCATCGCCAGCAGCGCCACGATCGTCTTGCCGGAACCGACTTCGCCCTGCAGCAGCCGGTTCATCGGACGGCTGGCGGCCAGCTCACCTTCGAGCACGCCAAGTACCTCGCGTTGGCCGGCCGTCAATTCGAACGGCAACCGGCCCAACAATTCTGCGACCAGCCCGTCGTCGCGGCGCGGGGCCGGCGGGCCGGATTCGGACAGCTCGCCGTGCCGGCGCATCGCCAGCGCCCACTGCAGGCCGAAGGCCTCGTCGACGGCGAGTCGCTCGCGGGCACGGTCTCGTTCGGCGGCGCTGTCCGATAGATGGATCGCGCGCAGCGCTTCGTCTTCGCCGAGCAGACCGCGCTCGGTGCGCACCGCCGCCGGCAGCGGGTCGGGAACCGGATCGAGCACCGCGAGCACCTGCCGCACACAGTTGAAGATGTCCCAGCTCTGCAATTTGGCGGTCGCGGAATAGATCGGATAGCAGCTGCGCTCGAAATCCGCCTGGTTGACCTGCCCGCTGACCTTTTGCGAGGCGTCGGCGATATTGCGCAGTGAACTGCTGCCGAAGTTGCGTTCCTGCTCGTTGCCGTCGGCTTCCTTGAGTACCAAAAAGTCGGGGTGGGTCAGCTGGATCGCACCGCGGAAAAGCTTGACCTCCCCGGACAACATCACCCGGGTCCCGGGGGTCAGCCGCCAGCGCAGGCCTTTGGGGTTGAAGAACGTCGCGCTGACCCGGTTGCGGCCACTGCCGACGGTGACGGCCAGGTACTTCCCTTTGCGGCGCTGCATGTCTTTGAGCTCCGCGGAGCCGATGGTGTCGACAATGGTGATGTGGTCACCTTCGACCGGGCGGCTGTCCGCTGCGCCGCGGACCCCGGTGCCTTCGACGTAGCTGCGCGGGTAGTGCCGCAGCAGGTCGCCGACGGTGCGGATGCCGAACGCCTCGTCGAGTTTTCCGGCGGCGTCGGAGCCGACGAGGTAATCCAGCCGGTCGGCCAGTGTGGCCATCGCTACTCGACCCCGATCAGCAGGGCGTCGCCGCGGTGCCCGGTGAGGTAGGTCGCCAATTCGATTCCCGGGTGCCGATCGTGTACATGTCCGGCCAGCACGTCGACGACCTCGGCGCCGAGACCGGCCCCGAACAGCACCGTGACCAGTTCACCGCCGGCCACCAGCAGCAGGTCGATCAGGCCGATCGCGGCCGCGCCGATGTCGCCGGCCACGATCAGTACCTCGTCACCGGCGATGCCCAGCCCATCCCCGGGCCGGCAGGTGCCGGCCCAGGTCAGCGCCTGCTCGGTGGCGACCCGCACCGAACCGTGCCGGGTGGTGCCCGCCGCCCGCGCCATGGTGTAGCCGTCGTCGACCACCGGCCGGCCCGGATCGTGGACCGCCAGCGCAGATAGCCCCTGCACCATCGACCCGGTCGGGACCGGCACCACGTCGATGCCCCAGCCGATCGCCGCCGTGCACCCGGCGACCAGCTCCTCGGCGGCGACGTAGCCGTTGGGCAGCAGCATCACCTGGGCCGCACCGGTGTCGACCACCGCGCGCAACAGCTGCTGGGCGGTGACGATCGTGGCCGGGTCGGCGCTGTGCGGGTCTGGCCGCAGCACGCAGGCGCCCTCGGAGGCGAACAGCTCCTGGGCACCCTCCCCGTCGACGACGGCCAGCACCGCGCGCTCGCGGGCCCAGCTGCCCGGCGGCAGGCCGGTCGCCCCGCCCAGCGCCGAGATCTGGATGCGCCGCGGCCGGCCGAACGCCAGGCCCGCCTCGACCGCGGCACCGGCGTCGTCGGTGTGCACGTGCACCGAATAGCCGCCGACCACCCCTGACGTCGCGATCGCCACCGAATCGCCGAGCTGGGTGAGCCGCTCACGTAAGGGGTCGGTGTCTTCGGGGGCGCACTCGCCGAGCAGGTACATCACCTCGAACTGCGGCGACGGTTGTTCGGTGACCGCGTCCGGCGGGCGTGGCTGCGGGGACGGCTGGTAGACCGGCCGGACCGGCGCCTGCCCGGTGATCGTCGACCGCAGCGCGTCCAGTAGCACCAGCAGGCCACGGCCGCCGGCGTCGACCACGCCGGCCTGTGCCAGCACGTCGAGCTGCTCGGTGGTCTGATCGAGTGCGGCGGCCGCGGCATCGGTGGCGGCAGTGATCGCCGCGCCCAGCCCGAAGCCCTGGGCCACGCATCGCTCGACGGCCGCCGCGGCGGCCTGCAGCACCGACACGATGGTGCCGGGCACCTCGCGGCCGCCCATCGAGGTGATCACCAGCTCGACTCCGTGGCGCAGGCCGGCGTGGTCGACGCCGGCGGCCGTGGCCTGCTGGTGCTACTGGACGCGCTGCGGTCGACGATCACCGGGCA
>NZ_LZMF01000042.1:0-90046 GCF_001673565.1 Mycolicibacter sinensis
TGGCCGCGCCCAGCCCGGCGGCGGCCGGCCGGGTGCAGGCCTGGGCCGTCGGGCCGGGGTTGGGCACCGACGAGGCCGGGGCGGCCGCACTGTGGTTCGCGCTCGGCACCGACCTGCCGGTGATCGTCGATGCCGACGCGCTGACCATCCTGGCCGCCCACCCCTCGCTGGTGGCCGATCGACAGGCCTCGTCGGTGCCCAACCCCGGCCCGACGGCCCAGGCCTGCACCCGGCCGGCCGCCGCCGGGCTGGGCGCGGCCACCACCTCGGGCCAGTGCGAAACCACTTGCGCGGCAGCACTTCCGGCGTAGCGCACCATGCCGGAGGTGGCGGCCACCGCCGCGCCGGCGCACAGGATCGCCGCGCCCGGGTAGGTCGCTGAGCCGGCCAGGATTCCGGTGACGCCCTGGGTGTACTTGTCGTCGCGCGGGCCGGGCGCCGGCCAGCACGCCTCGACGTCGGCGGCAGTCAGGCTGTGGATGTCGGTGGCCGGCAGGTCCAGGCCGATGTCGACGAGTTCGACGCGGCCGCAGTCCCCCAGTGCGTGCACCGGTTTGAGGCCACCGAAGGTGACGGTCAGCGCCGCATGCACCGCCGGGCCGTCGGCCGCGCCGGTGTGCGGGTCCAGGCCGCTGGGGATGTCGACGGCCACCACCGGGATGCCCGCAGCTTCGGCGGCAGCGAAGATTTCGGCGGCGCCAGGGCGCAAGGCTCCACGCCCGGAGATCCCGACCACCCCGTCGATCACCAGATCCGTTGCGGGCGGCACCGTGTCGACGATCCGGCCGCCGGCCTTGACGAAAGCCGCCAGGCCCTTGGCGTGGGCGCGCTCCGGGTTGAGCAGGATCGCACTGGCCGCCGCGCCGCGTCGGCGCAGGAACGTGGCCGCCCACAAGGCGTCGCCGCCGTTGTCGCCGGAACCCGCCACCGCGCACAGGCGGCGGCCGGCCACCGCGCCGGTGCGGGAGGTCAGTTCACGGCCGATCGCGGTGGCCAGTCCGAACGCCGCCCGACGCATCAACGCGCCGTCGGGCAGGCTTGCCAGCAGGGGCGCCTCGGCGGCGCGGATCTCCTCGACGGTGTAGTAGTGCCGCATCGGTGTCAGGCTAGTTGCCCGGTCCGGACCTCGGGGTCAGTCGGACGCGCCGGGTGGTGCCGGGTCAGCGGATAGCAGCACAATCCGATCAGTACGGCGGCGGCGTGGCCGACCGCGGTGAAGTCGGGCTTGAGCACCAACGGCACCGTGAATATGACCAGCAGTACGACGACATAGCCCCAGCGCCACGGCCGGCGGATCCGGTAGGTCAGTACCGCCATCACGCCGACCAGGAAGTAGCTGACCCCGATATCGCGGGCGTAGGTCAGCTGCTCCGATTCCCGGTGCAGGTGGATCAACACGTAGAGCGCGCCCTCGCTGAGATAGGTCGCGCCCGCATGGGAGATCAACCCGACCAGCAGCCAACGCAGATGTCCCAGCCAGTGCTCCGCGGGAGCCAGGAACAGCGTGAACAGCACCAGATACGGCGTGAGATCCTTGCCGTCGATCCACAGCAGGCTCGAGACCAGCACCTCGAGCGGGTCGGTGGCCAGGTGGTGCAGGTTGGTGGACTGCTCGACGAGCATGGAGTGCCATCGGGGACCCGCCAGGTGCTGGATGGCGGTGGTGACCCCCAGCACCGCCAACCACAGGTAGGTCAGCGGGGCGCTGTGCACGAAGTGCCACGCCGCGGCCAGGCGGGTCCTGACGTCTGCCACGGCGTACAGCCTCGCATGGCGGACTGTTACGGGCCATCCACTGATAACGTCTCCTCAAAATCAGGCCGTCCGTTTGCGACCGGCACCGATGGGATGGGGTGCACCGATGAACGAACCGCACCGACCAATTCCTAACCCGCACGACCCGACGCAGTTTGCGCCGACGAGCGGACCCATGCGGACGCCCGGCGGTCATACGCCGCCGTCCTGGCCGCCGATGCCGCCGGGTCCGCCACCGCACGGCAACCGCCGACTGATATGGGTCCTGCTGGGGCTGGTCTGCGTGTTGACCGTAGCCGCCGTGGTGCTCGCCATGAACGTCGTCGGCGGTGGCCGGCACGAGAATGCGCAGTCCAGCGCGACAACCTCATCGGCGGCTTCCAGCGACCAAGCGCCGGTACCGGTATCCGCTCTCGAAGGCCTGCTGCCGACCAAAGAAGTCGTCTCCTCCGCAGCGAGCGATCCCGGCATCGGCCTCGTCACCGACGGTGCAGCTATCGACACCGACGCCATGGTGGACGCCGACTGCCAAGGGATAGCCTCTGTTGCCGGGCCGGTTTACGCCGGTTCCGGCTGGACCGCTATCCGCTGGCAGCGGTGGAACAGTCCCGCCGAACCCGATCCACCCACTTGGGTGCACCAAGCCATGGTGTCGGTAGCGACCTATCCACAAGCCGAAGCGGCCCGCACCTTCTACACCAAGCAGAGCGCAGCATGGCATAAGTGCTCAGGTCGCAACATCAATTTCCGCATACCCGCTGTCACGGACTCACCCGACCAGTTCTGGTCGGTCGGGGGCATCACCGACTCCGATGGGGTGCTTAAGACGACCCTAACCAGCGAGGGGGGCGGTGGCTGGTCGTGCCAGCACGCGCTGAGCGTTCGCAACAACATTGTTGTCCGCATCAGTGCGTGCGCATACACAGATTCAGCAGCGGTGGCCCAGACGATCCTCGACTCGGTCAACCAGAAGATCGACGCGGCAGCGTGAGAAGGAGCGCAACCGCTACGCCGGGGAAGGCTCCCGAGATCGCCGCCAGCCCATGCGGTCCTGAGGTCCGGCCGGCACCGATAGGGCGGGTGCACCGATGAACGAGCCGCAGGGTCCGGTTCCTCATCCATACGACCCGACACGGTTTACGCCTATAAACGGACCCACCCCACCGTGGCCGGGCGGTCAGGTGCCGCCGTCTTGGCCACCGATGCCGCCGAGTCCGCCGCCCCACGGCAACAGGCGACTGATATGGGCGCTCATGGGATTGGTGTGCGTGCTGACCGTGACCACCGTAGTGCTCATCGTGGCACTCGCCGGTCGTGACCGGCACGCGACCGCGCGATCTGAACCGACTGCGCGTTCCAGCGCGACATCGTCAATTGCGGCCCCCGCCGGCCGGGCACCGGTACCCGTCGCCGCTCTCCTCGACCTACTACCGGACAGGGCTGTCGTCTCTTCCGCGGTGGAAGACCCCGACATCGACCTAGTCACGCACGGCGAGTACATCGACGCCGAAGATTTGGTGGATGCCGATTGCCAAGGGATCCCCTCCGTTGCCTCGCGGGTCTACGCAGGCTCCGGTTGGACTGCTATCCGCTGGCAACGATGGAACAGCCCGGCCGGACCCGATTCCCCCAACTTGGTGAACCATGTTTCGCTGTCCGTAGCCACCTATCCGCAAGCCGACGCTGCCAGGGTGTTCTACACCAATCAGAGCACTGCGTGGCGGAAGTGCAACATTCGCATTATCAACAGTCGCTTGGCCAGTGCGAAAGCATCAGCGGACCAACGCTGGTTCATCGACAATGTCACCGACTCCAACGGTGTACTCGCTGCCATCATGATGGACGACGCCAACCCCGACTGGTTCTGTCAAACCAGGCTGACCGCGCGCAACAACGTTGTTGTCCGCGTCGGAGTTTGCGCACACACAACCTCGGCAACGCCAGCAGAGACGCTGCTCGCATCGATCACCCGGAAAATTGACGCGATCGGCTGAGTCCGGTGTACAACCAGTCCACCGGTTCTGACGTGGGCGTACAGCCTCGCACAGATGGCAATCCTTGATCGGTCACGACGGCTGGCGTATCGTCCGTTTCAATTTCGCGACGCACGGTAGCGGATCGACGGAAAGGGCTTCAGTTGGTGCGCAACCGCTACGCCGGAGAACCGTTCAGCACTGCGACTTCCGAGATCGCCGCAGCCCTCGAGCAGGTCAGCATCCCCACCTTGCTGCTGTCGTGCGTGCACATCACCGGCGATCCCCGGTTCATCCGCGAGTTCGCGCAGAACGGGATCTTCCTCAACGAGATCCAGGGCTTCATGTCCGAGGAGGACAAGGCCCGCGCCCGCGCCGAGGCGTTGCCGGTGATCGTCGACTATCGCGACCGGGGTTGCCCGCAGCCCGCGCCGCTGCCCGCCGAGCTCATCAAGGAGATGATGGACTGGGCGGCCTGCGAAACCGTGCCGGATGACTACCTGGGCCTGCTCGCTGAAGAGCTCGACCTGGATGGCGTCGACCCGCGCCGACCCGCATCCCTGGATCGCGACCGGACGGCAGAACTGCCGGTGGTGGTGATCGGCTGCGGAGAATCCGGGGTGCTGGCCGGAATCCGTCTGGCGCAGGCCGGCATTCCCTTCACCATCGTGGAGAAGAACGCCGGTCCGGGCGGCACGTGGTGGGAGAACGATTACCCGGGCGCCCGGGTGGACGTGGCCAACCACTTCTACTGCTTCAGTTTCGCGCCCAACAACAATTGGGGGCACTACTTCGCCGAACAGCCGGAGCTGCAAGCCTATTTCAGTGATCTGATCACCAAACACGGTCTGGACGAACACATTCGGTGGCGCACCGAGGTCACCGAGGCGGCCTGGGACGACGACACCGGCACCTGGACCCTGACCACCGCGGCCGGCGAGCAGTTGCGGGCACGCGCGGTGATCACCGCGGTCGGCCAACTCAACCGTCCGCACCTGCCGGACTTCGACGGCGCGGATAGCTTCACCGGGCCGTCGTTTCACTCCGCGGCCTGGGACCACAGCGTCGATGTGACCGGCAAGCGGGTGGCGCTGATCGGGGCGGGCGCCAGCGGTTTCCAGATCGCGCCCGCCATTGCGGGAAAGGTGGAACACCTCACGGTGTTTCAGCGCACCGCGCAGTGGATGTTCCCCAACCCGATGTATCACGACCCGGTCGGCGACGGAGTGCGCTGGGCGCTGGAACATCTGCCGTTCTACGGCCGCTGGTACCGGTTTCTGCTGCTGTGGCCCGGCGCCGACAAGGGCCTGGAGGCCGCCCGAGTCGACCCGGACTATCCCGACCAGGACTACGCGGTCAGCGAGATCAACGCCCTGGCCCGGCAGATGTTCACCGGCTGGATCACCGGTCAGGTCGACGACGACGAGGAGTTGCTGGCCAAGGTGCTGCCGGACTACCCGGCCACCGGGAAACGCACCCTGCAGGACAACGGCACCTGGCTCAAGACCCTGCAGCGCGACAACGTCGAGCTGGTGCGCACCGGTATCGAGCGGATCACTCCGCGGGGCGTGCAGACCGAAGACGGCGTCCACCACGACGTCGATGTGATCGTGTATGCCACCGGCTTTCGGCACACCGACGTGCTGTGGCCGATGCGGGTCACCGGCCGCGACGGCACCGATCTACACGCGCTGTGGGGCAGCCGGCCGTATGCGTATCTGGGCATCACCGTGCCCGGGTTCCCGAACTTCTTTCTGCTCTACGGGCCGGGTGCACATCTGGCGCACGGCGGCAGCTTGATCTTCAACTCGGAGTTGGAGATGCGCTACATCGACGCTTGCCTGGCCAAGCTCGCCGGCGAGGGGCTGCACGCGATCGAACCGACCGTCCACGCCGCCGCCGAGTGGCATCGGGCGACCCAGGAGGAGATCGTCAAGATGGTGTGGGCGCACCCGGCGATCACGCATTCCTACTTCAAGAACGCCGACGGCGAGATCCACACCGTGAGCCCGTGGCGGCTCGACGAATACTGGGCGGCGGTGCGCGAACCGGACTGGTCGCAGTTCGTCATCACCGAAGGAGACCGCAGTTGAGCGGTATCGTCGTCACCGGTGCGGCATCGGGCATCGGCCGGGCCTGCGCTGCGGCGCTGATCGCCGAGGGGCGCCGGGTGGCGTTGTGGGACATCGCCGAGGCGGTCCACGACGTTGCCGACGGTCTGGGCATGCCCGGCGCGGTGGTCGACGTTTGCGACGACGCCGCGCTGCCCGCCGCGGTCGCTGCCGCTGCCGACGCGCTCGACGGTATCGACGGGCTGGTGCATGCGGCCGGGCGGGTGCTGCCCGAACCGGTCGGCGCCTACACCGGTGAATCCTGGGACGCCGTCATGGACGTCAACCTGCGCGCCCAGGCGATGCTGGTGCAGCTGATGCTGCCGCATCTGGAGGCCGTCGCCCGGGCCGGCGGTCACCCGGCGGTGGTCGGTATCTCCAGCATCGAGGGGCTGACCGCCAATCCGTTCATCCCGGCGTACTGCGCCTCCAAGGCCGGCCTGCTGGGGTTGACCCGGTCGATGGCCGCGCAGCTGGGCCCGGCCGGGATCCGGGTCAACGCGGTGTGTCCGGGTTTCATCGAGACCCCGATGCTGCAGATCGCCCTCGATGTCGAAGAGGTGGCAGCCGGTTTCGTGGCCGCCGCTCCGCTGGGACGCATCGGTCAGCCGAAAGAGGTGGCCGAGGTGGTGGCCTTCCTGATGTCGCCGCGGGCGTCGTTCGTCACCGGAACCCAGATCGTCGTCGACGGTGGCGTCACCGCCCGCCACCCGTGACGGCTCAAAAGACTTGGCTCTGCGGTGCCGCGATGACGAATCCGTGCGTCACCACAGGACCCGTGGTGACATCGCCGGGGCTTTGGGGTTCTTTGAGCACACACACCAATTCAGTCGACGGCGGGACACCGCAGACCATCGACCGGGTGGGTGAGAAATCCCAGAACACGATCTTGTGTCCGACCGCAAGCCTTGCGGTCGGTGGGCCGCCGCCTACCAGAGCCTCCGGCGGGCCGGCCACGAAACGCGCCGGTATGGTTCCCTTCCCGTAGATTCCGGGCAGCTGCACCGAACGGGCCTCCGGCGGAGCCCCCGGAATGTCGCCCGTGCAGTTGACGTCATGGGTGATCCTTCCCTGCCACACCCGGCAGACCAGCCCCGAATCGGTCGCGAAGACCACGATGGGGGCGCGCGGCAAATCGCTGATCGAACCGGGCAGCGTGCCACTGTCATCGATCAGCGAGTCGACATCAGGGATCGTCGGTGCCGCAACGGCATTCGGCGCCATCATCAGCAACACTGCCGACAATACCGCCACCACCAGTGCCCGCCGCGCCACGCAGAGCCTCTCATTCGCCGTCAAATCCTCAACGTACGAGCGGGGAGCCCGCAGGTCAACGTCGGCGCGAACCGTCCACCCGGCGGCGACGTCACGCCCCGGCCTCCACCAAATCGCGCTGCGGCGCTACCACGTCGGGTGCCGGCGCATCCGGCTCGGGTTTCAGGTCGCGCCACCAGCAGTAGATGAACACCAGCATCGACATCACCAGCGCGACGATCACCCAGAGTGTGATCGTGACGTCAATCCAGGATCCGATCGGCGGAGCGTCAGGCAGCGCGTTTCTCAGCGGGACTACCGCGAACAGCATTGCCGCATACCACGTCGTCATCGGAGGCTGGAACTTGCGCCAACCTAAAAACGTCAGGTTCGCGACAACGACAGCCACCGCCGCCAGGGCGATCAAGACGCCCACGATCACGGCGCCGAAAGCCATCGTGCTCGGCGACCGGTGCAGCGTGATCCGGTACGGGCCGCCGTCCTCGCGGTCGCTGACAATCTCGTTCTTCCAACCGGCAATATGGTCGACAAAGGTGACCGACATCCGTTCCGGCACCGTGGCATCACCGCGGACGACATCGACGCTGATCGGCCCGGTCTGGTAGTGATCGAACGGCCACTTCGCCGAGTTACCGGAGACGGTCAAGGGAACCGGAAACTCACCGGGGACCGTGCCCTTGGTCCAGGTGCGCTTCGTCGGCGTGACCGCGGAGTGCACCGCGACGCTGAGGTCTTCGGTGAGCCCGTGTCTGACCGGATCGAGCAATGCCGGCCCCGGGGTGACAGTGACCTTGCCGTTCAGGGTGCCCTTCACCGTCTGGAGATCCTCGATGTCGATGGTGACGGTCGTCCCATCGGCCGACGCCATACCTTCAGTGAGGTGGCGCGGGCATCCACACCCTGCGCGCTCGTACAACGCGACGGTGACGACGTAGGACGCGATGAAGAAGACCGTCATGCCGAGGATCAGAAGTAGCCTGGGCCGGTTGACGTGAACAGCAGGGCCATCGTTGGACAAGACTGCGCTCCCTCAATGGGTCAGTTCGATCGTCGACAACAACGGCTGCATCGTCTCATCGCCGCCGTGATCGCCGCTGAGTTTTCGACGGACGAGCGGCCGAACGTTATCGCGGGGAACGCCGCTATTCGACGGTGACCGACTTGGCCAGGTTGCGCGGCTTGTCTACGTCGTACCCCCGAGCCTGCGCCACCCCGGCGGCAAACACCTGCAGCGGGATGGTCGACAGCAGCGGCTGGTAAAGCGTTGGCACAGCCGGGATCTCGATCAGGTGGTCGGCGTAGGGCCGCACCGTCTCATCGCCCTCTTCGGCGATCACGACGGTGACCGCACCACGGGCCTGGATCTCGCGGATGTTGGAGAGCAGCTTGGAGTGCAGCACCGCGGCGTTCTTGGGCGAGGGCATCACGACGATCACCGGTAGGTCGTCCTCGATCAGCGCGATCGGGCCGTGCTTGAGCTCACCGGCGGCGAAACCCTCGGCGTGCATGTAGGCCAGTTCCTTGAGTTTGAGCGCGCCTTCCAGCGCCACCGGGTAGCCGACGTGCCGGCCCAAGAACAGCACCGCGGGCGACCTGGCGAACCGCCGCGCCAGCTCGGCCACCGACTCCGTGCCGTCGAGCACCCGCGACACCAGGTCGGGCATCGCCTCCAGTTGCCGGTACTCGCGCTCTACCTCGTCGGGGTATTTGGTGCCCCGGGCCTGGGCCAGCGCCAGACCGACCAGATAGTTCGCGGTGATCTGGGCCAGGAACGTCTTGGTCGACGCCACACCGATCTCCGGTCCGGCGCGGGTGTAGATCACCGCGTCGCACTCGCGGGGGATCTGCGAGCCGTTGGTGTTGCAGACCGCCAGCACCTTGGCCTTCTGTTCCTTGGCGTGCCGGACGGCTTCGAGGGTGTCGGCGGTCTCGCCGGACTGGCTGATCGCCACCACCAGGGTGCTGCGGTCCAGGACCGGGTCGCGATAGCGGAACTCACTGGCCAGCTCGACCTCCACCGGCAGCCGCGTCCAGTGTTCGATTGCGTACTTGGCCAGCAGACCGGAGTGATACGCGGTGCCGCAGGCCACCACGAACACCTTGTCGATCTCGCGCAGTTCCTGGTCGGAGAGCCGCCGCTCGTCGAGCACGATGCGGCCGTCCTCGAAGTGGCCGAGCAGCGTCTCGGACACCGCGGTGGGCTGCTCGGCGATCTCCTTGAGCATGAAGTACTCGTAGCCGCCCTTCTCGGCAGCAGACAGGTCCCAGTCGATATGAAACCGGCGAGCAGTGCCGGTCATATCCTTGCCGGCGAAGTCGGTGATGCGGTAGCTGTCCGCGGTGATCACCACCGCCTGGTCCTGGCCCAGCTCGACCGCGTCGCGGGTGTAGGGGATGAACGCCGCCACGTCGGAGCCGAGGAACATCTCGCCCTCGCCGATGCCGATCACCAGCGGGGTGGATCGCCGCGCCGCCACGATGGTGCCGGGCTCATCGGCGTGCGCGAACACCACCGTGAAGTGCCCCTCCAGCCGGCGCAGCACCGCCAGCGCCGAGGCCACGAAGTCCCCGGCGGTGTCGCCGTGCCGGTATTGGCGGGCCACCAGGTGGGCGGTCACCTCGGTGTCGGTCTCGCTGGTGAACTCCACGCCCTCGCGTTCCAGCTCGTCGCGCAGCGCGGCGAAGTTCTCGATGATGCCGTTGTGCACGACGGCGAATTGGGAGGCCGCGTCGCGGTGCGGGTGGGCGTTGCGGTCGGTGGGCCGGCCGTGGGTGGCCCAGCGGGTGTGGCCGAGCCCGGTGCCGCCGGCCAACAGGACCGGATCGGTGGCGGCCAGTTCGGCCTCCAGGTTGGCCAGCCGGCCCGCGCGGCGGCGGATGGTGAGCTGACCGACACCGTCGACGACGGCGATCCCGGCGGAGTCATAGCCGCGGTATTCCATGCGGCGCAGTGCCTCGATGACGACGTCGCGGGCGGGCCGCTGCCCGACGTAGCCGACGATTCCGCACATAGCTGTTCAGGGTAGTGCAACGGCGGGCGCGCCAATGGAATCGTGCAGGTCAGCGAAGCCTTGATCGTCGCCTGCCGCGGTGCGTTAACGTCATCGGGTGGCCAGCATCAAGCGTCTCTACACCGCATTGACCCGCCCCGGTCCGCACCGCGTCCTGCGGGGCGATCTGGCCTATGCGGGCCTGGCCGGTGTGGTCTACACCCCGGCATCCGGTTACCGGCTGCCTGCGGTGACGTTCGGCCATGACTGGCTGACCCGGGCCGACCGCTACGCCGGCCTGCTGGAGCACCTGGCGTCCTGGGGCATTGTGGCCGCGTCCCCCGACACCGGACGGGGGCTGGCACCGTCGGTGCTGGACCTGGCCGCCGACCTGGGCCGTGCCCTGGAGATCGCCACCGAGATCCGGTTGGGGCCGGGCCGGATCAGCGTCGACCGCAACCGGCTCGCGGTGGCCGGCCACGGCTTCGGCGGGTCGGCGGCGGTGTTCGCCGCCGCCGGGTCGTCGGTGAAACCGAAAGCGGTGGCATCGATTTTCCCGACGGTCACCGTCCCGCCCGCCGAGCAGCCGGCGGCGACGCTGGAGACCCCCGGCGTGATCTTCAGCAGCATCGGCGATCCGAATGCGCTGCGCTCCAACGCCATCGAGCTGGCCCATGCCTGGCCTGCAGCGACGCTGCGGGTGATCACCAAGTCCTCGCCGGCCGGTCTGCCGCAGGGCCGCCGGTTGTCGGGTTTCTTCGGGCTGCCGGGCTCGGACCGTCGTACCCAGCGGCGGGTGCGGGCGCTGTTGACCGGCTATCTGCTGGCCGAGGTGGCCGGGGACAAGGCTTACCGGGAGTTCGCCGATCCGGCGGTGCGGCTACCGCATACCGAGGCGCTCGAGGCGCTGCCGGAGCTGGTGAGCCCCGAGGAGAAGATCGCCGCGCTGCTCAAGTAGGACGCTGACAAACGACAACGGCCGTCGAGTCCTTTCGGACCCGACGGCCGTTGTCGTTGTGTAGTGGCGGCTAGCCGGCCGCGCCTGCGGTGCCGTCGGTCCCGGGTGCTCCGGGGTTGCCGTTCGCGGCACCGTCGGTGCCGGTACCGGCCGTGCCGCCGGCGCCGCCCTTGCCGAGGGCGCCGCCCTTGCCGGCAGCGCCGCCGTCGGTGCCAGCGGCGCCATTGCCGCCGTTACCGCCGTCGCCACCGCTACCGCCGTCGCCGGCGGTGTGGCCGTCACCGCTGGCGCCGCCGCCGGTACCGCCCTTGCCGCCCGCACCGGCCGCGCCACCGGTACCGCCGGCTCCGCCCTTGCCGTCGCTGCCGTCGGTGCTCGCTCCGCCATTCCCGCCGGATCCGGCCGCACCACCGTCACCGCCGGACGCGCCGTTGCCGCCGTCGAAGCCGTTGCCGTCGCTGGTGCCGCCGTTACCACCGGCCCCGCCGGCACCGCCCTTGCCTCCGGTACCACCGGCCCCGCCGGCGCCGCCGGCACCGGTGCCCGACGTGCCGCCGTTGCCGCCTTGGCCACCCGCACCACCGGTGCCACCCGCGGTGCCATCGCCGCCGGCCGCCGTCTCGGAGTCGCTTCCGGCGGTCCCGGCTGCGCCCGCGCCTCCGGTACCGCCCCGGCCGCCGGCGCCACCGTTGCCGTCGAGGGCACCGGCCCCGGTGTTGCCTGCGGCTCCGCTGGTGCTCACGCCGCCCTGGCCCGCGGTCCCTGCGGCGCCACCGGCTCCGCCGTCACCGCCGGTCCCGCCGGCCAGGCCGTTGCCGGCGCTGTCCACGCCACCGGTCCCGCCGGTACCCCCGGCGCCGCCAGTGCCGCCCTTGCCTGCGGCACCACCATTACCGCCGTTTCCGGTGTTCGAAGCGCCGCCGTTACCGCCGGTACCGCCGGTACCACCGGCCGAGCCGTCGGTGCCGGCGCCGCCGGCGTTGTCGGTGCCGGTCGCCCCGGTGCTGCCGGACGTGCCGGCGCCACCGGCACCGCCGTTGCCGCCCTTGCCGCCGTCGCCGGCATCTGCGGTGCCGCCGTTACCGCCCGCGCCGCCGGTGCCGCCACCTGAACTGCCGGTTCCGCCGTTACCGCCGTTACCGCCGTTGACCGTGCCGGCGCCGTTGCCACCGTTACCGCCGGCACCGCCGGCGTTGCCACCCCCGCCAGTGCCACCGTTACCGCCATTACCGGCGTGGCTGGCCGCGATCCCGGCATTGTTGGTCGGCACCGCGGTGCCGGCGCTGTCGCCGCCGTTACCGCCCGCGCCGCCCACACCATTGCTGCTGTTAGCGCCATTGCCTCCGTTGCCGCCCGATGCTGTGCCGCTGCCGCCGTCGCCGCCGGCTCCGCCGGCGCCGAGCGCGCTGCTGCCGCCGTTACCGCCGTTGCCGCCGATGCTGACCCCGGTGCTGGCGCCGTTGCCGCCGGCACCACCGTCACCGCCAGCGTTGCTGGTTCCGGCGGTGGAGGAGGGTCCGCTGCCGCCGTTGCCGCCGTTTCCGCCCGCGCTGTAGACGGTGCCCTTCTCGAAGACGATGCCGTCTGCGTCCCGCCAACCGGTGCCGCTACCGCCGGCACCGCCATCGCCGCCGTGACCGGCGGTTCCGGCACCGGTCAGGCCGGTACTGCCGCCTGCTCCGCCGTTTCCGCCTTGGGCGTGGTTGCCGGAGAGCAGGCCGCCGCCAGCACCCACGGTCCCGTTACCGCCGGCGCCGCCGTTACCGCCGGTGCCGCCGACGCCGCTGCCGGGTGCACCGCCGGCGCCGCCGTTACCGCCGTTGCCGCCGAAGGTCTGGATGGTGTCGTCATCGGTGGCGCCGTTACCGCCCGCGCCACCGTTGCCGCCTGCCCCGGCGGGGCCGCTGGCGCCGGCGCCGCCGGCACCACCGTTGCCGCCGTTACCGGCGACACCTTGGACATTGGCAGCGCCGCTGGCGTCACCGCCGCGACCGCCGTCACCGCCGGCAGCGCCCAGGTGGGCTCCGGTCGACGAGCCGGCTGCACCGCCGACGCCGCCGTTGCCACCATTGGTGACACCCGCGCCACCGGCACCACCGATGCCACCGGTGCCCCCGGAGCCGTCACCGGCATTGGCGCCGGCACCACCGACACCGCCGTTACCACCCTTGAGGCCGTCGCCACCGAAACCACCGGCCGCACCGTTACCGGCAACACCGCCGCTGGTGCTGCTCATCGGGTCGCCGCTCCCGCCGCCGGCACCACCGGCACCGCCGTTGCCGCCGTTCCCGAGGAAGTTGCCGTCTTCGTCCTGGAAGCCGTCGCCACCATTGCCTGCTGTACCACCGTTGGCGCCGACACCCGCGTGGCCGGTCTCCCAGAAGTTACTGCCGGCCGCGCCGCCGGTGCCACCGGCGCCACCGTTACCACCGTTGACGTGGTCGGCCGTGCCGGCCGCCCCGTTGCCGCCGGCTCCGGCCTTTCCGCCATCGCCGCCGTTGCCGTAGTTGAAGGCGCCGCGACCACCGGCACCACCGTTACCGCCGGCGGTGCCGTTGCCGTTGCCGCCGTCGGCGAAGCTGCCGGCGATGCCGTTACCACCGTCGCCGCCGACACCGCCGTTGCCGAAGAACCAGCCGACCGCGGCGCCACCGTCGCCGCCCGCACCACCGTTGTCGCCGCCGACACCGCCGGCACCGCCGTTGCCCAGGCCCCAGGCGCCCGCCCCACCGTCGCCGCCGGCCGCGCCGAGACCGCCGGCCCCGCCGACACCGCCGTTGCCGAAGAAGCCGAGCGCGTCGCCACCGTTGCCGCCGGCCTCGCCGTCGATCGTGCTGCTCCAGCCGGCTCCACCGTCGCCGAACCACAGGCCGCCGTCGCCACCGTCGGGTGCATCCTCGGTGCCGATTGCACCGTTGCCGATCAGGTACATCCCGGACATTTCGTTGATGGCGTTGTTGACCATCGCGCCGAAGTCACTGTCGATCCAGGCGGTCATGCCCATGTGCAGCGGGGTGTAGAACCACTGGTCGATGATGTTGGCCATGTCGAAAGCGGCTGCTGAATCAGGGAATTCGAAAGCAGCCAGTCCCGGGTCGGCATCGGAGCTGACGTCAGCCGGGGTGAACCAACTGAAATCGAACAGGTCCTCGAAACCTTCGGCCTGGGCCTGCGGCGCGCCGGCCAGCGGGGTCATCCCGAAGGCCAGGAACGCTGCCACCGTACCGCCGGTACCGATCGCCTGATTGCGGCGCCGCTGTCCGGCCTTACCTGCTGAGTCCGGCTTGCTGCCGGTGTTACGACGAGTCATTTGCGTACACCTCTCCTATGAAAAGTTCGCTGGTAGTGGAAGTTCGGGCGGGATGGAATCAGCCGACCAGGCCAAAGTCCGCCAGCAGGTCACCGAAGCTGAAGCTGTCCGCCAGCGCATCGCCCGCGCCGCCGTCGTCGACGACGTAGCCCTCAGGCATCGGGATGCTGAACACCGGGTCCTTGCCGTCCCACGTGCCCCAACCGAGTTGCGACGCGATCACCTGGGACACACCCAGCCAGGCGCCGAGCGGGCCGATCGCGTCGCTCGGGGCGTGCAGGTCGCCGACGACCGGGATACCGGAGATGTCGAACCCGATGCTGTTGAAGATCGAGCCACCGGAGGCGGGCACTTCGGCGATCAGGTTCCCGTCGGCGTCCACCATCTGCATGGGATCGGCGGTGACATGGCCGCCGGTGCTGAGCCAGCCGCCGAAGGCGAAGTCGAGGTGCGTGATCTCCATACCGCCTGGCAGGAGGCCTGCGTCGTTGATCGCCGGCAGCAGGGCATCCAGGTTGAGCGTGGCGCCGTTCAGTGAGGCGTCGAACATGCTCGCCGGGATGTTCAGCAGGTGCTGGAACGCCGCAGAGGTGTCCCCGTTTTCCAGAGCGTCGGTGAAGTCCTGCAGGCTGTTGCCGAGCGCGACCCCCGGAGCGATGAGGGGGCTCACCGAGGCGAGCATGACGGCGCTCATCGGCGACCCGAGGAAGTTGATGATCGGGGTGAGCGTTTCGGCCTGGTCTTCCGGAAGAAAGCCCGGAACCTGGCTGAAGATGATTTCGTGCCCACCGGCGAGGTTGCCGAGCAGATACTCGCTGTCCATGGTGTGGCGGATCACGTCGTTGATGGTGTCCTGGTCGGCGTTCATCAACGTCAGCGATGACCAGGCATTTTTCAGGTCCGTCTGGATGGCGTTCATCATCGCGGGGATGGTCGACGGGTCGTCCTGGATGCTCTGCAGGTACCCCTCCATGCGGGACGAGAGCTGCGTGAACCCGATGTTGGGCGCCGCGTCGTAAGAAGCCATCATCCGCGCGATGTTGTCCTGCGCGGTGTTGTAGGCCGCTTCGTAGGGGGCGAAGAAGTCGGAGAAGCCGAAGCTATCGGCGGTCAACGCCACGTCGCGGGCAATGCTGCCGGTGTACACCGGCGCGACGGCCGGGGTGACGGCCACGAGGCCGGCGCCCACGATCGCGACGCCCGCGGTGGCGTAGGGACGAAGTGCTTGCTGCATCAAGAAATCTCCTTGGAAGTCGTCGCCGCGCCCTGAGGCGCGTCCGGCCGTAAGTCAAGTTATCTGAAGCGAAACTTAGAAGCAACCGAGGGCACAAGCGACCCGGGTTATGACGCCGGACACAAAAACGTGGACAACGACCCTCATTTAGTCCATCTGAACTGCGGTTATGTGCGGATTTTACATGGAATCTGCCATAATCACGTTTATGTCAACGTTCGTCCACTTTCATGAAATGGACTCTAATAAAAGAAACTGCTGAGAATTGTTCGCCAGCATTACTACCGCATGGACCAGCCAATACCCGGTCGACTAGCCCGCTCGCCGGGCGACATGAGACGAGGCACCGTCCGGCGGGTGAGGTTCAGCCACGTTGTATGAAAGCCGCCGCCTGTGGCTGAACGGTTCCATCACGTCAGCAGAAATTCGGGTGGCCGCGCGTCAATGCCTAACGGTGCGCGTGCACAGATCCGGCGCTTCCGGCGGTGTGCCGGCGGTGTGCCGGCGGCGGACACGCACAGTCGCGGGGAGAGGGTTCCACCGAAACGACCACGGTCGCCGAGTCCAGCTGGACTCGGCGACCGTGGTCGCTTTCAGCCGTCGGCTACGTACCGGGCGTGCCGGCCGCGCCGTCGTTTCCGGCACTGCCGGCGGTGCCGTCGGCGCCCGGCGTTCCGGTACCGGTGGGGACACCGCCCGGACCAGCGGCACCCGCCGCGCCGCCGTCGCCACCGTCACCGGCCGCGCCACCGGTACCGTTGCCGGCACCGCCGGTACCGTGAGCGCCGCCGTTGCCACCGGTCCCGCCGTTGGCGCCATTGCCGCCATTGCCACCGTTGTAGCCGTTACCGGTGTCGGGATTGGTCCCGCCGGGCCCGCCAGCGCCGCCTGCGCCACCGTTACCACCGCCACCACCGGCGCCACCGTCGCCGCCGGTTCCGGAGGTGGAAGCTCCACCGGCCCCGCCGTTACCACCGGTGCCACCGACGTTGCCATTGCCGCCGTTGCCGCCGGCCGTGTTGGGGCTGCCTGGCAACAACGGGATGCCGCTGAGGCCGGCAGCGCCGTCTGCACCCGTGCCACCGGCACCGCCGTTACCACCGGTTCCGCCGTTACCGGCCGTCGCGGTGCCACCGGCACCACCATTACCACCATTGCCCGCGGTGCCGCCGCCACCGCCCGCGCCACCCGCGCCGCCGGTACCGCCGTCGACCGAACCGCTTGCAGCGCCGCCGGTTCCGCCGGTGCCGCCGTTGCCGCCCGCGGCGCCTCCGTAGGAGTAACCGCCCGAGCCGCCGGTCCCGCCGGCGCCGGCGTGGCTGGTCCCGAAGCCGTCAGGTGCGCCGGCCGGGGTGGCCACACCACCACTGGCCCCGCCGTCGCCGCCGTTGCCGCCGTTCCCGCCGGGACTCTTGGTGGACAGACCCGAATAACCGTCGCCGCCCGCGCCGCCCTGGCCGCCGTCGCCGCCGGATGCGGTGCCGCTGCCACCGGCGCCACCATTGCCGCCGGTACCGCTAGGTCCACCGCTGCTGGTGCCACCGCCGCCGCCGGCGCCGCCTTGGCCGCCGATGCTGACCACGCCTGCGCCGGTTGCGCCGTCGGCGCCGTCGCCACCCTGACCGCCGGTGCCGCCGGTGCCGGCGGAGCCGCTACTACCGCCGCCGCCGCCCTGGCCGCCGTAGCCGCCCGCACTCCAGGTGGTGGTGCCGTCGTTCCAGCCCAGGCCCTTACCCGCCGCAGCGCCGTTGCCGCCGGCGCCGCCGTCTCCGGTCTGGCTGTAACCGCCGGTACCACCGCCGCCACCGTTGCCGCCGCGCAGCGTCCCGTCGCCGCCGGCCGCGCCGTTACCACCGGCGCCGCTGGTGCCGCTGTTGCTGTTACCGCCCTGACCGCCGTAACCGCCCTGGCCACCGGTGGTCGCAACAGAGGCGTCATCGGTGGCGCCGTTACCTGCGACGCCGCCATTGCCGCCGGCGCCGCCGGTGCCGCTGTCGCTGTCGCCGCCCTGGCCGCCGCCGCCGCCCTGTCCTCCCCAGCCCAGGGTGCCCAGGCCGCCCTTGCCGCCATCGCCGCCGGCGCCGCCGGTGTTGGCTCCGAGCGAACTACCGCCATGGCCGCCGTAGCCGCCTTGACCGCCGGTGCTGTACGGCGAAGTGGGGTCGGTCTTGTTGAGGCCGTTGCCGTCGCCGCCGTCACCACCGGTGCCGCCGTTACCACCGTGCTCACCGCTACCGCCGCTGCCGCCGCTGCCGCCGGTGCCGCCCTGACCGAGGTACTCGCCGGTGACCGAGTCGATGGCTGCGCCGCCGCCGAGACCGCCGTTGCCGCCGTTCGCGCCGTCACCGGCCGCCCCGGCGCTGCCGTAGAACGAGCCGGCGTAGTAGTCCGAGCCGCGGGCGCCGCCGGCGCCACCGTTACCGCCCACACCACCGGCACCACCTTGCATGCCGTCAGTGTCGCCGGTCGCGCCGGTACCACCGTTGCCGGCCGCACCGCCGGCGCCGCCCTTGCCGCCGTCGCCGAACATGAAGCCGCTGCGGCCGCCGGCGCCGCCGTTGCCACCGGCCCCACCGGCCTGGCCCCAACCGTTGCCGCCATCGGCGAAAGCGCCTGCGGCACCGTTGATTCCAGCGCCACCGACACCACCGGCGCCACCGTTGCCGAAGAACCAGGCAGCCGCCGCGCCGCCATTACCGCCGGCGCCGCCAGCACCGCCGGCATCGGTTGCGGCACCGCCGGCGCCACCGTTGCCGCCGTTGCCCATGAACCAGCCACCGGCACCACCGTCACCGCCGGCCGCACCAGCCCCGCCGGCACCGCCGTCGCCACCGTTGCCCAGCCAGCCGAGCGCGTCTCCGCCGTTGCCGCCGACCACACCGGCCTCAGTGCTGGTCCAGCCGGCTCCGCCGTCACCGAACCACAGGCCGCCGTCGCCGCCGTCGGGTGAGTCCTCGGTGCCGGCAACACCGTTGCCGATCAGGTACATGCCAGACCAGTCGTTGATCCAGCCATTGACCGTCTCGCCGAAGTCGCTGGTAATCCAGAGCTGGGTCATGGTGTGCATCGGCTCGTAGAACCACTGGTCCATGATCCCGGTCCACGAGAACGGGTCACTGGCCGCGCTACCCGCGCCGCCGAACAGTGCGTCGAGGTCCCACGTGGCGGCGGTATCACCGACGTCGGTCGTGGACCACGAGCTGAACAGATCGCCGAAAACATCGCCGAGATCGAAATCGACGTCGGCGTTCGCGGCGGGTGCCGCGGCTAACGGGGCCATGCCGAAGGCCAGGAACGCCCCCACCGTGCTGGTGGCGCCGATCACCCGCTTGCGGTACCGCGCTCCGGTGTTATCAGGCTGGCTGGTGCTGTGACGACGACTCATTTGCGAACACCTCTCCTGTGAAGCGGTTCTGTAAAGCAGTGTTGAAGGTTGTCAGAGGGAATATCGGTATGGCGTCGGATCAGACGCCGATGCCGAGGAGCGCGTTGGCGATGTCCTGCAGGTCCCAGCCGGCCAGCGCGTCGGCCACGCCCGAACCCGGATCCGGGGTTGCGCCACCATCGTCAAGCAAGTCGTCCGGGATGGTCGGGAAGTTGATCCCCGGCCACGGCGGGTCGACCTGGACCGGACCCTTGCCATCCCAACCCGAGCCGAGCAGCGCCCCAACCGTCTGACCCCAGGCCTCCCAGGCCGCGATCGGGCCGACGGCGTGGCCCTCGATTGCGATGGGCACCCCGGGCAGCAGGCCGGCGGTGAGGGTGATGCCGAGGCTGTTGAAGATCGAACCGCCGACCGCCGGGACGTCGACCATATTGCCGTCGACGTCCACCTGATATGGGCCCACCGCCACGGCGCCGGGGGTCAGCATGCCGCCGAACGCGAACTCCAGGTGGGTGATCTCGGTGCCTTCGGGCAGCAGGCCGGTGCTGGCGATCAGCGGCAGCAGGCTGTCCAGGTTGAGGGTGGCGCCGTTGAGATAGCCGTCCATCCAGCTGGCCATCACCTGGTTGAAGCTGTCGCCGTCCTGGATGCTGTTCATCATCGCGACCCACGGGGCGATGGATGGCCCCAGCGACCCGATGATGATGGCGCTCAGCGGCGAGGACAGGAAGTTGACGATTGGCGTCGCCACATCGGCCATGTCGGCCGGCAGGAACTGCGGCAGCAACGCGAAGAGCGCATCGTGACCAAGGGCGAAAGTGTTCAGATCTGACCCGCTGAGGGTATGCACCCCCACCGTGCCGAGGGTGCCCGTCAGGTTGCCCAACTCGAAGGTGCCGTCGGCGTTCTGCAAGGTGTAGCCGGTCAGCACCGCGTCCAGGTTGGCCTGGATCTGCTGCATCACGTCCGGGATCTTCGACGGGTCGTCGAGGACCGACTGCCAGAACTGCGATTGGTTTGCCAGCATCTGCTGGAACCCCACCCCGGGGGCCAGGAAGAAGTTCTGGGTGAGGATGGTGGCGTTGCGCGAGGCTTCGTTGAACACCTCCGTCCAGGGCGCCATCAGATCCGGCAGGGTGTCGCCCGCAGTGAGTGCGACATCTTGGATGGTGGGAACGCTCGCCAGCGGGGTCGCTACCGGGGTGGCGGCGATCAGGCCGGAGCCGACGATCGCGATGCCGGCGGTGACGTAGGGGCGAAGGGTTTGCTGCACAGCCATCTCCTTTGTGAGGTGCCGCCCTCGGCGAGCGTCTCAAGGGGCCGGACGCTGCCGTGTTGCTCCTGAATTCACACTTATTAACTGGTGTGAAATGGGACACTAGCCGTGAGGAACCTAAGACACAAGCATCTTCGTCAAATAAATCTCGGGCGTTTTCAAAGGCCGCCCCGTCATAACTTGGGATTTCCATCGCAAAGCTATGCGTATGCTTAAAATTTTGGTGGACTGCTGTGGACTTTTCTCCCCGCAGAGGCGCGGAATTAACGGTTTTTGCATTGCATGCGGCTCAGAGTGGAACGGACGGAAAAACGACCCGGTCGCCGGGTCCCTGAGCGAGGAACCTGCGACCGTGTCGCGAAAGGGTGTGGCTAGCTGCCCGGGTTGCCCGGGTTGCCCGGAGCCGGGCGTAGTGCGGCGACGCCAGTGAGGATCAATGAACTTGCAGGTCAGCTCCGGTTTTCCGCAAAACTGGGCGTTCTGGCCTAGTAATCGGCTGACAACGCCGGGGCGACACGGCGCGTCGCCGACACCCGCACTGGTATGTGTGAACCATGCGAATTGGTGTACAGCTCGGGTATTCAGGCGGATTCAAAGAGGCGGCTGAGCAGGTCGTCGAACTGGAGCGGGTCGGTATCGACGTGGTCGCCGTCGCGGAGGCGTACTCGTTCGACGCGGTCAGCCAGCTGGGCTATCTGGCAGCCAAGACGTCGCGCGTGGAACTCGTCTCCGGCGTCCTGCCGATCTACACCCGCACCCCCGCCCTGCTGGCGATGACGGCCGCCGGCCTGGACTTCGTCTCCGACGGCCGCTTCCGGCTGGGGATCGGCACCTCCGGGCCGCAGGTGGTGGAGGGCTTCCACGGCGTGCCGTTCGACGCCCCGCTGGGGCGCACCCGTGAGGTCGTGGAGATCTGCCGGGCGGTGTGGCGCCGGGAACGGGTCAGCTTTGAGGGCAAGCATTATCAGCTGCCGCTGCCGGGCGGCACCGGACTGGGCAAACCACTGAAGATGATCAATCACCCAGTGCGCGAACGTATTCCGATCTCGATCGCGGCATTGGGCCCAAAGAACGTCGAGCTGACCGCCGAAATCGCCGACGGCTGGCAGCCGGTGTTCTACTACCCGGAGCGCGCCGCTGAGGTGTGGGGTGACGCACTCAGAGCCGGTGCGGCCAAACGCGACCCGGCGCTGGGCCCGCTTGACGTGATGGCCGGAGTGTCCTTGGCCATCGGCGACGACGTCGATGACCGGCTGGCGTGGGCGAAACCGCAACTGGCGCTCTACATCGGCGGGATGGGCGCCAAAGGCCGCAACTTCTACCACAACCTGGCCACCCGGTACGGCTTCGGCGAGGTGGCCGACCGCATCCAAGAGCTGTACCTGTCCGGGCGCAAGACCGAGGCGATCAACGCCGTCCCCGACGAGTTGGTGCGGCACACCTCGTTGATCGGGCCGCGCGGATTCGTTGCCGAGCGGCTCGCGGCATACGGCGAGGCGGGCGTCACGACGCTGCTGGCCGGCCCGCTGGCCAACGAGCCGGGCGAGGCGTTGCGCTACGTGGAGGAGTTGCGCGCATTGGCGCCCTGACAAGAGCGCCCCCGCCTGACCGGGGTGGGCCGATTGTGGCTCAGGACACCTCTCAGGCCAAGATAGGGCCATGGATTTCACGCCCACGGTGACCACGCCCATCGCAGAAACCCTGGTTGAGCTGCTACAACGGCAAGCCGAGCGGTTCGGCGACAAGGTCGCGTTCAGCTTCTCCTACAACGGGGACGACGAGAGACGCAGTGAGCTGAGCTTCCGCGAACTGGACCTGCGGGCGCGGGCGATCGCGGCGAACCTGCAGCGCCACGACGTCGCCGGAGAGCGGGTCCTGGTGCTGGTGCGTCCCGGTCTGGACTTCATCGCCGGCTTCTTCGGCTGCCTGTATGCCGGCGCCGTCGCGGTGCCCGTGCACCAGAAGCTGGCGCCGCGCCTGCAGGTGGTGGTCCCCGACGCCGCCGCGAAGTTCGCGCTCACCGCCGGCGAGACCCAACAGGCCACCCGGAGCGCGGTCGCCGGAATCCCCGGGGAACCGGAGCATTGGTTCTTCACCGACGCCGGCGCCGATCCCGACACCTGGGTCGCCCCCGACATCCGGGCCGACTCTCCGGCCGCCATCCAGTACACCTCGGGTTCGACCCGTTCACCCAAGGGCGTGCTGCTCAGCCACGGCAACGTGCTGCACAACGTGGACGCCATCGCTCAGGCGTGGAACGGCGATGAAAACGCCAAGGGCGTCTTCTGGCTGCCGCCGCACCACGACCTGGGCCTGATCGGTGGCATCTTGTCCATGGTCTATATCGGCGCCAGCACGGCGCTGATGTCGCCGACCGCGTTCATCAAGCGCCCGATGCGGTGGCTGGAACTGGTGTCCCGGCATCGCGGCGTGATCACCGCCGCGCCGAACTTCGCCTACGACCGGTGCGTGGAAACCAGTACGCCGGAAGAGCGTGCGGCACTGGATCTTTCCTGCATGACCGTGGCCATGAACGGCGCCGAGGCGGTGCGCGCCACCTCACTGGCGGCCTTCGCCGATGCTTTTGCGCCGGCGGGTTTCCAGATCTCGTCGTGCTACCCGGTGTACGGACTGGCAGAGGCCACCCTGCAGGTCTCGGCCGGCTGCGCCACCGGGATGCCGGGAGTGCGCTATGTCGATCGGGTGGCACTGGCCGAGGACCGCATCGTTGACATCGCTCCCGACGACCCGGCCGCCGCGACGTTCGTAGGTTGCGGTCAGCCGCGCCAATCCGACGTCGCCATCGTCGATCCGGTGACCCACCAACCCTGCGGACCCGACGAGGTCGGCGAGATCTGGGTCGCCGGGCCCAATGTCGCCCTGGGCTACTGGAACAGACCCGAAGAGACCGCGGCGACGTTCGGAGCGCGGCTGGCCGCTCCGGGCGACCCGAACCGCGGACCGTTCCTGCGCACCGGAGACTACGGATTCCTCTGCGCCGGTGAGCTTTTCACCACCGGGCGCTGCAAGGACCTGATCATTGTCGACGGTCACCGCTACTACCCCAACGACATCGAGTTCACCGTGCAGCAGTGCGACCCGGTGTTGGTGTCGGGCCGGGGCGCGGCGTTCGCCACGGACGCCCCGCCGGGCGGCGTCGAGCAGCTGATCGTCGTCCACGAAGTCGACAGTGCGCGGGCCGGCGAGACCGACTTGGACGACGTCATCGACAAGATCCGGACCGCAGTCGCCACCCACCACGGCATCGCGGCCGACGCCGTGGTGCTGGTGCACCACGTCTCGCTGCCGACCACGTCCAGCGGCAAAATCCAGCGCGGCCAGGCCCGCCAGCAGTTCATCGACGGGGCGCTGGCGGTGGTCGCCGAATGGCGGCGCAACCCGGCCGACGAGCTGTCGCTCGAGCAGCTGGAGGCGGCCGCCAAAATCGCTTCAGCGCTGCAGACTTGGGGAAGCCGACAGGGCTGAGGGGGCCGAGCAGGATACGCACTTTGATGCCCTGAACGCCCTCTCGTCACTGCCCCACCTGTGGCAACTCCTGGGCGGCGATCTCGCAGGGGCTTTTGGGCGGGCCGTCGGCTATCGGCTGGGGCGCTGGCTCGGACGTCGGCTCGTTCTCGGTTTCCCCCGCTTCGACTGCCGGCTCGGCTTGTTCGGTAGCCGGTTCGGGTTCCGCGGCTGTCGGCTCTGATTCGGGCTCGGCTTCGTTGACCAGTTCGGCCTCCGCGGGAACCTCGGCGGCGGTGTCGTCCTCGTCCGCGGGCTCAGCCTCGGGGTCATCGGCGTCATGGCCGTCGGCCGCGGATGTGTCCTCGACCGCGTCGTTGAACGGTTCACCGAGGCCGGGATCACTCAAGGCGTCGGCCAGGCGAGGAATCAGCCCACCGAGTCCACCAAGCCCGCCGAGACCGCTGGTCGGCAGTCCGCCCGTCGGCAAACCGAGATCGCCTGGCAGGCCGAGGCCGGCCGGCAAACCCGGATCCACCGGCAGGTCGTCGACTGCGGCGGCGGGTTCCGGCGCGGCCGCGCCCGGGCGCTCGCCCGCCACCACCGGTGCGTCCGCCGGGGGCAGGTCTGCCGCAACGGGGGCGATGGCCGCCGGGACGACCGGCGCCGGGTCGTCGGGCGGGCGCTCGGGCCCGAGGTCACCCGGAATCGCGAAGAGCACCCCCGCCCCGACATCGGCCGCCGCGGTCGCGCTGCGGTAGGCCGCCGCCGCCCCGTCGCGTGCCGGCCGCACCGCCGATGCCCACACACCCCGAACGTTGTTGTCCACGTACGGGATCACCTGCTTCTCAATGACCTCGGTGGCGTGCTCGTCGTTTGCGCCGGAGTTCACCGCCTGCGCGGCGGCCAGCCATGCCGGACGTTGGGCCCCGCCCCCATCGTCGAGGGCCAGCACCGCGGCCACCTTGCTATCGACCAGCCGCCACAGCTCATCGCGCAGCACCGCGCATCCGGTGGCGGACGCCCGCAGTCGGGCCGTCAACTGCGCACCGGCGTCGCAGTGCCGGCGCAGGAACTCCGCGGCGGCCTCAGCCCCCGGCCCGCGCCAGGCCGTGGCGAACTCGGCGAGCTGGGCGCGCTGCCGGCCCAGCGCATCGTCGGCCGCGTCGGCCAGCGAACTCAGCGCCGCGCAGTCGGTGTCGAGCAGCCGCAGGTCCAGGCCGGCTTCGCTGTCGTAGCAGTCGGCGAGCTGCCCGTCATAACTGGTGAGGTCAGGATGGCGATAACCGAGCCGATGGCAGGCCGACACGTAGGTTTGATTGTGCGCCAACGCCTCTCGACCCTCGGCGAGCCGCCCGGCCACGTCGTATTGCTGCGCCACCTCAACCGACCCGATCCGCCGCGGAGGTTTCGGCGTGGTTGTAGCGCACCAGTCCTCCTCGCAAAGCCGCCGCGATCTCGGAGTTCGCCCGCGACCAGCGCGTCAGCTCGCTCGCCCAGCCGTCCAGCGCGCGGCGCATCTCCTCCCCCGCCACGACGTGGTCGCGCCCAGCGACGCGACCGTCGAACGCCAAGCCGCCCAGCCGGATTCGGATGGCGGTATCGATATCGGCCGCGGTGGCTTCAAAGCAGTCCGCCACGGAGTGCAGCGCGGCGACGTCGAGGTAAAGCTGTTGTCGTCCCATATGGGTATGACGGTGCCGGAGCCGCTGTGGTTCCGCCGAATTCAGCTCAGTGTCGGCTGCGTACCGTTTCGGCGACACCGAGCGCGATCTGGCGCGCGGTGTCTTCGTCGGCCGCTTCCACCATCACTCGAATCAGCGGCTCGGTCCCGGAGGGCCGCAACAGGATTCGGCCGGTCTCGCCGAGCTCCTCCTCGGCGCGCTGCAGTGCGGTGCGCACCGCCAGCCGGCTCATCGCGGCAGCCTTGTCGGTGACTTCGACGTTGATCAGCACCTGCGGCAGCGTGCGCATCGCCGAGGCCAAACCGGCCAGCGGGATGCCGGTCTGCGCCATCCGTGCCATCAGGCGCAGGCCGGTGACGATGCCGTCGCCGGTGGTGGCAACTTTGGGCAGCACGATGTGGCCGGACTGTTCACCGCCGAGGGTGAAACCGCCGGCCCGAAGCTGTTCGAGCACGTAGCGGTCGCCGACGTCGGTGGTGCGCACCTCGATGCCCGCCTCGCGCATCGCCAGGTGCAGACCGAGATTGCTCATCACCGTCGTGACCAGGGTGTCGCCGGCCAGTTCACCGGCGTCGCGCATGGCCAGCGCCAGCACGACCATGATGGCGTCGCCGTCGATGACCTCACCGGCGGCATCCACGGCCAGGCACCGGTCGGCGTCGCCGTCGTGGGCCAGGCCCAGGTCCGCGCCGTGCGCGAGCACCGCCGCCCGCAGCGGTTCCAGGTGCGTCGAGCCGCAGCCGTCGTTGATGTTGAGCCCGTCGGGATCGGCGTTGATCGCGATCACGGTGGCACCGGCGGCCCGGTAGGCCCGCGGCGCCGTCTGGAACGCTGCGCCGTGGGCGCAGTCCACCACCACGGTCAGCCCGTCCAGCCGGGTGCGGTGGGTTTCGCCGAGGTGGCGCAAGTAGCAGTCCAGGGCGTCCTTGGCGTCCACCACCCGGCCCAGCTCGGCGCCGACCGGTCGCAGCCCCGGCCCGGCGGCGACCAGGTCCTCGATCTGGTCCTCGGTGGCGTCGTCGAGTTTGTGGCCGCCCGGGCCGAAGAACTTGATGCCGTTGTCGGGCATCGGGTTGTGCGACGCGGAGATCATTACCCCGAAGTCGGCTTCATAAGCACTGGTCAGGTAGGCCACCGCGGGTGTGGGCAGCACACCGGTCCGCAGTGCATCTACGCCTTGGCTGGTCAGCCCGGCGATGACCGCGGCTTCCAGCATCTCGCCGCTGGCCCGCGGGTCGCGACCCACGACGGCAACCCGACGCTCGGTGCCGGTGGACAGCCGCTGGGCCGCCGCACTGCCCAGCGCCATGGCCAGTTCCGCGGTCAATTCGCGGTTGGCGACCCCACGGACGCCGTCGGTGCCGAAAAGTCGACCCATAACTATCCTTTATCGCCGCGAGCGTGCGTGTTCCCGGTCCGACACGCCGGTGTGGGACCGTTTCCACGCACGCTCGCTGCCAGAACGATCAGCGCTTGCTGTACTGAGGCGCCTTGCGGGCCTTCTTCAGTCCGTACTTCTTGCGCTCGGTGGCCCGCGGGTCACGGGTCAAGAAGCCGGCCTTCTTCAGCGCCGGCCGGTCCTCCGGCTGCACCAGGATCAGGGCGCGGGCCAGGGCCAGCCGCAGCGCGCCGGCCTGGCCGGAGGGGCCGCCGCCGTCGAGGTGGGCGTAAACGTCGAAGCTTTCCAGCCGGTCCACGGTGACCAGCGGAGCCTTGATGAGCTGCTGGTGCACCTTGTTCGGGAAGTAGGCCTCCAGGGTCCGCCCGTCCAGGTTGAACTTGCCGGTGCCGGGCACCAGGCGCACCCGCACCACGGCCTCCTTGCGGCGACCGACGGTCTGGATGGGACGGCCCAGGTCGTGCGGCTCGTAGCTCGGTGCGGCCTCGGCCTGCACCTCTGCGGTCTCCTCGACCTCAACCGTCTCGGTGGGCTCAGTGGGCTCAATGGCCTCGGTGCCCTCGATTGCCGTCTCGGTCATTGCGTCACCTGCTTGATTTCGTACGGGACCGGCTGCTGGGCGGTGTGCGGATGCACCGGCCCGGCGTAGACGTGCAGCTTGCGCTGAATCTGACGCCCCAGCTTGGTGTGCGGGATCATCCCGAGGATCGCCTTCTCCACGACACGGTCGGGACGGGTCTCCATCAGCTCACCGATGCTGCGCTTGCGCAGCCCGCCCGGGTAGCCCGAGTGGCGGTAAGCCATCTTCTTCTGCAGTTTGTTGCCGCTGATGGCGACCTTGTCAGCGTTGATGATGATGACGAAGTCACCACCGTCGACATTGGGCGTGAACGTCGGCTTGTGCTTGCCGCGCAGCAGATTTGCTGCCGCAACGGCGAGCCGGCCGAGCACCACGTCGGTGGCGTCGATGACGTACCACGACCGCGTGGTGTCACCCGCCTTCGGCGTATAGGTGGGCACAGCGTTTACCTCTCGTAATTCGGGTTGCTACCCGGTTGTGCGGATCCCGGAGCGAGCCGGGTGCCGGTCCAGCGTGAACGGCGGGGGTGATTCTCGGCGACCGACAGTGACCCGAGGACCCGCTGTGCCAAGACGGCACCGCACGCCAACGGAGCAGCTTACCGGCGGGTATCCGGGCAGGTCAAAACGGGGCAGTGGACCGTTGTGCGGTGCGCGTGGCAGGACGGCGCCGCACGACGGAGTCATCTTCGGACACCAGCGTCAGCGCGACATTTGGGTCAGCTGCCGCGAGACGGTCAAACGTGATGTCGGCGCGTTGCTGTTGTTCCTTGACATCAACGGTGCACCCCAGCCAAGGCGGGAGCCGGTGTGGCCCCGACGGCTCTCCTCCATCGGGGCCACACCGTTACCCGGGGGTGGTCTCTCCTACCGCCCCCAAGTTCCCGCCGCGCGCCGGTCGGCGTCGGCGACGTCAGCTGCGCCGTCGCGCACCGCGCTACCCAAGGCGAACAGGATCTGGTTGAGTGCGTCCACGGCCTGCTGCCATCGCAGCTGCTCGGCGTGGTAGGCACCGGCCGCCTCCCGGGTCCACACCTGCTGCAGCGGTGCGATCTGCGACCGCAGCTGTTCCAGCGCGCCGTTGAGCCGGCTGGCCGTGGAGTGGATCTCCTGACGGACGGCGTATTCGATTTCCTCGAAGTTGTACGACAATGCCGCGGCCATGACCGCCCCTCAGATACCGTCGCCGGCGGCGGCGATGTGGTGCGAGTGGGTCTCGGCCACCTCCCGCAATGCGCGCTCATTGTGGCGAATGGTCTCGGCGATGCGCGCCAGCGCGTGATGCAAGCTCAGCGATTCGGTGTTCCAGCGGTCCAGGACATCCTGGAACCGGGCTGCTGCCATTCCCGACCAGACCGACGGCGGCACGGCCCGCATCCGGCCGACGAACGCTTGCAGCATTCCCCGGATCTCCTCGTTGCGGGCGTCGGTGGCCGCCGCGACAGCGAGCATGACGTCGAAGTCGGCGCTGAGTGTGTTGGTGGCTGCGGGTGTGCTCACATCTCCCCCGTATCGGTTGTCGGTTGTTATGTAGTTCGACGGCGATAGGCCGGGTTCGGTTCCCTCCGGTTGCGAGCACAAAAACACGGTCGCCGGGCCCCGTGAGGGACCCGGCGACCGTGCCGAGAAAATGCTGGCTAGCCGGGGTTGCCCGGGGTGCCGGGGTTGCCGTCAGCACCGACGGGGTCACCGGGGCCCCCGGTGCCACCGGCTCCGGCGGCACCGCCTGCACCGCCTGCACCCACCGAACCCGCAGCGCCGCTACCGGCCCCGCCCTGCCCGGCCTGCCCGGCCGCGCCTCCGGCCGCGCCGTTGCCACCGTTGCCGCCGTTACCGCCGGCGAGGCCGGCACCGGTGGCGGGGTCGATGCCGCCGGCACCGCCGTTGCCGCCCTGGCCGGCGTCACCGCCCTTGCCGCCGTTGCCGGCGTTGCCGCCGACACCGTTCTCCGAGCTGCCGCCGTTGCCGCCCTGGCCGCCGGCACCGCCGGTGTCGCCGTTGCCGCCGTCGCCGCCGGCCACCTTGCCGGGGGCCCCCGTGAGCGGGTTGTTACCGGTCGATCCCTCGGCGCCGTAACCGCCGCGACCACCGGTTCCGCCGGTGCCGCCGTTGCCGCCGTTGACGTCGCCAGCGCCGTTGCCGCCGTTGCCACCGGCGCCACCGACGCTGCTGGGGCCGCCGTAGGAAGTGGTGCCGGCCCCGCCGTTGCCGCCGTTGCCGGCGTGGCTGGGCCCGATGCCGAGGGTGTTGGTGGGGGTTTCGATGCCGCCGCTGTTGCCGCCGTTACCGCCCGCCCCGCCGACTCCGGCGCTTCCGGTGGTGTCCGAAGTGCCGCCGCCGCCGCCGTTACCGCCATTACCGCCGGAGGCGGTGCCGTCACCACCGGCACCACCACCACCACCGGCACCGCCGTCGGCGCCGCTACCCGCGGCACCGTTGCCGCCCTGGCCGCCGTTGCCGCCGATGCTAACCACGCCGGGGCCGGTCAAACCGTCGGCACCGTTGCCGCCCTGGCCGCCGTCGCCGCCGGAGCCGGTGCCGCCAGTGAGCATGTTTCCGCTGGTCTGGCCGCCGCTGCCGCCGAGGCCGCCGTTGCCGCCGATGCTCCAGATGGTGCCGTCGGCGTCCTTCCAGCCGGTGGCGGCGGTGCCGTCGGCGCCGTTGCCACCGCTCCCGCCGTCGAGGCCGCGGGCGCCATTGCCACCGCCGCCGCCGTCGCCGCCCTTGAAGGTGCCGGTGCCGCCGGCCGCGCCGTCCGTGCTGGCACCGGCGGTATGGCCGTTACCACCGCCGCCGCCGTAGCCACCGCGCCCGCCAATGGTCTTGATGGTGTCGTCGGTGGTGGCGCCGTTGCCGCCGGCGCCGGCCTGCCCGGCGTCTCCGCCGCGCCCGCCCTCGGCGTCACTGCCGTAGCCACCCTGGCCGCCGGAGCCGCCGTTGCCTGCAGTGCCGGTCACCCCGACCGCACCGGTGGCATCCCCACCGACCCCGCCGTTGCCGCCGGTGCCGCCCGCGTTGTCAGCGAGGGAATTGCCACCGCTGCCGCCCCAGCCGCCGGCGTGGCCGCCGTTGATGCCGTCGCCGCCGTCACCGCTGTTGCCGCCGTCGCCACCGGCGTAGCCGGCGCCGCCGTCACCGCCGATGCCGCCGATGCCACCGTTACCGAGGAAGTGACCACCGGCGTCGGTGGCAGCCTCGCCGCCGGCGCCGCCGTTGCCGCCGTTCCCGCCGTCGCCGGCTTGGCCGGCGCCGCCGTAGAACGCGGCGCCATAGAAGTGGGAACCGCGGGCACCACCCAGGCCCCCCGCACCGCCGCGGCCACCAACACCACCGGCCAGCCCGTCGGTGTCACCGGTCGCACCGTTGCCACCGTTGCCGGCCGCGCCGCCAGCGCCGCCCTTGCCGCCGTTGCCGAGAAGGTATCCGCTGACCCCGCCATTACCACCGTTGCCGCCTTGGCCCCCGCTCATGCCGGTGCCGGTGACATTCTGGGTGCCGTCCATGCCGGCGCCGCCGGAACCGCCTGCTCCGCCGTTGCCGAACATCCACGCCATTGCCGCACCGCCATCGCCGCCGGCGCCACCGAAGCCGCCCGCCACAGTCGCCGCGCCGCCGGCTCCGCCGTCGCCCCCGTGGCCCATCCAGGTGCCGCCGATGCCGCCATTGCCGCCGGCGGCACCCGCACCGCCGTCACCGCCGTCACCGCCGTTGCCGAAGCCGATGGCGTTGCCGCCGTTGCCGCCGGCCTCCCCGGCCACATCGCTGGACCAGCCGTCGCCGCCGTCGCCGAACCACAACCCGCCATGGCCACCGTCGGGGGCGTCGGCTGTGCCGTCGATACCGTTGCCGATCAGGTACTCCCCGGCCATGGAGTTGATGGCGCCGTTGACCATCTCACCGAACGGGTTCTCGATCCAGGCCTGCGTCAGCATGTGCATCGGAGCGTAGAACAGCTGGTCGAACATCGTGACCGCGTTGAAGTCGCCCATCAGACCGGACAGGTCGAATGCGTCGGCTGAGCCGGCGACGTCGACGTCGGCGGCCGGGACCATCCAGTCGAAACTGAACAGGTCTTCGAAGAAGTCGGCCTGAGCGGCCGGCGCTGGCGCCAGTGGCGTCATGCCGAACGCCAGGAACGCCGCGGCGGTGCCGCTGGCACCGATCATCCGGTTGCGCTTGCGGTGAGTCATGTGTGAATGCCTCTCGTGTGAAATGTCGGGTGGGGAAAGGTTCGATCTGGCCGGCGGTCTTACAGACCCCAGCCGGCCAGCAGGTCCGCGAACACGTCGGTGCCCATGGCGCCACCGGCACCACCGTCGTCGAGGTCGGTGGGGATCAGCGGCAGGTCGCTGCCGGCCAGCGGCGGGGTCACCGGCACCGCGCCCTTGCCGTCCCAGCCTGAACCCAACAGCGCACCGATGGTCTGCCCCAGGCCCAGCATCGCCCCCCACGGACCGATCGCATTGCTCTCGATGTCGAGGGCGCCCAGCACCGGGACACCGGTGAGCTCGATACCGACGCTGTTGAGGATCGACCCACCCACCGCCGGCGTCTCGGCCACCACCTCGCCATTGGCACCCAACACCTGGTACGGGTCGATGGCCACATGCCCGGCGGTCAACCACCCTCCGAACGCAATGTCCAGATGCCCGATCCCCATACCGTCGGGCAGCATCCCGCTGCCAGCGGCCGCCTCGTTGATCATCGGCAGCAGGCTGTCCAGGTTCAACGTCGCACCGTTGAGCGACGCACCGAACACATTGGCCAACGTGTCCGAGAAGCTGTCACCCTCAGTAATGCTGTTGAGCAGCGCGACCCCCGAGGCGATCCACGGCCCCAACGAGCCCATGATCAGCCCACTCAGCGGCGAGGACAAGAAGTGGACCATCGGCATGATCTCCGCCGGGAACATCCCACCCGCGATCGACGACAACGGCCCGGCGAACAGGTCGTACCAGCCCATCGCGAACGTCGAGGAGTCGCCGGCGGCCAGGGTGTGGCTCATGACGATTTCCAGGGTTTCCTGGCTGGGGTTGCTCAGCGTGTACCCCGTCAGCAGGGCATCCAGATTGTGGCGGATCTGCTCGGTGACGTAGGTGAGGTTCGTCGGGTCATCGAGCAGCTGCTGGGCGTAGTCGTTCTGGTTGGCCATGAGCTGCTGAAACGCGACCCCGGGCGCCAGGTAGTAGTTGTTCATGATCTGGGTCATGTTCTGCTGCGCGGCGTTGAACACCGCATCCCAGGCGCTGGTGGCGGTCAGTGCGACATCGCGCACCATGCCGGTCTGGGGCAGCGGGGCGACCACCGGGGTGGCGGCGATCAGGCCGGCGCCCACGAGCGCGACACCGGCGGTGGCATAGGGGCGGATTGCTGTGCGCAAGGGATATCTCCTCAAGGTTGTGGCGGCTGCCAAGGGGCGGGGCTGGGCGCTAATTGACGTTCGGGAAAGCGTCATGGGTGTCTCTCAGATGTGGACCAGGGGACATCAACCGCAAAACCGTTACGACTCCTGAATCCCCAGGTGATGCGATCTGTCGTTATCAGCACACGTTAAGGCTATGCATCGTTTTGTCGCGAAGTTAGGACGTTTTTTCGCAAGTTTGGACTATCGTCGGCGCCATGCGTCGTACTGCCCGGTTGGTGCGTCAGCGCGCCGGAGTGAAGGTCTACGAGTACCCGATCGATCCCCATACGCCGCCGGTGGTGGTCGCCCGGGTCGGGCAGGAAATGCTGTCCGAGCACGGACAGATCCACAACTTCCCGGCCCTGTGGTGCGACCGGGGAAATGGCGTCGTTTACGTGGTCGCCATGGGCGCCACCGTCGGTCCAGCGGCAGTGGAAAGCACCGACGACGGTGTCGCGGTGTTCTTCGATCCGTCAGCGGTCGGCGGCGACGGGGCTTCGCCCTGGCTGACCTGGCAATCACATCCCCTGTTGCGGCTGTTCCTGCACGAGCGGGACGGAGGGCTGCTGCGTTTGGAGGTGCCCGCCGTCGACCTTCCGTCGTTCATCGCCACCCTCGATGCGCTGAAAACTGAACTGGCGAACCGGCGGGAAGGACACCGCGAAGCGGTGTCGGCCCTGCTGACCCTCCTGCTGATCATCCTCACCCGAGCGGCCGGCGAGACGGTCGGCGAGCAGCGCCTCGGCGACGAACCGCTGCTGGCCGACGTGTTCGCGACGATCGACCGGCGCTACAGCGAGCCGCTGTCGCTGCGCGAAGTGGCGCGTGAGGTTTCGGTCTCGGCGGGGCATCTGACGACCGTCGTGCGTCGCCGCACCGGACGCACCGTGGTGGAGTGGATCACCGAACGCCGCATGGGCGAAGCCCGCCGCCTTCTGAGCGACACCCGGCTGCCCATCACCGAGATCGGCGAACGGGTCGGTCTGCCCGATGCGGCCTACTTCACCCGGCAGTTCCGGCAGGCACACGGCACCACACCCAGTCAGTGGCGAAAGACACCTTCCTGCCGGTGATCTCATTACCTCAGGTGACGGCGTGCGCCGAACGCACCGCCTGCTCGCACACCGGGCGCAGGACGTCGTCGCCGCCGGGTCCGCTCTGACAGCCGATGCCGATCCGCACGGCACGGTCGACCAGCACCGTCCAGTCGACCTGATGGTCGGCACGAACCTCCCGGTAGGTCACCGCGGGCCGGCCCGCGCTGCTGCCGGACGGGTCGAAATCGACGAAGACGCCTGGGGTTTCGACGTCGGCGAGTTTCATGGCCAGCTGCAGGGGTTCGGCGATGGCGGACAGGGTTTCGCCGGCGGCCGGCGCCTGCGTGACGTGCAGCATCAGCTGTGGCTCGTTCGGGGACACCACCTCCATCCGGGCCGATCCGGGTCCGGCGGTGACGCGGCGCAGCGACCAGTCCGCCGGCACCTGCACGGTCACCCGGCCCTCGATCAGGTTGGTCACCGCCGGGGCTTCCCGGGGCGGGTCGTGATCAACCCCTAGGCCCAGTGCGACGACACCCACCGCGACCACGACGGCCGGCGCCAGCCGTCGGCGGCGGTCGGGACGGGCCGGGGCGGGCTCCGGGGTCGCGGCGGGTTCGACGACCCGAACCGCCGGCAGCGCGTCGACCACCGTCACCTGCGCTGCACCCCCCAGCTTTTCGGCGATCAGCTCGGCCAGTACACCGGCCCCGCCCACCGCGGCGGCCACGTCGATCAGCACCGCGGCGCCGCGATCCGGGACCGCCGCCCTGACCCGGCGCGCCACCGCCGCGGCCACCTCGTCGGGTGAGCCGATCCGCGGCTCGGCGGTGATTCCAGCGGCGGTGACGGCGACCAGTTGAGTGGCGATCTCAACGACCGCCGCAGCCGCGAAGGTGTCCGACAGCAAGCGCGCGCGGGGCCGGGTTACGACGCCCTCGGCCAGGCCGCGCGCGGCTGCTATCACCCGTTCCACCCGCCGGGCCGGCCACCACGACGGGTGGATGATCTCGATCGACTCGGCGGCCGCCGGGCAGGCCAGCACACTGCGCAGCAGCTCCGCCACCTCGACCGGCTCCCCGTCGACCAGCGCGACCGGCTCATCGATCCACTCCTCCAAGGCCGCCGAGGCGTCGGTCGGTTCTCCTGCGCCGCAACATAATCTGCGGATGGTCGCGGGGCCGACCTCGATGACGGCGCGGTGCGTCACGGCTCCCAGGCCACCTGGATCGGCCGCTCACCGCCGGACCGGGTGACCAAGGTGGCGCGCCCGGGCGGCAGCGGTCTCGGCCGCACCGAACCGATCAGCGGGGTGTCGGCGGGGTCGCCGCTCATCACCAGGCCCATCGCGCCCAGGTCATGCAGTGCGGCCAGCACCGGCTCGTACATCGACCGCGCCGCTCCGCCGCTGCGGCGGGCCACCACCAGGTGCAGTCCGAGATCGCCTGCCTGAGGCAGGTATTCCAGCAGCGGTGTCAGCGGGTTGCCGGCGGCGGTGGCCACCAGGTCGTAGTCGTCGACCAGGATGTAGATCTGCGGGCCGCGCCACCATGACCGGTCGCGCAGTTGCTGTGGGCTGACGTCCGGCCCGGGCATCCGCCCGGCCACGCGCTCGATCACCGCCGGTAGCAGCGCTGAGCACGCTGTGGCTGACATCGCGTAGCCGGCCAGGTGGCCGACGTCGACGACACCGAGCAGGCTGCGCCGATAGTCGACCACCAACAGCTGCGCCTGCTCGGGGGTGTGCGTGCGCACCAGTTCTCGGCACAATGTGCGCAACACGGTGGACTTGCCGCACTCGTTGTCGCCCAGGATCAGCAGGTGCGGTTGCCGAGCGAAATCGACTGTGACGGGTCCGCGTTCGTCGGCTCCCAGCACCGGCTGGTCACCGGCGGAGACAACCAGTTCAGCTCGCTCGACCCGCTCCGGCAGCAGCGGAATCGGCGGTACCGCATAACCATTGTGCTGCAACGGCTCCCATTCATGCGGGAGCGCTACCAGCATGTGCAGACCCTCCGGTGTCAGGCCGCGGCCGGGCCGGTCACGGGGTACCCGATGGGCTTGGCGCCGATCCAGCTCGGATTCGGCCGGATCTCCCAGCCGCAGCTCGATGCGGGTACCGATCAGATCGCGCAATGCGGGCCGCACTTCGGCCCACCGCGACGCCGAGAGCACCACGTGCACCCGAAAGGACAGGCCGCGACCGGCCAGAGCGGTGATCGCTGACTCCACATCGAACTCTTGGCACAGGCCCGCCCACCCGTCGATCACCAGGAACACGTCGCGGGCCGGGCCGCCGTCGCAAGCACCGCCGGCCGCCTCCCTTCGCTGCACGATCGCCTCCATCTCGGCGATCGTGCGCCGCACCAGGTCGGGCTGGCCACGACCGGCCACCGACCCCACCTGCGGCAGCCAACCCAGCTCGGAGAGGGTGCCGCCTCCGAAGTCCAAGCAGTAGAACCCCACTCGGGACGCGTCGTGCGTCGCACTCAGCGCGGCGATCAGCGTGGCCAGTGTCGTCGACTTACCCGACCGGGGCGCACCGACGACGGCGACATGCCCGCCGGCACCCTCGAGGTGGACCGACAGCGGGGTGCGCCGTTGCTCGAAGGGCCGGTCGACGATTCCGATCGGCACGCTCAGCGCGGGATACTCGCCTTCGAGCAGCGCGCCCAGCGCCGGCGAGGCCCCCAACGGAGGCAACCACACCTGCCGGGCCGCCGGGCCGTGGCCGGAGATCCGCTGCAGGATCGCCTCGAGCACGGTGCGCCCGGCCGCCGCGGGCACCACCCCAATCGGGCCGCTCGGCACCGCGGTGAACCACAACGCTTCGCGCGGAGCCGGCCGGGCAGCGGGACACCCGCCGGAGACGTAGGCCGCCTGGAATCGCGTCAGCTCGCCGTCGGCGGTACGGAGGACCCCCGCCCCGGGAATGTTGGGCAACTCACGGGCGTCTGCCACCCCGAGCACCAGCCGGGACTCGGCGGCCGACACCGTCTTAAGGCACACCCGGTAAGACAGGTGCGATTCCAACCCTCGCAACCTGCCCTCCTCGAGGCGCTGGCTGGCCAGCAGCAGGTGAATCCCCAGCGAGCGCCCCAACCGGCCGATCGCGAGGAACGTGTCGATGAAATCGGGGTGTTGGTCGAGCAGTTCGGAGAATTCGTCGACGATGACGAGCAGCGCCGGCAGGGCCGGCAGCGCCATGCCTGAGGCCTGCCGGGCCTGGCCGTAGCTGCTGATGCCGGCAACGCCCGTGGCCCGCAGCAGTTCCTGGCGTCGGCGCATCTCACTGGCCAGCGCGTCACGCATCCGCTCCACCAGCGGCGCCTCATTGGCGAGATTGGTGATCACCGCGGAGACATGCCGGGTCTGCTCGAACCCGAGAAACGTTGCGCCCCCTTTGAAGTCGACCAGCACCAGGTTCAGGTCCTCCGGTGAATGCCGGACCGTCATGCCGAGCACCAGGGTGCGCAGAAACTCCGATTTGCCCGAGCCGGTGGCGCCGATGCACAGCCCGTGCGGCCCGCTGCCCCGCTCGGCGGCCTCCTTGATGTCCAGCCGCACTACGTTTCCGTTCGGGTCGGTACCGATCGGAACGCACAGCCGCTGCGACGGTGCGCCAGCCCAACCGCCGGCCGGCTCGTAGCGGTCGATATCGCCAATACGCAGCAACTGCGCCCAGTCCGCCGGCCTCCCGCCGCCGGCTGCGTTCGCTCGCTGACCGGCCAGCCGCTGCGCGCATACCACCGCGTCGGCGATACCGAGGAAGTCAGGCCGGGCGCCCTCGGGGTCGCTCAGCGCCGTCGCGGTCACCGTGAGCCGTCGCGCGGTGCCGGCGGTACCGGCCTCGGCCACCGAAAGGCCTGCGCCCGTGCTGTCGCTGATCACCACCGCCCGTCGGCCGGCTAGCGCGGCCTCAGCGGCAGCCAAGCTGGGGCAAGTCAGCCGGAGCGGCCCGGTGGCGTCGGTGTCCGACGGATTCTGATGGTGTGGAAGCCATTTCAGCCAGTCCCAGTGGTCGGGTGCATCGGTGACTGCGGCGATCCGCAGCCCATCCGGGCCGTGCAGCATCGCCAGCTGGCAGATCATCGCGCGCAGCAGGCCACGCGCCGCGTCGGCGTCGCCGTCCAGCAGCAGCGGCCCCGCGCCCAGCAGCGGCACCGTGATCGGCACCTCGGGCACCGTCGCGTGGGTCTCGAGGAAGCGCCGCAGTGCGGTGTCGGTGACCGGGTCGATGCGTCGCGCCGGATCCTGCGGCGGCGGGACCAGCCGGGTGGCCAGGCCGGTCGGACCGATCCCGACCCTGACGCAGCCGAAGTCCGCGTCGCCGGGCCGGCGCTCCCACATCCGGGCGCTGCCGGCCAGCAGCCAAAGCGCATCCGGCTCCGGATGCGCCCACCACAGAAACGAGCGCTGACGGGCGGCGGTGTCGGTCACGGATTCACGCAGCGCGGCAAGGTAATCCAAGTAACCCTCGCGGGCGTCGTCGATGTTCTTGGGCCCGCGGTTCCGCCCGGCCACCGTCGCGGCCACCGCGGAAGCCAGCATCATCAACGGCAGCATCGCGAACACCGGGCTGCGTGCCGCCGATGAGCCCGAGCGGTAGACGACCGCGGTCATCGCCAGCATCCCCACCGCCATGACGGCGGGCAGCAGTCGGGCCAGCGGGACGCCGGAATCCGGAAGCGTCACCGACGGCGGTGCGGCGACTGCGATTTCACCGTCCGGCGGTGCCGGCGGCGGGCCCGCATTGCGCCCCAGCGCGGTCATCGGCACACCGTAGACAGCCGGCGAAGGACCGGCAAGTCAGCTGTGGAACACCGAAAACATCGCGGCCCCCATCGCGCTACGGTGCCCGCAAGCGGAAGGCGCAAACGAGGAGGCGATGCGTGTCGATTGCGGATTCGGGTCTGCGCCGGGTCGCGGTGCACACCGATACCGGTCGCGCCGATCTGGCACTGCCGGCCGCGGTGCCGGTGGCAGCGCTGATCGCCTCCGTCATCGACCTCATGCCGCGCCGAGACGGCCCGCACGCCCTGCGTCCGTACCGGCTCGGTCTGCCCGGACGGGCACCGCTGGACCCCTCGAAAACGCTGGCGCAGCAGGGCATCCACGACGGCGCGGTGCTGGTGTTGGCGCGGGTGGGCGACATTGTGGCGGAACCGCGTTTCGACGATCCCGCCGAGCAGGTGGTGGCTACGGTGCGGGAAGCGCTAAGCCCGTGGAAGCCGGCTGCTCGCCGGCTCACCGCCGCGCTGGCGGCGTCCGGCCTGGCCGGGATTGCCGGTTTCGTGGCGGTCCCGGGCGGGCCCGGCACCCCGAACGCCCTGTTAGCCGTCACTGCGGCCGGGACGGTGGCTGCCGCTGCGGTTCCGTCGAGCGGCTGTAGCGGGCCGGTGCGCGCGACGTTGTGCTGCTTGGCCGGGTTGGCGGTGGCCGCCGCTGTCGTCGGGATGGCTTGTGCTGCAACCGGCATCTCGCTGCAGGCGGCCGGTGCGGTGGGAACGGCGGTTGCGGTCGGTGTGGTCCGGATGGCGGGCCGGATCGCGCTGGTGACCCGGCGCCCGACACGCGAGGCCTACGATCTGCTGACCGGATTGGTCGCCGCGTCCGCAGCCGCGGTGGTCCTGGGTTCCCTCGGCGTCGCGGCCCGACAACCGGCCCCACGGCCGGTCGGTGTCGCATTCGCAGCCGTGGCCGGCGTCGCCCTGTTACTGCGGGCCCGCTCCCACAGCGATAGCCGCCAGATCGCGGCACTACTGGCCGGCGGTGTCACCACCATCGGAATCGCGGTTCTCACAGCGGGTTCGGGGCCATGGCCGGCCGCGGTGGCGGTGGCACTGGCCGGTGGCGCCATCACTGCCGGTTTCGCCGCACCGCCGGCATCCCCGCTGGGCCGGCGCGGCGCCGAGGTGCTGGAGAGCCTGGCGCTGGGCGCGCTGGTGCCGCTGGCCTGCTGGCTCTGCGGGGTTTACGGCGCCGCCCGCGGACTGAGTCTGGGCTGAAGCGTGCAGATCGCCCGGGTCGCCATCGCCGCTGCGGTGATCGCCGGGGCCACCCCGGGCGTGCCGCCGGCCAACGCGGTCGCACCCCCGCCGATCGACGGCTCGCGGTTGCCGGCCGCGGCGCCGGCCGCACCGGCGCATCCCACCGTGCAACGTCAGGTGTGCGCGGTGCCGGCGCTGGATCCCGCGGTGACACCGAACCAGCTCGACGGGCTGGACCTGCCGGCGGTCTGGGCGCTGACCCGCGGGGCGGGGCAGCGGGTGGCGGTGATCGACACCGGGGTGGCGCCGCATCGACGGCTGCCCGGTTTGGTGGGCGGCGGCGACTACGTGTTCACCGGCGACGGCGCCCAGGACTGCGACGGCCACGGCACCCTGGTCGCCGGGATCATCGGGGCCACAACCGATTCCGGCGACCGGTTCAGCGGTGTGGCGCCGCTGGCGACGGTGATCGGTATCCGCCAGTCCAGCACCAGGTTCGGCGCCGTCGGTGACGCCGCGGGTGTCGGCGACGTCGACACGCTGGCGAAAGCGGTGCGTACGGCGGCCGATTTGGGGGCGTCGGTGATCAACATCTCGGCCGTGGCCTGCCGGCCGGTGAACTCCGGCCTCGACGACCGGGCACTCGGCGCCGCCCTGGCCTACGCGGTCGAGACGAAGAACACCGTCGTGGTCGCCGCGGCCGGCAACACCGACGACGGGTGCGCTAAAGACGGGCCGATGATCGTCAGCCCGGCCTGGTACGACGACTACGTGCTGACGGTCGGCTCGGTGGACGCCGACGGCGCACCGTCGGCCTTCACCCGCGCCGGCCCCTGGGTCGACGTGGCCGCACCCGGCGAAAAGGTGCTGTCGCTGAGCAGCGTCGGCGACGCGATGGCGACCACCGCCGGCGGAACCAGTTTCGCCGCACCGGTGGTCAGCGGTGTGGCGGCGCTGATCCGGTCCCGCTTCCCGGCGTGGACGCCGCGGCAGGTGATGGACCGGATCAAGGCCACCGCGCACCACCCGCCCGGTGGGCGCGACGACGTCGTCGGCGCCGGGGTGATCGATCCGCTGGCCGCGGTCAGCTCGGAGATAGCTGAGCCCGCATCCGTTGCCCGAGCGCCCGAACCGGCACCCCCACCCCCGCCGGCCGTCGAACCCGTCGCCGCTTCGGCCGGGCTGCGCACCGCGATCACCGGCACCGCCGTCCTGCTGGCCTTGCTGCTGGCGGTGGTCACCGGCCGGGCGGCGGCAGCACGACGTCGCGGGCCAGCAGCGCCTGCTCCCGACTGAGCCGTGGGCCGGCCGGTAGCCCGGCGAGCATCGGCCAGGGCACCCCGGCGGGCGTCTCCGGCAGACCCAGGCTGCGTGCCGCGGCGGCATTGTCGACGGAGAACCGCACCCCGGTCTCGGTGATCAGGTAGCCGGCACCAGCGGGGCGACCGGCCACACTGACGGCCCGAACGTAGGCACAGCGGCCCGGCGGCAGAGAGACCGCATCGAGGGCGGGGCCGGGACCGTCGGCCTGGGCCAGCACCGTCGTCGCCGCGCCCGCCGGCAGCGGCAAGCCGACACCGGCCGACAGCGTGATGCCGACCGGATCGTCGGCACGCCAATGGGCGCACAGCGTCACCGCGGCGGCGGGCAACGTGGCGAGGCGGCCGTCGAAATCCTTTGCCGGCGGGGCCTCGGGTAGCGCAGTGAGCAGCAGACCCGAGACCCGCCGCGGCGCTGCAGATTCCAGGCTCGGATCAGCCGGGTTGACCGGAATCCGCTGGCCCCGCAGCACCAGGTACGTGGCGGTGGACTCCGCGCTGACCGGCACCGCCGCATCGGCGTCGATACGCGCGGATTGCGGCGGGTCGGCCGCGACGACCAGGGTGGTGCCGGCCGGGTCATCGCACAGCGACCAGGTCTCGGTCGCGGCCACCGCTGCGCCGAGTGCGCCGGGGGCGCCGGGGATGCCCAGCGGTGGCCCGCGCCGGGCCTTTGCGATCTCGGTGCCGGCTACCGGCCGCGGGTCGGCGGGACCGGCGATCAGGCGGGCCGAGGCGAGGTTGAACACCGGATGGACCGTGTCGCCGACCCGGACATACAGCGCGCCCGAGGCGCGGTCCAGCAGGATCGGCGCATCACCGAGGCCGGGTTGCGGCCGCACGATGGCCAGCACCACCGCGCCGGCCGCCACGATCACGCTGAGCAGGCAACCCAGCGCCAGCCCGGCCCGCCCGGGTGCGGGGCCGCCGGCCGCCTGGCCGCACCGCAGCGCACGCTCCATGCGGCGCGCGCTGAATCGGTGCGCATGCAGCTGTAGCTGTGTGGTCGTTCGCCCGGCCATGCGCCCCCGTTCCCGTGCCGACGACGCTAACCCCGGCAGCGGCCCGGCGGCCTCCGACCATCCACAGGGCCGTCCGCGCCGAAATCGGGCTTCGGTACCATTCCGCTATGCGTTTTGTTCGATTGAGCAGCATTTTCTCGGCGGCGTTGATGGCCGGCGCACTGCTGACCGTGCCGGTCGTGGCCCCTGATGCCATCCCGTCGGCGGCCGCCTACGACTGCCCCGACGTCGAGGTCATCTTCGCCCGCGGCACCAGCGAGCCGCCCGGCGTCGGCCGGGTGGGTCGCGCGCTGATCGACTCGCTGCGCCAGCAGACCTCGAAGAAGGTCGACGAGTACGGCGTCAACTACCCCGCCGGCCGGCTGCAGCTGGGCGGCGGCGACGGCGCCAATGACGTGATCCGCCGCGTCAAGGCCGCCGCCGACGTATGCCCGGACACCCAGTTGGTGCTCGGCGGGTACTCGCAGGGCGCCTCGGTGATCGACATCGTCACCGGCACCCAGGTGGGCGGTATCAGCTGGGGCAGCCAGCTGCCCGCCGAGTACGCCGACCAGGTGGTGGCCGTGGTGGCGTTCGGCAACCCCGCCGTCCGCACCGGCGGCCCGATCAGTGCGCAGAGCGCCCTGTTCGGCGCCAAGGCCCTCGACCTGTGCAACCCGGGTGACCCGATCTGCCACGAGGGACCAGGCAACGAGTGGACCGACCACACCGACGGCTACATCCCGGCGCTGACCAGCCAGGCGGCCAACTTCATCGCCGGCCGGCTGCGCGCTCCCGGGCCGGTGCCCGACGTCGAACCGCTGGTCCGCTGACCTGCACCGACGCTCTTATTTAGCCCGTCAAGTTTTTACGTCGCTACTATCAGTCGCTGTGAAGGCATACCGGCTCCTGACCGCGGTCGTGCTGCTCGCCGTGTCCTTGATCGCTCCCGCGCTGATGCCGACGGTCATTCCCTCGGCGGCGGCGGCCGGCTGCCCGCCGGTCGAGTTGGTGTTCGCCCGCGGCCGGCTCGAGTCGGCCGGCCCGGGCATTATCGGCAACGCCTTGGTCAGTGCGTTACGCGCGCGGGCCAACCGCACCGTCGGGCTGTATGCGGTCCGCTACGACGCGGACGCCGATGTGGATCGCGGCGCCAACGACATGAGCGGCCACATCCAGCACATGATGCAGACCTGCCCGGACACCCGCTTGGTGGTCGGAGGCTACTCGCTGGGCGCGGCGGTCAGTGACATCGTGCTGGCCGTCCCGATGAGCGTGTTCTCGTTCAACAACCCGCTGCCGCCTGGCGCCGACGAACACATCGCCGCGGTCGCGCTGTTCGGCAACGGCAGCGCCTGGGCCGGGCCGATCACCCGGTTCAGCCCGGTGTACGCCGACCGGACCATCGAGTTGTGCCACGGCGCCGACCCGATCTGCAATCCGGCCGACCCCAACACCTGGGAAGCGAACTGGCCACAGCACCTGGCCGGTGCCTATATCGAGGCCGGCATGATCAACCAGGCCGCCGACTTCATCATGGGCAGGCTCTGACCGGGCTTCGTCGCGACCGGGCCGCCGGGATTAGTTAGATCATCTTCGCTTCGCTACTATTCTCGGCTGTGAAGGCATACCGCATCCTGGCGGCCGGCACCCTGGCCGCAGCCCTGCTGATCAGCCCCGTCCCGTCGTCGACGGCTTCGGCCGACGGGTGTCCGGACGCCGAGGTGGTGTTCGCGCGGGGCACCAATGAGCCGCCGGGCCTGGGCCGGGTCGGCAACGCCTTCGTCAGCGCGCTGCGCGGCCAGACTTCCCGATCGATCGGCACCTACGCGGTGAACTACCCGGCCAGCTACGACTTCGGTCGGGCCGCCGACGGCGCCAACGACGCCAGCGGTCATGTGATGTGGATGGTGGAGAACTGCCCGGGCACCCGGCTGGTTCTCGGGGGGTACTCGCAAGGCGCCGCCGTCATCGACGTGGTGGCCGCCGCTCCGGTGCCCGGCTTCGGGTTCACCGCGCCGCTGCCGCCCGAGGCCGCCGACCACGTCGCGGCGATCGCGGTGTTCGGCAACCCGTCCAACAAGATCGGGCAGCCGCTGACGAACAGCCCCGGCTACGGGTTCAAGACGATCGACCTGTGCACCGACGGCGACCCGGTCTGCTCCCCCGGACGCAACTTCGCCGCCCACTCCGGCTACACGCCCAGCATGACCAATCAGGCCGCCTCGTTCGTCGCCGGCCTGCTGTAGCACGGCTGCCTCGACAGTGCGGTTTGGTCGCCGAAATCCCGTTTCTGCGACCCAAACCGCACACTCGACCGTCAGCGCGTGCGCAGGTCCCGGGTGATGACGCTGCGCGCCGCCAACTGATCATCCGGCGGGTAGTCCACCCCGACCAGGGTCAGGCCGCGCGCCGGCGCGGCGGTGAAATCACTGGACCGGCGCTCGGCGTTCAAAAGGTCGGCGCACCAGGTGGCGCTGCGCCGGTGCTCACCGACCGCGAGCACCGCCCCGACCAGCGAGCGAACCATCGACCAGCAGAACGCGTCGGCGCTGACGTGCGCGGTGACCAGATCACCTTCACGCTCCCAGTCCAGCCGCTGCAGATCACGAATGGTGGTGGCGCCCACGCGATGTCGGCAGAACGCCGCGAAGTCGTTGAGCCCCAACAGCCCCCGCGACGCCTGTACCATCGCCTCGACATCCAGCGGGCGCGGCCAGGCCGTGACGTAGCGCGCCAGCTGCGGCACCACCCCGTAGGGCGCGGTCGAGAGCCGGTAGACGTAGTGGCGCCGCAGCGCCGCGAACCGCGCGTCGAAATCGGGCGCCGCCCGCACCACGCGCAGCACCCGGACATCGGCCGGCAGGAAACGCGCCAATCGCCGTGTCAGTGGGAGGAATTCCGGCTCGTCGGGCCGCTGCCCACGCGAATAGGCATGAGCCAGGGCCGATCCCGGGATGTCGATGTGGGCGACCTGCCCGGTGGCGTGCACGCCGGTGTCGGTACGTCCCGCGGCGAACAATCGCACCGGAACGCGAAACACCGTCGCCAGCGTCTCTTCGAGAACGCCGGCGACGGTGCGCTGCCCGTTCTGTACCGCCCACCCGGCGAAATCGGTGCCGTCGTAGGCGATGTCGAGCCGAAGCCGAACTTCGGCCCCGGACTCAGGACTCGTCAGTGGCTTCGGTGGCCTCGGGAGCCTCGGCCTCAGCGGCCGGCTCCTCGACCTTCTCGGCCTCGGGAGCCTCGGCGGGCTTCTCCTCGACCTTCTCGGCCGGCTTCTCAGCCTTAGCCTTGGCTTCAGCCTTAGGGGCCTTGCGCGCCTTCTCGGCCTCCGACGTCACCGTCTTCTCCCGCACCAGCTCGATCACGGCCATCGGGGCGTTGTCGCCCTTACGCGCCTCGACCTTGATGATGCGGGTGTAGCCGCCGTTGCGGTCCGCGAAGTGCGGGGCGATCTCGGCGAACAGCGAGTGCACCACGTCCTTGTCGCGGATCTTCTTGAGCACCTCACGCCGGTTGTGCAGCGTGCCCTTCTTGGCGTGGGTGATCAGCTTCTCGGCGTACGGCCGCAATGCCCGCGCCTTGGGCTCGGTCGTCTTGATCCGGCCGTGGGTGAACAGCGACGTGGCCAGGTTGGCCAGCAGCGCCTTCTGGTGCGAGGACGACCCGCCGAGACGGGGACCCTTGGTGGGCTTGGGCATTGCGACTTCTCCTAAATGGGGCCGACCCCCGTATCAGGTAGGGCCGGGACGGCTCTCTTGTCGAGAGGTTGGGCGTTTAGAGCTGCTCGGTCTCGGCGTAGTCCTGCTCGTCGTAGCTGGTGTCGCCCGACCAGGTGCCGGTGGCGACGTCGTAGCCCGCCACCTGCGACGGGTCGAAGCTGGCCGGGCTGTCCTTGAGCGACAGACCGAGCTGGTGCAGCTTCACCTTGACCTCGTCGATGGACTTCTGCCCGAAGTTGCGGATGTCGAGCAGGTCGGACTCGGTCCGGGCGACCAGCTCCCCGACGGTGTGCACGCCCTCGCGCTTGAGGCAGTTGTAGGACCGCACGGTCAAGTCCAGGTCGTCGATCGGCAGGGCGAACGACGCGATGTGGTCCGCCTCGGCCGGCGACGGCCCGATCTCGATACCCTCGGCCTCGACGTTGAGTTCGCGTGCCAGACCGAACAATTCGACCAGGGTCTTGCCGGCCGAGGCCAGCGCGTCCCGCGGGCTGATGGAGTTCTTGGTCTCCACGTCCAGCACCAGCTTGTCGAAGTCGGTGCGCTGCTCGACACGGGTCGCCTCGACCTTGTAGGTCACCTTGAGCACCGGCGAGTAGATCGAGTCGACCGGGATGCGGCCGATCTCGGCACCGGAGACCTTGTTCTGCACGGCCGGGACGTAACCGCGGCCGCGCTCGACGATCAGCTCGACCTCGAGCTTGCCCTTGTCGTTCAGGGTGGCGATGTGCATGTCGGGGTTGTGCACCGTCACGCCGGCCGGCGGCACGATGTCACCGGCGGTGACAGCACCCGGGCCCTGCTTGCGCAGGTACATGGTGACCGGCTCGTCCTCCTCCGAGGACACCACCAGACCCTTGAGGTTCAAGATGATGTCGGTGACATCCTCTTTGACACCGGGCACCGTGGTGAACTCGTGCAGCACGCCGTCGATGCGGATGCTGGTGACGGCCGCGCCGGGGATCGACGACAGCAGGGTGCGCCGAAGCGAGTTCCCCAGGGTGTAACCGAAACCCGGCTCCAGCGGTTCGATGACGAACTGGGACCGGTTGTCGGCCACAACCTCTTCGGACAGGGTCGGTCGCTGCGAGATCAGCATTGTTTTCTATCTCCTTCTCGGCACCCGCTATTTGATGCCGGTCAAGTCCTGCACAGGTCAGTGCAGGGTGTTACTTCGAGTAGAACTCGACGATCAGCTGCTCGGCGAGCGGAACATCGATCTGGGCGCGCTCCGGCAGCTGGTGGACCAGGATGCGCTGCCGCTCCCCGACCACCTGCAGCCATCCCGGGATCGGGCGGTCGCCCGCGGTCTCCCGGGAGATCTGGAACGGCACCGTGTTGATCGACTTGTCCTTGACGTCGATGATGTCGTACTGCGACACCTGGTAGCTGGGCACGTCGACCTTCACCCCGTTGACGGTGAAGTGGCCGTGGCTGACCAGCTGGCGGGCCATCCGACGGGTGCGGGCCAGGCCGGCGCGGTAGACCACGTTGTCCAGCCGGCTCTCCAGGATGCGCAGCAGTTCCTCGCCGGTCTTGCCGCCGCGGCGCACCGCTTCTTCGTAGTAGCGGCGGAACTGCTTCTCCATCACGCCGTAGGTGAAGCGCGCCTTCTGCTTCTCCTGCAGCTGCAGCCGGTATTCGCTTTCCTTGATCCGCGCGCGGCCGTGCTGGCCGGGCGGGTAGGGCCGCTTCTCGAATGCCTGGTCACCGCCGACGAGGTCGACGCCCAGCCGGCGGGACTTGCGGGTGGCGGGTCCGGTGTAACGAGCCATCTTTTTTCAGTCCTCCTAGACCCGGCGCCGCTTGGGCGGACGGCAGCCGTTGTGCGGCTGCGGTGTGACGTCGGAAATCGCGCCGACCTCCAGGCCGGCAGCCTGCAGCGAACGGATCGCGGTCTCGCGGCCCGAGCCCGGGCCCTTCACGAACACGTCGACCTTCTTCACGCCGTGCTCCTGCGCCTTGCGGGCGGCGTTCTCGGCGGCCAGCTGCGCGGCGAACGGGGTGGACTTACGCGAGCCCTTGAACCCGACGTGACCCGACGACGCCCAGGCGATGACATTGCCCTGCGGGTCGGTGATCGTCACGATCGTGTTGTTGAAGGTGCTCTTGATGTGCGCGGCACCATGCGGGACGTTCTTCTTTTCCCGCCGCCGAGTCTTCTGGCCCTTCTTGGGCCCGGTCGCTTTCTTCGTCGCCATGGGTCTTACCTGGCCTTCTTCTTACCGGCGATGGTGCGCTTGGGGCCCTTGCGGGTGCGCGCGTTGGTCTTGGTCCGCTGGCCGCGCACCGGCAGGCCGCGACGGTGCCGCAGGCCCTGGTAGCAGCCGATCTCGATCTTGCGACGGATGTCGGCCTGCACCTCGCGGCGCAGGTCGCCCTCAACCTTCAGGTTGCGCTCGATGTAGTCACGCAACTGGGTGAGCTGGTCGTCGGTGAGGTCCTTGCTGCGCTGGTCCTTGTCGATACCGGTCGCGGCCAGGATTTCGTTGGAGCGGGTACGGCCGATGCCGTAGATATAGGTCAGCGCGATCTCCATGCGCTTATCGCGCGGCAGGTCGACGCCCACAAGTCGAGCCATGGGGGGCATGCCCCTTTCATCTTCGTTACGGAGGTTGTGATCCCAGCCCGTTCCCGGCCGAAAGCTCCGGGGCCCGGCCTCCGATCCGGGCGTGTGTGAGCTGGCCCATCTCTAAAGATGCCAGCCGCTCACTGGTACTGGGAGGTCTGCATTCAGTTGTGGTCTGCGGGACTGAGCCCGGCGATGGCTAGCCCTGACGCTGCTTGTGGCGCGGGTCGGAGCAGATCACCATGACCCGGCCGTGCCGACGGATCACCCTGCACTTGTCGCAGATCGGCTTGACGCTGGGGTTCACCTTCACGGCTGCTGTGGTCCTGTTCTCATCGCTGGTTGACGTACGGGTGGAGCTTGTGCGGGATTACTTGTACCGGTAGACGATGCGTCCGCGGGTCAGGTCGTAGGGCGACAGCTCCACGACCACCCGGTCCTCCGGCAGGATACGGATGTAGTGCTGCCGCATCTTGCCGCTGATGTGGGCGAGAACTCGGTGTCCGTTCTCCAGCTCAATGCGAAACATCGCATTGGGCAGGGGCTCGACCACGCGACCCTCGACCTCGATGGCACCGTCTTTCTTGGCCATTGCTCTCCGGCGATCCTCCGTGTCTGGCTTACCTGTTACATGTGCATGCGCCCGCCGCGGCGCAGCATCGACTACGACTACAGAACGTGGGCCGGTGGCAGGAAATTCCAGGTGAATCGCCAAGAATCTCAGACTGGGCACGCAAGAGTCGACGCGGACGCCGCACCGTCGTCCCACGATACCCGCTGAACAGCCGGTCGCCAAAATCGTCGGCGGTGAGACACTGATTCCAGGCGGCACCCGCCGTCGCCACGCAGCGATGGGATGCACATGACCGAGGGACTCTCACTGAAACCCGACATGGGCCGCTACGCGGTTTGGACCTTCGGATCCCCCACTCCCGAGCAGGCGACCGAGATCGAACGGCTGGGCTACGGCGCGATCTGGGTGGGCGGCTCGCCGGCGCCTGAGCTCTCCTTCGTCGAGCCGCTGCTGGCGGCAACATCGACGTTGCAGGTCGCGACCGGAATCGTCAACGTCTGGTCGGCGCCGGCAGCGCAGGTCGCCGAGTCGTTTCACCGGATCGAGGACGCCTACCCGGGCCGGTTTCTGCTCGGGGTCGGCGTCGGCCACTCCGAAGCCACCGCTGAGTACCGCAGCCCCTATCGGGCGTTGACGGAGTATCTCGACGCCCTGGACGCGGACGGGGTGCCGACCAGCCGCCGGGTGCTGGCCGCGCTGGGTCCCAAGGTGCTGCAGCTGGCGGCGGAGCGCAGCGCCGGGGCGCATCCCTACCTGACCACCCCGGAGCACACCGCGACCGCCCGCGAGCTGGTCGGGCCATCGGTGTTCCTGGCGCCCGAGCACAAGGTGGTGCTCTCGACGGATGCCGCGGCCGCGCGCGCCGCCGGACGTGACGCGGTCGGCTTCTACTTGGGCCTGTCGAACTACGTCAACAACTGGCGACGGCTGGGCTTCGGCGACCGCGACGTGCGTGCGCCCGGCAGCGACCGGCTGATCGATGCGGTGGTGGCGCACGGCACGGCCGAGGACGTCGCCGCCCGGTTGGGTGAGCATCTGGCGGCCGGCGCCGACCAGGTGACGATCCAGGTGCTGGGCGGCTGGAAGCAGCTGCTGCCGACGCTGACGGAGCTCGCCGGGCCGCTGGGGCTGACACCGCGCGACTGAGGGGCGCCCCCGCCACCGCTAGGGTTGCCCCATGCGTCTGCTGGTCACCGGCGGCGCCGGGTTCATCGGCGCCAACTTCGTGCACAGCACACTCGCCCAGCACCCCGACGCCCAGATCACCGTGCTGGACGCCCTGACCTACGCCGGCAGCCGCGAGTCACTGGCCAACACCGCGCGCGAGATCGCCCTGGTGGAAGGCGACATCACCGATACCGCGCTGGTGGAGCGGCTGGTCGCCGACTCCGACACGGTGGTGCACTTCGCCGCCGAAACCCACGTGGACAACGCGCTGGCCGAACCCGAACCGTTCCTGCGTTCCAACGTGATCGGCACCTTCACCGTGCTGGAGGCGGTACGCCGGCACGGGGTACGGCTGCACCACATTTCCACCGACGAGGTCTACGGCGAGCTGGCCCTCGACGACCCGCGCCGGTTCACCGAGACGACCCCCTATCGCCCGTCGAGCCCGTACTCGTCGACCAAGGCCGCCGCCGACCTGCTGGTGCAGTCCTGGGTGCGCTCCTTTCGCATCCACGCGACGATCTCGAACTGCTCGAACAACTACGGCCCCTACCAGCACGTGGAGAAGTTCATCCCGCGGCAGATCACCAACCTGCTGACCGGACGCCGCGCCAAGCTGTACGGCAGCGGCGCCAACGTACGCGACTGGATCCACGTCGACGACCACAACGCCGCCGTCTGGCAGATCATGACCCGCGGGCATGCCGGGCGCACCTATCTGATCGGCGCCGACGGCGAACGCGACAACCGCAGTGTGCTGCAGACCATCCTGCGGCTGATGGGCCACGACCCCGACGACTTCGACCACGTGCCCGACCGGCCCGGCCACGATCTGCGCTACGCGATCGAGCCGTCGGCGCTGCGCGACGAACTGGATTGGAAGCCCGAGCACACCGACTTCGAGGCCGGCCTGCGCTCGACCATCGACTGGTATCGCGCCAACGAGCCCTGGTGGGCGCCCTTGAAAGAGGCCGCCGAAGCCCGCTACGCCGAGCTGGGACGCTGACGTGGCGTTCCGCGAACTGGCCGTCCCGGGAGCCTTCGAGCTCACCCCGACCCAGCACGCCGATGACCGCGGCGTGTTCTTCGAGTGGTTCACCGACGAAGAGTTCACCGCCTTCGCCGGGCACCGCTTCGACGTGCGCCAGGCCAACTGCTCGGTGTCGCGGGCCGGTGTGCTGCGCGGCCTGCACTTCGCCGAGGTGCCGCCCGGGCAGGCCAAATACGTCACCTGCGTGTCGGGGGCGGTCTTCGACGTCGTCGTCGACATCCGGGTCGGCTCACCGACATACGGGCAGTGGGATTCGGTGCTGCTGGACACCCAGAACCGCCGGTCGATCTACCTGGCGGCCGGCTTGGCCCACGGATTCCTCGCGCTGCAAGATGATTCGACGGTGATGTACCTGTGCTCGGCCGGTTACGACCCGCAGCGCGAACACACCATCTGCGCCACCGACCCGGCGATCGGCATCGACTGGCCGGCCGATCACCCGCTGGTGCTCTCCGCGCGGGACCGCGACGCACCGTCGCTGGCTGAGGTCCGGGCCGCCGGACTGTTGCCGGACTGGAAAGCCAACTGAGCAGGCACTGAACCATCGCGCGGCGCACGTCGTGATTGAGGTGTGGGGACGGCGCGGATCCTCGTTGTCGGTGCGGGCGTAGGCGGAATTTCCGCTGCGCGGGGACTGCTTCGCGACGGACACGAAGTCTCTGTCTTCGAGCAGGGCACCGACGTGCGGGCGGCCGGCGGCGCGGTGACCATCTGGCCCAACGGGGCCATGGTTCTTCGCCAGCTGGGCGTTGCGATGGACGGCGCCGGCCAGCGGCTGTCCACCGTCCGGGTTGTGACGTCGGCCGGCCGTCCGCTGGCCACGCTGGATCTGACCGCCATGGCCGACCGGCTGGGTGCGCCCGTTCGGATGGTTCCGCGCCGCGTGCTGCTGGAACGCCTGCTGGACGGGTTTCCGCGCGACCGCATCCACTGCGGCGCCCGGCTGGTCCTGGTGCACTCCAACCACCAGGGCGTGCGCGTCGGATTCGACGACGGCAGCCGCGCCGACGGAGACGTGCTGATCGGCGCGGACGGCCTGCATTCGCGGGTCCGCGACGTCGTCGGGGCGCGCCACGCCAACCCAACCGGCTGGTGCAGCTGGCAGGGACTGGTCACCCTGCCCGACGTCGCCGACACGGATGTCGCACTCGTCGCCATCGGCGAGCACGGGAACCTCGGGCTGTGGCCGGCCGGCGGCGGCGAGATTCAGTGGTGGTTCGACCTGCCGTGGTCGTTCGACTTCTCCCGACCGCAGCACCCGATCGAGGTGATCCGCTCGAAGTTCAGCGGATGGTCGGATGCGGCCGACCGGGTGCTCGCCGCCCTGACCGAAGACGATCTGGCCTCGTCGCCGTATCCGCATTTCCGCCATCCGATTCCGCCGCCGGGCCACGGCGCGCTCACTCTGCTCGGCGATGCGGCACACACCATGCCGCCCACCCTCGCCCAGGGAACCAATCAGGCGCTGCTCGACACGATGGTGTTGCGACAGGCGTTGTCGAACGTCGGCCGCACCGCCGTCCCGGGTGCACTGCGCACCTACGAGCGAAGCCGGAGACGCCGGGTGGCGACGGTGTCGCGGGTGGCGTCACTGCCGGTGTCCCACGGCGAGTCCGTTCTCAGGCCGGCGGCACTGATCCCGGACCGGTTCCACACCTGGGCGCTGACAACGTTTCTGCGGTGGTCCAGCCACCGCCGGATGGCCACCGAAATCAGCCAGGCGATCGGCAGACGGTGATGACGAGCCCGAACGATCCGGTACGAGTACGCGGCGCTATCGATGCGCCGGCACGCTGGTTGTGGCTGCTCAAATGGTGCGTGCTGGCCGCCCCGCACTACCCGATCCTGATCGGGCTCTACCTGGTCTATCCGCTGCTGACTCTCGTTGCGGGCGTGGCGATCCTGTTCACCGGGCGGTTTCCGCGGCCCATCTTCGACTTCAATGTCGGGGTGTTGCGCTGGTCGTGGCGGGTGATGAATTACCGGTTTCCGATGAATGCCACCGACAAGTACCCGCCTTTTGCGTTGGCGTCCCGGTCCGACTATCCCGCCGATCTGCACGTCAGCTACCCCGAACGGTTCAGCCGGTGGGCGGTGCTGGTGCGATTGCCGTTGGCGCTGCCGCAGGTCATCGTGTGCTGGGCGATGGAGCCGCTGCTGCAGGTGCTGTGCGTGATCAACGCCGGGTGGTTGTTGTCCATGGGGACGGTGTCGCCGAGCCTGTTCGACCTGTTGATGGGCATGGCGCGATGGCGCTACCGGGTGGCCGCCTACGTCTCGCTGATGCGTGACGAGTATCCGCCGTACCGACTGGATATGGGCAGCCGATGATGCGCGGTAATCCGTTGTTCCCGTACGTGTATCGGCTTGGCATGCCGGTCTTCGATCGGCTGTTCTATCGCCGCTATCGCCGGGCGGCGATGAGCCACACGACCGGGCGGTTGCTGATGCTGGGCCTGGGCCCGGGTAGCGACCTGTTGTTCATTCCGCCCGCGGTGACGTCGATCGCCGCCGTGGAGCCGGTGGCGGCGATGCGGCGGATGGCCTCAGCGCTCGCGCGCCGGCACGGTATCGAGGTCACGGTCGTAGACGGAATCGGTGAGTCGATTCCATTCCCGGACAATAGTTTCGACTCGGTGCATGTCGGGCTGGTGTTGTGCTCGGTCGACGATGTCGCCGCCACCCTCACCGAGATCCGGCGAGTGCTCGCGCCCAATGGCCGGTTGGTCGTGCTGGAACATGTCCGCGGCGACGGTGCCCTGGGCCGATTCCAGGACCTGATCGCCGGACCGTGGTCGTGGCTGGCGTCCGGGTGCAGGCCGAACCGGCGCACCGTCGACGCCATCGCCGCGGCCGGGTTCGACACCACCACACTGCGTCGCGTCCGGCGCACTCCGGTGCCGCCGCCGTGCACACCGCATCTGCAGGGATTCACCACCGTGAGAAAGGAATTCTGATGAACCGATTATTCGCCCTCGCCACCGTTGGCGGGGTGGTCCTGCCCGCCGGGCTGAGCCCACTGGGCGCCACTCTCACCTCCCCCACCGGCCCGCCTGATGACGTCTGGTCGATGGACACCGTGTTGGCCGGTCAGACCGACAACTTGGGGCTGCTCGCGACCACACCGTTGGACGGGTTCCAGTTCCCGGACCTGACGTCCCTCGGGTCAGAACCCGTCGACAGTGTCTCGGATCCCGACTTTATAAGCAATATCCACGATCTCGGCATCCTCACCCTCACATCGGCGGCCGACCCGGACGACGATTACGTTGCGTTCGCCATCCAAACACCACTCTTCACCGATATCTTGACGTCAGGCGCCGACCCCGAGGGGACCTTGGGCTTGGGCGACGCAAGCATCGGCCTGGCCGGGGCGACGGTGAACACCTTCGAGAGTTCGGTCTTCTCGTTCCTCGACGGTTCGTTCACCCTTCCCTTCCCGGATCCGTTCGCCGATCTGTTCACTTTGCTTGTCCAACTGGGCTTTTAGCATCTATTCGACGCTCACCGCCGCGATGATGTTCAGCCGCGCCGCCCGCCGCGCCGGCGGCAGCGCACCGAGCAGGCTGATCACCAACGCACCCAGGGTGAACGCAGCCGCCATCGGGCTGGGCCGGAAGGTGACGGCGAAGTTCATGATGTCCGCGCTGACCAGGCTGTAGAGCCACTGGTCCAGCAGGCCGAGCAGCAGCCCGAACGCACCGCCGACGGCACCGATGCCCACCGCCTCGGCCAGCACCATCCGCACGGTGAACCGGCGGCTGGCTCCCATCGCCCGCAACACCCCGAGTTCGCGGCGGCGCTCCAGCACCGACAGTGTCAGCGTGTTGAACAGGGCGACCGCGGCCACGATCACCACGATCACCAACACCGCGTTGGCGATGAACATGCTCTGGTGCAGCGGCGCCTCGAGTCCCGCCAGCGCCGCGTCGCCGTCGTAGACGTGGTTGGGCGCGGGTACCGCCCGGCGGACGTCGTCCACCAGGTGCCGGCGATCCACCCCGGCGGCCGCGGTGATCTGCAGGGTGGTCGCCACCGGCCGGTCGAACCACGTCCGCAGGCGATCGAGGCTGATTCCGACGGTGCCGATGACCGTGGAGAAGTACGGCACCAAGGCCAGCACCGTCGTGCGCTGCGGGCCGTGCGGCGTCTGGAGCTCCAGCTGATCGCCCACACCGACATGCAGCGTCCTACCAAGATTCGCCGACAGCACCACGCCGCGGCCGGTGAGCACGTCCTCCCGAAGCGGCGGGCTGAGCGCGCGGTACAGCGGATCGTGGGTTCCCGGGGCGAACCCGTCGAGCAGGACGCGGGTGCCGCCGACCACGGCGAAGCCGACGGCGCCCTCGGTGACCCGTGCGACGCCCGGCACCGCGGCCACCGTGTCGGCGAGGCCACTTGGCAGCGCATCGGTGGGATAGCTGTCGGGCGGATCAGCACTTACCCACACGTCGGCTCCCGCGGCCGGCGCGAAGACACCGCGCGCCGAGGCGACCATGTCGGCGTTGGTGCCGGTGATCATCACCGTGGTGATCACGGCGATGAGCACGGTCATGACGGTGGCCCACACCCGCCGCGGCGCACGTTGAATGGTCGCAGCCGCCAGTGCCCCAACGGTTCCGAAGAGCCGAGAGGTGGCGGCGGTGGCATTCACGATCGGTGTGGTGAGCGCGAATCCGATCGCGATCTCGGCGCAGAACAGCGCGATCATCCCGGCGAACGCGAGGGAGCCGTGCCGGGCGAGCACCATCGCGATCGCTGCCGCGAACACCGCGAGCGCCACCACTCCGCTTCCGACCCGCAACCAGCGAGGTACCACGTCGGCCGCCGACGCCCCGGGCGGCGCGAGGGCCTCGATCGGCGCGACCTTGTAGACCTGCCGGGTGGTCATCGCCGCGGCGGCCACGCCGGTGAGTACCGTCGCCGCCAGCGCGGCCGGAATCGCGTAGCCGGGCAACAGGTATTCGACCCGGGCCTCCAGCCCCTGCGTTATGGCCGGCGGCAATCGGCCGATCGCCATGCGGCCGGCGAAGATACCGGCGCCCGCCCCGAGCGCACCACCGATCAGCCCGAGAATCGCGGCCTCGGCCAGCATGTCGCGCACGATCATGGCGCGTCGGCCCCCGATCGCCCGCAGCATCGAGATCACCGGCCGGCGCGCGGTGATCGCCATGGTCATGGTGGTGTAGATCAGGAACGCGCCGACCACCAACGCGACCGCCGCCCCCATCAGCGCCATGTAGTTCATCAGCTTGACCCCGTCGCCGGCCCGAGCCGCCCGCAGACTCGGATCCGCGACGACCGCCCGGCCGCCCACGGCGGCGGTGACCGCGGCGCGCACGGCCGCCAGGTCGGCACCGGGTTTGACGGTGATCAACAGCGAGTCGAGTTGCCCCATGCGTCCGGTGACGTTCTGCGCCAACGCAAGCGGGGCCAGCACGTAGTGGCCGCCGTTGAGGTCGGCGAGCTGCTTGCCGGCCAGTACCTCGGCGACGACGACCGAACCCGAACCCAGCTGGAACGTCTCGCCTTCCGCATGAGCGACACCGGGCCCGACCCGCACGCCATTGGGCTGCCGCACCCCCGGCGGTGCGCCGACGGCGCTCTTGAGAGCTCCCTCCAACGCGGCGCTGCTCGCGTCCGCACCGAGCAACAACACCGGGCCCGCGGCAGTGGCCGCCGACGTCCGGATCATCGGTGCCGCGGTCGCCACGCCGGGCACCGCGGCGACCTCTGTGACGATGCTGTCGGGAAAGCCGGAGTCGGTGATACCGGATACCTCCAAAGACGCGATGCCGGCGATCTGATCGGCCAGCCGGTTCACCGATCCGGTGATGGATCCGAAGATGCCGAAGATCGCGACCAGATACAGGGCGGACACCGCCATGACGGCGATCGAGGCGGTGGTGCGCCGACGGTGCACGGCGAGTTCACGCACGCTGAACACGCGCAGCCGGCTCGCGGCCGCCATCGCCGTGGCCGGTTTCATCTCGCGACCAGTGCGGCGTCGGAACCGACCCGACCGTCCTGCAGGGTGATCACCCGATCGGTGGCCGCTGCGGCATCACCGTTGTGGGTCACCATGACCACCAGCCGCCCGCGGCTGCCCTCGTGTGCCACCTCGGCGAGCAACGCCAGAATCGATGCGCCGGTGGTGGAATCGAGGTTCCCGGTAGGTTCGTCGGCCAGGATCAGCGCCGGGTCCATCATCAGCGCTCGCGCCACCGCGACCCGCTGCATCTGGCCTCCGGACAGTTCCGCCGGGCGGTGCTCGGTGCGGTTGCCCAGACCCACCCGGTCCAGCAACCGGACCGCATCGGCGCGGGCCCTGCCCAGCCGGACACCGTCGAGCAGCGTCGGGACCGCCACGTTCTCCCACGCCGACAGGGTGGGCAGCAGGTTGAAGAACTGAAAGACGAACCCCACCTGATGATGGCGAAACCGGGACTGTTCCTCATCGCCAAGCCGGCCGATCTCGTCGCCGTCGAAGGCGATGGAACCGGTATCCGGGGTGTCCAGTGCGCCGAGCAGGTGCAGCAGCGTACTTTTGCCCGCCCCCGACGGCCCGACGATCGCCACGAACTGTCCGCCGGTGAGGTGCAGACTGATCCGGTCGAGCGCCCGCACCGCCTGATCACCGACCCGGTACTCGCGCACCACATCGCGAAGGTCGATGGTGAGTGCGCGCTGGTCACGTCCTCTGGTCATGGTCCTCCCGCGGGGCCGCGCACCGCCGATACGAATACCACGAGTCCGGCCCGCGAACGGTTCGAAAACGAATACGACCCCCTCGCATTTACTAGGATGTCCTAGTATTCTCGGGGTCGGGCCGGTTCCGGCTCACCACCACAGTCACGGGGATGACGCATGACCACACAGATTTCGCACTTCATCGACGGCAAACGCGTCGCTGGCAGTTCGCAGCGCACCGCCGACGTCTTCGATCCCAGCACCGGCGCGGTACAGGCGAAGGTCCCGCTGGCCGACGCCGCCGAGGTCGACGCCGCGGTCGCGGTGGCCGCGGCCGCCCAAAAGAACTGGGCCGCCTACAACCCGCAGCGCCGGGCCCGCGTGCTGATGCGCTTCATCGAGCTGGTCAACGCCAACATGGACGAATTGGCCGAGCTGCTCTCCCGCGAACACGGCAAGACCGTGGACGACTCCCGCGGCGACATCCAGCGCGGCATCGAGGTGATCGAGTTCGCCATCGGCATCCCGCACCTGCTCAAAGGCGAGCACACCGAGGGCGCCGGTCCGGGCATCGACGTGTTCTCGCTGCGCCAGCCGCTGGGCGTCGTCGCCGGGATCACCCCGTTCAACTTCCCTGCGATGATCCCGCTGTGGAAGGCCGGCCCCGCGCTGGCCTGCGGCAACGCGTTCATCCTCAAGCCGTCCGAGCGCGACCCCTCGGTCCCGGTGCGCTTGGCCGAACTCTTCTTGGAGGCCGGCTTGCCGCCCGGGGTGTTCCAGGTGGTGCACGGCGACAAAGTGGCGGTGGACGCTCTGCTGGGCCACCCCGACATCGCCGCGGTCGGTTTCGTCGGCAGCTCCGACATCGCCGAGTACATCTATTCGACCGCCACCGCGAACGGCAAACGGGCACACTGCTTCGGCGGGGCGAAGAACCACATGATCGTGATGCCCGACGCCGACCTGGACCAGGCGGTGGACGCGCTGATCGGCGCCGGATACGGCAGTGCCGGCGAGCGCTGCATGGCGATCAGCGTGGCGGTGCCGGTCGGTGAGGAGACCGCGGAGGCGCTTCGCTCCAAGCTGGTCGAGCGGGTCAACCAGTTGCGGGTCGGACACAGCCTGGACCCCAAATCCGACTACGGACCGCTGATCACCGAGGCCGCACTCGCCCGGGTCCGCGACTACATCGGGCAGGGCGTGGAAGCCGGCGCCGAATTGGTGGTCGACGGCCGGACCCGCGCCGCCGACGACCTGGAGTTCGGCCTTCCGGACGGGCCGGCCAGCCTCTCCGGGGGCTATTTCATCGGGCCCACCCTGTTCGACCACGTCACCACCGACATGTCGATCTACACCGACGAGATCTTCGGCCCGGTGCTGTGCATTGTCCGGGCGGCCAATTACGAAGAGGCCCTGGCATTGCCGTCCGAGCACGAGTACGGCAACGGGGTGGCGATCTTCACCCGTGACGGCGACACCGCCCGCGACTTCACCTCCCGGGTGCAGGTCGGCATGGTCGGGGTGAACGTGCCGATCCCGGTGCCGGTGGCCTACCACACCTTCGGCGGCTGGAAGCGGTCCGGCTTCGGCGACCTCAACCAGCACGGCACCGCGTCGATCCAGTTCTACACCAAGGTCAAGACCGTCACGCAGCGCTGGCCCTCCGGCATCAAGGACGGCGCCGAATTCCACATCCCCACAATGGGTTAACGACCCAGACTGTGAACACGACTATGGATGACGAAGAACGGGTAATCGTCGAGACCGCCGCGGCGTTCGCCGAGAAGCGTCTCGCCCCACACGCCCTGGAATGGGATGAGACGCACCACTTTCCGGTGGACGTGATGCGGGAGGCGGCCGAGCTGGGGATGGCCGCGATCTACTGCCGTGACGACGTCGGCGGGTCCGGGCTGCGCCGCCTGGACGGGGTGCGCATCTTCGAGCAGTTGGCGATCGCCGACCCGGTGATCGCCGCCTACCTGTCGATCCACAACATGTGCGCCTGGATGATCGACAGCTACGGCACCGAAGAGCAGCGCAAGAACTGGGTGCCCAGGTTGGCGCCGATGACCTCGGTCGCCAGCTACTGCCTCACCGAACCGGGGGCCGGATCCGACGCCAGTGCGCTGAGCACCCGCGCGGTGCGCCAAGGCGGCGACTACGTGCTCGATGGCGTCAAGCAGTTCATCTCCGGCGCCGGTGTCTCGGATGTGTACGTGGTGATGGCCCGCACGGGCAGCGAGGGCCCACGGGGCATCTCGGCGTTCATCATCGAAAAGGACACGCCCGGACTGAGTTTCGGTGCCGCCGAGCAGAAGATGGGCTGGAACTCCCAACCGACCGCGCAGGTGATTCTCGACGGGGTGCGGGTGCCCGCCGAGGCGATGTTGGGCGGCCCCGATGGCGAAGGAACCGGCTTCTCGATCGCGATGAACGGCCTTAACGGTGGCCGGATCAACATCGCGGCCTGCTCGCTGGGCGGCGGTCAGGCCGCGTTCGACAAGACCGGCGGCTACCTGGCCGACCGGTCGGCGTTCGGCAAGGCACTGCTCGACGAGCCGACGATCCGCTTCACCCTCGCCGACATGGCGACCGCACTGGAGACCTCCCGGCTGCTGCTGTGGCGCGCGGCGACCGCGCTCGACGACAACGCGCCCGACAAGGTCGAACTGTGCGCGATGGCCAAGCGCTACGTCACCGACGCCTGCTTCGACGTCGCCGACCAGGCGCTGCAACTGCATGGCGGCTATGGGTATCTGCGCGAGTACGGTCTGGAGAAAATCGTCCGGGATCTGCGGGTGCACCGCATCCTGGAGGGCACCAACGAGATCATGCGGATGGTGATCGGCCGGGCCCAAGCCGCCCGCGTCCGGTCTGGCCAGTAGCCGGCGCAAAGGAGATACATGGCGATCGTGGCGTTCCTCGGCCTGGGCCACATGGGCGGGCCGATGTCGGCCAACCTGGTCACCGCCGGGCACACCGTGCGGGGCTTCGACCCGGTGGCGGCGGCCGCCGCGGCCGCCGAGCAGCACGGGGTGAGCATCCAGCCGTCAGCCGCCGATGCGGTGGCCGGCGCCGACGCGGTAGTCACCATGCTGCCGCACGGGGACGCGGTGAAGCGCTGCTACGCCGAGATCCTCACCTGCGCCCGGCCCGACACCCTGTTCATCGACAGCTCCACGATCTCGGTCAACGACGCCCGCGAGGTGCACGCGCTGGCCGGCTCGCACGGGTTCGCCCAACTCGACGCCCCGGTGTCCGGCGGTGTCGCCGGTGCGGTCGCCGGACGACTGGCCTTCATGGTCGGCGGCAGCGAAGAAGCAGTGACACGGGCGAAACCGGTGCTGGAACCGATGGCCGCCAAGATCATCCACTGCGGTGCCGCCGGCGCGGGCCAGGCCGCCAAGATCTGCAACAACATGGTGCTGGCCGTGCAGCAGGTCGCAGTCGGCGAGGCGTTCGTGCTGGCCGAAAAACTCGGTTTGGCCGACCAGGCGCTGTTCGACGTGATGACCGGGGCCACCGGAAACTGCTGGGCACTGCACACCAACTGTCCGGTTCCCGGCCCGGTGCCCACGTCCCCGGCGAACCGCAACTTCGAGCCGGGTTTCGCCACCGCGCTGATGAACAAGGATCTTCACCTGGCGATGGACGCGGTGGCGTCGACCGGCGCGAACGCCCCGCTGGGCAGCCACGCCGCGGCGATCTACGCGGACTTCGCCGCCGAACACAGCGCCGAGGACTTCAGCGCGGTGATCAACCACCTGCGGGAGAGCTGAGCGCCCCACCGGCCTGCCGACTACTTCGCGATTGCCATCAGCGCACCCGGCCGTAGCCAGCCGATGATCTTCACGAGCGTGGCGTCATCGATCGCCACGCAGCCCGCCGTCGGCCCGCCGTCGGTGGTGTGAAAGAAGTAGGCGGAGCCGTCACCGGGTGTGCGGGTTTTATTGACACCGATGACCACCGCATGCCGGTACTGCGGGATGGCGAGGTTCTCACTGGCCGCCGTGTTGAACGGGCACTGGGCTTTCTTGCAGACCTGCATGGTGTTGTAGGTCGGGCTGTTGGAGTCGCTGTCCCACCAGTGGTCGGATCCGACCTGCACATACGGCAGGCCACCGCCGGGATTCGGAGCGGTGCCGAACGCCGAATCGAGCGTGTAGAACCCCATCGGGGTCGACGGCTCACCTTCCTTGGTTTTCGGCGTGATGCCCGCCGAGCCGACATGTGCCGGAATCCCGGCCGCGACCGGTTCCCAGCCCGCGGCAGTCCGCTGATAGACGTCGATCTTGGCGGTCGAGTGACCCACTCCGACAACCGAAACCACCTGGGTGGCGTTGCCGACCGCCTCGGCGAACCACGGTTCGACGACGGCCGCGGCCGGTGGCGCGGTCACCGATGTCATGCCCATCGCACACAGCGCCGCGCACAGCAGAACCAGCAGTCGACGCACCACATCATCGTCGATGACCGGTGGCGTCAGCGTCAATTAACCAGTGCCGTCATCAACCTGCTTCGCGGCAGCTGAACCGGGCCACCACCCGCTGCGCCTGCAGCTCCCGGCACCCGTTGGCCGACAGCCCGTCGTAGCCGTCGGTGTCGGCGAAGATCGCCGGCAGGCCGATGGCCGCGGCGGTCCGGGCGCCGGCCTCGGATCCGGCGATCACCAGCGACTCACCGGCGACGATGCCCAGCTCCCACAACGCCAGCCGGTAGAGCTCGGCGTCACCGGCGGGACCGGTGAGGTCCTCGGCGGTCACGACGGTCTCGGTCATGCCGTCCCCAATCAGTTCCCGCACCCGGGCCTGCACCGCGTCGCGCGGTCCGGCGCCGACCACGGCCACCCAGAGACCGGTGGCGAATAGGCTCAGCACCAGGTCCACCAGGCCGGAGCGGGGCTCGCCGTCGGCGTCGGCAAGGGCATCGATATCGAAGATCACCGCTTGTAGGGGGTACACCTCGGCGTCGGTGTGCACCTGGTCCCACCAGAACGGGCGGCCGGGACTGGTCCATGTCGCGAGCTCAGTTGTGATCGGCATAACAGCAGGGTGCCCGAGAACGGGCGCGGGCGTCCTCCCCCATTCGGGGGAACTGCCCGGGGTAAACCGTCGGAGCTTATTCGGGCCTTATTGTCATGTCATGCCCGTGCGACTGGTCCTCGTCGACGATCACGAGATGGTGATCGAAGGCCTGCGGGCCATGCTCACCGCGTTTTCGAACCGGATCGAGGTGGTCGGGCAGGCGATCAACGCCGAGCAGGCACTGGCCGTGGTCGCCGAGACCGACCCCGACATCGTGCTGTGCGACGTACGGATGCGCGGCGAAAGCGGTCTGGACCTCTGCCTGGCGCTGCGGGAACGCGACCCGGAACGCCGGGTGGTAATGCTCTCGGTCTACGACGACGAGCAGTACCTGTTCGAGGCACTGCGGGTCGGTGCCAGCGGCTACCTGCTCAAGAGCATCAGCAGCGACGATCTGGTGCATCAAATCGAGATGGCCCACCGCGGCGAGACGGTGATCGATCCCGGCCTGGCGGCCCGGGCCGCCGGCACCGCCGCCCGGCTGCAACGCGACGAATTCTGGCCCGGCGCCCGCCAGGGCCTGACCCAGCGCGAAAGCGAGATCCTGGCCTACATGGTCAGCGGGCTGTCCAACCGCGGCATCGCCACCAAGCTGGTGATCGGCGACGAGACCGTCAAGAGCCACCTGCGGTCGATCTACCGCAAGCTGGGGGTCTCCGACCGCACCGGCGCGGTGGCCACCGCACTGCGCGAAGGCATCTACCGGTGAGCTCGGCGGGCCAGAACCGGTCCCGCGGCCGCAAAGCCACCGCGGTACGGGACTTCGTCGACGCCAACCACGAGCTGGCGCTGCTGCGTGAGCTCATCCAGGCCGCCTCCAGCGGGCCCGGCGTGGAACCGCTGGCCGCCGCGGCCGCCCGGATGATCACCGCGGCCACCGGCACCGACGTCTGCTTCGTGCACGTCCTCGACGACACCGACAGGTCGCTGACTCTGACCGGGGCGACGCCGCCGTTCGACACCGAGGTCGGCAAGATCCGGCTGCCGCTGGGCTCCGGGGTGTCGGGGTGGGTGGCCAGCCATCGCGAACCGGTGGTGATCAGCGACAACAAGGAGGCCGACCCGCGCTACGTGCCGATCGAGTCGCTGCGCGGACGCGACTTCACCTCAATGGTGTCGGTGCCGATGGAGACCGATCCGGGCGGGCTGGTGGGCGTGCTCAACGTGCACACCGTGGCGCGCCGCGACTTCACCCCCAGCGACATCGAGCTGCTGCGGGTGATCGGCCAGCTCATCGCCGGAGCCATGCACCAGGCCCGGCTGCACCGGCAGCTGGTGGCCCGCGAACGCGCCCACGAGCTGTTCGTCGAGCAGGTGATCGAGGCCCAGGAGATCGAGCGACGCCGGCTGGCCGGTGACATCCACGACGGCATCTCGCAGCGGCTGGTGACGCTGTCCTACCGGCTCGACGCCGCCGCCCGGCTGGTCGCCGCCGACCCCGACGAGGCGTCGGTGCAGTTGGAGGCCGCCCGCGAGCTGGCCGGGCTGACGCTGCAGGAGACCCGGGTGGCGATCAGCGGGCTGCGGCCGCCGGTGCTCGATGACCTCGGCCTGGCCGGCGGGCTGGCCAGCCTGGCCCGGTCGATCCCGCAGCCGCGCATTGAGCTGGACCTGGACGAGACCCGGCTGCCCGAGCACATCGAGCTCGCGCTGTACCGGATCGCCCAGGAGGGCCTGCAGAACGTCGTCAAGCACGCCGCGGCCACGCTGGTGCGGCTGCGGTTCGCCGTTGCCGCCGATCCCGACACCGCCCGGCTGGAGATCGTCGACGACGGCGTGGGTTTCGACACCTTCGAGCATCCGGTGGGCGGCGACGAGATGGGCGGCTACGGGGTGTTGTCAATGGCCGAGCGCGCCGAGCTGGTGGGCGGGCGGCTCAACATCCGGTCGCGCCCCGGCGCGGGTACCGCCGTCACCGCCACCATCCCGATCCCCTCCCCCTCCGCACGAGACGCCGGCTAAAAGTCCCCGGCATGCCGCCGCAGGGTCTCGATCGCCTTGGACAGGCTGCGGGACTCCTGCTCCGACATTCCGATGTCAGCGAACACCTCGCGGTTGAGGCCGGCGGTCGCCTCGGCCACCGTCGAGCGACCCAGATCGGTGATGGACACCAGTGTGGTGCGGCCGTCGGTGGGATGCGGCAGCCGTTCCACCAGACCGGCGGCCTCGAGCCGCCGAATCGCGTGCGTGACGCTGGTGACGTGGACCTGCAGCCGGTCGGAGGCCTTGGTGATCGGCAGGGCGCCGGAGCGGCTGAACGCCAGCAGCCGCAGCAGCTCGAACCGGGAGAAACTCAGGTCGTAGGGCCGCAGGGTGGCTTCCACCCGGGCCAGCAGGATCTGGTGAGCGCGCATCACCGAGGTCACCGCCACCATCCCGTCGGCGACCTCCCCCCACCCGGCGCGTTCCCAGTTGGCGCGGGCCAGCGCGATCGGATCGGGCTCGCCGGCAGGGTCGGGGTGATAACAGGCCACGCCCCTTATTACCGCACGTGCCAAATACGCGCGGGACAGAAACACCCTCGGATATCAGAAGCCCAGCGGCAGGAGTGCAACCCACAAATCGGTGAGCGGATCCGTGAACGGGATGGTCGTCGTGCTGTCGAGGGCCGGGTCCATCGAATCCCTGAACGTGTTGACCGTCTCGTCGACCGTTCCTGCGGTCACGTCCGCGGGCAGCCCCAGGCCGGGATCGGCCAAGGCCAAGTGATCCGAGGGGTCGATGCCCGATGTCAATACGTCGGTGATGCCGAGGGACGGTATCTGGAAAACGATCGCATCAAAGTGTTCGTCCGGATCGGCGAAGCCCTGGTCGGTGAAGAACCCGAAATTCTGCACGGGTCCACTCAGAAAATCTGCGTCGGGGGCCGGGGGCGAGATGACCGTGATGCCGTCGCCGTCGTCCGCGTGGGCGAGCGGGCCGGCCGTCAACGAGATGAGCGCGACGGCCAGGAAAGCGCCGGCAGCCGTGCCGAGACCCAGTGTGATTCGGATAGCACCCATGAGAGCGACTCCACTTCGTGAATGGGTTGGTGATGAAGGTGATACGACCCATTCATGAATTCAGTTCAGACGCGAACAGAAATAGTTCGCGTCGGCAGAGTCAGACCTGCGTCAGGATCCGGGGCCCGTCGTCGGTGACGGCGACGGTGTGTTCCCAGTGCGCGGCGCGGGACCCGTCGGCGGTGACCACCGTCCACTCATCCTCGAGGATGCGGGTCTGGTCGGTGCCCAGGGTCAGCATCGGCTCGATCGCCAGCACCGATCCGGCCACCAGCAACGGCCCGCGGCCTGGCGCCCCCTCGTTGGGCAGGAACGGGTCCATGTGCATCTGGCGACCGATACCGTGGCCGCCGTAGCCCTCGACGATGCCGAACGAGCGGCGGAACTGCGCCGACGCGGCGCGGGCGCCGGTTTCGATGGCGTGCGAGACATCGCTGAGCCGGTTGCCCGGGACCATCGCCGCGATCCCGGCTTCCATCGACTGCCGGGTGGCCGCCGACAGGTCCTCGTCGGCCGATGACAGGGTGCCGATGCCGAATGTGACGGCTGCGTCGCCGTGCCAGCCGTCCAGGATCGCACCGCAGTCGATGGACACCAGATCTCCGGCCACCAGCACCTCGCTCGACGAGGGGATGCCGTGCACCACTCGGTCGTTCACCGAGCTGCAGATGGAGGCGGGGAAGCCGTGGTAGCCCAGGAACGACGGCGTGGCCCCCGCTTTCCGGATTACCGACTCGGCGACCTCGTCGAGCTCCCCCGTCGAGACGCCAACGGCAGCGGTCTCACGCACCGCGGCCAGTGCGGCGGCGACGACGGCGCCTGCCGCGGCCATCGCGTCGAGCTCCGCCGGGCTGCGATGCGGCACCGCCTTGCGTCGCTTCGCCCACCCGATCACTTAGCGTCCCAGGGCGCTCAACGCGCGCGCGAACACCTCATCGAGCGTGCCGAGTGCATCTACCACGTGCAGCTCGTGCTCGTCCTGGTAGTAGTCCAGTAGCGGCGTGGTCTCTTCGCGGTAGACGATCATGCGGTTGTGGATCACCTCGGCGGTGTCGTCCGCGCGGCCACGTGCCTTGAGCCGCTTGAGCAGTTCACTCTCGGTGACCCGGAACTCCAGCACCGCATCCAGCTTGGTCTGGCGGCGTTCCAGCATGTCGTGCAGCGCCTCGGCCTGCTCCACGGAACGGGGGTAGCCGTCCAGGATGAATCCGCCTGCGGCATCGGGCTGGTCGAGCCGGTCCTCAACTAGTGCGTTGGTCAGCTCGGGGGGCACCAGGTCGCCGGCATCGAGGTATTGCTTGGCCTGCCGGCCCAGTTCGGTGCCCTCGGCGATGTTGTGCCGGAACAGGTCGCCGGTGGAGATCTGCGGGACGCCCAGCTTCTCGGCCAGTTTGACGGCCTGGGTGCCCTTGCCCGCCCCGGGCGGTCCCAGCAGTACGACTCTCACTTGAGGAACCCTTCGTAGTTGCGCTGCATGAGCTGGCTCTCGATCTGCTTGACCGTGTCAAGCCCGACGCCGATCATGATCAGCACCGCGGTGCCACCGAATGGCAGGTTCTGGACCGTCCCGGAGTTGCCCATCTGCAGGAACAGGTTGGGCAGCACCGAGATCACACCCAGGTAGATCGAGCCCGGCAGCGTGATCCGGTTCAGCACGAAACGCAGGTAGTCCGCGGTCGGGCGGCCCGGCCGGATGCCCGGGATGAAGCCGCCGAACTTCTTCATCTCGTCGGCGCGCTCGTCGGGGTTGAACGTGATCGACACGTAGAAGTAGGTGAAGAAGATGATCAGGCCGAAGTACACGCCGATGTAGACCAGGTTCGACGGGTCGGACAGATAGGTGCTGACGGCCTTGTCCCACCAGCTGTTGCCGGCGCCGCCGCTGCCGCTGCGAACCAGCTGGGTCACCAGCTGCGGGATGTAGATCAGCGACGAGGCGAAGATGACCGGGATGACGCCGGCCTGGTTGACCTTGAGCGGCAGGTAGGTCGAGGTGCCGCCGTACATCCGCCGGCCGACCATCCGCTTGGCGTACTGCACCGGGATACGGCGCTGGCCCTGCTCGACGAAGACCACGCCGACGACGATGACCAGCGCAGCCAGACAGACCATGGTGAATACCAGGCCGCCGCGGGAGTCCAGGATCGTCTTGCCCTCGATCGGAATACGTGCGGCGATACCGACGAAGATCAGCAGCGACATGCCGTTGCCGATGCCGCGCTCGGTGATCAGCTCACCGAGCCACATCACCAGCACCGCACCGGCGGTCATCACCAGCACGATGACGATCAGGGTGAAGATGCTGTGGTCGGCGATGATGTCGTGGCGCAGGCTGCAGGTCTGCAGCAGTCCGCCGTTGGCGGCCAGCGCGACGATGGACGTGGCCTGCAGCACCGCCAGCGCCACCGTCAGGTAGCGGGTGTACTGCGTCATCTTGTTCTGGCCGGACTGGCCTTCTTTGCGCAACTCCTCGAAGCGCGGGATGACCACGGTCAGCAACTGCACGATGATGCTCGCGGTGATGTAGGGCATCACGCCGATGGCGAACACCGTCAGCTGCAACAGCGCACCGCCGGAGAACAGGTTGATCAGTGAATAGACCTGCGCCGCCTCACCGCCGCTGACCTCTTTGATGCACTGCTGCACGTTCTGGTAGTCGACGCCGGGCGACGGGATGGCCGCCCCGAGCCGGTATATGACGATGATGCCCAGGGCGAACAAGATCTTGCGCCTCAGGTCGACCGTCCGCAGTGATGAGATGAAAGCCGAGAACACTCTTCTCCTCCTGCGCAGCCGAGGTCCGGTCGCGGCGTGCCATTGGGCTGGTTTGTTCCGGCCCGGTTAGTCCTGGGGTGGTCCTGCGCTTCCGCGTCGACGCGCCGACCGATCATGAGGCGGCCACGCGTGTACTTCAGGCGCGTCAGCAGTCTACGAGACTAACAGCTCAGCGCAGCGGGCCGGGCGGCCGCAGCGACGCGCTGTCAGCGGACCACCAGCCGGTGGGCGTACAGTCGACGACAGCTCGTTAAATCAGCTAATTAATTTCCGGCGCTGCGTCGCCGGTAACCATTGGAGAGTTCGAGAATGAAACAAACCGGCCGAGTTCCCGGAGACACCTGGGATCTGTCCTCCAGTGTGGGCGCCACCGCGACCATGGTGGCGGTGGGCCGCGCGGTGGCCAGCCGTGGAAACGGCACCGACCGGCCGCTGATCAGCGACCCCTACGCCGAGCCGCTGGTGCGCGCGGTGGGCGTGGACTTGTTCAGCAGGCTCGCCAGCGGCGAGCTCAGCCCGGCCGACTTCGACGACGGCGAGGCCGACGACGGTGCGACGATGCTGTCCCGGATGTCGGACAACATGGCGGTGCGCACCCGCTTCTTCGATGAGTTCTTCCTCGACGCGTGCACCGAGGCGGGCATCCGGCAGGCCGTCATCCTGGCCTCCGGGCTCGACGCGCGCGCCTATCGGCTCGACTGGCCGGCCGGCACCACCGTCTTCGAGATCGACCAGCCCGACGTGATCGAGTTCAAGACCCGGGTGCTGGCCGCCCAGGGCGCCCAGCCGGCCGCCGATCGCCGGCCGGTAGCCGCCGACCTGCGTGACGACTGGCCGGCCGCGCTGCGGGCGGCGGGTTTCGATCCGGCCGCGCCGACCGCCTGGAGCGCCGAGGGCCTGCTGGCCTACTTGCCCGCCGACGCTCAGGACCGGCTGCTGGACACCGTCACCGCACTGTCGGCGCCGGACAGCAGGTTCGCCGTCGAATGCACCCCGCCGCTGGACCCGTCCGACGAGGACACCGCACGCAGGCGGATGCGCGAGGCCGCGGAGCGGATGCGCAGCCGCGGCCTGGATCTCGACCTCACCGAGCTGGTCTACTTCGGTGATCGCAATGAGGCCCCCGGCTACCTCGCCGAGCGCGGCTGGCGTCTCGAGAGCCGCACCATCAACGAGCTGTTCGCCGCGCACAGCCTCCCCGAGCTCGAGGAGGCCGACAGCTACGGCGGGTTGACCTACGTCACCGCGATCCTGGGATAGGAGGCAGGCGATGGCTCGCAGCGACAACGACAGCTGGGATCTGGCGTCCAGCGTGGGCACGACCGCCACCATGGTCGCGGTCGGCCGCGCGCTGGCCAGCCGGCAACCCGACGCGCTGATCGACGACCCGTTCGCCGCGCCGCTGGTGCGCGCGGTGGGCATCGATTTCTTCAACCGGCTGCTCGATGGTGGGCTGGACCCGGCGGTCGCCGCGGATGCCGAGGCCACCGCCGGGCCGATGACCGAGGTGATGGCGGTGCGTACCCGGTTCTTCGACGACTTCTTCCTGCAGGCCGCCGCCGCCGGTATCCGGCAGGTGGTCATCCTGGCCGCCGGACTGGATTCGCGGGCCTATCGGTTGGGGTGGCCGGACGGCAACGTCGTTTACGAGATCGACCAGCCGGAGGTGATCGAGTTCAAGTCCCGAACCCTGGCCGAGCTCGGCGCCGAGCCGACCGCGGAGCGCCGGACGGTCGCCGTCGACCTGCGCGACGATTGGCCGGACGCGTTGCGCCGCAGCGGGTTCGACGAGACAAAGCCGACCGCGTGGAGCGCCGAGGGGCTGCTCATCTATCTGCCGCCGGAGGCCCAGGATCGGCTGTTCGACAACATCACCGCGTTGAGCGCGCCGGGCAGCCGGCTGGCCACCGAATACCACCCCGACGGCGCGGCCGCACTCACCGATTCGAATCAGTCGGTGGGCCGGCGCTTCGCCGATCAGGGCCTGGATCTGGACATGGCCGATTTGGTCTTCGCCGGCGAGCGGCGACCCGCCGGTGAATACCTGACCGAACACGGGTGGCAGGTCAGCGGACGCACCCGGACCGAGGTCTTCGCCGCCTATGGCCGCAGCTTCCCCGACGAGGCAGAAATCGTTGCGCGACTGCGCAACTCAGTGGCGATCGAGGCGATTCGCGCCTAAGCGCTAGGCCACGTCGAAGTCCGGCAGCGCCAGATCGGGCGCCGCGAGGCCGTGGTCCCCGCCGAGCAGTCCCCACACGTCGCTGAACTCCGCCGACAACGGCGGATCGGTCGGCGCGATGGTTCCCACTCCGGTCATGTGCGCGACCGCCTGGGCGAGCGCCTCAGTCGCGCCCACCGCCAGACCGCCGGTGAACTTGATGGCCTGCTGGGCGAATTCGGCCAGTCCGCTGATCAAGAAGATGTCCTGGTCGACGATCGGCTGCAGGTAGTTGCTGATGTCGTTGATGAATTTGTCGAGGAAGTACGGAACGGAGGTGAACAGCGTACGGATGGCGAGCGTGATGTCGTTGCCGATGTTGGGATAGCCGAACATCGAGATCGCTGCCAGCAGCGCCTGTTTGAGGTCGTCGGGCTGGACGAAGCTGTTCAGGATGCTCGGGTCGGTCATCGAGACTCCATCGAAGTCCGACCGCATCGGCGCACCGAACAGCGCCAAGATCGTCGGCGTGATGTCGGCGATCGAGAAGTTCAGGTTCTGGCCGCCGTCAGTTGTGTGGTCTCCGGCCTGATCGAAGATGACGAACTGCGATGTCTCGTTGGGCGACTGGAAGCCGTGGCCGAAGCCCAGTGACTGCTGGTGGCCGTGGTCGGTGGTGATGATGACCGACCAGTCGTCGCCGGTGGCCGCCTTGACCTGGGCGACTGCGGCCAGGATCTCCTTGATATTGGCTCCGACATTCATGACGGCCTGCGCGTACTCCGGCGACCCGCCGCCGAACCCGTGTCCGGCCTCGTCGACCTGCACCTGGTAGGAGAACAGAAAGTTCGAGATGTTCGGACTGTCCGCGGTCGCCAGGATCTGGGCGATGGTCTGCGCGGTGACCTGCGCGTCGGTGGTGGCCCAGTCGTCCTGGAAAGGGATCAAGAAGTTGTTGTCGGCCGGGTGGGCGCCCGCGGCGCCGATGCCGTTGATGTAGTCCCAGTCGGCGACCACCGTGGTGTTGATATTCGGGTCGTGCGCCTCGAGCAGGTTGAACACCGTCGGCCAGGCGTTGTACGGCGTGGGAGTGAACAGGTTATTGATCACGCCATGCTTGGTGTCCCACACTCCGGTGAGAATCGTCGACCACGACGGACCGGAGATCGTGGTGTGGTTCACCTCGCTGGCGGCCCCGGTGATGCCCTGATCCATGGCCACCTTGAACCCGCTGTCGTCGCCATAGGCGTACTGCAGGATCTTGTCGAGGTTGGTGCCGTCGGTTCCGATCAGCAGGACGTGCTCTGCGGTCAGCAGCCAGTCCAGCGCAGACGGCCCCACATAACCGATCGGCGCCCCGATCGCGGCCCCCGTTCCGGCGACGAGACTCGCGACGGCCGTACCACACAGAATCTGCTTGATTGATGTCACGATCGTTTCCCTCGTCGAAGTTCCGCCCACTGGCGGCGACACTAGCAGAACACCCAGGGAAAACTCAGGTTTTTCGACCGTTTCATTCATTTTTTCTATATCGGCGTTGAAGAAACGCTGACCCGGGGTATAACCGCACCGATGGTGCTCAAAGTCAAGGTGTCGCCCGACCTGATCGACGGGGACGTCGATGAGGGCTACGGCAAGGTCGCCGACGCGTTCCGCGCCAACTTCGCCGGCGGCCGCGAGGTGGGTGCCGCAGTCTCGGTGTACCGCGACGGCATCAAGGTAGTCGACCTGTGGGGCGGCTACCGTGACGGCGTCACCATGGCGCCCTGGCAGCGCGACACCATGGTCAACGTCTTCTCGACCACCAAGGGTGTCGCCGCCCTGGCCGTGGCATTGGCGGTCTCGCGCGGACTGTTCGGCTACGACGACAAGGTGGCCGACCACTGGCCGGAGTTCGCCCAGGCCGGCAAGGGTGAAATCACGGTCCGCCAGCTGCTCGGTCATCAGGCCGGCTTGTGTGTGCTCAAGCCGGTGCCGTCCCTCGCCGACGTCGCCGACCCGCAACGGCTGGCGCCGATACTCGCCGCCCAGCGGCCGGTCTGGCTGCCCGGCACCCGGCACGGCTATCACGCGATCACGCTGGGCTGGTATGAGTCCGAGCTGATCCGTCGCACCGGCCCGGCCGGCCGCACCCTGGGCCGGTTTCTCGCCGACGAGATCGCCGCGCCCCTCGGCTTGGACTTCTGTATCGGACTGCCGAAATCGGTGGCGCGCCAGCGGGTGGCGCTGTTGCACCACTGGAAGCGGGCGGAAGGGCTGCTGCACCTCAAGGCGATGCCGATGCGCCTGGTGGCCGCATCGTTCAATCCGATCGGCTTGCTGACCCGAGCGGGGTGCCTGCCGAGCAATGTCACCCCGTGGGACGGTGACTACAACCGTGACGACGTGCGTGCGATCGAGATCCCCTCGGCCAACGGAATCGGCACCGCATCCTCGATAGCGCGCCTTTATGGGGCTGCGGCAACCGCAGATCCGGCGCTGCCGCTGAGCGCACCAGTGCGCGATGCGCTCGCCGCGATGCCGGCATCACCGAGCCACGGTGAACGCGACAAGGTGCTGGGCGTCAAGGTCCGCTTCTCGCTGGGGTTGTCCAAACCGGGGTTCGGCGGCGTCTTCGGCTCCTCGGATACCGCATATGGCACACCGGGCTTGGGCGGGTCTTTCGGCTTCGCCGATCCCGATACCGGTATCGGTTTCTCCTACGTGATGAACCGCCTGGGATTTCACCTCTACAGCGATCCGCGCGAGCTCGCGCTGCGCCGCGCGCTGTTCTGTGACGTGCTGGGTGCCAGACCGCAGACCTGACCGCGGGGTGCCTACATGTGCTCCGGGCAGTAGTGCGCGGTCGAGATGGCGGCGAACTCCCCCGCCTTCTGGATGGTGAAGCCGGGGTTGGTGGCCTGCACCGCGACGACGGTGTCCATCGGGGACAGCCCGGCGTCCATCAGCTGGCACACCGCGTGGCCGGCCGACACGGTGGCCTGGTCGTTGGCGCTGTGGCTGAGCCCGGCCCCGGTCAGGGTGGCGAGGAACTGCCCGTCGATGCCGGTCGGTGCGGCGTGGGCAGGCGCCGCGAGGCCGACCATCGCACTCAGACCCGCCAACAGCAGTAACCGTTTCATGCTTCCCAGCATGAGTGGCGCTCGTTAAGCGCGCGTTACCGAGTTTTTACTGTCGCGGAAGCAAAATGTTGAATCTGTGTTACGCGCTCACCAGCGCGATTCGCCCAACCACAGCACCTGGGCGCCGTTGACCGACCGCCCCGCCTGCGCGACGATCCCGGTCAGCGACCGCACCAGCAGCGCCCCGACCGCATCCGAGAGCGCCGCCGCCGGCTGCGAGGACGGGCGCGGCCGGACGAACTCCCACAGTGACGAGCCGGGGTAGCGCACCGTGCGGACCTGCGCGTGGGGGTCGAGTCCGGCCAGCACCTTGGCGCGGCGCACGGCCGTGCCCAGTCCACCCAGCTCGTCGACCAAGCCGCGTTCGGCGGCGTCAGCGCCGGTCCACACCCGCCCGCGCGCCACCGCGTCGACCGCCTCGGTGGACAGGTTGCGACCTTCGGCGACCCGCGCCACGAAGTCGGTGTAGAACAGGTCGGCTTCGGTCTCGACCTGCCCGTGCTGTTCGGCGGTGAACGGGGCGTTGATCGACCAGGCGTCGGCGTTGGCGCCGGTGCGCACGGTGTCGGTGCCCACTCCCAGGCGGTCCTTGAGCTCGCGGGCGACCAGCTTGCCGGTCACCACGCCGATCGATCCGGTGATGGTGCCCGGGTTGGCCACGATGGCGTCGGCGCCCGCCGAGATGTAGTAGCCGCCGGATGCGGCGACCGCGCCCATCGAGGCCACCACCGGTTTGCCGGCCTCGCGGGCCTGTTGCACCGCACGCCAGATGGTCTCCGAGCCGGTGACCGAGCCGCCCGGGCTGTCCACCCGCAGCACGATCGCGGCGACGTCGTCGTCGGCGGCGGCCTCGCGCAGCGCCGCGGCGATCGTGTCGCCGCCGACGCTGCGGTTGCCGAACGGCGACAGCTGCGGCCCGCCCGAGCCGCTGACGATCGCCCCGGCCACCGTCACCACGGCGATCGCCGGCTTGGGCTTGCGTCCGGGCAGGCCCGGCCGGGCCCCCTCGGCGGTGGCGTTCGCGTAGCGCGACAGGTACAGCCGAGGTGGCGCGGCGTCATCGTCGGCGCCTGAGATGCCCTCGGCGCCAACGAGTTCGGCGATGCGGTCGTAGGCCTCGTCGCGGAAGCCGATCCGGTCGATCAGGCCCGCCCCGATCGCGTCGTCACGCAGCAACGGCGCCCGGTCGGCCAGCTCGTCGACGACGCCGCCGTCCAGATTCCGGGATTCGGCGACGGCCCGACGCACCTGCGCGTGCAAGCTTTCCACCAGCGCGGTGTCGGCCTCGCGGTGCGCGTCGGTGTAGGAATCCTCGGTGAACAGGTTGGCCGCCGACTTGTATTCGCCGCGGGCGACGAACTGCGCTTCGATGCCGGCCTTGTCCAGGGCGGTGCGCAGGAACGTCGCATTGGTGGCGAAGCCGATCAGCCCGAGCGTCCCCGAGGGTTGCATCCACACCTCGCCGAACGCCGACGCCAGGTAATAGGACAGGGTGCCCGGGTAGGTCTCCGCCCACGCCAGCGACGGCTTGACCGCGGTGAAGTCGGCGATCGCGGCCCGAAGCTCCTGGACCGGGCCGGCAGCCGCTGACGAAAGCTGCACCCGCGCGATCAGTCCGGCGACGCGCGGGTCTTCGGCCGCGCGGTGGATCGCCGCCACCACCTCACGCAGCACCGGCGGCTGGCTTCCGGAACGAAGCAGCGCCAGCGGGTCGAAACCGCCGGTCTCGTGCGGCAGCGACTGCAGGTCGAGTTCGAGCACGACACCGTTGGGCACACCATGGTGCCGGGCGGTGTCGATGCGCCGGGCCGCGCCGCGCAGGTCATCCAGGCCAGGTAACGACGGCAGCAGGGAGAACATGGATTTCAGCCTACCGGCGTGGCCTCGCCCAGTTCCCATGCTCGGGGCGCGCTACCCCACGATGCTGCCGGGGGCGCCCGCACCTCCTGCACCGCCCGTGCTTCCGCTGGGCGGACTGCCCGGAGAGCCCAGGGTGCCGTTCGCCGAGCCACCGGTACCACCGGTGCCCCCGGCTCCCCCGGCGCCGCCGTTGCCGCCGTTGCCGCCGTCGCCACCGGAGCCGGTGAAGACTCCGATGAAGTCGCCGCCGGCCGCACCGCCGGTGCCGCCGTCGCCGCCGTTGGTGCCGGCCGCCGTTCCGGAGCCGCCCTTGCCGCCGGCGCCGCCGTCACCGCCGAAGGCACTCAGAGCATTGCCGCCACCGGCACCACCGGTGCCACCGGCACCGCCGGTGCTGCCGACCGCGGTACCGGCGGCGCCACCGGTACCGCCGGCGCCGCCCGTGCTGCCGGGGGCGGCACCGAGGAGGTTGTCGCCACCGACACCACCGGTGCCGCCCTGGCCACCGACACTGCCGACCCCGGTACCGCCGGCGCCACCGGTACCGCCGGCGCCGCCCGCGCCGCCGGCCAAGACGCCGACCACGTTGCTGCCACCCGTGCCGCCGGTGCCGCCCTGACCGCCGATGCTGTCGGTCCCGCTGCCGGCAGCGCCACCGGTGCCGCCGGTACCGCCCGCGCTGCCGACGGCGAGACCGGCAAGGTTGGTGCCACCGGTGCCACCGGTACCCCCCTGGCCGCCGATACTGCCGTCGGCGTTGCTCGCCGCACCGCCGTTGCCGCCGGTACCGCCCTTCCCGCCGCCGATGGTTCCGGCCAGGCCGTCACCGCCGTGCCCGCCCGCGCCGCCTTGCCCGGCAATGCTGTCGGCCTGGTTGGCGGCGGCGCCGCCGGTGCCGCCGGTGCCGCCGAGCCCACCGCTGGCACCGCCGATCAAGGTGACACCGGCGTCGCCGCCGTCGCCACCGACACCGCCCGCGCCGCTGACCCCGGCGGCTCCCTGGGTGGCTCCGCTGCCGCCGCCCACACCGGCCACCCCGCCAGTGCCGCCGTGGCCGCCTTGAGCGCCGGCGCCGCCCACGCCGGCGAGGACGCTGCCGCCCTCGCCGCCGGCACCCCCGACTCCGCCGTTGCCGCCGTCGCCGTTGCTGCCGGCGGCCCCGCCGTTCGCGGTTCCGGCCACGCCTCCGACACCACCGCCGCCGCCGACGCCACCGGTCCCACCTGCTTGCGGCCCGATGCCGACAACATTGAACACGGCGTCGGCACCCTTTCCGCCGGCGCCGCCGGTACCACCGGTCCCTCCGTCGCCACCGGAGCCGGCGTTGAACCCGTTTCCGCCGGTGCCGCCGGTGCCGCCCGCGCCGGCATTGCCGCCCGTTTGTGGCTGAGTGATGGGCAGGTTGCTCCCGTCGGCGCCGGCCTTTCCGGTGCCGCCCTTACCGCCGTTGCCGCCATCACCGCCGTCGCCCTGCTGGGCGCGGTTGGTGTTATCGGCTTCCAGGCCGCCCTGACCGCCGTTGCCGCCGGTGCCGCCCTTTCCACCGGTGCCGCCGGCGGTACTCGTCGAGTTGGAGGAGGTTCCCTGGGCGCCATCGCCGCCGAGGCCACCGTCACCGCCGACACCGGCCTGGCCGGCGCTGCCGTCGCTGCCGGCGTCGCCGCCGTCCGCCGGGTTGTTTCCGGCTCCGTCTAGGCCGCCAGCGCCGGCGGTGCCGGCCTTACCAGCATGGCCGGCATTGCCGCCGGTGCCACCGGTCCCGCCGTTGCCGCCGTCGGCACCATTGGCCGTGGTCGAGGTGTACCCGGTGCCGCCGGTACCGCCTTTACCGCCGTCGCCGCCCTGGCCGCCGTCACCGGCGTCGCCGCCCTTACCGCCGGCGCCGACGTTGCCATTGGTGCTGCCGGTACCAGCGGCACCACCTTGGCCGCCCTTACCGCCGTTACCGCCGGTGCCACCGTCGATTCCATTGCCGCCGGTTCCTCCGGTGCCGCCGGTCGGGGTGCCGGAGGTTCCCGCCGTGCCCGTGCCGCCGTCGTTGCCGTTGCCTCCGGTGATCCCGGTCGCGCCGTCACCACCGGCACCACCTTGGCCACCATTACCGCCCTTGCCCTGCCCACCGGTGGCGCCGTCGCTGCCACTGTTGGCCTGGTTGGCCCCGGCCCCATCAAAGCCACCAACACCCTTAGCGCCCCCAACGCCACCAGCACCGCCGGTGCCGCCGGCACCACCGAGGCCACCATCACCACCAGCCAACCCGGTGGCCCCAAGCTGGTCGTAACCGTCACCACCGGCGCCGCCATCACCACCAGTGCCACCCATGCCACCGGTCCCACCATCGCCACCCAGGCCGCCAGCACCCACCTCACCGGCGCTCGAACCAGTCCCGGCAGCACCACCATTGCCGCCCTTGCCCCCAGCACCACCACTTAGACCCTGCAGCCCCGTGCCACCCTGCTCACCCGCACCACCATTCGGCGAGGCGCTATCACCGGCATCCCCATCACCACCGGTGCTACCCGTACCCCCGGTGATCCCAGTCGCGCCATCACCACCGGCACCACCTTGGCCACCATTACCGCCCTTGCCCTGCTCACCAGTGGTGCCGTCAGAACCGGAGGCCGCCTGGCCATCCCGGCCGACACCGCCGGCGCCGCCCTGGCCGGCCACACCACCGGTGCCACCGGTACCGCCAGCGCCACCGGCCGCGCCGTCACCACCTGCGAGGCCGGTCGCCCCGAGCTGGTCATAGCCGTCGCCGCCCTTGCCACCCGTGCCTCCGGCGCCGCCCTGACCGCCGTTACCGCCGGCGCCCCCGACCCCACCGAGACCTTCGAGACCATCGGTGGATCCATGGCCGGCCGCACCACCGGAACCACCGGTGCCGCCGTTGGAGCCTGCCCCGCCGGTACCCCCGGTGCCACCCTGCGTGCCGGCCGTGCTGGCCGTAGTCGCCGTGCCGTTCTGCCCGTCATCGCCGGTATTACCGACCCCGCCGGCAACACCGTCAAAGCCGCGACCGCCCACTCCACCGTCGCCGCCGTCACCGCCGGCACCCTGAGCGCCATCAAAACCGCTGGCAGTACCCGAGGCCGTCAGACCACCCTTGCCCCCGGCGCCACCATCACCACCGGCACCTCCGGCGCCGCCATTACCGCCTACCACCCCGGCCTGCGTCGAGTCCTCACCGGCCGCACCTACCGCACCGTTCCCACCCCGACCGCCATTACCCCCCTGCCCCGCGACGCCATCCCCGCCGTCGCCGGCGCCGCCGGTACCGCCTTTGCCGGCGTTGCCGCCGTCACCGCCGTCACCGCCGGTCATGCCCGTCGCGCCCGGAGCCAGACCGTTGTCACCGGCCGCACCGGTGGCGCCATCGCCTCCGGAACCGCCCTCACCGCCGGTGCCCAACAGGCTGCCGTTCCCGCCTAGGCCGCCGTTGCCGCCGCTGGCGCCCGGCGCCGCGTTGGGGTCGCTGGCGGCGTCGTAGCCGTCGCCCCCGTCACCGCCGTTGCCCTGCTGACCGGACGGGCCGTTACCGGCTTCGCCGTCCGAACCGGGTGTCGAACCGGATCCACCGTCACCGGCCGCGCCGGCCTTACCGACCGCACCGCCGTCACCGCCGTTGCCGGCATCGGGATGCGTGGCGATCCCGTCGGCACCACGGCCTCCGTCGGCGGCCACACCGGCGTCGCCGCCGTTGCCACCGCTGCCGCCGGCGCCCTGGTTGCCGGCGGTCGCGCCGTTGATACCCGTGCCACCGGTGCCGCCGTCGCCGCCCTGACCGCCGGCCGCGCCGCTGCCGCCCGCGCCACCGTTCCCGCCGTTGCCGGTGCCGGCGTTGTCGAACGTGCCTGCTGCACCCTGCACACCGTCGCCGCCGTTGCCGCCGTTGCCGCCGGCGGCTCCGGCACCACCCTGGCCGCCGTGGTGGCCGGCACCGGAGCCGGTACCGCCGGCCCCGCCGGCGCCACCTGCTTGGCCCGCGACGCCGTCCGCACCGGCCTCTCCCGGGTCGGTACCCGAGCCGCCGTTCGCGCCGCTGGCCCCTGCGGTGCCGTCACCGCCATCGCCGCCGTTGCCGCTGCCGAGGGCGTCGCCGCCATTGCCGCCGCTGCCGCCGTTGGCGCCTCCATCGCCGCCGTCGGCACCGTCGCCCTGCTCGGCGCCGCCTTCCCCGCCGTCACCGCCGTTGCCGCCGGTGCCGGTGCCCTGCCCGGCGCCGCCGTTCCCGCCGGTCCCGCCGTTGCCAACCTGGGTGCCACCGTCACCGCCCGCGCCGCCGTTTCCGCCGTCGGCATCGTCACCGCCGCCTCCGCCGTGGCCCCCGGCCCCGCCGTTGCCGATGGTTCCGCCGCTGCCACCGGCTCCGCCGGCGCCGCCGGCAACCCCGGGTGTTATCGAGGTGAAGCCGTCGCCGCCGTCACCGCCATGGGTTTCGGTGGGTGCCGGACCGGATCCGTCGGCCCCGCTGCTGCCCGCCGCTCCGGTGCCCGTGGCTCCCCCGGTACCGGCTGTGCCGCCGGCGCCGCCCGCGCCGGTGGTGCCGGCGTTACCGGCGTTACCACCGGCGCCGCCATCCGGATGGTTCGCGTCGCCGTCGGCGCCGTCGCCGCCGATACCACCGGCTGCGGCGTTGCCTCCAGCGCCGCCGTCGCCGCCGTCGCCGTTGCTGCCGGCCGCCCCGGTCGGCGAGGTCGCCGCGCCGCCGTTGCCACCGGCACCGCCCGCGCCGCCGGTCCCACCGTTGCCTCCGGCTTGCCCGCTGTTGCCCGCGTCGCCGGCATTGGCGCCGTTGAGCCCGGCCAGCCCGGCGACCCCGTCACCGCCCCGACCGCCATCGCCGGCATTACCGCCGGCCCCTCCGCTGGCGCCGGTGCCGCCCGCGGCACCGCTGCCGCCGGTACCGCCGCTGCCGCCGGACGTGCCCGGCGCCGCACCGGCAGCGAGTGCGTCATAGCCGGCTCCGCCATTACCGCCGGTACCGCCGGCGGCACCATTGCCGTCGGCCGCGCGGGTGGTGCCGTCAGCTTCCAGCCCGCCTTGGCCGCCGCTGCCGCCGGCGCCGCCGTTGCCACCGGCGGTTCCGTTCGGGGCGGTGGCGATGCCGTCGATGCCGTCGATGCCGTCGCCGCCCTGGCCCCCGTTGCCACCGATCCCGGCGTGGCCGTCGGCGCCGTCGGCGGCGGCCACGCCGTCGCCGCCCACACCACCGGCGCCACCGCGCCCGGCATCGCCGCCGTTGCCGCCGCTGATTCCCGCGGTGCCATTCGGGTCGCTCGCCGTGCCGTCGGTGCCGGCCGCGCCGTCGGCGCCATCTCCGCCGTCTTTGCCGTCACCGCCGACGCCGCCGGCACCGGCCGTGCCGTTCGTCCCCGCGACACCGGATCCACCGAACAACCACGCGCCCGCGCCACCAGCGCCGGCCTGTCCACCGGCACCGCCGTTCCCACCGGCGCCACCGTTGCTTCCGGTGCCGCCATTGCCGTTACCGCCGTTGGCGAAAGAGCCTGCCGCCCCGTCGAAGCCGTCACCGCCAGTGCCCCCGGCGCCACCGGCGCCGCCGGCGCCGCCGTTACCGCCGATACCGAGCCACGTCGAACCGGCCCCGCCCTCGCCGCCTTTACCTCCGGCCATGCCCGCGCCGCCGTCGCCGCCAGCCATTCCGCCGGCCGAGGAGTCCGCACCGTTGGTGCCGGCCAGGCCCGCGCCGCCCTTGCCTCCGTTGCCTCCGTTGCCCCACGCACCCATGCCGAAGAAGTCCTGCGCCTGACCCGAGGACCCGCCATTGCCACCGGCCCCGGCCGCCAGCGCCGCCGTCGCAGCGCCACCGGCTCCGCCATCGCCGCCGTGGCCCCACATCTCGCCACCGTGACCGCCGCTACCACCATCAGCACCCAGACCGCCGGCGCCACCATCGCCACCATTGCCGATACCACCGGCGTTACCGCCGTTACCGCCGGCTACGCCCTCGGTGTCCGAGGTCCAGCCGTTGCCGCCGTCGCCGAACCAGAGGCCACCGGCCTGGCCGTTCACGCTGTTCTCAGTGCCGTCGGCGCCGTTGCAGATCATCCCGCAGAAGTTCTCGGTGAACGGCGCGAAGATCTGGTTGATCACACCGTTGACCTGCGACCCGAAGTCGGAGTTGATCCAGTCCTGCAAAGTTGCGTGCAGCGGCATGTAGAAGTAGGTGTCCCATAGCTGGGCCATCTCGATCCCCGAGGCATCAGTCGATCCGGGGAGACCCCAGGCCGCTCCGAGCCACTCGGGTTCGGACCACTCGGGCGTCGACCCTGGGGAGTCCAGCCCGAACCAATCCAGGAAGTCGTCGAACCCGGAATCCGCGTGTGCCTTCGGTGCTGTCGCCGGTGGCGCCATTCCGAACGCCAGGAATGCGGCAACCGCACTGCCGGCCGCTGCGACACGCCGGGGGGCGCCGCCGCGCCGCCCGATGGAACCTGAACGCAACCGACGCCTCATCTGCCCACGCCTTCCGGTAGCCCCCGGCTCGTGACGTAGGTCACGCGGTGTCATTGTTACATAAGTCTGTGTGACACATATCGGTTATTTATTTTTCGAGCGCGTCAGAAACACCGACAAAAGCAAAATCACACCCCACCAGCCAGTGGAGTGCGATTTTGTACGGTGCTACTTGGGAAAGTCCTTACAGCTCGGTGGCGGTGCCTCCGGCTGCGGTGATCTTGTCCCGGGCGCTGCCGCTGAACTTGTGCGCGGTGATGTCGGCCTTGACGGTGAGCTTGCCGTCGCCGAGCACCTTGACCAGCGTGTTCTTGCGGACCGCGCCCTTGGCCACCAGCTCGTCGAGCCCGATGGTCCCGCCGGAGGGGAACAACCGGTTGATGTCGCCGACGTTGACGACCTCGTACTCGGTGCGGAACCGGTTGCGGAAGCCCTTCAGCTTGGGCAGCCGCATGTGGATCGGCATCTGCCCACCCTCGAACCGGACCGGCACGTTCTTGCGGGCCTTGGTGCCCTTGGTGCCGCGGCCCGCGGTCTTGCCCTTGGAGCCCTCACCGCGACCGACGCGGGTGCGCTTGGTCTTCGACCCGGGCGCGGGGCGCAGGTCGTGCAGCTTGATGGTCATTCGGCTTCCTCCACTTGCACGAGGTGGTGAACAACCCGGATCAGACCGCGGGTCTGGGGGTTGTCCTCACGCACCACCGACTGGCGGATCTTGCGCAGCCCCAGGGTGCGCAGACTTTCGCGCTGATTCCAGCGAGCACCGATGGTGCCGCGGACCTGGGTGATCTTCAGGTTTGCCATGGTTATGCCGTGCCTTCCCGCGCGGCACTGGCGGCGAGCGCCTCGCTCTCGCGGCGCGCCTTGAGCATCGCGGCCGGCGCCACGTCTTCGATCGGCAGACCGCGACGGGCCGCCACCTCTTCGGGACGCTGCAGCATCTTCAGCGCGGTCACCGTGGCGTGCACCACGTTGATCGCATTGTCGCTGCCCAGCGACTTGGACAGGATGTCGTGCACCCCGGCGCATTCCAGCACCGCACGCACCGCGCCACCGGCGATCACACCGGTACCCGGGCTGGCCGGACGCAGGAACACCACACCGGCGGCGGCTTCGCCCTGGACCGGGTGCGTGATAGTGCCACCGATCAGCGGTACCCGGAAGAAGCTCTTGCGGGCTTCCTCGACACCCTTGGCGATCGCGGCCGGCACTTCCTTGGCCTTGCCGTAGCCGACCCCGACCATGCCCTTGCCGTCGCCGACGATCACCAGCGCGGTGAAGCTGAACCGGCGGCCACCCTTGACCACCTTGGACACCCGGTTGATCGCGACGACGCGCTCCAGGTAGTTGCTCTTGTCGCCGTCTCGGCTGTCCCGGCCGCCGCGACCACCGTCGCGGCCACCGCGCCCGCCCCGGTTGTCCCGGTTGTCGCGCCCGTCGGTACGGGGGGCGCTGCCCGTGTCGGGACCTGCCGAGGAGGCCCCTGTCGGCTGCTCCGCCATCATGCGGTCCTTCCAGTCATGTTCATGAAGTCAGTCATCTGGCGCATCAGAACGTCAACCCGCCCTCGCGCGCCGCGTCGGCCAGCGCCGCGATACGTCCACCGTAGGTGTAGCCGCCGCGGTCGAAGACCACGTTCTGCACGCCGGCGGCCTTGGCGCGCTCGGCGATCAGCTGGCCGACCCGCACGCTGTGCGCCTTCTTGTCGCCGTCCACACCCCGCACGTCGGCCTCGATCGAGGACGCCGCGGCCAGCGTGTGACCGGCCAGGTCGTCGACCAGCTGCACGTGGATGTGCCGCGAGGAGCGGTGCACCACCAGGCGGGGACGCTCGGCGGTGCCGGCGATCTTCTTGCGCAGCCGCGCGTGCCGACGCACCCGGTGGTTGCGCCGGGCCTCCGAAACGCCCTGCCCGACGGGCTTGTGTGATTGCGCCATGGCTACTTACCTGTCTTTCCGACCTTGCGGCGAACCTGCTCACCCTCGTAGCGCACACCCTTGCCCTTGTAGGGGTCGGGACGGCGCAGGCGGCGGATGTTCGCCGAGATCTGACCGACCTTCTGCTTGTCGATGCCCGAGATCGAGAACTTGGTGGGCGTCTCCACCGCGAAGGTGATGCCCTCCGGAGCCTTGATCAGCACCGGGTGGCTGTAGCCCAGGGCGAACTCCAGGTCGGAGCCCTTGAGGACCACGCGGTAACCGACGCCGAAGATCTCCATCTTGCGGACGTAGCCTTCGGAGACGCCGGTGACCAGGTTCGCCACCAGGGTACGGCTCAGCCCGTGCAGCGAGCGGTTGCGCCGCTCGTCATCGGGACGGGTGACCACCAGGGCGCCGTCGTCGTTGCGGGCCACCCGGATGGGGTCGGCCACCACGAGTTCCAGGGTGCCCTTGGGCCCCTTGACCGAGACCTGCTGGCCGTCGATCGTCACATCGACCCCGGACGGAACCGGGATCGGCTGCTTACCAATACGCGACATGTCTGCTACTCCCTCACCACACGTACGCGAGGACTTCGCCGCCCACGCCCTGCCTGGCCGCCTGACGGTCGGTGAGCAGGCCCGAGGACGTGGAGATGATCGCCACGCCCAGGCCGCCGAGCACCCGCGGCAGGTTGGTCGACTTCGCGTAGACCCGCAGGCCGGGCTTGGACACCCGGCGCAGACCGGCGAGACTGCGCTCCCGGTTCGGGCCGTACTTGAGGTTGACCACCAGCGCCTTGCCCACCCGGGCGTCTTCGACGTGGTAGTCGTTGATGTAACCCTCGCGCTTGAGGATCTCGGCGATGTTGGCCTTGATCTTCGAGTGCGGCAGGGTCACCTCGTCGTGATACGCCGAGTTGGCGTTGCGCAGACGGGTCAAGAAGTCCGCGATCGGGTCCGTCATAGTCATTTAGCGCTGCTCCTCCGCCGTCACCAGCTGCTCTTCTGCACACCGGGCAGTTCGCCGGCATGCGCCATCTCGCGAAGGCAGATTCGGCACAGGCCGAACTTGCGGAGTACCGCGCGCGGACGGCCGCACTTGTTGCAGCGGGTGTAGGCGCGCACCGCGAACTTGGGCTTGCGGGCCGCCTTGTTAACCAACGCTTTCTTCGCCATCAGGTCACTTCTCCTTGAACGGAAAGCCGAGTGCCCGCAGCAGCGCTCGTCCTTCGTCGTCGTTCGTCGCCGAGGTGACGACGGTGATGTTCATGCCGCGCGGGCGGTCGATCGAGTCCACGTCGATCTCGTGGAACATCGACTGCTCGGCCAGCCCGAAGGTGTAGTTGCCGGAGCCGTCGAACTGCTTGGGCGACAATCCGCGGAAGTCGCGGATACGCGGCAGCGCAATCGAAGTGAGCCGGTCGAGGAACTCCCACATCCGGTCACCGCGCAGCGTCACCCGGGCGCCGATCGGCATGCCCTCACGCAGCTTGAACTGGGCGATCGAGAGCCGGGCCTTGCGGATCTCCGGACGCTGGCCGGTGATCAACGCCAGGTCGTTGACCGCGTTGTTGATCAGTTTGGCGTCGCGGGCGGCTTCGCCGACACCCATGTTGACCACGACCTTGACCACACCCGGGATCTGCATCACGTTGGCGTAGTTGAACTCGCTGTTCAGCGCGTCCCGGATCTCCTCGCGGTACTTCACCTTCAGCCGGGGCTGAATCTTCTCTGCCGTAGTCATCCCTAGATGTCCTTGCCGTTGCGCTTGGAGACGCGAACCTTCTTGCCGGACTCTTCGTCCACCCGGTAGCCGATCCGGGTGGGCTTACCGTCGGTGTCGACGACCATCACGTTGGAAACGTGGATCGGGGCCTCCTGGGTGACGATGCCGCCCGAGGAGGCACCGGCCTGGTTGGCCGAGTTCGCGACGTGCTTCTTGATCCGGTTGACGCCCTGGACCAGCACCCGGTTGCGGGTGGGGTAGGCCTTGAGGACCTTGCCCTTGGCGCCCTTGTCCTTGCCGGCGATGACCAGCACCGTGTCGCCCTTGTGGACCTTCATCTACAGCACCTCCGGGGCCAGCGAGACGATCTTCATGAACCGCTTCTCACGCAGCTCGCGGCCGACCGGCCCGAAGATGCGGGTTCCGCGCGGGTCGTTGTCGGCCTTGATGATCACCGCGGCGTTCTCGTCGAACTTGATGTAGCTGCCGTCGGCGCGGCGACGCTCCTTGACGGTGCGCACCACCACGGCCTTGACGACGTCACCCCGCTTGACGTTGCCGCCCGGGATGGCGTCCTTCACGGTCGCGACGATGACATCACCGATGCCGGCGTAGCGCCGCGACGAGCCGCCGAGCACCCGGATGCACAAGATCTCCTTGGCACCCGTGTTGTCGGCGACCTTCAACCGCGATTCCTGCTGAATCACCAGATCTCCTCAAATTTCGGATCGACGCGCGGCATGGCGGTGCCAGCCGGAATCGTCCCGGACGTGCGTGGTCTTACAGTTCTTCGGAGCCAAAGAGCACGCGGGGCCAACTTGCGCTGGCCGAGGTCTGCTCTCAGCAACCCCTGAAGTCTAGGTCAAGGGGCGTCCAGCACCAAATCGACGCCATCGCCGCTCTCCCCTGCCGCGAGCGGGCGTGTTTGCCCAAACACGCCCGCTGCTCGACACGGGGTAGTTAATCCGCCGCGCAGCGAAAGCCGATGTGGCTGGTGGCGGTGTCCTGCGACTGCGGCGAACGGGCCGTGGCCCGGTAGCGGTGGCAGTACTCCGGCGCGCACAGGTGCGATCCGCCCTTGAGGGTCTGGCTGATACCGGGATCGGCCGGCCCGTCGGGCGCGCAACAGGACTTGGGCGGGCCGTCGAGCCGATGGTGGCCGCTGAACCGCGTGGCCGTCCACTCCCATACGTTGCCGATCATGTCGAGCAGGCCCCACCCGTTCGGCGGGAACGTTCCCACCGGTGACGTGCCGCCGAACCCGGCATTGCGGTAAGGGAAGGCGCCCTGCCACGTGTTGGCCATCAGGGCGCCGCCCGGCTTCTCCTCCTCACCCCAGGGATAGGTGCTCCCGGAACCGGCCCGAGCGGCGTACTCCCATTCGGCTTCGGTCGGCAGCCGCCGCCCGGCCCACCGGGCGTAAGCCGCGGCGTCGGGATAGGCGACCTGCACCACCGGGTGATCGTCGCGCCCCGCCAAATCGCTGTCCGGGCCGAGCGGTTGGCGCCAGTTCGCGCCGGGCACCCAGCGCCACCACTGCCGCCAGTCACGCAGATCGACCGGCCCGGCGGTGGGAGTGAAGACCAGGGCGCCCGGCTCATACGGCGGTCCCAGCTTCGCCTCTCCTCCGTCGAGGCTCGCTGAACCGCCCGGTTCATGCGGCGGTCCCAGCTTCGCCTCTCCTCCGTCGAGGCTCGCTGAACCGCCGGGTTCGGCGTCGTAGCCCGCGACCTCCTGCTCGGCGAGGGTGACATACCCTGTCGCAGCGACGAATTCGGCGAACTGGGCATTGGTCACCGGATGCCGCTCGATCGCGAACGCCGCCACCGCCACGGTGTGAATCGGCGCCTCTTCGGGATAGAAGCTCGTCGAGCCCATCCGGAACACCCCGCCCGGGATCTCCACCAGCTCGCTCACCATCGCCTCAGTCCCGCGAAAAAGCCGCCGCCATGCTCCTTTTCACATCGAGATACGGCTCACCGCTGACATCGACCGCGACGTCGGCGATGGTCCCGCCGGTGAAGCCGAACGGCGCCCGGTAGGCCGACGACACCGCCTGGCCGGTATTGCGCCCGACGCTGACCCCGCCACCGGCCAGCGCGAACGCACCCGGCTGGGTGATCATGCCGGGCAGCGTGGCGACCACCGTGTCGTCGATGTAGAGCGAGGCGTCACCGACCGGCGTGTGACTGCCCTCGACGGTGCCGCTGCGCTCGAACCGTATCCCGAAGATATGCAGCCCCACCGTGATCGGGCCTGGAGACGACAACCACTGCTCGCGTTCGCCGAGGAAGTTGTAGACGTAGTGCAGCCGGCCGTCCTGGACGAACAGCGCGTGACCGCCATGCCGGGCGCCCTGTTTGAACAGCACACCCTCGGCTGCCGAGGACTCCACCGTGACGCGCGCCAACACCGAGAACGACCGGCCGCGCAACTCCACGCACGCCCCCAGCGGCACCTCGGCGGTGTTCGGGTAATAGCTGTAGCTGGTGCGGTCGCCGGACAGGTAGGGCCGCTGCCGGCTGGTCATCTCGAAGATGTTCAGGTCCGCCAGCGGCAGGCCGTTGTACTTGTCCGCCTCGGCGAACCACATCGCCTGCAGGTCCTTGAGCTTCTCCGGGTGCTCAGCGGCCAGGTCACGGCATTGACTGCGGTCCTCGTCGAGGTGGTAGAGCTCCCAGCGGTCGGCGTCGAAGTGGCCCCAGCCCGACGGAGTCGCCGCATGCACGGTGTTGGCGAACCAGCCCCGGTGCCAAATCCCCCGGGTCCCCAGCATCGTGTAGAACTGCGTGTGCTTTCCGGTGTCCGCGGCCGGATCGGCAAGCGCCGCTTTAAAACTGACCCCCTCCAGCGGCCGCTGCGCCACCCCGCGCACCGTGTCCGGCGGGGTGATGCCGAGCAGGTCGTAGACGGTCGGGGTCACGTCGCACACGTTGATATAGGTGTCACGTACCTCGCCGCGGGCGGCGATCCCCTTGGGCCAGCTGACGATCGCGGGGTCGGCGATGCCGCCCTCGTGGGAGGCGTAGCGCTTGTAGAGCTTGTAAGGCGTATTGAACGCCATCGCCCACCCGATCGGGTAGTGGTTGTAGGTCCCCGGACCGCCCAGCTGATCGAAGAGCTTCATCGCCTCTTCGACGCTGTCGATGTAGCCGTTGAAGAACTTGTTCTCATTGGGTGAGCCGTTGGGTCCGCCCTCCCCGCTGGCGCCGTTGTCGGAGATCACCACGACGATGGTGTTGTCGAGCTGGCCGGATTCCTCCAAATAGTCCAGGATCCGGCCGATCTGGGCGTCGGTGTAGCTCTGGAATCCGGCGAATACCTCGGCCATCCGGGCGAACAATCGCTTCTCGGTGTCATCGAGGCCGTCCCAGGGGCGCACGGTGTCCAGCGCGGGCCAGGGCTGACCGTCAGCACTCGTGACGCCGGCATAGGGATTGACCTCAGACAGCTCGGTGTCCGGCGGTACCAGGCCGAGCTTCTTCTGGTTGGCCAGCACGATCTCCCGGTACTGTTCGTAGCCCGCGTCGAACCGGCCGGCGTAGCGATCGGCCCACTCGGCGAAGACGTGGTGCGGGGCGTGCCCGGCGCCCGGACAGACGTAGCCGAACCAGGGTTTGCCGGGCGCGATCGTCTGCGCGTCGCGGATGAATTCGATTGTCCTGTCGGCGATGTCCTTGGACAGGTGATACCCGTCCTCCGGGGTGGCCGGCGGCGCTACCGGGTGGTTGTCGTACACCAGATCCGGATACCACTGGTTGGTCTCGCCGCCCAGGAAGCCGTAGAACCGGTCGAATCCGCGCTGCGTAGGCCAGTGCCGCCTGGTGGCGGCCATGTTGGACTCCTCCAATGGCGTCAGATGCCATTTGCCGACACAGAAGGTGTTCCAGCCCCGCTCGGCGAGAACCTCACTGAGCAGCGCGGTTTCGAACGGGATACGTCCGCTGCAGTTGGGGAAGCCGTCGGTGAACTCTTCGATGGTGGCCATGCCG
>NZ_LZMF01000043.1:0-897 GCF_001673565.1 Mycolicibacter sinensis
CCAGTCCTGCAAGGCCGCGTGCAGCGGTGTGTAGAAGTCGAACGCGGCAGCACCAGCGGCCGATCCGGCCAGCGCATCGCTGGACAGATCCGACGCGACGAACAGACCGTTGAAGTCATCGCTCAGGTTGCCCCAGGCGCTCGGGTCAAACAGGTCGGCCCACAGATCGTCGAAGTCGGCCCGGGCGGCCGGGACCGACGTCAGCGTTGCGAGGCCGACGGCTGTGAGGATCCCCAGCGCTGCAGGTGCTGTCCTCAGTTCGCCGCGGCGCCCGCGCGCACGGCGCTTCCCTGGCTTTCCCAGAAGATAAGACATCGGACCGACCTCCCTGCGCTGACTAGCGACTTCGGTGCATATTGGGCGACTCTAGCGGAACCGCTAGTGCGAAAAACCGTACCAAACGAATGAGATAGTCGCAGTTTGTAGGCTTCCGGTAGACAATTGACGCTAGCGCAACTACTGTGCTGTTCCTAATGCGCATGTTAACAAGGCGTTACAGCGCTAAGGGCTTATACGGGGAACGGGGGCAATGATGGTTGTTCGGCGCGGTGCCACGGTCAGCAGGAGTTCAGGCAGGGGCGGTTCGAGCCGGCGGATCGTGGGCGCAGCGTCGACAGTCGGCGCGTTCCTGGCCTTTGGAATGGCGCCGTTGGCGGCGGCGCCGGCGGCCAATGCCGACTTCGATGACTTCCTTTCCGACCTGTTTGATCCCACCGCGTGGGGCAACCTGTCCGGGCACTTCGACGACCTGTTCACCGGTTCGGATCTGCCGGGTTCGGCGGCTGCGGATGCGGATTTCGCCCAGATGTGGGACACCATGTTCTACACGCCGTTGCACGCGGCCTTGCAGGACTGGCTCGACTCGCCGTTCGGTGAGCAGCTCACCGCCCCGCTCAA
>NZ_LZMF01000044.1:0-36366 GCF_001673565.1 Mycolicibacter sinensis
GCGGCGACTCCTTGTTGATGCGCCTGACGTAGTCGAGCACCGGCCGGGTGACCTCACGGTAGGGCGAGGCGATCACCTTGAGCGGCACGGTGATATTGCTGTCCTCCCACTCGCGGACCAAAGCGCGGGTCTCGGTGTCGTCGACGTTGACGGTGATCGCCTCCAGGGAGTCCGGACGCGTCGCCCGGGCGTAGGCCAGCGCGCGGCGGGTCGGCAGGTGCAGCTTGGAGACCAGCACCAAAGCGTGGTTGCGGCTGGGCAGCACCGCCTGATCGTCCAGCGCGGCGGACTGTTCGGCCAGCTCCTGGCTGACCGCGTCGTAGTGCCGGCGGATCATCTTCATCATGCCGAACAGCACCGACATCGCCACAATCGCGATCCAGGCGCCGGCCAGGAACTTGGTGATGATTACCACGATCAGCACCGATCCGGTGGCGACGAAGCCGATGGTGTTGACCACCCGGGAGCGCATCATCTTGCCGCGGGCCGCTCGGTCGGTTTCAGTGCGCAGCAACCGGTTCCAGTGCCGCACCATGCCGATCTGGCTCAGCGTGAACGAGACGAACACCCCGACGATGTAGAGCTGGATCAGCGCGGTGACCTCGGCGCCGAACGCCACGATGAAGGCGACGGCCACCACCGCCAAAAACACGATTCCGTTGGAGAACGCCAGCCGGTCACCGCGGGTGTGCAGCTGACGTGGCAGATACCGGTCTTGGGCCAGGATCGAGCCCAGCACCGGAAAGCCGTTGAACGCGGTGTTGGCGGCCAGCGCCAGGATCAGCGCGGTCACGCCGGCGATGATCCACAATCCGGGCGGGAAGCCGCGGAACACCGTCTCGGCCAGCTGCGCCAACAGCGTCTTCTGGTCGTAGTCGGCCGGCGCCCCGATCAGTTGTTCGTGCGGGCGCGCGGCGATCTTCACCCCGGTCTCCCTCGCCAGCACGATGATGCCCATCATCAAGGTCACCGCGATGACGCCCAGCATCAACAGCGTGGTGGCCGCATTGCGCGACTTGGGTTTGCGGAACGCCGGCACACCGTTGCTGATCGCCTCCACCCCGGTCAGCGCCGCACATCCCGACGAAAACGACTTCGCCACCAGGAACACCAGGGCCACGCCGACCACCTCGCCGTGCGCCGAGTGGATCTTGAACGCTGCCGATTCGGCCTGCAGCGGATGGTCCAGCACGAAGATCTGGAATAGTCCCCAGCCCAGCATCGCGAACACACCGATCATGAACGCATACGTCGGAAAGGCGAACGCGGTGCCGGATTCGCGGATGCCGCGCAGATTGGCCGCGGCCACCACCACGACGGTCCCCACCGCGAACGCCACCTTGTGATCGGCGATGAACGGGATCGCCGAACCGATGTTGGCGATCCCCGAGGAGATCGAGACAGCAACGGTCAGAACGTAATCCACCATCAGTGCGCTTGCCACGGTCAGGCCCGCCGTGCCCCCCAGGTTGGTGGTGACCACTTCGTAGTCGCCGCCGCCGGAGGGGTAGGCATGCACGTTCTGGCGGTAGGAGGCCACCACGGTGATGAACACGAACGCCACGGCCAGGCCGACCCACGGCGTCAGCCGGTAGGCCGCGATGCCCGCCACCGACAAGACCAGGAAGACCTCTTCGGGGCCGTAGGCCACTGAGGACAGCGCGTCGGAGGCGAACACCGGCAGTGCGACGCGTTTGGGCAACAGCGTGTGACTGAGCCGATCGCTGCGGAACGGCCGGCCCAGAAGCAGCCGCCGAGCAGCGGTGGAAATATTCGACACGAGAGCCAAGGGTAAGCCAGGGCGGCTCTGGCGGTAGCGTTCACCGAATACGGGCACTACTGCGGGCGACAGCCAGCCGAAACCAGCCGAAAGGACCGTGCAGGTGCGGGTAGTTGTGATGGGGTGCGGCCGGGTGGGGGCCTCGGTGGCAGACGGGCTGTCCCGGATCGGCCACGAGGTCGCCATCATCGACCGTGACACCACCGCGTTCAACCGGCTCAGCCCGGAATTCAGCGGCGAGCGGGTGCTGGGCATGGGCTTCGACCGCGACGTGCTGCTGCGCGCTGGCATCGAGGAGGCTGGGGCGTTCGCCGCGGTGTCCTCGGGTGACAACTCCAACATCATCGCCGCGCGACTGGCCCGCGAGACGTTCGGCGTGGCCCGGGTGGTCGCACGTATCTACGACGCCAAGCGGGCCGCGGTCTACGAACGGCTCGGGATTCCCACCATCGCCACCGTGCCCTGGACCACCGACCGGCTGCTCGACGCCCTGACCCGCGAGAGCGAGACCACCAAGTGGCGCGACCCGACCGGCACCGTCGCGGTGGCCGAGGTCGTGCTGCACGAGGACTGGATCGGCCGCCCGGTCACCGACCTGGAAGCCGCCGTCAACGCCCGCGTGGCGTTCTTGATCCGGTTCGGCACCGGCATCCTGCCCGAGCCCAAGACCGTCATCCAGGCCAGCGACCAGGTGTACATCGTCGCGGTGTCGGGCCGCGTCGCCGAGGCGATCGCGATCGCCGCGCTGCCGCCCAGCGAGGACCTGGAATGAAAGTCGCGGTGGCGGGGGCCGGGGCCGTCGGCCGGTCGATCGCCCGGGAACTGCTCGACAGTGACCACCAGGTGACGCTGATCGAGCGCAACCCGGAGCACATCGACGTCGAGGACATCGCCGATGCCCAGTGGCATCTGGGTGACGCCTGCGAACTGAGCCTGCTGGAGTCGGTGCACCTGGAGGAATTCGACGTCGTCATCGCCGCCACCGGCGACGACAAGGCCAATGTGGTGCTCTCGCTGCTGGCCAAGACCGAGTTCGCGGTGCCCCGGGTGGTCGCCCGGGTCAACGACCCCCGCAACGAGTGGCTGTTCACCGACGCCTGGGGGGTGGACGTGGCGGTGTCCACGCCGCGGATGCTGGCCTCGCTGGTCGAGGAAGCCGTCGCGGTCGGGGATCTGGTGCAGCTCATGGAGTTCCGCAAGGGCCAGGCCAACCTGCTGGAGATCACGCTGCCCGACGACACCCCGTGGGGCGGCAAGCCGGTGCGCAAGCTGTCGCTGCCTCGCGACGCTGCGCTGGTGACGATCCTGCGCGGGACGCGGGTGATCGTGCCCCAGGACGACGAGCCCCTCGAGGGCGGCGACGAGTTGCTGTTCGTCGCGTCGAGCGGGGTCGAGGACGAACTGCGCCAGCTGCTGCTACCCGCGCACTGACCGCGGTTCGCGGCCGTCTGCTGCGTCGGCGTCGGACCGGGAATCCAGCGCCCGCTGCACGTATTTGACCGCCAGATAGGTCACCAGGGCCGCGAGCGCGGTCAGCGGCCAACCCATCGCGATGCGCGCCACCCCCAGCCAGCCGGTCTGGTCGGCGTTGTAGAGCAACCGCTGCACCACGAAGCGGGACCCGAACACCAGCACCCAGGTCAGCGTCGCCGCGTCGTAGGCGTAGATCGCCGCCCGCAGCTCACGCCAGGCCAGGCCCTGCCCGCTGGCCCAACTCCAGATGTAGCCGACCACCGGGCGGCGGATCAGGATGGATCCGGCGAACACCACCGCCCACACCAGCGAGGTCCAGATCCCGAGCAGGAAGTAGCCCTTGGAGTCGCCCATCAGATAGGCGATCAGGGCGCACACGGCCACCCCGAAGAATCCCGAGACGGCCGGCTGGGTGGATTCCCGGCGGATCAGTCGCCACACCAGCACCGCCGCGGCCGTGCCCAGCGCCGCCATGACGGCAACCCGCAGCCCGAAGAAGCTGGAGGCCGGCACGAACACGACGATCGGCAACGACGAGTAGATCACGCCGGCCGCCCCGCCGATCTGGTCCAGCAGCCGCTGTGGCCCCTGGGGGCCGAAGTCGTCGGTCATCACTGCTCCGGGCTGGCGGTCTCCGGCGCTCACTGCTGAATTTCGTAGTGCGGGTTGTAGATGGCTTTGGAGCCGCTTTCGAGTTTTCCGACCCGGCCGTGCACCCGCAGGGTGCGGCCCGAGTCGATTCCGGGAATGCGGCGCTGCCCCAGCCACACCAGCGTCACCGTGTCGGTCCCGTCGAACAGCTCGGCGCGGACCCCGCCCACGCACCCCTTGGCGTTGGCTTCCACGCTGCGCAGCACGCCGACCATGGTGACCTCTTGACCGCGTTCGCAGTCGATGGCGCGCTGGGCGCCGGTATTGAGCGCCTCGTCGGACAACTCCTCGACGTCGCGCAGCTCAGGATCTTCCGTCAGTCGCCGAGTCAGCCGGCGCAGGTATCCCTTCGGCGCAGCCATGCCCTCTCCCTCAAGTGTGTGCGCCCGCTAGGGTAGACCTGTTGATTACCCAATGCCACACGACCCGGCACGATCAAGGGGTGGCATTTGATTTGCGCGGTGTGACGGCCGTCCTGCTACCGGGAACCGGATCCGACGACGACTACGTACGCCGGGCGTTCGAGGCGCCGTTGCAGCAGGTGGGCGCCGAATTGATCGCACACCGTCCGCAACCGGACCGTCTCGTCGAGGGTTATCTCGCGGCGCTGGACGGCGCGGCCCGATCCGGCCCGATCGTCGTCGGGGGCGTATCGATCGGCGCGGCGGTGGCCACCGCGTGGGCGCTGAGCCATCCGGGGCAGGTGGTCGCGGTGTTGGCCGCACTACCCGCCTGGACCGGCCCGCCCGACGCCGCCCCGGCCGCCCAGGCCGCCCGCTACAGCGCCGAGCAGCTGCGCCGTGACGGGCTGCCGGCGGTGGTGGCCCAGCTGCGGGCGACCAGCCCGGCCTGGCTCGCCGACGAGCTGACCCGCTCCTGGACCGACCAGTGGCCGCTGCTGCCCGACGCCCTGGAGCAGGCCGCGGCCTATGTCGCCCCGACCTGCGCCGAGCTGGCCACCCTGGCGGCGCCGATGGGGGTTACCGCGGCCGTCGACGACGCGGTGCATCCGTTGCAGGCCGCCTCCGAATGGGTGGCCGCCGCTCCGCGGGCGGCGCTGTGCACCGTGACCCTGGAGGAGATCGGCGCCGACCCGTCCGTGCTGGGCACCGCCTGCCTGACGGCACTGGGCCAAGCTTGGTAGCGCCTCGCTAACCGCCGGGGTTGATTCGGCGGTCCAGCTTCGCCTCTCCTCCGTCGAGCCTCGCTAACCGCCGGGGTTGATTCGGCGGTCCAGCTTCGCCTCTCCTCCGTCGAGCCTCGCTAACCGCCGGTGATAGTGCGCAACTGCTGCATCGCGGATCCCTCCGCGCTGCGACGAGCAGTCGGCGCGGGCGGCGGCACATCACCGCCGGCGCCCGGCGCTGCTCCCCCGGCCGGCTGCTGACCGGCCGGCGCCTGGCCCCTGGCGGCGGCCTGGGCAGCGGCGGCGGCCCGCAACTGCTCAGCCATCGGCTCGGGCAGCCGCACCGGCAACGGGGTGCGCACCGGTAGCGGGGTGTCGCCGCGACGGACCACCGTGTCCGCCAAGGCTTCCCGGGCCTGCTCGGTCAGCGCGTCCATCGACTCGTGCGGTCCGTTGACCACGCAGCGCACCATCCAGCGGTAGCCATCGACCCCGATGAACCGGACCGCGCCGGTCGCCGATCCGACCACCTCCCGGCCCCACGGGCCGTCGATGACGCTGACGCTCGCGGAGTCCCGGCGCAGCGCGTCGGCCAGCTCGGTGGCCACCTCGCGCCACAGCCCCGCCGACTTGGGCGCGGCGTAGGCGGCGATGTTGAACCGTCCGTTGGGCGTCACCAGCCACACCGCGCTGGGCACGCCGGCCTCGCTCAGTTCGACCTGGACCTGGGCGCCGGCGGGCATCGGCACCAGGACCGAACCCAGATCCAGTCGGGCCGTCGTGGCCGCCGCGGGGTCGTCGAAATCTTCGATGTCGAACGGGCCGTCGAGCTCCTCGCCCGCGTCCACGTCTTCCAGGTCCTCGGAGTCCTCGGGTTGCGGCTCGGCGCGCGTCGGCTCGTCGCCGCCGGTCTTGCGCTTGCCCCTACCGAATGCCATCACAGCCGCCCATCTTCGTCGCTTCGCTTCTCACAAACTCGCGTGCCCGCCCGACGAGCCGTGCCCGTCAGCGCCACGGGTGGTCCCGGCCAGCCCTGCCTCATCGAACGAGGTGACCTCGATCAGTTCGGGCAGCTCGACCCGCTGTACCACCAGCTGGGCGATCCGGTCCCCCCGATGGATCTCGATCGGCGTCGCCGGGTCCAGGTTGATCAATGCCACCTTAACCTCGCCGCGATAACCTGCGTCGATCGTTCCCGGACTGTTGACGATTGAAAGCCCCACCCGCGCAGCCAAACCCGATCGGGGGTGCACCAAGCCGACCATCCCGAACGGGATCGCCACCGCGATACCGGTGGGCACCAGGGCACGCTGGCCCGGTCCCAGTTCGACGTCGACCGCGCTGTAGAGGTCGACGCCGGCGTCGCCGGCATGGGCGCGGCTCGGCAGCGGCAGATCAGGATCGAGGCGGACAACCGCGAGACTGGGCGACACGAGCCGCAAGACTACTCTTAGCCGGATGTCGGGATCGCGTCTGAACCACCAGGCACCGCAAACCGTGCGCTACCGCGAGCAACTGTGGGTGCCCTGGTGGTGGTGGCCGCTGGGGTTCGTGGGCAACGGCCTGATGGCCTACGAAGTCCGGTTGGGCCTGCGCAGCCTGCCGGGCTGGCTGCCGTTCGCCGTGTTCTTCGCGATCACCGTGGCCGCCCTGCTGTGGCTGGGACGCATCCAGGTGCGCGTCGTCGAGACCTCCGACACGCGTGAGCTGTGGGTCGGCGAGGCGCACCTGCCGGTGAGCGTCATCGCCCGCGCGGCCGAGGTTCCGCAGTCGGCCAAGTCGGCGGCATTGGGCCGCCAGCTCGATCCGGCGGCCTATGTCGTGCATCGTGGCTGGGTGGGGCCGATGGTGCTGGTCGTACTCGATGATCCCGATGACCCGACGCCGTACTGGCTGATCAGCTGCCGCCATCCGCAGCGAGTGCTGGAGGCCCTGCAGGGCTGAGGGACGGGGTCAGGCCGCGCAGTCGGTGCAGATCATCACGCCGTTCTTCTCACTGGCCAAACGGCTGCGGTGCTGAACCAAAAAGCAGCTCGAACAGGTGAATTCGTCGGCTTGCTTAGGGACGACGCGCACCGACAGCTCTTCGCCGGACAGGTCCGCGCCGGGCAGCTCGAAGGATTCGGCGGATTCGGATTCGTCGACGTCGACCACGGCGGATTGCGCTTCGTTCCGCCGGGCCTTGAGTTCCTCGAGTGAGTCCTCGGAAACGTCGTCGGTCTCGGTGCGACGCGGGGCGTCGTAGTCGGTAGCCATGGTCTTCTTCCCTCGTCCCCTCGTAACCCTGCGCGAGCTTTGTACCAGCGTCGAACGCATCCACCAAATGATTCGTGCCCGGTTCGCGTCCAGATCAACTGTGATTTGCATCACATTACATTCCTGACCACGGTGATCGCCGCCTCGCGCGCCCTCTAGAGTGCGTACGTGGTCGCGCAAATCACTTCCGGCACCGAGTTCGACAAGCATGGCCTGCCCTTCCGGCGGCGCAACTATCGTCCCGCCGCCTACGCCTTGGCCGCGCTGGCACTGTTGACCGCCGTGGCCTGGACCGTGGCACTGACCCGGCCGGCCGACGTTCACGAGGCCGCGGTGTGCAACCCTCCGTCGGCGCCCACCGAACCCGACCAGCCGCGGCTCGGCATCCAGGTGCCGCGGGCCGCGATGATGACCACCACCCCGGCCAAACTGGCCGACGTCAAGGCCCGCGTGCTCAACGCCAGTGGCCGGGCCGGGCAGGCCGCCGATGTCGCCGACGCGCTGCGCGACGACGGTTTCGCCCAGCCGACCGCCGCCAACGACCCGGTCTATGCCAACGACCGGCTGGACTGCCAGGGCCAGATCCGCTTCGGCGAGGCGGGACAAGCCGCCGCGGCGGCGCTGTGGCTGGTGGCCCCGTGCACCGAGCTGTTCCGCGACGACCGCCTCGACGACTCCGTCGACCTGGCGGTCGGAAGCGACTTCGTCAACCTGGCCCACAGCGACGACATCGAAGCGGCGCTGGCGGGCTTGCGTCCGGATGCCACCGGATTGCCCGACCCGGCGCTGCTGACCAAGATCCACTCCGGCACCTGCTGACCAGCGACCCCGTAAGAGGAGAGGGATGACCGGCACCGACTCGACCGATTCCCTGACCGCGTCGCCTGCTGCGACCACCGGCGGCACCGGGCCGCAACGACAGGCGTTCGGCGTCGACGTCGGCGGCAGCGGCATCAAAGGCGGCATCGTCGATCTCGACACCGGCGCGCTGATCGGCGAACGCTACAAGCTGCCCACGCCCAGCCCCGCGACACCGGCCGCGGTCGCCGAGACCGTCGCCGCGGTGGTCCGGCACTTCGGCTGGACCGGCCCGCTGGGGGTCACCTATCCCGGCGTGGTGGTCGACGGCGTGGTGCGCACCGCCGCCAACGTCGACAAGTCCTGGATCGGGGTGAACGCCCAAGCCGCGATCGCCGCCGCACTCGACGGCCAGCCCGTCGTCATCCTCAACGACGCCGATGCCGCCGGACTGGCCGAAGAGCGCTTCGGAGCGGGCAAGGACAACACCGGCGTGGTCGTGTTGCTCACCTTCGGGACCGGGATCGGTTCGGCGGTGATCCACAACGGAAAGCTGCTGCCCAACACCGAACTCGGGCATATCGATGTGGACGGCAAGGAAGCCGAGCACCGGGCCGCCGCGTCGGTCAAGGAGCGCAAGAACTGGAGCATGAAGAAGTGGTCCGAGCAGGTGACCAAGGTGCTGGTGGCCATCGAGGACGCGCTCTGCCCCGACCTGATCATCGCCGGCGGCGGCATCAGCCGCAAAGCCGACCAGTGGGTGCCACTGTTGGGCAACCGGACCCCGGTGGTCGCCGCGACACTGCAGAACACCGCGGGAATCGTCGGGGCCGCGATGGCGTCTGCCACCGACGTCACCCGGTGATTTCCGCCCGCTCAGCGATTGTCGCCCGCGACTGTCGTTACAATGGTCGACGGCGGCCGCCTAACCGATAGCGGCGACTATCCCAGTTGATCACCCAACTGATATAGAGCCGACATTCGACATAACCCGACACTTTCGGTTGCGCACGGCCCTGCGAACCGAAAGTCAGTCCGACCGAAGGGGTGGACGTGGCAGCGAGTAAGGCAAAGCCGGCGACTGAGGAGCCGAAGAAGCGCAGTGCCGCCAAGGCGCCCGCCAAGCCGCCTGCCAAGGCCGCCACCAAGACCCCGGCCAAGCGCACCGCGGCGAAGGCGACCAAGGCCGCCCCGGCCAAGAAGGCCACCAAGACAGCAGCGCGCCCGGCGACCAAGAGCGCCGCCGCCACGAACGGCGACGCCTCCGACGACGCCACCAAGCCCAAGGCCCGGTCGACCCGGGGCCCGGCCAAGAAAGCCGCGGCCGCCAAGGGCGCCAAGAACGCCGACGTCGACCTCGCGACCGAGGATCTGGACACCGACGCCGAACTGGACGGCGAGCCCGGCGAGGACGACATCGACGACGACGCCGACTTGAGCCTGGACGAACTCGAGGACGACGCCGAGTCCGACGACGAATCCGGAGGCGACAACAACGCCTCGACCACCACCGCCGCGGCCACCGAGGAGGCCGGCGACGACGACGACGAGATCGCCGAACCCTCCGAAAAGGACAAGGCGTCAGGCGATTTCGTCTGGGACGAAGAGGAGTCCGAAGCGCTGCGTCAGGCTCGCAAGGACGCCGAGCTCACCGCCTCGGCCGACTCGGTGCGCGCCTACCTCAAGCAGATCGGCAAAGTGGCGCTGCTCAACGCCGAAGAGGAAGTCGAGCTGGCCAAGCGCATCGAGGCCGGTCTGTTCGCCACCCAGAAGATGGCCGAGCACACCGAGAAGGGCGAGAAGCTGGCCGTCGCCTACCGGCGTGACATGGCCTGGATCTGCCGGGACGGCGACCGCGCCAAGAACCACCTGCTGGAGGCCAACCTGCGGCTGGTGGTGTCGCTGGCCAAGCGTTACACCGGCCGTGGGATGGCGTTTCTGGACCTGATCCAGGAGGGCAACCTCGGTCTGATCCGCGCGGTGGAGAAGTTCGACTACACCAAGGGCTACAAGTTCTCCACCTACGCCACCTGGTGGATCCGCCAGGCCATCACCCGCGCCATGGCCGACCAGGCGCGCACCATCCGCATCCCGGTGCACATGGTCGAGGTGATCAACAAGCTCGGCCGCATCCAGCGTGAGCTGCTGCAGGATCTGGGCCGCGAGCCCACCCCCGAGGAGCTCGCCCGGGAGATGGACATCACCCCAGAGAAGGTGCTGGAGATCCAGCAGTACGCCCGGGAACCGATCTCGCTGGACCAGACCATCGGCGACGAGGGCGACTCCCAGCTCGGCGACTTCATCGAGGACTCCGAGGCGGTGGTAGCCGTAGATGCCGTCTCGTTCACGCTGCTGCAGGATCAGCTGCAGTCGGTGCTCGAGACGCTCTCGGAACGCGAAGCCGGCGTGGTGCGGCTGCGGTTCGGCCTGACCGACGGCCAGCCGCGCACCCTCGACGAGATCGGCCAGGTCTACGGGGTCACCCGCGAGCGCATCCGCCAGATCGAGTCGAAGACCATGTCGAAACTCCGGCACCCCAGCCGGTCTCAGGTCCTGCGCGACTACCTCGACTAGGCGACAGGTGACCACAGCACCACCGGCGGCGCTGCTCGCCGTCCTGAACGCGTTTCGTGGCGGCCTGCAGCGCCTGCGGCACGCCACCGTTCCGGCCCCGGTGGCCATCCTGGAGCTGGGCTTCGGGGCGTGGCTGGCCCAGGCCATGCACGCCGCGGTGCGGCTGGGCATCCCCGACGCGCTCAACGACGGCCCACGAACCGCCGAGGACGTCGCCCGGCAGGTGGGTGCCGACCCTGGTGCCACCTACCGGCTGATGCGCGCCTTGGCCAGCAACTCGGTGCTCAAACTGCGCCGCGACGGCCGGTTCGCCCTGACCCGTACCGGACGCGCGCTGGTCTCCGACAACCCGGCCGGTGTCGCCCCGATGGTCGCGTTCATCGGCGCCCCGGCGCACCGCGAGCACTGGTCGAACCTGGAACACTCGGTGCGGACCGGCGAGACCGCCGTGAGCAAGGTGCGCGGAATGTCCTTCTTCGAGTACACCGACACCGATCCCGAACTGGCGCAGGTTTTCAACGACGCCATGACCGGAGCGTCGGCCGTCGCGATCGAAACCGCCGTTCCCGCATATGATTTCAGCACCAGCAAACTGATCGTGGATGTGGGTGGGGGCCACGGCGCGCTGCTGGCCGCGGTGTTGCGTCAGGCGCCGGATGCTCGCGGGGTGCTGTTCGACCTGCCGCAGGTGGTGGCCGGCGCCGACGCGACGATGGCCGCCGCCGGGGTGGGCTCGCGCTGCGATCTCGCGGGTGGGTCGTTCTTCGAATCGGTCCCCTCCGGCGGCGACACCTATCTGCTCAAGACCGTCATCCACGACTGGGACGACGACCGGTCGCTGGAAATTCTGCGCAATGTCCGCAGCGCGATCGCGCCCGGCGGCAAGGTGCTGCTGTTCGAGATGGTGTTGCCCGAGGGCGCGCCCGCCCACCTGGGCCTGGTGCTCGATTTGGAGATGCTGGTCGCCGCCGGCGGACAAGAACGCACCCGGCGGCAGTACGCCGCGTTGCTGTCGCAGGCGGGATTCCGGCTGCAGCGGGTGATCGCCACGACGAGTCCGATGTCGATCATCGAGGCCCGCCCGGTTTAACCGCCCGGTTTAACCGCCCGGCCGGATGTGCCGGCGCGTAGGATCGCCGTCGATGTCCACCGATGGCGAGTCGTCGCAGACCTTCACCGCCCTGCTCAAGCGCGCGGTGGCCCACGGCCATCCGGCGCCGGCCGAGGCCACCCTGGATCCTGCTGTGCTCTCGGCGGTCAACGCCGTCGCCGCCGCGTGGCCGCGGGTGCCCGCCGCGTTGATCAACAAGGCTCAAAACGTGTTCGCCCGTAGCGAACTCACCCGGAAGTCAGCGGCCAAACCGACCACCCCGATCAACCTCAATCGGCCGCGGCGAACGCACCGTCCGGGCCCGGCCGATACTGCGTGACACCGATCACCGCGCCGACGGGCAACGGCCCGTACAGGTGCGGGAAGAGCATCGATTCCGGATCGCCCGGCACGCCGGGCTCCCACTGCACCGGCGCCTCCACCTTGGCCGGGTCCACCTGCAACAACACCAGATCGGGGCGGCCCCGGTAGAGCCGATTGGCGGGCAGATGAACCTGCTGCGGTGTCGACAAGTGCACGAAACCCATACTGTCCAACGACTCGGGACGCAGCGCACCCGACGTCTGCGCGCTCGCCCATTCCGCGGCGCTGCACAAATGCACAAGGATGCCGGAAGCGTTCATCGTCGTCGATCCTGCCCTAGCGCCGCCTCGGGGTGAGACACGACACAGCCGAAGCCGGGAACAACGCCGAACGCCCGAGCGTCTGACACACTTGAGACCAACCGCGAGAACGGAGGAGCCCATGAACGCGACTCTGACCAGTCCCGAACTGACTCGGGCTGATCGATGCGACCGGTGCGGTGCTGCCGCCCGGGTGCGAGCCACGCTGCCCTCCGGTGCCGAACTTCTCTTCTGCCAGCACCACGCCAACGAGCACGAAGCCAAGCTGATCGAGCTGGCGGCCGTGATTCAGGTCAGCGCGGCGGACGAGGCCTAACCTCAAGCCCCGCAACACGCCCGCGTCGGCGGGAGTTGTGCAGCAGCACCACTTGTCAGGAATGCTGGGCTGGTCATGACTGACCAGATTCCCCGACCTTCCCGACACCACCTGCTGCGCATCGCCCGCCGCACCTTGGCCAAGAGCTGGGACGACTCGATCTTCGCCGAGTCGGCGCAGGCGGGCTTCTGGTCGGTGCTGTCGCTGCCGCCGCTGCTGCTGGGGATGCTGGGCAGCCTGTCCTACATAGCACCGTTGTTCGGCCCGGACACCTTGGCGACCATCCAGGACCGGCTGATCGGCATGGCCAGCAGCTTCTTCTCGAAGAACGTGGTGGTGGAAATCATCGAACCCACCGTGCGGGACATCGTCTCCAACGCTCGGGGCGAGGTGGTCTCGCTCGGCTTCGTGATTTCGCTGTGGGCCGGTTCCTCGGCGATCTCGGCGTTCGTCGACTCGGTGGTCGAGGCACATGATCAGACCGCGCTGCGTCATCCGGTGCGGCAGCGGTTCTTCGCGCTGGGCCTGTATGTGGCGATGCTGGTGATCGCGGTCGCCGGGGCCCCGTTCGCCGCGCTGGGCCCTCATGCGGTGGCCGAACACCTGCCCACCCGGTGGACGGATCTGCTGCGGTTCGGCTATTACCCGGCGTTGGTGCTGGGGCTGCTGGTGGCCGTGACCGTGCTCTACCGGGTTTCGCTGCCCAAGCCCCTGCCCTCGCACCGGCTGGTGATGGGTGCGGTGCTGGCCACCACGGTGTTCGTCGTCGCGACGCTGGGGCTGCGGGTCTACCTGCGCTACATCACCAGCACCGGCTACACCTACGGGGCGCTGGCAACCCCGATCGCCTTCCTGCTGTTCGCCTTTCTACTCGGTTTCGCCATCATGTTGGGCGCCGAGCTGAACGCCGCCGTTCAGGAGGAGTGGCCGGCGGAGTCCACCCACCTGCGCCAGTTGCGCGAGTGGGTGGCGTCTCGGACGTCCCGAACCGATCCCGGCGACGACGATCCGCTCACGCATTCTTGAGGCTCACGCCTTCTTGAGGCTCACGCCTTCTTGAGGCTCACGCCTTCTTGAGGGTCGCGTAGATCCGCTTGCAGTCCGGGCAGACCGGCGATCCAGGTTTCGCCGACTTGGTCACCGGGAACACCTCACCGCACAGCGCCACCACGTGGGTGCCCATGACCGCGCTCTCGGCGATCTTGTCCTTCTTGACGTAGTGGAAGAACTTCGGGGTGTCGTCGCCGGTCCCGTCATCGACGCGTTCCTCGGCATCGGTGCGCTCGAGAGTGTCGGTCTGTATGCCCATCTGCCCATTGTGCCCAGAACTCCATGGATCGTAAAACCCCTGCTGCCGCGACACCGGTCGGTGTGGGACAGTGGAGTGATGAAGCACGGCCCCGAGCTGGGTTTCGACGACGACGGTCGGCCGGTGCTCATCACTGCGGCCGCCCCGTCCTTCGAACAGCAGCACCGCGAACGGGTACGCAAGTACCTGACGCTGATGGCGTTCCGGGTGCCGGCACTGGTGCTGGCCGCGATCGCCTACGGGATGTGGCACAACGGCTTGATCTCACTGCTGATCCTGGTCGCCTCGATACCGCTGCCGTGGATAGCGGTGCTGATCGCCAACGACCGGCCGCCGCGCAGCGCCGATGAGCCGCGCCGATACGACGCCGCTCCGGCACGTACACCGTTGTTCCCCACCGCCGGACGCCGGGCGCTGGAGCAGCCGCGGCCTGTCGAGCCCGGGCCCGGATCGCCTACCTGCGAGCCGGGGTCCGAGTCGCGCGAGTCCGGTGGCGGCGCGGCCAGCGAACCGCCGCACGGTACCGGTTCTTAGTACATTCTCAAAGACATCCCGGTATTCCCGCACGTCAAGTGGTGTGGAAAAGCGATCCGGCGGGAACTCTGCACCCGTGTCAGACGTTGACACGTGTGACAGCTGAAGCCGATCAACGGGAGGCCGTAATGGCAAGGGCAGATGCCACCATCAGTCGGATCGACGGCGACCTGGACGCGCAGAGTCCAGCCGCGGATTTGGTGCGGGTGTACCTCAACGGTATCGGCAAGACCGCACTGCTCAACGCCGCCGACGAGGTGGAGCTCGCCAAACGCATCGAGGCCGGGCTTTATGCGCAGCACCTGCTCGACACCCGCAAGCGCTTCGGCGAGAAGCGCAAGCGCGAGCTGGCCGCGGTGGTCCGCGACGGCGCGGACGCCCGCCGGCATCTGCTGGAAGCCAACCTGCGCCTGGTGGTCTCACTGGCCAAGCGCTACACCGGTCGCGGGATGCCGTTGCTGGACCTGATCCAGGAAGGCAACCTCGGGCTGATCCGTGCGATGGAGAAGTTCGACTACGCAAAGGGATTCAAGTTCTCCACCTACGCCACCTGGTGGATCCGCCAGGCCATCACCCGCGGGATGGCCGATCAGAGCCGCACCATCCGCCTGCCGGTGCACCTGGTCGAGCAGGTCAACAAGCTGGCCCGGATCAAGCGTGAGATGCATCAGCAGCTCGGCCGCGAGGCCACCGACGAGGAGCTCGCCGCCGAATCCGGTATTCCGGCGGAGAAGATCAACGACCTGCTGGAGCACAGCCGCGACCCGGTCAGCCTGGACATGCCGGTCGGCTCGGACGAGGAGGCTCCGCTGGGCGACTTCATCGAGGACTCCGAGGCGATGTCCGCGGAGAACGCGGTGATCTCCGAGCTGCTGCACACCGACATCCGCAGCGTCCTGGCGACCCTGGACGAGCGTGAGCACCAGGTGATTCGGCTGCGGTTCGGCCTCGACGACGGGCAGCCCCGCACGCTGGATCAGATCGGCAAGCTGTTCGGCCTGTCCCGCGAACGGGTCCGCCAGATCGAGCGTGAGGTGATGGCCAAGCTGCGGAACGGCGAGCGCGCCGACCGCTTGCGCTCCTACGCCAGCTGACCCCTTCCCGCCGGGCCGCCGCAGCATTGCGACGGCCCGGCGGCCATGTCTGCCGCCGGGGCGCCCTCGGCGTCGCTCGCTAACCGCGGTTTGGCCTGCCGAAGTAGACTCAGCGGGGACGGAAGGCGCGTAATGAATGAGTTGGTTGATACCACCGAGATGTACCTCAGGACGATCTATGACCTTGAGGAAGAGGGTGTCACCCCGCTGCGTGCTCGGATCGCCGAGCGGCTGGAGCAAAGCGGGCCGACCGTCAGCCAGACGGTGTCCCGCATGGAGCGCGACGGCCTGCTGAGGGTCGCCGGTGACCGGCACCTGGAACTCACCGAGAAGGGCCGCGCCCTGGCGGTGTCGGTGATGCGCAAGCACCGGCTTGCCGAGCGACTGCTCGTCGACATCATCGGGCTCCCCCTGGAAGACGTGCACGCCGAGGCCTGCCGTTGGGAGCACGTGATGAGCGAGGACGTCGAGCGTCGTCTGGTCCAGGTGCTCGACAACCCCACCACCTCACCGTTCGGCAACCCAATCCCGGGTCTGCTGGATCTCGGTTTCGGCGCGGACTCCGGGTCCTGGGACGCCGACCTGGTCCGGTTGACCGAGCTGCCGGCGGGCTCGCCGGTGGCGGTGGTGGTGCGCCAGCTCACCGAGCACGTGCAAGGCGACATCGACCTGATCACCCGGCTGAAAGAGGCCGGTGTGGTGCCGAACGCCCGGGTGACCGTCGAGGCCGACGCGGACGACGGCGTGACCATCGTGATGCCCGGGCACACCGACGTCAGCCTGCCCTACGAGATGGCGCACGCCGTCAAGGTCCAGAAGGTCTGAACCGCCGGGGTTCATGTAGCGGTCCCAGCTTCGCGTCTCCTCCGTCGAACCTCGCTGAACCGCCGGGCTCAGCCGGCCCGCTGACCGAAACCCTGCCGCTGCGGCAACCGCACCCCGAGTTGTCGGGCAAGCCGATATCCGGTGTCGGCCAGCCCGCGGATGCGGTCCGGCCGCAATCCCGATTGCAGCGCCGTGTCGAGCAGGCCCGCCATCCGGTGTTCCGGCGCGCACCGCAACGCGGCCTCCAGCGATACCCCGGCCAGCGGTCCGTCTCCGCGCGCGTAGGCGCCGAAGGCCAGCAGCACCAGCGCCTCGGCCCGCCACGGCTCGGGCAGGGCGCGGGCCAGCACCGACCACAGCATCTCCGCGTCGCCGGCGTGTTCGCCGATTGCCAACGCACACAGAGTGTCCCGGACCAGCACATCGGTCAGCGAACATCCGAGCCGCGCCAGGTCCGCCTCGTTGGGCTCCTCACCATCAGCCAGCGCGATCACGGCCTGCAGCATCGCTTCGACGTCGCGGCGGGCCCGGTCCTGTCCCCCGGCCTTGACCGCGGCCGACCGGTCGGCCGCATAGTCATCGATCGCGGCCCTCACCGCGGCACGGCGCGCCGCGTCGTCGGGGGCGATCACCGCCTGCAGGTCCGCTCGGCGTGGGTAGAGGCGCCTGCCCTCCAGCACCGCGGCAGCAGCCAGCGGCGAGGCCTCCGGGTCGTCGACCGGGCCGCCGGCGCCGCAGCCATCGGCGCAGTGCCACCGGCCCCCGGCTGCCACCCGGTCCACCAGGTGCACGGTGAGCAGCTCAATGTCGTGGCGCGACAACTCCAGCGACAGGGCGTCGACCAGCCGGCGATGCTGGTCGTTGCAGACCGGGCAATGTGCTCCATCGGCGTCGACGATCACCGCGATCGCCGCCGCCGGGGCAGCGGCCGCGGCGACGTCGGCGAGGTGGCCGACGGTATCGGCCAGCTCGTCGGTGAGGTCGACCCGCAGCACCGAGCCCAGTTCACCGCCGTCGATCGCGACCAGGATCAAAGACTTCTCCGGCACGAAGCCGAGGATGGCCGGCAGCGCCGCGATCAGCGCTCCGGGCCGATTCAAGGTGAATTCGGGTTGCTTCGTCGTCATGGCAGCAACGTTGACGACGCCCACCGTCATCGGGGGCGCACCCGCGTGCGTTCGGCGGCCACTTTGTGGATGAAGCCGCAACTGTGAGCCGAGCGCGCGCGAATCGAAGGGGATTTCATCGCTGAGCGAACGGGAACCCCTCGGGGAATGCGGTCGACGCACCCGCGCGTTGTCGGTCGCATGTGCGCATCGTTTTCCGATGCGGCCCGAAGTGGGGGAAACTAGGCGGTGCGATCCGCACTGAGATCGATGAGGAGGCAGAGGCAATGGCCGACCAACCGGACACCGGTCCCGCCCCGGACCGGCATTATCAGGCCGAGCAAGGCGGCATGTACGAGCTGGAGGTCCCGGCGCCTCAGCTGACGTCGCCGGACGGCGTGGGTCCGGTCCTCATCCACGCGCTGGAGGGCTTCTCCGACGCCGGCCACGCGATCCGGCTGGCCGCCGGCCACCTCAAGACCACCCTCGACAGTGAGCTGGTCGCCTCTTTTGCGATCGACGACCTGCTCGACTACCGGTCTCGCCGGCCGGTGATGACCTTCAAGACCGACCACTTCACCCATTACGCCGAACCCGAGCTCAGCCTGTACGCGCTACGCGACACGGCGGGGACGCCGTTTCTGCTGCTGGCGGGCATGGAGCCGGACCTCAAGTGGGAGCGGTTCATCACCGCCGTGCGGCTGTTGGCCGAGCGGCTCGGGGTCCGGCGGACCATCGGGCTGGGCACCATCCCGATGGCGGTCCCGCACACCCGGCCGGTGACACTGACCGCGCACTCCAACAACCGGGAGCTGATCACCGATTTCACCCCGTGGATCGCCGAGGTGCAGGTCCCGGGCAGCGCCTCCAACCTGCTGGAGTATCGGCTGGCCCAGCACGGCCACGAGGTGGTCGGGTTCACCGTCCACGTGCCGCACTACGTGTCGCAGACCGACTACCCGGAGGCGGCCGAGGCTCTGCTGCGGCAGGCGGCCCAGTCGGGTTCACTGCAGTTGCCGCTGGGCGAACTCGGTGTGGCCGCGGCCGAGATCCGAGCCAAGATCGACGAGCAGGTCGAGGCGAGCGCCGAGGTGGCCCAGGTGGTGGCGGCACTGGAACGCCAGTACGACGCGTTCATCGCCGCCCAGGAGAACCGTTCGTTGCTGGCGCGCGACGAGGATCTGCCGAGCGCCGACGAACTGGGCGCCGAATTCGAACGCTTCCTGGCCCAGGAGGCCAAGAAGGACCGCGGCGACGACTGACGGGGGCTACCCGGTTCGCCGCAGGCTGGCGGTGAGGTGGTTCTGCGCCGGCTGACCCACCGCACCCATATCCAGCGTGTAGGACAATTCGTCGCCGGCGAGGCGGTAGTGGCGGCGCAGCGCTGTCACCTTCTTGGCGGTGGGTGCCAGCCCGATCGTCGGCGCCGTCATCTCGAGATCGATGCCGTCGGCGGTCACCTGGTAGCTGCCCACCTCGATCTCGGTGATCCCACTCGGGTGGGCCAGCACCCACTCGATCCGGCCCGGTTGCGGGACGCGTAGGTACCCGGTCTCGGCGTGCAGCGGCAGGCCGTCGGCGGCCGACTTGGTCTTCTGGCCATAGATCAGAAACGGCTTGCCGACGTGCGAGAAGCTCACCTCTTCGAGGTAGTCGAACGACGTGATCGTGGGATACACCCCCGAGCCCCGGCCGGACCAGGTGCCCAACAGCGGGGCCAGCTCCACCAGATTCGCGTGCAGGTCGGGTGCCATGGAGCCAGCGTAGTGCGCGGCGCGGCGCGGCGAGCTCAACCGGTGCTGGGTACCTGGCGATGTTCGCGCAGTGCCTCGATCTCCCGCTCGAAGTCGGCCGCCGATGAGAACGAGCGATACACCGAGGCGAATCGCAGGTAGGCGACTTCGTCGAGTTCGCGCAAGGGGCCCAGAATCGCCAAACCCACCTCGTGGCTGGGGATCTCGGGTGAGCCGGCCGCCCGTACCGCGTCTTCGACCTGTTGGGCCAGCAGGTTGAGCGCGTCATCGTCGACGTCCCGGCCCTGACATGCCCGACGCACCCCGCTGATGACCTTCTCCCGGCTGAACGGCTCGGTGACGCCGCTGCGTTTCACCACGGCCAGCACCGCGGTCTCCACCGTGGAGAAGCGACGACCGCATTCCGGGCAGGACCGGCGGCGGCGAATGGTCTGGCCTTCATCGGTTTCGCGGGAGTCCACCACCCGGGAGTCTGGATGGCGACAAAACGGGCAATGCATGGCCGCTCCTTCGCCGTGCCGAGAGCCGGACACCTGCACGAGCTGGGGCGGCCCGGACCACTGGGACACCAGTGAGCGTACCTGCGCGGGTGCCGGGCGGCGCGCCGCAGTGGGCGCGGGCCGCGGCCGGCCGGACATCGACGTTCAGCCGATCGGCGCGATCAGCGGCTGGCCGGCGTCCACGGCGGCCGATTCCAGGTTGTTGAGCTCGCGGATCCGGTCGACGACCTGAGCGGTCGGCGCGTCGGGTGCGACCCGGGCCGCCAAGCGCTGCAGGCTCTCGCCGCTTTGAACCCGGACCACACCCAGCTGCTCGGGCACTGCGGGCGCGCCACCGCCGGCCATCGACGCACCGAACTGGGCGACCAGCCCGAGCCACACCGTGATGCCTGCGGCGATCAAGGCCAGCACCACGGTGGTCGCCGGAGTGATGGGCTTGACCGGTTGCGGCCGGTGCGCGGTGCGCGACATCAGCACGCCGCTGCCCCGGTGCTCAAGCGGCGCGCCGCCCGGACGGCTCCGCACCAGCCGCGGCGGCCGGGTCTGCACCGCGCACGCGCGCCGCGACGCACCGGGACCGCGACGGGTCCCGAACCGGTCGGTCCCGACCTGGTCGAACGTCGGAGCGCTCGTGTCGATCAGCATCATGTGCGGTTCTCCCTCACTCGGCGTCGGCGACCCTGTTCGCTCGACTGTTCGAATCATAATCGATTGTATGTTCGATGTCCGAACATGTGATCGATTCGTTGTCGAATACGTTAGCGACCGCCACCGACATACTCGGGCCGGCTTCGAACTCCCGCGCGACACGCGTCGAACACATGTTTGATTAATCGCGGCCAGAGGACTACATTCGCCGCTATGAGCGACAGCAGCAAGACCACCGGCCCGGGACTGGCATCTGTGCCCGATTCACCGCTGACCGCCCGGCAGCGCACCATCCTCGACGTCATCCGCGCCTCGGTGAACGAACGGGGCTACCCCCCGAGCATCCGGGAGATCGGCGACGCCGTCGGGCTGACCTCGACCTCCTCGGTCGCCCACCAGCTGCGCACGCTGGAACGCAAGGGTTACCTGCGTCGTGACCCCAACCGGCCCCGCGCCGTCGACGTCCGCGGCCCGGACGAATCGGCCGTGGCCTCCGGCTCGGCTCCACGGACGGAGTTGGCCGGATCCGATGCGCTGCCCGAACCCACCTTCGTTCCGGTGCTGGGCCGGATCGCGGCCGGCGGGCCGATCCTGGCCGAGGAAGCGGTCGAAGACGTCTTCCCGCTCCCCCGCGAACTGGTGGGCGAAGGCGAGCTATTCCTGCTCAAGGTGGTCGGTGAGTCGATGGTGGACGCCGCGATCTGCGACGGCGACTGGGTGGTGGTGCGCCAGCAGAACGTCGCCGACAACGGCGACATCGTGGCCGCGATGATCGATGGCGAGGCCACCGTCAAGACCTTCAAACGGGCCGGCGGTCAGGTCTGGCTGATGCCGCACAATCCGGTTTTCGACCCCATCCCGGGCAACGACGCGGTGGTGCTGGGCAAGGTCGTGACCGTCATCCGCAAGATCTGACCGGCGATTCGGCGGCTACCGGCTACCGCCGATGCCGACCAGGGAGAAGAACTCCTGGCGGGAGCGCGCGTCGGTTCGCAGCGTGCCCAGCAGGGTCGAGGTCACGGTGGTCGACCCGGTGGCGTGTACGCCGCGCAACGTCATGCAGGTGTGCTCGGCGCGGATCACCACCCCGACAGCACGCGGGCGCAGGTGCTCGGTGAGCCAGTCGGCCACCTGCTTGGTGAGGCGTTCCTGCACCTGCGGCCGGCAGGCGAAGTAGTCCACGACCCGGGCCAGCTTGGACAGGCCGAGGATGCGATCGCCGGGCAGGTAAGCGACACAGGCGGTTCCGGTGAACGGCAGCAGATGGTGCTCGCAGACCGAACGGAACGGGATGTCGCGCACCAGCACCAGTTCGTCGTATCCCTCGTCGTTGGGAAAAGTGGTGGCCTCGAACGGCTTTGGGGAGAACATCTCCGCATAGGCCCGCGCCATCCGGCGCGGTGTACCCGCAAGCGCCTCATCGTCGGTGGAGACGCCCAGGGCGTGCAGGAACGCCGCGGCGGCCTGCTCGGCGGCGTCCAGGTCCGGGACCGGCCCATCAACCACCCGCAGGTCGGCGTAGACGGCTACCGACATCTCAATCTCCCCCATCCCACGTGTCAGCGATGCGTTCAGATTGACCGCATTCGACCCTATTTGTCAACATTTTTTGGTGTTACATTGGGACGATGAGCAACCCACCCTGCGGCGGCCTGGATCCGTTAGCCGGATTGAGCGCTCTGGACGATCCGGTGCGGCAGCGGCTCTATCAGTACATCGCATCCCGCGACGAGCCGGTGGCCCGCGACGACGCCGCGAGCGCCGCCGGCATCAGCCGCACCCTGGCGGCCTACCACCTCGACAAACTGGCCGAGGCGGGGATTCTCTCGGTGAGCTACGCCCGGCCGGCCGGCCGCTCCGGGCCCGGTGCCGGGCGCCCTGCCAAACGTTACTCGCGCACCCGAGACGAGCTTTCGGTGAGCGTGCCGCCGCGCAACTACGCTTTGCTGGCCGACCTGTTGGTCACCGCCATGGTCGCCGATGACGCCGGCACCGTGCGCTCGGCGATCGCGGCAGCGGCCCGCCGGGCCGGGCGGACCGGGGCAGCCGAACACGACGTCTTCGACGCGCTGTGCGAGTTCGGCTATGAGCCGGCGGTCACCGGCGATGGCGATATCGAGCTGCGCAACTGCCCGTTCGAACGCCTGGCGCGCCAGTACACCGAAGAGGTGTGCGGGCTCAATCTGCAGCTGATCCGGGGCATGCTGGAGGGCGCCGGCGAACCGCCGCAGCGCGCGGCGCTGACTCCATGCGAGCGGCGGTGCTGCGTCACGGTCCGCGCCCTCGAACATGTCGGGCCGCACCGATGAGCCTGCTGGAGTCGCTGGGATTGAGCGCCCCGATCATGCAGGCCGGGATGGGCGGCGGCGTGGCCGGAGCGGAGTTGGCCGGTGCGGTATCGGCGGCCGGCGGGCTGGGCACCGTCGGGCTGAGCGATCCGCGCCGCTTCGCCGCGGAGCTGCGTCGCGCCGTGACGCTGGCCGGTGGGCGTCCGGTGGCGGCCAATCTGTTGGTGCCGTTCGCCCGCCGCGCCCACATCGATGCCTGCATCACGGCCGGCGCCGCCCTGGTGGTGTTTCACGACGGCGCTCCGGCACGCGGGATCGCCGCACTGCGGGCGGCGCGAATCCCGGTGCTGTGCACCGCCGGTGACGCCGCGCAAGCCCGCCGGGCGCTGGCCGCCGGCGCTGACGGACTGGTGGCCCAAGGCGTCGAGGCCGGCGGCCACCTGATGGCCGACCGGCCGCTGGAGGTGACCCTGCCCGAGGTGCTTGAGGCCGCAGGCGGAGCACCGGTGCTGGCCGCCGGTGGGGTCGCCGACGCCGACGACGTACGGGCACTGCTGGCCGCCGGGGCCGCCGGAGCGATTGCCGGCACCCGCTTTCTGCTCACCGAGGAGTCGCGCGCACATCCGGCCTACAAGCACAAGGTGCTCGGCGCCCAGCGAACCATCCGCACGATGTTGTTCGGCATGGGCTGGCCGCTGGCGCACCGGGTCATCCCGAATGCGGCCACCGAACGCTGGTGTGCGCGCAACGAACTCGGGCCACCGGCGGTGCGGGCATTCAATCGGGCCGGTGCGCGGCTGAGCCGGCTGATGCCGGTGAGCGCCCAGGGCACGATCCTTGCCCTCCAGCGGCCGACGGTGCCGCTGTATACCCCGGCGCTGCCGCTGGCCGGGATGGACCCGGCCGTCGTCGAGAGATCGGCGCTCTACGCCGGCGAGACGATCCACCGCATCCACGACATCGTTCCGGCCGCCGAAGCCCTGGCGCGGTTGACGCCGTGACACCAAGGGAGGCCAGCATGTTCGGCCCGTGCCCGCCGTTCGACGAGGAGTCGGCGCAACGTAAGGTCGCCGCCGCCGAAGACGCCTGGAACACCCGCGACCCCGACCGGGTGGCGCAGGCCTACACCGACGACTCGGTGTGGCGCAATCGCGACGAGTTCATCAGCGGGCGCGCCGAAATCGTGGCGTTCCTACGACGCAAGTGGGAGCGTGAGCGCGACTACGCACTGCGCAAAGAGCTGTGGTGCTATCACGGCAATCGGATCGCGGTGCGCTACCAGTACGAAAGCCGGGACGCCGACGGTCAGTGGTGGCGCAGCTACGGCAACGAGCTGTGGGAGTTCGCCGACGACGGCCGGATGAGCCGCCGCGAGTCCAGCATCGACGACGTCGCCATCACCGAAGATCAGCGCCGGATCCTCGGGCCCCGCCCGGACAGTGAACGAAACTCGCTGCCGCTGCGGTGATCAACCCGCCCTGGTGAATCCGTTGAGCCGGGCCGCATCCTCGGTGGCGAACCAGATCTCGGCGAGCGTGTCGTCGTACAGGGCGTTCTGCGGGGTGTAGTAGAGCCCCGAGCCGATGTTCGCCTTGATCGGGTAGCCCTCCGGCTGCTGGTAGGGGTCATCCAGCGGCAGGTGCATCACCGGATGGACCGACTCCTCGGCACCGAAGCTGCGCCGGCCCGCGCCGAACGCGCGAGGTTGTGCCCCCGAGCCGAAAGCGCGCGATTCGCTGCCCGAAGCCCCGTGCCCCACGGCGTGCCGGCCGGTACCCAGATCCTCCTCGGTCACCACCCGCGTCGGCGCGGTGTCCGCCTCGTCATCGTCGTCGGGTTCGTCGCCGGCGTCGGATTCGCCGTAGTGCAGCCAGGGCGCATCCGGAATCGACTGATCCGGCGACTCCTCGGGTGCCGCACCGAACGACGAGCTGCCGTATCGGCTCGGCAGCCGAACCGTGCCCTCGTGGTCCTGCTGCTCCTGGTGGGCCCACGCCTCGTCATCGTCGTCGTAGTCGTCGCTGACCGGGGCGGGCACCGCGACCGGCGCCCGCTCCTCGGGCGCCGCGGCCGGCCGCCGGCGCTGCCACCACATCGCCGCGGCCGCCAGCGCCCCCAGCACCACCAGCACCGCGACCGGGATCAGCACCCACAGCCAGTTCCAGTGCGTCTCCTTGGCGACACCGGGCGCCGTGGACGTGCTGCTGTTGGGCAGGTTCGCCCCGGGAATCTGCAGGCCCGACAAGGCTTGCGCCAGTTCGGCCGGTTCGGCGCTGAAGGTGTTGGTCGTCTGGTTCCAGGAGATCGCCCCACCGGTGAACTTCTGCGAAACCACGTCCCCGTCGAGGGCCTGATCGCCCACCGGGGCGCCCAGCTTCCCGGACGCACCGTCGAGCTTGTCCCAGGCCGCCTTCATCGCGCTGCGCACCACGAAGGCGCCGTTGTCCGGGCTGAAGAAGATCACCGGGTCATCTTCGGCGGCAAAGGAATTGAACTTGCTTCCGGCGAGGGAACCGTCGGCGGTGCTGGTGATCGGGAAGCCCAGATCGCTGCCGGCCGGACCGCCCAGCGACTCGTATTTGGCCAGGACTTCGCCTTCGACCGCGTTGGCTCCGGTGGCCGGCGAGAAGTAGACCTTGCCGTGCGCGAAATCCTGGCCCACGCCGTCGTTGCCGACCACATACTCGTCGCCCTGCTTGGCGCCGAGCGCGCCCGAGGGGCCGCCGGCGGTGCGCCAGGCCTGGTCGATGGCCGCGGTCGGGTCGAGCTGAACCTGCAGGTCGGCCAGCTGGGCCGCCAGCTCCGGCGGCACCGTGGTGAACGTCTTGGTCGCCCCGTCGAAGGACAGCGCGCCGGCGCTGAACTTCTGGGTCACCACCGCACCGTCGTAGTTCTCGTCCTCGACCGGCACCCCGAGCGCGCCGGTGGAGCTGCCCAATTTGTCCCAGCCGGCGTTGATCGGGCCGCGGACCACGTGGGCGCCGTGCTCGGGCGTCCAGAAGATCACCGGGTTGTCGCGACCGGAGAAGATCGCCACCCGGCTGTTCGGGACCAGCCCCGGCACCTCATCGATGTTGGGAAACCCGAGGTCGTTGGTGGCCGCCCCGCCCAGGGCCTCGTACTTGTCGAGGATGGCGCCATAGAGCGCCTTGGCACCGGTTTCGGGGGTGAAGAACATCGTGCCGCCGGTGAAGTCCTGGGCGAATCCGACGCCGGCCGGGTGCACGTCGCCCTTGGGCGGGCCCAGTGGGGAGCCATCGCCGCCGGCGGCCTGCCATGCCGCGGTGATGGCGTCATGGGCGTCGCTGTCCGGCGTCGCCGCCGCGGTCTGTACCGACAGCAGCACGGTGACCGTCGTCGCGAGGCCGAGCGCAATGCGCACCGCCGTCTTGCCGAACCGATCTTTCCGACTAGTCACCAGCCCTCCCAGGCACCGCAATCGACGCAAATGTTTCCGGCATAAACCTTCCCGCAATCGACCCGTATTGCGAAGCGAAGTCATCGATATTGCGGAAACAGATACCTAGCCGATGCCGAATCGATGCCGAAGCCACCAGCCGCCACCGAGCGCCCGATACCGCGGAATTCGCAGCTCACGGCCCTGATCGCCAGGGGGCTAGACACCCAGGCTGCGGCCGATGATCTCCTTCATGATCTCGGTGGTGCCGCCGTAGATCGTCTGCACCCGTGAATCCAGGTAGGCCCGGGCGATCGGGTATTCGCGCATGTAGCCGTAGCCGCCGTGCAACTGCAGGCAGCGGTCGATCAGGTGGACCTGCTTCTCGGTGGTGTACCACTTGGCCATCGCGGCCTGCTCCACCGTCAGCTGCTTGTCCAGGTGCAGCCGGATGAACTCGTCGACCATCATCCGCACCACGGTGGCCTCGGTGGCCAGCTCGGCCAGCAGGAACCGGCTGTTCTGGAAGCTGCCGATCGGCTTGCCGAACGCCTTGCGTTCCTTGGTGTAGGTGATGGTCTGCTCGAGGGTGGCCTCCATCGCCGCGGCGGCCATGATCGCGATCGAGATCCGTTCCTGGGGCAGGTTCTGCATCAGGTAGATGAAGCCCATGCCCTCCTGACCGAGCAGGTTCTCGACCGGCACGTGCACGTCGGTGAACGACAGCTCGGCGGTGTCCTGGGCGTCCAGCCCGATCTTGTCCAGGTGGCGTCCGCGTTCGAAGCCCTCCATGCCGCGTTCCACCACTAGCAGGCTGAAGCCCTGCGCGCCCTTCTCCGGGTCGGTCTGGGCGACCACGATGACCAGGTCGGAGTGGATGCCGTTGGTGATGAACGTCTTCGACCCGTTCAGGACGTAGTGGTCGCCCTGTTTGACCGCCCGGGTCTTGATGCCCTGCAGGTCGCTACCGGTTCCGGGCTCGGTCATTGCGATCGCGGTGATCAGTTCACCGGTGCAGAACTTGGGCAGCCAGCGCTGCTTCTGCTCGTCGTTGCACAGTTCCAGCAGGTACGGCGCGCACACATCGTTGTGCAGGCTGAACCCGATGCCGCTGTAGCGACCCGCGGTGGTCTCCTCGGTGATGATCGTGTTGTAACGGAAGTCCGGGTTGCCGCCGCCGCCGTACTCCTCGGGCACCGCCATGCCCAAAAAGCCCTGCTTGCCGGCTTCGAGCCAGACGCCGCGGTCGACGATCTTGGCCTTCTCCCACTCCTCGTGGTGCGGCGCGACGTGGCGGTCCAAAAACGCCCGGTAGGACTCCCGGAACAGCTCGTGCTCAGGCTCGAACAGGGTTCGCTGGTACTTGACTGCGGCGCTCATCGCCTGACCTCCGAGATCGACGGAATCTTTCCGACGACAATAGACCAACCGGATGGTTGGTAGGTCATGGGCCCGCGCTGACCGCCCAAGTGGTCACACCGCCCGCGCCTCCACCACACTGAACGGCGACGCGGTCGGCACCACGCGCGTCATCGCAAACCCGGCCTGCTGGAGAAGACCGCGGTATTCGGCGGCGGTACGCTCGCGGGCCGCCGCCCCCACCAGCATCTCCAGGTCCGCCCACTTGCCCAAGAACTCCCGGTCGTGCTCGGGAATCACCAGTTCGACCAACAACGCCACCGCACCGGGCCGGGTCGCCGCCCGCACGTTCTGCAGAATCTGGGCGGCCTGCTCATCCGGCCAATCGTGGATGACGTTCTTGAGCAGGTAGGCATCCCCGCCGCTGGGGACCTGATCGAAGAACGATCCCGCGACGACGCGAACCCGGTCTGTCACCCGGTGCTCGGCCAGTAGCGCCGGGGCACCCGCGACGACGTGCGGCAGGTCGTACAACACACCGCGGGCGTGCGGAGCGGCCGCCAGGACTGCGGCCAGCAGCCGGCCGTGCCCGCCCCCGACGTCGACGATCGTCGGATAGCCACTGAAGTCGTAGGCCGACACCAGCGGTGCCACCGCCCACTCCGAGCCGCTGGTCATCGCCTGGTTGAACACCTCGGCAAGATCAGGCTCCTGCGCCAGGTAGTCGAAAGCAGGCATACCGCGTAGCTGCGGGATGACGGCTTTACCGGTCCGGACCGCGTCGGCCAGCAGGCTCCAATGCTCACGATGCTGCGGTGACCCGACGAACCGTGCCATGCCGGCCATCGACGGGAAACCGTCGCGGCGCAGGGTGTCGGCCAGCGCGTTCAGCTCATAGCGGCCGTCGCGGCGGCGGCGAAACACGCCGCGACTGATCATTGCCCGCAGCAACCGGGCCAGCGCGTCGGGGTTCGCCCCGACTCTGCTCGCCAAATCTTCGATGGGCTGGGGGCCGTCAGCGAGGGCGTCGGCGACGCCGAGTTCGGCGGCCACGGTGATCGCCTGGGACATCCAGGCGGCGAGGATCATCTCCATCATCACCGCCGGCGCCGGCGCAAGCCGCTGATGGAGCCGGTATAGCCTGTCGCGGACCCGCTCGACGGCGCGGACCAGCCTGGGCGGCGGCAACCTGGTGGGTGCAGACATCCCTCGAGCAAACCCCTGCCGGGGACGGCGGCACTAGGGTAGCCGGCTACTTCACTTGGAGGTCTCCGGTGCGGATTACCGCGCGTCCGCCCCGGTCCGGCGCGAACCGCCCCGCCGTGCCGGTCGCTGCGGGGCTCCCGGCGCCGCGGCACGACGCCGCCGGCCGCTGCCCGATCCGCGGTTCTTCGGCGACGCGGGACGCGGCGGTGGGGCCGCCTTGGGGGCGGGCATCTGCAACGGGGCGACCTCGCCGACCAACGCTTGCACCGGCACCGAGTCGACGCCGACCTGTTGCGGGGCGACGGTGATCCCGGCCCGGCGCAGCAGCACCTGGGTGTCCCTGCGCTGTTCGGGCAACACCACGGTGACCACGTCGCCGGCGCTGCCGGCGCGTGCGGTGCGACCCGAGCGGTGCAGGTAGGCCTTGTGTTCGGCCGGCGGGTCGACGTGGACCACCAGCTGCACCTCATCGACGTGCACGCCGCGCGCAGCGATGTCGGTGGCCACCAGCACTCGAGCCGCCCCGGTGCTGAACGCGGCCAGGTTGCGGTCCCGCGCGGGCTGAGACAGGTTGCCGTGCAGGTCCACTGACGGGATACCGGCCTCGGTCAGTTGCTTGGCGAGCTTACGGGCCTGATGTTTGGTGCGCATGAACAGGATTCGGCGGCCGGTGCCGGACGCCAACCGGTGCACCAGATCCTTTTTGTCCTGCCCCCCCGCGACGTGGAACACGTGATGGGTCATGGCCGGCGGCGGCGCGGCGATGTCATCGACCGAGTGCGACACCGGGTCGTGCAGGAAGCGCCGCACCAGCTTGTCCACCCCGTTGTCCAGGGTCGCCGAGAACAGCAGCCGCTGACCGGTGGCCGGCGTAGCGGCCAGAATCCGCGTGACGCCCGGCAGGAAGCCGAGGTCGGCCATGTGGTCGGCTTCGTCGAGCACGGTGATCTGCACGTCGTCCAGGCTGATCAGCTTCTGCTTCATCAGGTCTTCGAGGCGCCCCGGGCAGGCAACCACGATGTCGACGCCGCCGCGCAGCGCCGTCTCCTGCCGGCTCTGCGCCACCCCGCCGAAGATGGTGGTGACCTTCAAGCCGTAAGCCGCCGCAAGGGGTTTGACCGTCGCGGTGATCTGGGTGGCCAGCTCACGGGTGGGCGCGAGTATCAAACCCGACGGCCGGTTCGGGTGTCGTCTGGTGTCGGCGAGCCTGGCTACCAAGGGAATTGAGAACGCCAGCGTCTTGCCGCTGCCCGTCTTTCCGCGGCCCAGCACGTCGCGCCCGACCAGAGTGTCGGGCAGGGTACGGATCTGGATCGGAAACGGCGCGGTGATCTCGTTGTCGTGCAGCGCCGCCACCAGTGGTGCGGGCACGCCGAGGTCGGCGAAGGATGTGATCATGAGTGCGGTGCCTTTCCGGCATCGGTTGCGCTGCTCAAGCCGTAAGAGGTCGGGTGACTGGCGGCGCAAAGTGGCGAGATTGCCGGTGGGCAAAATCGATCGCCGCGAGAAGAGCTTGTGCTGGACGCACCGTCCACCGGATATCGGTGGTGAGTAAGCGTTCCACGACGTACCGGCGTCCGTGGACACCAGCGTTGATTGTGAGCCTAGCGCACCGGTGCGCGCAGCCCGAAACTTCTGTGACCGATCACACGCCGCGAACGGCTGCTACGCCTGGCCGAACTCACGCAGGCTGGCGGCCAGCGCGGCGGGCACCCGCGCGCGAATCCGGGTGCCGCCGTCACCGTGCTCGGCCTGCTGCACCCGGCCGTGTTCGTGTACTCGGGCCACCAAATCACCACGGCCATAAGGGATGACGACATCCACCGCGGTATCGACCGGCGACACCAGCTCCCCCATCCGGCGGCGCAGCGCGTCGATGCCGTCGCCGGTGCGCGCCGAAACGAACACCGCGTCGGGCAACGCCCGGCGCAGCTGTGCCAACGCCAAGTCACCGGCGGCGTCAATCTTGTTGACCACCAGCAGTTCCGGGGCCGGCTGGCCGTCCCGCTCGGCGATCACCTCGGAAACCACCTGGCGGACCGCACTGATCTGGCTCAGCGGTGCCGGATCGGAACCGTCGACGACATGCACCAACAGCTCGGCGTCGGCGACCTCCTCCAGCGTGGAACGGAAGGCTTCCACCAACTGGGTGGGCAGATGGCGAACGAAACCGACGGTGTCGGTCAGCACGAAAGGCCGATCGTCCTCGAAAAGCCCACGGCGCGTGGTGGGTTCCAGCGTGGCGAACAGTGCGTCTTGAACCAGCACCCCGGCGCCGGTCAGCGTGTTGAGCAGGCTGGACTTGCCGGCGTTGGTGTAGCCGACGATCGCCACCGAGGGGACGTCGCTATGCAGGCGGCGGCTGCGCTGGGTGTCGCGCACCTGCTTCATCGCCTTGATCTCGCGGCGCAGCTTGGCCATCCGCTCCCGGATCCGGCGCCGGTCGGTTTCGATCTTGGTCTCACCAGGGCCGCGCAGCCCCACCCCGCCGCCGCTGCCACCGGCCCGGCCACCGGCCTGTCGCGACATCGACTCGCCCCAACCACGCAGTCGCGGCAGCATGTACTGCATCTGCGCCAACGCCACCTGCGCCTTGCCCTCGGCGCTGGTGGCGTGCTGAGCGAAGATGTCCAGGATCAACGCGGTGCGGTCGATCACCTTGACCTTGACCGCCTTCTCCAGCGCGGTCAGCTGCGCCGGGGACAGCTCGCCATCGCAGATGACGGTGTCGGCGCCGGTGGCCAGCACCACCTCACGCAACTCGACGGCCTTCCCCGAGCCGATGTAGGTCGACGGGTCGGGCCGCTCACGACGCTGGATCAGCCCCTCGAGCACCTCGGACCCGGCGGTTTCGGCCAGCGCCGCCAGTTCCACCATGCTGGCGTCGGCCTCGGCGGCGCTGCCATCGGTCCACACCCCGACCAACACCACCCGCTCCAGACGCAGCTGGCGGTATTCGACCTCGGAAACGTCGGCGAGCTCGGTGGACAGCCCCGCGACCCGGCGCAGCGCGGAGCGGTCGTCGAGGGCCAGTTCACCGGTGCTGGGGACCTCCGGATAGCTCACAGCGCCGCCCACCAGCTCGGGGCGATGTCACCGCGCGCCACCAGTTCCGACGGGCCGCGCAGATAGCTGGTGGCCTCGGTGACGGTGACGCTGACCTGTCCCCCGGGAATGTCGACGCGCAGCGTGCCGGTCGACGCGCCGCCGTGGGCCAACGCGGCCACCGCGGCGGCCACCGTCCCGGTGCCGCAGGACCGGGTCTCCCCCACCCCGCGTTCGTGCACCCGCATCGACACCGCGCCGTCGCGGGCGGCGGTCAGGATCTCCACGTTGACGCCGTCGGGGAACTGGGCGGGGTCGAAGGACACCGGTGCGGCCACGTCCAGAGCAGCCAGTTCGGCGACCGACAGCCCCGGGTCCACACACGCCAGGTGGGGGTTGCCGACGTCGACGCCCAGGCCGGCGAAGCGCCGCCCGCCGACGATGGCGTCGAAAGCCGGCCCGCCGCTGCCGAGCAGGTTCGGCTTGCCCATGTCGACGGTGACCTCAGCCCGCACCGCGTCGGCGCGGTGCACGGTCACCGGACGCGGCCCGGCCAGCGAGCCGACGACGAACTCGTCGGCCGATTCCAGGCCGGTGGCCCGCAGGTAGTGGGCGAACACCCGGACCCCGTTGCCGCACATCTCGGCCACCGACCCGTCGGCGTTGCGGTAGTCCATGAACCAGTCCTCGGCGGCCACCCCTTCGGGCAGATGCTGCAGCACCCCGGCGCCCACGGCCGCCCCGGCCGTGGTCACCCGCAGCAGGCCATCGGCGCCCAGGCCGCGTCGCCGGTCACACAGCGCGGCCACCGCGGCAGCCTTCAGATCCAGTTCCATGCCCAGGTCCGGCAATACGACGAAGTCGTTCTGGGTGCCGTGGCCCTTGGCGAAAAGCATGTGCTCAGGATACGTGCCGCCACGCGGCCAGTGCCGCGTCGAGCAGACCGTCGGCGGCACTGTCCAACCAGGTGATGCGGTGATCGCGGCGAAACCAGGACCGCTGGCGGCGCACATAGCGGCGGGTGCCGATGAAGGTCGGCTCTCGGGCGCCGGAACCGTCACCGCCCGCATCGAGGTCGGCAATCACCTGGGCATAGCCCAGGGCCCGGGCGGCGGTGACCCCGTCGCGCAACCCGACCGCCAACAGCGTCGCGACCTCAGTGACCAGTCCGCGGGCGAACATCGTGTCGGTGCGGGCGGCCAGCCGTTCATCGAGAAGGTTGGTGTCGCAATCCAATCCGATGATCACCGTGTCCCAGCGGGGGTCGCCGATGGTGGGCGCCGAAGCGGCGAACGGCCGCCCGGTCAGCTCCACCACCTCCAGCGCCCGCACGATGCGCCGGCCGTCGGTGGGCAGGATCGCCGACGCCGCGGCCGGGTCGGCGACGGCCAGCTCGGCGTGCAACGCCGCCACGCCGGCCTCGGTCAGTCGCTGCTCGTAGCGGGCCCGCACCGCCGGGTCGGTGGCCGGAAACGACCAGTCGTCGAGCAGCGCCTGCAGGTAGAGCATCGACCCGCCGACGATGATCGGGACCGCGCCGCGGCCCGCGATCGCCTCGACGTCGTCGGCTGCGGCCTGCTGGTAGCGGGCCACGGTCGCGGTCTGGGTGACGTCGAGGACGTCGAGTTGGTGGTGCGCGATGCCCCGTCGTTCCGTCGGCGACAGCTTGGCGGTGCCGATGTCCATGCCGCGGTAGAGCTGCATGGCGTCGGCGTTCACGATCTCCGCGCCGAGCCGTTCGGCCAGGTCCAGCGCGAGCTGCGACTTGCCGGTGCCGGTGGGCCCCACGACCGCGATCGGCCTCACGGCTCCCAGACCCCGACGAAGTAGCCGACGCCGTAGGGGGCGTCGCGGTAGAGCTGTGTGGCAGTGCGCGGCGGGGTTTCGACCAGGCCGGCCAGCGCCGCGAATGCCGCCCGCCCGACGATCTGCGGCGGCAAGTCGGCCAGTGCGGCGACGTCGCCGGCGGCCAAGGCGTCGTCGAGGGCGCGCTGAACGCCGACGTCTTCGGGGTGGTGCCCGCCGGGCGCGGCCGCGGTCAGGGTGTTGGCGCCGTCGGCCAGCACCAGCACCCCGATCGGCTCCGGTGACTGCTCGATTTGGGCACGTAGCCGCCTGCCGGCGGCCAGCGCGGCGGCCGGGTCGGTGTGGGCGTGGACCATCACCGAGGTATCCGGCCGCAACTGCCCGCGCACCCAGCCGGCGACCAGGACACCCAACGGCAGGTCGGCCGGTCGCTCGACGCCCGGGGTCAGGCGCACCGCCACGTCGGCGCCGAATCCGGCGAAACTGCCGGCAGTGTCCGGGCCGAATACGCCGTCGGCTCCGGCGCCCAACGCCACCCAGCGCGGCGGCAGCGATGCGGCTGCGGCCAGCGCCGCGGCCCGCAGCTCGGCCGCCTCGGGGGCGGTACCGGCCAGTTCGGGCACCAGCACCGGCGCCGACGGCACGATCGCTATCGGTCCCAGCACGAGACCCCGGCTAGCTCGTCGGTGACGCCACCGGTGTGGCCCGGTCGGCGCCTCCGGCGTCGGCGACGATGGTGGCGGCCTCACCCCTGGCCAAGGCCGCCGTCGCGATGACGATCAGCACCACCCCGATGATCACGGCGGCGTCTTCGATCCCGCCGGCCTGAATGTGCTCGTTGAGCAGCAGCACCCCCAGTGCGCTGGCCACCAGCGGCTTGGCCACCGTCATCGTCGGCATCGAGGCGGTCAATGCGCCGGCGCGGAACGCCGACTGCTGGAAGATCATTCCGGCCAGCGTCGCTATCAGCCAGGGCACCACCACGGGCGACTCCAGCGCGTTTTCCACACCCTCGGCCTTGATCATCTCCACGAGCACTTTTGTCAGCAACGCGAACACCGCCAGCGAGGTACCGGCCACCACGGCCAGCAGCACCGCGGCTGCCGGCCGGCCCCGGAGTCGGCGGGCGGCCACCGCGCAGGCCAGCAGCAACGTGACCACCACCACCGACACCGTGATCCAGGTAGCCGCCGGGGCGTGCTGTTTGCCCTCGGTCGGATCCCCGACGATCACCACCACGGCCAACGCCGCGGCCAGCACGATCGCCCACATCCATTCCCAGTTGGTCACCCGGCGGTGGGTCAACCAGGCATACATCGGCAGCGCGAACAGCAGCGCGGTCACCTGCAGCCCGGTCACCAGGATCACCGAACCCACGGCCAATGCCGCCGCTTGCAGGGCGTAGTTGGCCACCGCCGCCGCGCCGCCGCCCCACCATTTCGGGTCGCGCAGCGACAACCAGAACAGCTTCAGGTGACCGACCTGCTGGTCGGTGATCTCCTGCGCGGACCGCTGGCGGATCACGTCGCCGGTAGCCGACGCCAGCGCAGCGCACAGTGCGAGCAGCGCCGCGATGACATTCCCTGTCGACATGACCCTCCCTACAATCGCGCAAGAATACCGTCCGGCGGCGTGGCAACCGGGCAACGCTACGCCGCGGGGGCAGCCGCATCGTCGTCGACCACCGCCTCGCCACGCGACAACACCGCGACCGCGACGACCAGCATGACCAGCGCCGCGGCCAGCAGGAACCCGCCGCTGCGGCCGGGCCGGACCACCTCACCGAGCAACGCCACGCCCAGCGCCGCAGCCACCGTCGGCTCCAGCACCGTCATCGTCGGCAACGAGGCGGTCAGTGCTCCGGCGCGAAACGACGACTGCTGAAACACGGTACCTGCCACCGCGAGCGCCGCCCACGCGTATAGCTCCGGCGAGCTCACCAGCGGCCGCACTCCGTCGCCGATCAACTCGACGAGTCCCTTGGTCAGCACGGCGACGACGCCCCAGGAGATGGCCGACGCCGCCGCGAGCAGCACCGCCTCGACCCGCCCGGGCCAGGCGCGTGCCCCCACCAGGCACAGCACTACCGCCGGACCCAGCACTGCGATCACCCAGATCCAGGTGTCGAACGAGGCGCGGGCCTGCCCTGCGGTGGGGTGACCGACGGTGATGATCACGGTTTCGGCGGCGACCAACAGCGCCGCCCACATCCAGACCGACCGGCCCAGTCGCCGGCCGGACTGCCGCGCACTGAGCGGCAGAGCGAACAGCAACGAGGTCACCAGCAGCGACTCCACCAGCAGCACCGAGCCCAGCCCGAGCGCGGCGGCCTGCAGGACGAAACCCACCGCGGCCACCCCGCTGCCCACCCACCAGCGCCGGTCGGCCAGCAAGCGAGCGAACAGCGCAAGGTGGCCGATCGACTCGTCGGCGACCCGGTGGGCGCTGCGCTGGTGGATCACATCGCTGATCGCGACGAAGAGCGCCGCGGCGAGTGCGAGCAAGACGACGACGGTCTCTTTCGCCACTGGCGGACTCCTCAAAGCCTGCGGTATCCCAGTGACACCCGTCGGCGATCGAACAGGTTACCGCCCGGCCCCTACGGCGGCCCCAGCTTCGCCTCTCCTCCGTCGAGCCTCGCTGAACCGCCCGGCTCATACGGCGGTCCCAGCTTCGCCTCTCCTCCGTCGAGCCTCGCTGAACCGCCGAGTTAGACGGTATGGGGGGCTGGGGCCTCACTCACATGTGAACGTGGGTTGCCGACAGGAAATGGGTCCTGGCCGGTAG
>NZ_LZMF01000045.1:0-35320 GCF_001673565.1 Mycolicibacter sinensis
CCGGCACGCGCTGCGCTGAATCTTGCCGCTGGTGGTGGTCGGGACCTGCATGGGCTCGACCAGCAGCACATCGTGGGCCGAAACATTGTGGGTGGCAAGGACCGCCGCGCGGATGGCCTCGACGGCGCCGCTGAGGTCGGAGTTCAGCGACGCGCGGTTCACCTCCTGCACGATCACCAGCTGCTCGTCGGCGCGCGGGTTCGGTTTGACCGTGAACACCGCGGTGCGGCCCGGCATCAGTGCCGGGTCACTGCCGCCCACGGTGTCCTCGATGTCGTTGGGGTAGTACTTGATGTCGCGGATCGTGATCAGGTCGTTCCACCGACCGGTCACGAATAGCTCACCCGCGCAGACGAATCCGAGGTCGCCGGTGCGCAGGAACGGGCCCTCGCCGGTGTCGGCCAGCGTCGCACCGAAGGTGCGTTCGGTCTCCTCGGGCCGCCCCCAGTAGCCCTGGGCGATGCTGGGTCCGGATGCCCAGATCTCGCCCACTTCCTCAGGGCCGCGGCGCAACCGGGTCTCGGAGTCAACGATCAGGACTTGCTGGCTCTCCGCCTTGGCGCCGCAGGCCACCAGGGGCACCGCCCCGGCGGTGTCGGCAGCCACCTCGACGACCCGCTCCTCGCTGAGCGCGGTCCGGTCGATGTGCCGGACCACCGGCACCGGTGACTCGGACATGCCCGTCACACCCAGGGTTGCCTCGGCCAGCCCGTACGCGGGAATAAAGGCCTCGGGCCGGAACCCGGCCGGCGCGAACGCCTCGGCGAAGGACTGCAGCGTCTCGGCGCTGATCGGCTCGGCGCCGATCACTGCGATCGACAAGCTCGACAGGTCCAGCGCGGCACGCTGCTCTGCGGTGGTGCGTTTGACGCAGGCTTCGTAGGCGAAGCTGGGTGCGGCGGTGATCGTCGCACCGAAGCGCGATATCGCCTGCAGCCAGCGGATCGGGCGCATCAGAAAGGCGCTCGGCGACATCAGCACCGTGGTGCGGCCGCCGTAAATGGTGCCCAGGATGCCCCCGACGAAACCCATGTCGTGGTACTGCGGCAACCAGGACACCCCGCTGATCGGGCTGTTGAGCACCGGAGCGTCGTCGGGCGGATTCAGGGCCCAGCGCATGACCTCGAGGTTGCTCACGTAGTTCCCGTGGGTCAGCACGCAACCCTTCGGCACCCCAGTCGAGCCCGAGGTGTACTGGATCATCGCGATGGTGTCTTTCTCGACGTCCTGCGGCACCCAGGTCGCGCCGTCGTCGTCGAGCTCATCCATCGCCAGCCAGGTCACCGATTTATCGGTCAGCCCTCCCACGGCGGCCTTCATCTTGGCCTGGGTCTTGGCGGTCGCCAGCGCGAAGCGCGCCTGTGCCTCGGGCACGACCGTCTCGATCCGCCGGATCGGCCAGTGCTCGTCGACCGGGACCGCGACGGCGCCGGCATAGAAGCAGCCGAACAGCCCGGCGACGCTGTCCACACCGGGACGGCACAGCACCAGCACCCGCTCCCCGGCAGCGCCCTTGCGCTGCAGGCTCGCGGCGATCGCGCGGGCGCGACGATCCAGGTCGCGGTAGGTGATCCGGTCCTCTTCGATATCGCCTTCCGGGCAGAAGATGAACGCGGGCGTGTCCTGATGACGGGCAGCCTGCTGCTGCATCAGGTCAACCAGGGTGTCCAGAGCCAAAGGGGCCAAGGAAGTCGTCGGTTCTGCCATGTTCTGCCTTCGCCAGCTGCTTCGGTAACGGCCCACAGCGTAGCGGGATCGCAAGCGTGGCGGAGCCGGGCGAAGGGGATCCGCATAAACCCAGCCCGCGCGCCGACTCGGCCGGGCGTGATGCGTGTCGGGCGGCGCCGGATTCTGAACCATGGCGCCGGATTCTGAACCATATAGAGATGTGCCCGGCTCTGAGCGACAACCGTGTTATGTCAAGCGCCGAAGCCGTTACCCGCGCCGACCGGCCTGACATAACGACGGTTGTCGCTCAAAGGCGGGCACTCACCACACCCCTGCGACCCGGTTACCGTTGGGGCAGATGGGATTTCGGTGCGCGAGAAACCGTCAGCCCAGCGAAGCCAGCGCACGCACCAGCTGGTCGACCTCGGCCATCGTCGAGTAGTGGCTCAACCCGACGGTGACCGCCCCGCCGATGTCGTTGACCCCGATCACGTCCAGCACCTGCGACCCGGCGTTGGCGATGGCCAGCACGCCGTTGTCGGCCAGCCGTTGCACCACCCGCTCGGCGGGCACCTTCTGCACCGCGAAACTGACCACCGGGATGCGCAGCTCGGGCTGGCCGATCATCATCACCAGCGGCAGCGATCGCAGCGCGCCGACCAGATAGTCGAACAGCCGGTTCAGGTACTGCCCGGCGGACTGCATGGAGATCGACAGCCGCTCGGGCCGGGTGCCCCGGGCGGACTCGTCGAGCGAGGCCAGGTATTCCACGCTGGCCACCACCCCGGCCAGCAGACCGAACTGGTGCAGGCCGACTTCCAGGCGCGCCGGGCCCACGGCGTGCGGATTCAGCGACACCGACCCGAACGTGTCGATCAGCGCCGGGTCGCGGAAGACCAGCGCGCCCACCGGCGGACCGCCCCAGCTGGCCGCGTTGAGGGCCACCACGTCGGCTTCGATGTCGTTGATGTCGAGCAACTGGTAGGGCGCCGCCGCGCAATGGTCGACGACGGCCACCCCGCCCACGTCGTGGACCAGCTTGGTGACCGGTCGCAGGTCGGTGACGGTGCCCAGCACACCCGACGCCGAAGTGACGGCCACCAGCCGGGTCGACGGGGTGATCAGGTTCTCCCACTGCCAACTCGGCAGCTCCCCGGTCTCGATGTCCACCTCGGCCCATTTGAGTTTGGCGCCGTAGCGGTTGGCGGCGCGCACCCACGGCGCGATGTTGGCCTCGTCGTCGAGCCGGCTGACCACCGTCTCGTAGCCCAGGCTCACCCGCGACGACGCGGCATCGGCCAGCGCGCTCAGCAGCACCGCCCGGTCCGGGCCCAGCACCACCCCGGCGGGATCGCCGCCGACCAGGTCGGCCACCGCCTGCCGCGCCGCCACCAGCACCGCCGCACTGCGCCGGGCCGCCGGGTGCGGCCCCGCCGACGTCGCCAGCGAACCGCGGAACGCCGTCGACACCGTGGTCGCCACCGAGTCCGGGATCAACATGCCCGTCGGCGCGTCGAGGTGCACCCATCCGTCACCGAGCGTCGGGTGCAGTCCACGCACCCTGGCGACGTCGAAGGCCATGTCAGCCACCTTAGAACTTCTCAAAATCGGGTGATCAGGTGAAAGTCTCGGATAACCGGATAGCTCCCCCCGCAGCGCTGAGCCGTGTCACCTTGACAGACATACTAGTGCAGTGCTTCTGGGGTTCGGAATGGTTGCCGCGCTACTGCTGCTGGTCGCACCGGGGGCACTCGTCGCCGCCGCTGCACGGCTGACCTGGCCACTGGCCGTCACGGTCGGCCCGGCGCTGACGTATGGGCTGGTCGGCCTGGCCATCGTGCCGTTCGGCGCCTGGGGAATTCCCTGGAATGCGGGCACCGCACTGGCCACGCTGGTGGTGGTCGGCGCGCTGGTGGGCCTGCTGGCCCGAGGGGTTCGGGGGTTGCTGGACCGTCGTCCCGGCATCCACGTCGGCGCACCGGCGGCGGGGGTCGCGACGATCCTCACCGTGGCCGCCGGGGTGTTGCTGGGCATGCTGCTGATCGGCTGGGCGGCAGTACGGGGCATTCCGGATTGGCAGAGCATCCCCAGCACCTGGGACGCGGTCTGGCACGCCAACACCGTCCGCTTCATTCTCGACACCGGCCAGGCCTCCCCCACCCACGCCGGTGAACTGCGCAATGTCGAGACGCACGCCCCACTCTACTATCCGTCGGCCTTTCACGCGCTGACCGCGGTGCTGTGCCAGCTGACCGGCGCCGCGCCCACCACCGCCTGCACCCTGGCCGGCCTGGCCGCCTCGGTGTGGCTGTTCCCGGTCAGCGCCGCACTGCTCACCTGGAATCTGCTGCAGCAGGTGTTGAGCACCCGCCGGCTTGCGCTTTCGGCAGCTACCGCCGGCGCGTTGTCGGCGTCGTTCACCGCGCTGCCCTACGTCGAGTTCGGTACCGCGGCCATGCCCAACCTGGTGGCCTACGGGCTGGTGGTGCCGGCGTTCGTGCTGGTCACCAGCGTGCGCACCATGCGGGACCGGGTTCCGGTGGCGGTGCTGGCGCTGGTCGGGGTGTTCTCGGTGCATCTGACCGGGGGCGTGGTGACGGTGCTGCTGCTGGCGGCCTGGTGGCTGTGCCCTCGCGACGGGGCGCTGTGGAACCCGTTGCGCGGCAAGCGGCGCGACACCCTGGCGCTGTTGGCGGTGCTGGTGCCGGCCGGGTTGTTGCTGCTGCCGCAGCTGCTGAGCGTGCGCCAGCAGGCCGACATCATTGCCGGGCATTCGTTTCTGACCCATGAGGGCCGCAAGTCCGGGCTGCGGGACGCGCTGCTGCTGCACACCCGCCACCTCAACGACTTCCCGATCCAGTACACGCTGGTCGGCCTGACCGCTATAGGGGCGGTGTTGCTGGTCGCGAAGAAGGTGTACTGGCCGCTGGCGCTGTGGGCGGTGCTGGTGGTCGGGGTGGTGCACTCCTCGGCGCCGCTCGGGGGCGCCGCCGGGGCGGTGCTGGGCCGATTCACCGACCTGTTCTACAGCGACCCGCGCCGGATCATGGCGGCGATGACATTGCTGCTGGTCCCGATGGCCGGGGCGGGGCTGGCGTGGTTGGCTCTTTTCCTCGCCGAGCAGACGCGAAAGCCCCTAAAAAAGGGCCGTTTAGGGGGCTTTGACTGGGGGCACCTCCCGCTTGCGGGGGACTGCTCGCCGTTGGTGGCGGCGCTGCTGGTCGGGGCGACGGTCGGGCTGGCCTGGCACTACCTGCCGCGGCACGCCTTCTTGTTCGGCGACAAGTACGACTCGGTGATGATCGACGCCCGCGACCTGGAGGCCTTCGCCTATCTGGCCGAGCTGCCCGGGGCCCGCGACACCGTGATCGGCAACGCCAACGTCGACGGCAGCGCCTGGATGTACGCGATCGCAGGCCTGCACCCGCTGTGGACGCACTACGACTACCCCCAGCAGCAGGGACCCGGGCCGCAGCGCTTCATCTTCTGGGCCTACGCCGACGACGCCGACACCGATCCGCGGGTGGCGCAGGCCGTGCAATCTTTGGGTATCCGGTACGTGCTGATCAGCAGTCCGACGGTGCGCGGGTTCACTCTGCCCGACGGGCTACTGTCTCTGGAGAAATCGCGGTCCTGGGCCAAGATCTACGACAATGGCGGGGCGAGCATCTACGAATGGCAGGGAGGCGGTGGCGGTGAGCACCGGCAGTAACGACGAAGATGGTGTCGAGATCATCAGCGGCGCGGACCCGCGGCTGCTGGCGGCCGGGATGTCGGGGGACGCCGAGTCCGAGGGTGACGAGCAGTCGCTGACCGACCTGATCGAGCAGCCCGCCAAGGTGATGCGGATCGGCACCATGATCAAGCAGCTGCTCGAGGAGGTGCGCTCGGCCCCGCTGGACGACGCCAGCCGGGTGCGGTTGCGTGAGGTGCACGCGGCTTCTATTCGCGAACTTGAGGACGGCCTGGCCCCGGAGCTGCGCGAGGAGCTGGAGCGGCTGACGCTGCCACTGCGCGAGGACGCCACCCCTTCGGACGCCGAGCTGCGGATCGCCCAGGCCCAGCTGGTGGGTTGGCTGGAAGGGCTGTTCCACGGCATCCAGACCGCGTTGTTCGCCCAGCAGATGGCTGCCCGCGCGCAGCTGGAGCAGATGCGCCACGGCGCGTTGCCGGCCGGGCCCACCGCCGGCGGGCACGCCGGGCACGGCCACACCGGCTCCGGTCAGTACCTGTAGTCGCGTTGTCCGCCACCGAGCCCCGAATCGAGACCCAGGACGCCTGGGTCGAGTTCCCCATCTTCGACGCCAAGTCGCGGTCGTTGAAGAAGGCGTTCCTCGGCAAGGCCGGCGGGGCGATCGGGCGCAACAACTCCAACGTGGTGGTCGTCGAGGCGCTGCGCGACATCACCATGTCGCTGTCGCTCGGCGATCGGGTGGGTCTGGTCGGCCACAATGGCGCCGGCAAATCCACTCTGCTGCGGCTGCTTTCGGGTATCTACGAGCCGACTCGGGGTTCGGCTTCGGTGGTGGGCCGGGTGGCACCGGTGTTCGACCTCGGCGTGGGCATGGACCCGGAGATCTCCGGGTTCGAGAACATCATCATCCGCGGGCTGTTCCTCGGGCAGACCCGCAAGCAGATGGCCGCCAAGGTCGACGAGATCGCCGAATTCACCGAGCTGGGCGACTACCTGGCGATGCCACTGCGCACCTACTCCACCGGCATGCGGGTGCGCCTGGCGATGGGCGTGGTCACCAGCATCGACCCGGAGATCCTGCTGCTCGACGAAGGCATCGGCGCGGTGGACGCCGAGTTCTTGAAGAAGGCTCAGACGCGGCTGCAGAAGCTGGTGGAACGCTCCGGAATCCTGGTGTTCGCCAGCCACTCCAATGAGTTTCTGGCCCGGCTGTGCAAGACCGCGATGTGGATCGACCACGGCACCATCAAGATGACCGGCGGAATCGAGGATGTAGTCGGCGCGTACGAGGGTCCCGACGCCGCCCGGCACGTGCGCGAGGTGCTCGCCGAGACGCGGGACCAGGCGTGAGCGAAACCGTCTACGCGGTCGTTGTCACCCACCGTCGGGTCGATCAGCTGGCCGAGTCGCTGAAGGCGCTGGTGAGCCAGAGTCGGGCGCCGGACCACGTGATCGTCGTCGACAACGACAACGATCCTGCGGTGGCGCGGCTGGTGGCCGGTGTGACCGTGCCCTCGACCTATCTCGGGTCGCAGCGAAACCTCGGCGGCGCAGGCGGTTTCGCGTTGGGGATCCTGCACGCTTTGGCTGCCGGCGCGGACCGGGTGTGGCTGGCCGACGACGACGGGCGGCCGGCCGATTCCGGCGTGCTGGCCGCGTTGCTGGCGTGCGCTGCACAGCACCGACTGGCGGAGGTGTCGCCGATGGTGTGCAACATCGACGATCCGTCCCGGCTGGCGTTCCCGCTGCGACGCGGATTGGTGTGGCGACGGCTGGTGAGCGAATTACGCGAGGGCGGTGGGGACTTGCTGCCCGGGATCGCCTCGCTGTTCAACGGCGCACTGTTCACCGCCGACGCACTGGATGCGGTGGGGGTGCCGGATCTGCGGTTGTTCATGCGCGGTGACGAGGTGGAGGTGCACCGCCGGCTGGTGCGCTCCGGCTTGGCGTTCGGGACGTGTTTGAACGCGGCCTACCTGCACCCGTGCGGGTCGGCGGAGTTCAAGCCGATTCTGGCCGGCCGGATGCACACCCAGTACCCGGACAACGCCGCCAAGCGGTTTTACACCTACCGCAACCGCGGCTATTTGATGTCGCAGCCCGGGATGCGCCGGCTGCTGATCCAGGAGTGGCTGCGGTTCGGCTGGTTCTTCCTGGTGTCGCGCCGCGGGGACATGGCCGGCCTGGTCGAATGGGTCCGGCTGCGCCGGTTGGGGCGCCGCGAGCAGTTCGCCAAACCCGAGGGGCAGCAATGAGTTTCACTGATGTCGCCGCGCAGTCCAAGACGTTCGCGCGGGCGGGCGCCGATCTGGCCGGCGGGTTCCGCCGCCATGAGCTGTGGCTGCACCTGGGCTGGCAGGACATAAAGCAGCGGTACCGCCGCTCGGTGCTGGGGCCGTTCTGGATCACCATCGGCACCGCGACCACCGCGGTGGCGATGGGCGGGTTGTACTCCAAGCTGTTTCACCTCGACCTGGCGGTGCACCTGCCGTACGTGACGCTGGGACTGATCGTCTGGAACCTGCTGAACGCCGCCATCCTGGAGGGCGCCGACGTGTTCGTCGCCAACGAGGGGCTGATCAAGCAGTTGCCGACGCCGCTGAGCGTGCACGTCTACCGGCTGGTGTGGCGGCAGATGATCCTGTTCGCCCACAACATCGTCATCTATATACCGATCGCGCTGATCTTTCCGAAACCCTGGTCGTGGGCGGATCTTTCGGTGATTCCGGCACTGTTGATCATCGCGCTGAACTGCGTGTGGGTGTCGCTGTGTTTCGGGATTCTGGCCACCCGCTACCGCGACATCTCGCCGCTGTTGTTCTCGGTGGTGCAGCTGCTGTTCCTGATGACCCCGATCATCTGGAACTACGACACGCTGCGCGCCCAAGGGGCGTCGCGGTGGACCGCGGTGGTGGAGTTCAACCCGCTGATGCACTACCTGGAGATCGTGCGGGCTCCGTTGTTGGGCGCGCCCCAGCCGCTGCGGCACTGGGCGGTGGTGCTGGTGTTGACGGTGGCCGGTTGGTCGGTGGCCGCGATGGTGCTGCGCCAGTTCCGGGCGCGGGTGGCGTACTGGGTGTAGCCCGGCTGGCTGGCTTGGCGGGTTGGGTCCCATCCGTCACTTCCCTACCGTCAGGGGAACATGTGGATGTTGCCGAATCGGATAGCGCCAGTGATATCAGAGGGCGAAAACGCGCTGATCCGCCTGCGTAGGCGAGCGAACCTGCCGCCTTGCTATCGCCGCCGATATCCGATTCGGCAACATCCATATGGTCTCAACCAGGTAACCACGGGGCTGGTGTGATTCAGTGTCACCGTCCGGCGCCGTTGCAGCGGTAGGCGTTGATCACCTCGGGATCCGGGTCGATACCCAGGCCCGGCCCCTGCGGCACAGCGATCCGCCCGTCCGCCGGCGCCAGCGCGTCGCCGTAGATCGAGGCCTCCAGGTCGAACCAGCGCCACTCGATCATCGCGTCGGCACCGCCCAGCGCGGCAGCCACCTGGATCGCAGCGAGCAGCCCCGGCCCGTCGTAGAAGGAGTGCGTCATCACCGCGACGCCGTGGGCGGCGGCCAGCGGAAAAACCTTGCGCAGCTCGGTGATACCGCCCATCTTGGCCGGGCTGGGCTGCACGAAATCCACCGCGCCCGCAGCGAGTAGCCGCTCGAATTCCAGGACGGTACCGACGTTTTCGCCGGAGGCCACCGGCAGGCCGGTGCTGCGCCGCAGTTCGGCCAGCCCGGCGAAGTTCTCCGGCGGCCACAGCGGCTCCTCCAGGAACAGCATGTCCACCGCAGGTAGGTCGGGGGCGACGGCCCGGGCTTGCTCAAGCGTCCAGACACAACCGGCGTCGACGATCAGAGCGACCTCGGGCCCGGCCTCGTCGCGCGCAGCTTGGATTGCGGGAAGCTGGGATTCGTGCAGTTTGATCGCAGTGAATCCGGCGTCGAGGACGCGCTGCACCGCGGCGCGGACCCGGTGCGGCTCGGTGTAGCAGGCCAGGCTGGCGTAGCAGGGCATGTCCCGAAGACCGTCCCCCAGCAACCTCGAGATCGGCAGCCCGGCGCGCTTGCCGGCGATGTCCCACAGCGCGATGTCGACCGCGGACAGCGCGTAGGTGATCGCGCCGCCGCGGCCGAAGACGTGCAACTTGCGTTGGACGCGGTCGGTCAGCGCCGCGATGTCGGCGGCGTCGTGACCGATGCACAACGGCGCGACCAGGTCCTCGAGTGCATCTTTGGCCAGGCCGGTGGCGCGCAGCCCGAACGCCTCGCCCCAGCCGACCACGCCGTCGTCGGTGGTCACCTTGACCAGCAACGAGTCCGCGGCGCTCAGCGTCTCACCCCACAACGCGGCCCCGGGCAGGTCGGGTTTGAGCGGGATGCGCAGCGGTATCGCCTCGATATCGGCGATGACCGCGGGCATGGTCTTCAGCCTAGGACTTAAGCTTCCCGGGTGGCCGAGACCGCTTCGACGAACACCAGCCTGCCGTTATCGACTCAAGTGTGGCGTTTCCTGGTCACCGGGGCGATGTCGGCGGTGGTGGACTTCGGGCTGTACCTGCTGCTGTACCTGGGCTTCGGCGTCAAGGTCGACCTGGCCAAGGCGATCAGCTTCATCGCCGGCACCATCACCGCGTATCTGATCAACCGGCGGTGGACGTTTCAGTCCTCGGCGCACACCGGCCGGTTCATCGCGGTGATGGCGCTCTACGCGCTCACGTTCGCCGTACAGGTGGGGATCAACCACCTGGTTCTGGACCTGCTCGATTACCAGCGGTGGGCGCTGCCGGTGGCATTCGTGGCCGCGCAGGGCACCGCGACCGTCATCAACTTCATCGTGCAGCGGACGGTGATCTTCCGGGTGCGCTGAGCTACCTGGCCTTCCATTCCCGGTACTCCGCGGGTGTCAGTTCCCGGCCGAAGACGGTGGCGATGGCCGGATCGTGGGCCAGGTAGGCGTCCTCGTTGCCGCGCCAGGCCTGCGCATACCGGTAGAACGGCAACCACGGGTGCAGGTGGTGCACCAGGTGATAGGTCTGGGACAGCATGACCGGGATCAACAACTGCTCCATGCCGACCCGGTTCCGGGTGGCGCGGTAGCGATTCTCCTGCTGCGTCTGCTCCAGCCCGTGGTGCGGCAACCAATCGAACCACCAGCCCAGGATCACCATCCCGATGCGCTGCGGAATCAGCAGGACGCTCGCGACGATCCAGAAGTTATCGGTGGCAACCGCGATGCAGACACCCGCGAAACTCAACGAGAACACCACCGCCGTTTCGGCGACCTCGGTCAGCGGGCGGCGCCAGGACAGACGCACCCGCCGCTTGAGCTGGCGGCAGTACCAGACGGCATAGAAGACATCCATCAGCGCCCAGCGGAAGGGCAGCTGCCAGGCCGGCCCGTGGGTGGCGAACATGTCCGGGTCGTTCTCGCCGTCGTTGGCGTTGCGGTGGTGCGTGAGGTGGACGTAGCTGAACGACGGCAACGAAAACGTCGGTGCGACAAAGAGCCAAGCCGCCCGACCGATCACCGAGTTCACCCAGTTCACCGAGGAGACCGAGTGGTGCAGCGCATCGTGGGCCACCATGAACATCGCATAGACGACCGCGGTGTTGACCGAGATGGTCAACCACGCGGGAGCGGAACCGCCGATCGCAGCGACCGTCGAAAAAGCGAAGACGATCAACGCCCCCGCGCCCAACGCTAGCGTGGGCCAGGCGAATTCGGGTATCGACTCGCCCGGGTGCGGGTGTCGTTGGCGTGCAACGGTTTTTGACGACGCATGATCCAACGCATCGAGCGGCGGCATGAACCTCCTTCGATACGCAATTTTGCGAGCGCGAAATAACCTAAGGCAAATAACAGGTTACGCGGTTGGAGGATGAGATCTCCTCCCGCGCGCTGCACGTTTGGTTAAAGAGCTGTCACGGTTTGGCATCGGCCGAACGCCCTTGAGGGGTATAGGTTTCCGACATCAGGGAGTAGCCGGGTTGTTCGGGCCGTTGCTTCCGCTCGCCGTCGCACCGTCCGTCTGGGTGCCACCGGTGTTGACGATGTTGCCATCGTCGCCGTTGCCGCCGGTGTTGCCGACTCCGGTGCCGCTGCCGCCGTTGCCGCCGGTAGCGGTGCCATTAGTCGCGGTGGACGGAGTTGCCGGGTCGCCACCGTCATTACCGAAGGCGTCGAGCCGGCTCGAGCCGCCGAGACCACCGGCCCCGCCGTCCAGGCCGTCACCACCGGCGCCGCCGGTCGACGTTCCGTTGGCCAGGTTGCCAAGGTCGCCGCCGGTCGCGATGCTGGCCTTGCCGCCGTTACCGCCGGTGCCGCCGTTACCGTCGGCATCCGTAGTGGCATTGCCGCCGTTACCGCCGTGCGCGGTACCGCTGGCCGTGCCACCGGGACCACCGAGCGAGCCGGTCACCTTGGAGCTCTGGATGTCCGAGCTGCCGCCGTTACCGCCGTGGCTGCCCTCGCCGCTGGCGTTGCCGCCGTCACCGCCGGTGGAGGTGCCGTAGGAGTTGCCGCCGGCAGCACTGGCCTGCCCGAGCTCGCCGGACTCCAGCTCACCCCATCCGCCCTTGCCGCCGACGCCACCGTTGGTGCCGGTGCCGCCGTTGCCGCCCTGGGCCACCGCGTCGTTCCCACCGCCGCCGATCGATCCGCCGGCATTGTCGACGACCAGGTAGCCGGCCCCGCCGTCGCCACCGGTGCCGTTGTCACCGAGACCACCGGTGCCGCCGGTAGCGCTACCGGTAATGGTGCTGTCGGCGCCGTTTGCCGAAGCAATGGCCTCACCGCCGGTACCGCCGGTTCCGGCGTTGACGCCGGCCCCACCGTCGCCGCCGGTGACCTCGCTGCCGGTGATCGAGCTACCCGCGTTCGCGTTGATGTAGCCGATCGCGCCGTTACCGCCGGTGCTGCCCTCGCCGGTGCCGTCGCCGCCGTTTCCGCCCTGGGCGGTGTTGTCGGTCCCGGTCGCGTTGTCGCCGAAGACGTTGATCTGGCCGCCCATGCCGTTGCCGCCGGTGCCGCCTTCGAGCCCGTCGCCGCCGCTGCCGCCGGTCGCGGTGCCCGATGCCTCGGCGCCGTTGCCGCCGGAGAGGATGCTGCCGTAGCTGCCGTTGCCGCCGGTGCCGCCGCCGGTGGCGTCGCCGCCGTTACCGCCGTGCGCGGTTCCGTGCGAGGTGCCGCCACTGCCGCCGCCCTCGGCCCGAGCGCTCTGAATGTTGCCGTTGCCGCCGTGGCCGCCGGTGCTGCCGCTGCCGTCGGCGGAACCGCCGTCACCGCCGGTGGCACTGCCGTACGAGGTGCCGCCGGTGCCGGTGGCGCCGGCGCCCTGACCGGCCTCGAGTTGGCCGAAGCCGGCCGTACCGCCGTGGCCGCCGTTGGTGGCCGCACCGCCGGTGCCCCCGACGGCGATGGCGCTGGCCGGGTCTCCACCGCTGCCGATGGTGCCGCCGGCCTGGTCGACAACCAGGTAGGCCCCGCCGCCGTCGCCGCCGATGCTGCCCTCACCGTCGCCGGTGCCGCCGGCGCCGCCGGTCGCGGTCCCGGTGATGGTGCTGCCGGCCCCGTGGGCTTCGGCGGCAGCCGCGCCGCCGGTACCACCGGTGCCGGAGTTGCTGCCCGCGCCGCCGACGCCGCCGGTGACGGTGGCCTGGTCGATGACGGCGCCGTTGTTGGCGATGATGGCGGCCGTGCCGCCCGCGCCGCCGTTGCCACCGGTGGTCCCGACGCCGGCGTTACCACCGGTTGCGTGGCTGTTGGTGATCACGCTGCCCGCGCCGATGGCGCTCAGGCTCGCGGCGCCGCCGTCGGCGGTGGCGCTGGCGTTACCACCGGTCACCGAACTGTCCGAGATGCTGCCGCCATCGCCGACGGTCACCGTGGCGCCGCCGCCGACGTGGTCGCCGACGTTCTCGCCGCTCTTGACCGTGACGTCGCTGACTGCACCGCCGCCGTTGTTGATCAGCGTGTTGTTGGCGCCGTCCTGGCCGTTCACCCCGTTGGCGCCGCCGTTGGTGGCGTTGCCACCGGCCACGTTGGCGCCGTCGATGGTGCTGCCCTCGCCGTCAGCCAGGATGCCGGCGTAGCCACCGGTGCCGCCCTGGCCGCCGACGCCGGCGACACTGCCTGCCCCACCGTCGCCGCCGTTGCCGCCGGTCGCGGTGCTGTTGGTGACCGTGCCGCCGTTGGTCTGCTGGATGATGGCGCCACCGCCGCCGCCGCCACCGCCGCCGCCCTGACCGGCCGTCGTGCCGTCCGCGGCACTACCGCTGCCGCCGTTGCCGCCGGCGCCGCCGGTCACGGTGTTGGTGTCGTCAGCGCCGTTGATGGCGCCGCCGTTGGCGCCGGCACCGCCGTCACCACCCGCGCCGGCGGTGCCGGTTCCGGCGTTGCCGTCGCTGTCCACGGCCACGGTGCCACCGCTACCGCCGGCGCCGCCGTGGCCACCGGTGAAGCTGCCCGTGCCACCATTACCACCATTCCCACCGGCACCGGCGGTGCCGTTGAGGGTCGCGCCGCCGTCACCGCCGGTGCCGCCGGATCCGCCGGTGCTGTAGATGGGGTTGGTCAGGTCATCACCGGCGGGCGCGCCCGTGCCACCGCCGCCACCGTTACCACCGGAGCCGGCCGCGCCGTTCTCGGAGGAACCACCGAGGCCGCCGTTGCCACCGTGGCCACCGGCCATCGTGGCCAGCGGGATGAATTCGCGATCCGCAGCACCGGTGGTGTTGCCACCGGCGCCACCGTCACCGCCGTTGCCCGCGGTGTTATCGCCGATCGCGCTGGCGCCCGTACCACCTTGGCCGCCGTAGCCACCATGGCCGGAGCCGTCACCGCCGGCACCACCGGTACCACCGTTGCCGCCGATGCCGTTGCCGCCGTCGGCCTTCGAGGTGACCCCGCCACCGAACCCACCGTTACCACCGGTGCCGCCGTAGACGCCCTGGCCGCCGGCGCCACCGGCGCCACCGGTCCCGGCCGCATAGCCGGATCCACCGTAGCCGCCATTGCCGCCGGAGCCGCCGACGCCGGTCGCGTCGTCGTGTGCCGGGCTCAGGCCGTTGCCGATGAAGTCGCCGCGGTCATCGGTGGCCGCGTTACCGCCGATCCCACCGACACCGCCGTCGCCGCCGTTGCCGATCCGGCCGACGTTGCCGTCGGCCCCGTCGGTGTGGCCCTCGCCGCCGCCGGTGCCGCCGGTACCGACCACGGTGCCGGCCGCGCCGCCGTTACCGCCGTTGCCGCCGACACCACCGGAGCCGCCGACGCCGTTCTGGTCGGTCGGCACCAATTCCGTAATCAGCTGACCGTTGGCGCCCTTGCCGCCGTCACCGCCGACACCACCATTGCCGCCGTTGCCGGTGTCGCCGCCGTTGCCGCCGTTGCCGTTGGTCGCGTTACCGCCGTTGCCGCCGGCACCGCCTACGCCGCCATCACCGGCGTTGCCACCGGCTCCACCGGCCACCGTCGCGTCGAACGAATCCGCACCGGTACCACCGGTGCCGCCCGTGCCGCCGACACCGCCGGCGCCACCGTCGCCGCCGTTACCGGAGACCGAGCCGCCGGCACCACCGGTACCACCCGTGCCACCGGCGCCACCGGCGAAGCCGTCGCCGCCGGCGCCGGTGCCCTCGTTGTCGAAGGAGCCGGCCGCGCCCTCGCCACCCTGCGAGCCGGCGCCGCCGGCGCCGCCGTTGCCGCCGTTGCCGTGGTCGCCACCGGCACCACCGTTGCCACCGTTGCCGCCGGCCACACCGGTGTTGTCCGCGTTGAGGCCGTTACCGGCGCCACCCATACCGCCGTTACCGCCATTGCCCGAGACGGTGGTCGGCATGGTGCCGTCGACGCCGTCGGCACCCGCGGTGCCCGGCGTGCCACCGAAAAGAATCCCGGTGCTGGTGCCGGCCGCGCCACCCTTGCCGCCGAGACCGACCGATCCGAGGTTGCCGCCGTTACCGCCGGCGCCGCCGTTGCCGCCACCGACCAGGCCCGCCGGGGCTGCTGCCTCGGCGCGGACCAATCCGGCGGTACCGGCCTCTCCGGCGCCGCCGCCGCTACCACCCGTGCCACCGTTGCCGCCGTTGCCGGCCAGACCGGATCCGCCACCGTTACCGCCGGCGCCACCGTCACCGGCTGCACCCGCGGTGTGAATGCCGAAGAAGCCACCGGCGCCGCCGTTGCCGCCGGCACCACCCACGCCGCCGGCGCCACCGGATCCGGCGTTACCGCCGTTGCCGCCCGCACCGCCGTCTCCGCCGGGACCGGTCGGGTCGACAGCAAGCGCGCTGATGCCTTCGGTGTTGCTGCCGGGAGGCTGGGTGTTGTCGTTGCCGTTGCCGCCGGCGCCGCCATCACCACCGTTGCCGCCGACGCCACCGTTACCGCCGGCGCCACCGGTACCACCACCGCCGGACGTGCCGAACAGACCGGCCGCACCGCCGTTACCACCGACACCACCCGCGCCACCGGCGAAGCCATCGCCACCGTCGGTGCCGTCGATGCCCGCAATGCCGGTCGCGCCGTCGCCGCTGCCGGGGAAGCTGAGCCCGGCCGCGCCGGCATTGCCGTTCGTCCCGGCAGCACCGCTACCGCCAGCGCCACCGGTGCCACCGTTGCCGCCATTGCCGAACAGGAAGCCGGCGACACCGCCGTTGCCGCCGGCCAGGCCGGCCCCACCCGCTGCGGCGACACCGTCGACACCGAACGCGCCCGCGCCACCGTCGCCACCGTTGCCCAACAACCAACCGCCGGCGCCACCGTCGCCGCCGACCATGTCGAGGCCGACACCGCTGCCGCCGGCCCCGCCGTCGCCGAGCATGCCGCCCGCGCCACCGTCGAGGTCAATCGAACTGGCATTCGCGAACGAGTAGGTGCCGGCCTCAACGTCGGCCAGGGTGATCACATCGCCGTCGGCGTCGGTCAGGGCCGAACCGTCGGCGCCGAGCAGATCGCCATCGGCGTTGAAGTACGTACCGCTGCCACCGTCACCGAACAGGAAGCCGCCCGCAGTGGCGGCGTGGTAGATCAGGTCGCCGTCGTCGAGACTGACGTAGGCGTTGGCGCCGTTGGCGAAGACGCCGTCGAGGGTGAACCCGCTGCCGATCAACATCTCGCCGAGACTGTGGAGCGGCTGGTAGATCACCATGTTGATCGAGTTGGCGACCAGGTCATCCAGCCACTGCAGCGGGTCTTGCATCTGCTCGGCCGAGCCCGGGATATCGCCGCCGAACAGCGCGCCGAAGTCGGTGACCGACGACTCCAGCGCTGAGGAGTCGAACCACATCGACACCTGGCCGAACAGGCCGTCGAAGAGCTCGTCGAACCCGTCGGCTTGCGCCGGCGCTGCCGTCAGCGGCGTCATTCCGAACGCGAGGAAAGCTCCGACTGCACTCGTTGCGCCGATCGCACGGCTGGTCCGGCGCTTGTTCTTCCCGGCGAAAATCTTCGACGACATTGATTTCTCCTTGTAGCGGCGGCGGAGCAGTTGACGAGACCGTAAGAGACTCAGTGCCGATTAAGGTAGCAGGATATTTTTAGAAGAAGAAGTCTTATCCCAATTTTCATTTCGATCCTCGCCGACCCGCAATTATGCCGGTCAACCGCATGCCACGCAGGGTATTTGCTGGGTAATTTTTGGGCGGCGGCAGCAACAACGTCATATCAGGAACCTGATAATCCACGGCCAGCAAGTTGAATAGCTGTGGCAATTTCTTTGCTGATGGGCTGTTCCCGACCGGTTGGTTAGACTCTCCGTCGCGGCGGAAAAGCCCCGGCAGTGACGCTTTTCACAACGGCCTGGATGGAGGTGTCGGCGGCGGTCCGCCAGATGGCTGGACTCTTTACTGCCGCCTGAGATCCTCCGACTCAGGGACCTCACCTCGCAACTGGTCGCGCCGCATGCGGCGCACGAGGCCGTTCGTCTAGTTCCCGGCCAGGCAGCTAACGTTCCGCATTTGCGGAGGTAGCGGCGGTAGCGCTGGGCTCGGGGTCGACGCCCAGTCAGAGCTGGAAAGCATCGTTAGCCCCTTGCGCAAGTCCTGCCACTTCTGCACCCCTGGTCGACCATGTGGGTGTTGTCGGATCGGATAGCGCCAGTGATAGTAGGGCGCGGTCGGGTGACCGGGCCGAGGCGCGTCTCGAGAGAGTTACGGCGTGCCGCCAAGCTCGCCCGGGACGCCCGCCGCACCGGCCGCGCCGGCATCACCGGATGCGCCCTTGCTGCCGGCGGGCGTGCCGGTGCCACCGGCACCGCCGGAGATGCTGCCAGCACGCGGCCCGCCGGTCCCGGCGGCACCGCCGGCGCCGTTCGCGCCGCCGCCCGCACCGGTTCCGCCGTCGCCGCCGTCACCGCCGCTGCCGCCGATAGCGCTGTCGCCGCCCTTGCCGCCGCTTGCACCGGGACCGCTGGGGTTGGACCCGCCGACACCGCCGACTCCGCCGGCACCTGCCTTACCACCGGTGCCGCCGCCACCACCCGCGCCGCCCTTGCCACTGCCCAGTGCCGACCCGCCTTGGCCGCCGTCGCCGCCGTCGCCGCCGTTGGCTCCGTGCCCGCCGGTTCCGCCCGCAGTCGGCGTGGTGCCGGAGTCGCCGGGCACACCCGTGCCGCCGTTGCCGCCTACACCGCCGTTGCCACCCCGGCCACCGAGGCCACCGTTGCCGGAGACGGTGCCGCCGCTGCCCCCGCTGCCGCCGTTACCGCCGGTGCCGCCGGGCGTGCCGGGGTCGCCCGTGTTGGGGTCACCCGCGGTTCCGGCCGCGCCGTTGCCGCCGGCACCGCCGGCGCCGCCGTTGCTGTTGTAGGTGCCACCGTTGCCGCCGTTGCCGCCGTTGCCGCCGTTGGCGCTCGGCGTGGTGGCGTCAAAGCCGCGCCCGCCGGAACCGCCGCCGCCGTTGCTGGCGGTGCGAGGCGCGCCGTCGGCGCCGGTAGCGCCGTCGTGGGCGCCGCTGCCGCCCGCACCGCCCTGGCCGACATTGCCGGCATGGCCGGCGTCGCCGCCGTTGCCGCCGTCGATGTGATCGGCGGTGCCGTTGGCGCCGTTGCCGCCGCCGCCACCGCCACCGTTGGTCCCGCCGGCGCCACCGTTCCCGCCATCACCGTCGACACCGGCGTTGCCGGTGCCCAGCACCTGTCCGGCCGCACCGCCGTCGCCGCCCTTGCCGCCGTTGCCGCCGTTGCCGCCGTTGGCGCCGTGCGCGCCATCGCCGTTGCCGGTGCTGAAGTCGCCGTCGGGAGCCTTGTTCAGCGAGGTACCGCCGTCACCGCCCCAGCCGCCCCGGCCGCCGTCGCCACCATTGCCGGCGTTGCCGGAGATCGATCCACCGTTGCCGCCGGTGCCGCCAGCGCCACCCTGGCCGCCGTGGCCGCCGGCAGCGCCGGCGACGCCGCCACCACCCTTGAGACCAGAGCCGCCGTAACCACCGGAACCACCGTTACCGCCGTCGCCGCCGTTGCCCACGTTGCCGCCGTCGCCGCCGTCGCCGCCCTTGCTGCCGGTCACGCCGCCGACCGTCGCGTCGGCCGCGTTACCTGTCGAAACGCCGCCATTGCCGCCCTGGCCGCCGTTGCCGCTGGCCGCTGGCAGCTGGCCATCGGCACCGTTGGCACCGTGGTTGCCGCCGCCGCTGTCGCCGCCGGCGCCGCCCTTGCCGACCGCACCGGCGTCCCCGCCGTTTCCGCCGGCCCCACCGTCGCCGCCGCGGCCGACGCTGGCGAACGCCCCGGACGTTGGAACGCCGCCCATGCCACCGTTGGCGCCCTGTCCACCGTCGCCGCCGGCCCCGCTGTCGCCACCGTCACCGCCGGCCCCGCCGGTGCCATGCGCACCGGCGTGGGCGCCGAAGGCTTGTGCCGCCCCGCCGACGCCGCCGGCCCCACCGGTACCGCCGTCACCGCCGCTACCACCGGTGCCGCCGTTACCGCCGGCCCCACCGGCGCCGCCTTGGGCTGCGCCATTGGTGACCGGGACGGTGTTCGCAGGCCCCACGACGTCGTGCATTCCGCTGACGGCGTTGCCGCCCACGGCACCGTCACCACCGTCCCCGGCCGCGCTGCCGCTGCCGCCGTCAGCACCCGCGCCGCCGGCGCCACCGGCACCACCGTCGCCGGCGAACAGCCCGCCCTTGCCGCCGGCACCACCAGCGCCACCGTTGCCACCGGCCTGGCCGTCGGCGCCGTCACCACCGTCGCCGCCCTTGCCGCCATTGCCGGCGGTCGCGTCCTGGTCGGCGGTGGCGTCGCCGCCGGTCCCGCCGTTGCCACCGTTCTGGCCGCCGATACCGTTCGCGCCGTCGCCGCCATTGTCGGCGGTGGCGTCGGCACCGGCACTGGTGTCGGTAGCCGCGTCCCCGGCGGCGCCGTTGTCGGCCGGACCGGTGCTGGGCGGGTTGACGCCATCGGCGCCGATCTTGCCGGCACCACCGGCGCCGCCGGTACCACCGGTGCCGAACAAGAAGCCGCCGTCACCACCGACGCCGCCGTTGCCGCCGTCACCGCCGGCCTCGGCGGCGTCACCGCCTTGACCGCCGGTGCCGCCGAGGCCGAACAACCAGCCGCCTGCGCCACCGTTGCCGCCATTGCCGCCGTCGGCGCCGGCGCCGCCGTTGCCGCCATAGCCGAAGTACCCGGCGGCGCCGCCGGCCAGGCCGTTCCCGTCGGCGCCGACGCCGCCGGTCGCGCCGTCGCCGAACAGGAATCCGCCGTCATTGAGGTTGCCCAGCCCCAGCCACCCGAACATCGAGTCGTTGGTGCCGTCGAAGGAGGCGTCGCCGTTGCCGATCAGGCTCCGGCCGAACAGGTCGATCCACGGGTCGTTGATCTGGGCGATCAAGGTGGCGTTGCCGGCGTCGCCCAGCCAGCCCTGCAGATCGGTATGCAGGTTGGTGAACACGTCCATCGGGTCGTCGCCGCTGAGGAAGCTGACATCGCCAGTCTCAGTCCCGAACAGGTCGGTGTTGAGGATGTCGAACAGGCCGTCGAGGTCAGCGTGTGCCGCCGGGGTCGCCACCAGGGGTGTCATCCCGAACGCCAGGAACGCCGCCGCAGCGCTACCGGCGCCGAGCATCCGGCGAGACTTCTGGATGCGCGCGCGACGAGGCTTGTGAACTGACATGTGGTTCTCCTGGATGGTGCTGCAGTAGACGTTCTCGATGACCGGACCGTGGCCGGGTGGCCGACTGACGACACGACCCTTGGACGCGCCAACGCGACGACCTGTCATACCGACCCCCCACAAAGACGGCGCGTAACCGCCGCTAACTTCACGCTCACGTTAATGGCTATTTCCGTTCAGTCAACCAGAGTGGAAATTCTGGTACGTTTCTCCGCAAAATTCGGACGGGTCGGACTCCAGCCGCAGGGTTGCGGAACAAGCAGCGACTTCGACGCACTAAATATGTCTGTCTATCTGCAGGGTTCCGATGCGCCAAGGTGGCCTAGCCACCGGGGGCCGCGCCGCTGACGCGACGGAAGCGGCCGAACGGGGACGGAAGATTCTCAACTAAAACATAGGTGCTGCGGAGGGATGAGTGAGCGCGCCGAGCGCTGGGATCGCCCGGAAGCCACCGCGGCCCGGTCCTTGCGACCGGGCCGCGGCGGTTTGGCGGGTTGGGGTTACGGATTGTCGGTGCCGTCGTTGCCGATAACCGTCTTATCGTTGTTCGGGTTAGGCCACCCGGCGTGGCTTCCGTTGTCGACCGCATAGACGTCGGCCTCGGTCCCGTTGCCACCGGTCTTACCGCTGCCGCCCAGCCCGCCGCTTCCGCCGACGACCGTGTTGTTGTTAGCGGTCGGGTTGTCGTCGGGATCGCCGGCGCTGGTGAGCGCGGCCCCGATGTTGCCGTCAGCGCCATTGCCACCGTGGCCGCCGTCGCCCTTGCCGCCGTCACCGCCGGTAGCGCTACCACCGGTAGACGTGGTGTTCTCGCCCAGTGCGGTAACCCGGCTGTAGCCGGCATTGCCGCCCACACCGCCATCGCCTTCGCCACCGGTGCCGCCGTTGGATGTGCCGCTGGCCACAGCGTTCTCGCCACCGGCGGCGATACTCGCCTTGCCGCCGTTACCTCCGTGGCCGCCGTTGCTGGCGCTGCCGCCGTCTCCACCGGTCGACGTACCGCTGGCCGTTCCGCCCGGACCGCCGATAGTGTCACCGAAGCCGCCGGTGGTCTTGGCGCTCTCGATATCCGAGCTTCCGCCGTTACCGCCGACGCTGCCCGTGCCGGTGGCGTCACCACCGTCACCGCCGGTGGACACACCGTAGGAGTTGCCGCCCGCGGCGTCGGACTCAAGTTCACCCCACGACCCATTGCCACCCCGGCCACCGTCGGTACCGGCACCACCGGCACCGCCGACCGCGGTGGCGGTGTTCCCGCCGCCGCCGATCGTGCCGCCCGCAGAGTCGACGATCAGCTGGCCGCTGCCGCCGTCGCCGCCGGTGCCGTTGTCGCCCAGCCCACCGGCGCCGCCGGTGGCACTCGCCCCGGTGATGGTGCTGCCGGCACCGGTCGCCCAGGCCAGACCGAAGCCGCCCAGACCGCCCAGGCCGCCGTCCATGCCTGCATCGCCGTCACCGCCGACACCGCCGATAACGGTGGTGTCGGTGATCTGGGCACCGTCCAGGGCGTAGATGCTGGCCGTGCCCCCATCTCCGCCTGTGCCGCCGTTGTCGTCACCGACTCCGGCGTTGCCGGCCGTCACGTGGCTGCCGGTCACTGCGCTACCGGTGCCGTCGGCGATGATGCTCGCCGCACCACCGGCGGCGGTGTCGCTGCCTTGCCCGCCCGCGGCAGTGCTACCTGAGATAGTGGCACCGTCGCTCACTGACAGAGTCGTGGCTCCCCCGGCTCCACCGGCTCCGGCGTTGCCACCGGTAATGCTGCTATCGCTGATCGAGCTCTCCACACCCTGGGCGCCGACGGTGGCAGCACCTCCGGCGCCGCCGTCGGTGGCGTCACCACCGACAGCGCTGGTGTCGACGACCGTGCCGTCGTAGACCAGGAAGTTGCTCGCGCCGCCGCCATAACCGGTGGCGCCGTCGCCACCGGTGGCCGTCCCACCGTTGATGGTGGTGCCGGTACCGATGGCCTGCAACGAGCCCCGGCCACCCGCACCACCGTCGACGCCGTTCTGGCCAGTTCCGCCGGTGCCGCCGGTAGCCGTACCGGAGGCATGGCTACCCACGCCCTCGGCCTGGATCCAGCCGGTCGAGCCGGCGCCGCCGGTGGTGCCGGCGCCGATACCGTCGCCGGCGTCCCCGCCTTGAGCAGTACCGCTGGCAGTGGCCCCGTTGGCCGTTGCGGCCACCTGCCCGGTGCCGGCGGCGCTGGCGTCACCGCCGGTTCCGCCGTTGATGCCGTCGCCGCCGCTGGCGCCGATCGCGGTGCCGCTGGCGTTGGCTCCCACGCCGTTGGAGAGGACTACCCCGAAGGCACCCTTGCCGCCGACGCTGTTGGCCCCGGTGGCGTCGCCGCCATTGCCGCCGGTGGCTTCGCCCGAAGCCGTTCCACCGAATGCGTTGAGGCTGTAGCCGGCTTGGATCTCGCCGTCATTGCCGTCGCCACCCTTGGCGTTGGCCCCGGTGGCGTCACCACCGTTGCCGCCGGTGCCCTTGCCGCTGGCCGTGCCGCCCGTGGTGCCGTGCGCGTTGGCGTTCACGTCACCTTGGCCGCCGTCGCCGCCGACGCCGCCGTTAGTACCGTCGCCGCCGTTGCCACCTTGGCCGGTGCCGTGCGCGGAGCCATTGGTGCCGGCAACGAAGACCGCACCCGTTCCGCCGGCACCGCCGGTGCCGTTGTTGCCGGCACCGCCATCGCCACCGTGAGCCTCGCCGCCGGCCGTGTTGCCAGCGCCGTCCGCGGTAACGAATCCGGTCCCGCCAGCACCACCGGTCCCATGGTTGCTGCCCGCACCACCGGTGCCGCCGGTGACGATGGCGGTATTCACCGCGCCGCCCTGGCTGGCTTCGACGGTGGCGTCGCCGCCCCGACCCCCGACGCCGCCGTGCGTGTCGCCCGCGCCGGCGTTACCGCCGGTCGCGGAGCTGTCGGTGATAGTGCTGCCCGTACCGACATTGGCGGTGACGTTGGCCGCGCCACCGTAGGCACCCTGAACCCCTGCCGACGCGGCACCGCCGTCACCACCGGTGCTCGTCGCCCCGGTGATGGTGTTTCCAGCACCCGCGGTGATGTAACCGATGTTGCCGCCACCACCGACGGCACCGGTGCCGGTACCGGCACCGCCGTCGCCGCCCTGGGCTGTGCCACCGGCCTTCGCGTCCGCACCGAACGCATTGACCTGACCACTCAGCGCGTCACCGCCCGTGCCACCGTCCAGGCCGTCGCCACCGTTGCCGCCGGTGCCGGAGCCGGAAGCCTCCGAGCCCGTGCCGCCGGACAAGATGCTGCCGTAGCTGCCCTTACCGCCCGCGCCCCCGCCGGTCGCGTTCCCGCCGTTTCCGCCCTGCGCGGTGCCGTGCGAGGTGCCACCAGTGCTACCGCCTTCGGCACGAGCACTCTGGATGTCGCCGTTGCCGCCGTGACCGCCCAAGCTCGCGGCGCCGTCGGCGGTACCACCGTTACCGCCAGTGGCGCTGCCGTACGAGGTGCCGCCGCTGCCGCCGTCGTTGGCGTTGCCGGTCTCCAGCTCACCGAAGCCGGCCGTACCGCCGCGGCCGCCATTGGTGGCATCACCGCCGATACCGCCCTGGGCCGCCGCGGCGTTGCTGCCACCGCCGATGGTGCCGCCGGCGTGGTCGACGACCAGGTAGCCGCCGCCGCCGTCACCACCGACGCTGCCCGCGCCGTCGCCGCTACCAGCGGCGCCGCCGGTGGCAGTACCCGTGATGGTGCTTCCGGCGCCGACCGCCGAAGCAGCGCCGGCACCACCGACACCGCCGGTGCCGCCGTTGCTGCCTGCGCCACCTTCGCCACCCTGCACCATGGTGCTGTCACTGACGACGGCGCCCTGACTGGCGGTGATATCCGCATCTCCACCGGCGCCGCCGGTGCCACCGTTGCTGCCGCCGGCACCGCCATTGCCAGCGGTGGCGGTGCCACTCGCCGTCCCTCCACTCCCGTTGATGTCGGCGGTACCGCCGACGCCGCCCTCACCGCCGAGGCCGCCGTCACCGCCGCCGTCACCGCCGGCACCACCGTTACCGCCGGTGCCGACGCTGTCGGTGCCATTCACGTTGTACGAGGCACCGCCAGCGCCACCGTCGCCGCCTGCGCCAGTCGCCGTTGCGCTGACGAGGGTGCCGCCATCACCGCCGGTACCACCGTTGCCGCCGGTGCCGGACGATCCGTCGCCGCCCTTGACACTGGCCAGGCCGCCGTCACCGCCCTCACCACCGACAGCCCCGTTGCTGCCGCCGGTGCCGCCGTCACCACCGTTGCCGCCGGTGGCGCTGCCGTCCTTGGTGGTGACGCCGTAGCCCTGGACCAAGCCTTCGCCACCGTCGCCACCGTTGCCCCCGAGGGTGCCGTCGGCGCCGTTGGCACCGCCGTCACCACCGTTACCGCCGGTTCCGGTGCCGGAAGCCGTTCCCCCGCTCGGGCCGGAAGCCTGGACCCAGCCCATGCCGCCCGCTCCGCCGTCACCGCCGTTGCCGTCACCGCCGTTGCCGCCGATTCCGGTGCCAGACGCCTCGGATCCGGGGGTCTCCGCAGAGAGATGGCCTTGGCCGCCGGCGCCGCCGGTGCCGCCGTTGGTTGCGTTGCCGCCGTTACCACCGGTGGCGGTGCCGCTCACGGTGCCGGTGCCGTTGCCGTAGGTTCCGATGTTCGCCACACCGCCGTTGCCGCCGACGCTGCCGGTGCCGGTGCCGTCGCCGGCGTTACCGCCGGTGGCCACGGTGTCCGCACTGCCGGCGTTGCTGCCAGCGGCCAGCGAGTGGGTCCAGATTTGGGCCTCCCCACCGGTCCCGCCGGTGCCGCCGTCGATGCCGTCGCCGGCGTTTCCACCGGCTGCGGTGCCCTCGGCGGTGCTGCCCGACGCGAGGGCTCGGATCGAAGCGGCGCCGCCATCGCCGCCGTTTCCGGTACCGACCGCATCGCCGCCGTTGGCACCGGATGCCGCACCGCCCGCGGTGCTGTCGGATGCATGCGCGTCGATGACAGCTGAGCCACCGGTACCGCCGGTGCCGCCCACGGCGGTCGCTGAAGCGGCGCCGCCGGACCCGCCGTCGCCACCGATGGCCTTGCCGCTGACATCCCCACCGGACTGGGCGAGGACGGCGGCACCGCCGCCGCCACCACCGCCACCGCCGCCGAAGCCGGGTCCGCCGTCGGTGGCCGTAGCGCCCGCACCACCAGATCCGCCACTGCCGCCGGTCGCGCTGCTGCCGGTGCCGGCGTTATCGCCGACAACGCTGGCGCCCGCGCCACCGGCGCCACCCGCACCGCCATCGCCGTCGGCGGAGCCGCCCGCGCCGAGCCCGCCGCTGCCGCCTGTGCCGCCCGTTCCGCCGGCCTGAGCAGCCGGCAGTAACGCGCTGCCGACGATGCCGTCACCATCGCCGCCCTTACCGCCCTGGCCACCTTGGCCACCAGCAGCGGTTCCGTCCGCGCCGCTGGCACCTGTGCCAGTCCCGCTCCCGTTCATCCCGCCGGCGCCACCTTTACCGGCCGTGCCGCCGGCACCACCGGTCCCGCCGTTGCCGCCATTTCCGGCGGCCTCGTTGGTGCCGCCGCCGAGGCCCTTGCCACCGGTGCCACCGGTGCCACCGTTGGCGTCACCACCGGCACCACCCTGACCACCGGCTCCGGCAGTCGCCGTGGTTCCGTTCGTCGAGGTGCCCGCTGCGCCACCCTTACCACCGGCACCACCATCACCCGCGACGCCACCGTCACCGCCCGTACCGCCGTTGCCGCCGTCGGCACCGGCGACCGTGGCGTCCGCACCGGTCTGTCCGGTCACACCGTTGGCGTCGCCACCGGCACCGCCGACGCCACCCTCGCCACCATTGCCACCAGCAGCTCCGGCGCCCGCGGTACCTGCGCTGGCGAACCAGCCGCCGGCACCGCCCGCACCGCCCTTACCGGCGTCGCCGCCGGCGCCGCCGGCGCCGCCCGTACCGCCGTCGGTCGCGGCGGTGGTCCCGATGGCGTCCCCACCAGCTGCGCCTTCGCCGCCCGTGCCACCCGTGCCACCGTCACCGGCCGCGCCGCCCTTGCCACCGGCGCCGAAGAAGGTCGAGCCTTTACCGCCGGCCCCGCCGTTGCCGCCGTTGCCGCCGGCTTTGCCGACGCCACCGTCGGCGCCGGCCACGGCTCCGGCCAGGCCGGCCGCACCCATCGCGCCGTCACCGCCGTTGCCGCCGGCACCGGCGGTGCTGAATGCACCCCACGTCGCGGCGTCACCGCCGGCACCGCCGGCACCGCCATCGCGACCCGCGGTTATCGCCGCGCCGCCATTGCCACCGTCACCGCCGTGGCTGAACCAGGAGAACGGTCCGGCGGCACCACCATCGCCACCGTCGCCACCGTCGTAGCCGTCACCGCCGGCACCGCCGTCGCCGCCGAACAGACCGGCCTGGCCACCGTCACCACCGTCGATGGGGTCTTCGCTCGCGCCCGTGCCGGTGGCGTCCCAGCCGGCGCCACCGTTGCCGAAGATCCACCCACCGGCGCCACCGTCCGGGTGGGCGGCGGTGCCATCAGCGCCGTCACCGAACGGCTTCAGCCAATCGATGTCGCTCCAGTTGAACGCGGCGGAAGAACCGGGCAGGTCGGCGACGGCCGAGCCGGCGGCGTTCAGGTCGAGATCGGCCAACACCGCATCCCAGGTGCTCTGACTGCCGAGGCCGTCGAAGAAGGCCGACCAACTGGCCGGGTCCAAGACGACCTCCCAGGCGCCCTGGTCGCCGAAGTTGGCGCCCAGGCCGGCGACGGCGTCGCCCAAGTCCTGACCGAGCAGGTCGATCAGCACGTCGTCGAAGTCGGCGTGCGCTGCTGGGGCCGCCCCCAGCGGGGCCATCCCGAAGGCTAGAAACGCCCCCACAGCGCTGCCGGCACCTAGCACCCGGCTACGACCACGACCTTTAGAACCACTTTGACGAGACACGGCGAACTCCCCTTAGCTTGCACATAACGACGGCATAACAAGCCCTGTGGGGGGTTACGTTAACGCTAATTCTGGCCACGTCAACCCCAGTGCACAAAGCTGGAGAAGCGCAGGTAACCCACTCGAATAGGGGTTTACATGGCCTTATCGCCCCCCAAGAGGGCATTCTTGACCAGTAAAATTTCTTAGAAAAAGTCAGGATTCTCAGAAAACGTGGGCGGCGTCGCTGACACTACCGGAGCGTTCACAGCACCCCGGGAACACGTCTTTGCACAGGTCAAAGCTGGTTCAGCTCATTCACGCCGCAACAGCGAAGCTTCCGCCGCTTCCACGCGGCATTTCCACCGTCGATGACAGCCGGGCCGGTACAGCGCCGATAATATGCGCTTCCGTCAATTTAGTGCACCTCAGGTGGACCGCCTCGATCCGATCCGCGCACGGAAACAGGGTGCGAAGCACAGTCTCCTAAGAGCTTACTGCTGCCCACGGCTTCGTAGATGTCGGTATGGAAATCAGCTCAGCGTTGACTTGGCCGGCGGTAATAATTCTTGTTGGTAATCAGTACGCTTATTCGCCGCGTCGGCGCACCGGCTGGGCAAAGCCGCACGTCAGGCGCTCGTGCTGCACTTCACGCTCGACCTCGCGGCCGGCCGCGCCAGAGGACGACAAGTGCGGCAATCCGCCGCCAGCTTTTCGGTCCTCCGCCCTGCAGCTCTTGTTACTTTGTCGAAGAACACTCAGCCTCGTCATAGGAAGGCGGAAGGCAGATGCCCCAACCCCGGCCCGGTACTGGTGGACGTCGACGGACTCACGTCAACCGGAGGTCCACCGCCCTGGCCGCCTCCACGGGTGCCTTCCTGGCCTTCGGACTCGTGCCGTTGACCACCACCCCGCTGGCACAAGCCGAAGTTTTTGACGACGCCGTCGAGCAGCTGCTGTCGCCGTTCCTGGACACCACCACCGGCGCACTGGACTGGGGCACACTGTCATCGCCGGCCGCCTGGGAGGCATTTTTCGACCCGGGGCACTGGGACGGCGTGCTGACCGGGCTCAGCGCCGGCTCGGGAACCGCGCTGGCCGCGGCATTGGACCCGACTGCCCTGTTCCAGCAGTTCATCTACACCCCGCTGCACGACAACATCCAGGCCTGGATCACCAGCGACCTCGGCAAGCAGGTCGACGGCACCCTCAACGCCCTGTTCGGCTCGACGGTGATCGGCAACGGCACCGCCGGCACCGCGGAGAACCCCGACGGCGGCGCCGGCGGCTGGCTGTTCGGTGACGGCGGAGCCGGCTGGACCAGCACCGAGGCCGGAGTCGCCGGTGGTGCCGGTGGCGCGGCGGGCATGTTCGGCACCGGCGGCGCGGGCGGTGCCGGTGGCGCCGGAGCCAACGGCGGTGAAGGCGGCACCGGTGGTTGGCTGTTCGGCAACGGCGGGGCCGGCGGCCACGGCGGCGACGGTCCCGACGGCGGCAACGGCGGAGACGGCGGCAACGCCATCGGGCTGTTCGGTGCTGGCGGGCACGGCGGCGACGCCGGTGACAGCGGCGTCGGCGGTAGCCCCACCGGTCCGCACCCACTCCCCGCGCTGGGCGGCGCCGGCGGCAACCCCGGCCTGATGGGCACCCACGGCGCGGTCGGGCACTTCGGCAGCGGGGTGTCGCTGGACAAACCGGCCTTCTGGGACACCAGCTACGGCCCGATCACCGTGACCGGGCCTTGGCTCACCGACAGCGACGGCCGGGTGGTGATCATGCACGGCATCAACGAGGTCTACAAGAACGCGCCGTACACCCCGGAAGCCGGCGGGTTCTCCGAGGCCGATGCGGCGTATCTGGCCACGCACGGCGTCAACATGGTGCGCGTCGGCGTGCTGTGGGCGGGAGTGGAGCCGCAACCCGGCGTCTATGACTACAACTACCTGGCTTCGATCGAACAGACCGTGCAGATGTTGGCGAAGTACAACATCGTCAGCCTGCTCGACATGCACCAGGACGTCTACTCCGACTCCATCAACGGTGGTTTCGACGGCGCTCCGGCGTGGGCGACCGACACCGGCGGCCTTCCCGAGATCGATGTGGGCTTCCCGTGGAACTACGTGGTCAGTCCCGCGGTGAACCATGCCTGGGATGCGTTCTGGAACAACGCGACCGTCGCCGACGGCGTCAAGCTGCAGAACAGCTACGCGCGGATGTGGGAGGTCGTCGCCGAGTACTTCGCCGGCAACGGCAACGTCGCCGGCTACGAGATCATGAACGAGCCGTGGGCCGGAACCCAGTGGCTGGGCACGGTATTGGGCAACCCGTTCTTCGACGCCCAGTACCTCACCGCGTTCTACAACCAGGTGGACGCCGCGATCCGCGCCGTCGACCCGCACACCCCGGTGTATTTCGAACCGAATACGTTGACCGGCAACCTGCCGTTGCCCACCCACCTGGGCACGGTGGACGACCCGAACACCGTCTACGCGTTCCACGACTACTGCACGTCGACGGCGATGTTCGGCGACACCGCCTTCGGCTGCGGACTGTGGGAGCTGATCATCCAGGGCGACGCCGCGTCCTACGCCGCCAAACACAATATCCCGGCGATGATCACCGAGTTCGGCAACACCGGCAACATCCAGAGCATCACCGACACCCTCGACGAGGCGAACAAGCGCGGATTCGGCTGGCTGTTCTGGGAATACGGCACGGCACGCGCCAATTCCGGCGAGCCCGACGACAACGGGCTGTCCTCTGGGGTGATGGCCACGCTGGCGCAGGCCTACCCGCAGGTGGTTTCCGGCATCCCGGGCTCCTGGTCGGTGACCGAGGGCGGCTTGCAGTTCAGCTATTCCACCGAGATGGCCGACGGCAGTGGCCGTTTCGCTGCGGGTTCACACACCACCATCTGGGTGCCCGACACCAACTATCAGGTGAGCGTCACCGGCGGCCATGTCGTCTCACCGGCCGGCGCCCACCAGCTGGTGATCGCCTCGGACAGCGGTGCCGGCACCGTGAGCGTCACCGTGACGCCAGCGCGGTCTTAGGGAACCTGCCCCGCAAAACGACTCAGCGCCGGCTGCGTCATGCGCAACCGGCGCTGAGCCGGATTCAGGATCTAGGAAGTGCTACGGCTGGCAGAGGTTGTCCAGCACGTCGATCTGCCCACGCAGCTGGTCGCGCAACGGCTGCTGCACCGCGTCGTCGGGCGAGTGCCCGGCCAGGTAGTTGATGCTCAGCGCCTCCAGCGTGTCGGCCATGTCGCCGACGGCCTTGCTCAGGTCATCCGGAGCGGCCGGGTTGGCCTCCAGGCGCTGGTGCAGGAACGCGCCACCGGCGAACAACGACAGCCGGGCGTTGGTGCCCACCGCCAGGTCACCGGCGAGGTCGCCGGGCACCGGGTTCTGCAGGTTGGTGTTGAACTGCGTGCCCTGGCGCACCACAGCCTGCGCGTCGCAGATCTTGCCCTTGGCTTCGTCGCGCTGGTCGCCGGAGAACTTGTGGCTCGTGGACGGGTAGAACCACCCGACCACGGCGAGCACGATGGCCAGCACCGCCAGAGCCAGAGCGGCAATCGTCGGCACCGACATGCCCTGCGACGAGGTGGAAGATTTCGGAAAACCCGCGCTCTTGGGCTTGGTGGGCTTGGCCGCGGACGGGGAATCAGTGGGGGGAGTCTCAGGCATTGCGCGATCGTAACGGTAGTCACGGGATTAGTCACGTGAAACTGGGAAGCGGCGCGTTGGCGGTACCCTCATGTGCGATGTTGAGCACTGAGTTGCAGACCACCGCGCGGAAACTGACCGGTTGGGGCCGCACCGCGCCGAGTGTGGCGCAGGTGCTGTCCACCCCGGATGTCGAGGTCATCGCCAAGGCCGTGGCGCGCGCGTCCGACTCCCGAGGCGTGATCGCCCGCGGCCTGGGCCGTTCCTATGGCGACAACGCCCAGAACGGCGGCGGTCTGGTCGTCGACATGACCGCCCTGAACCGGATCCATTCGATGGACGCCGCCACCGCGCTGGTCGACGTCGACGCCGGGGTCAACCTGGACCAGTTGATGCGGGCCGCGCTGCCGCTGGGCTTGTGGGTGCCGGTGCTGCCCGGGACCCGGCAGGTCACCGTCGGCGGGGCGATCGCCTGCGACATCCACGGCAAGAACCACCACAGCGCCGGCAGCTTCGGCAACCACGTGGTGTCGATGGAGCTGCTGACCGCCGACGGTTCGGTGCGCCACCTGACCCCGGCCGGCCCCGAGGCGGAGCTGTTCTGGGCCACCGTCGGCGGCAACGGCCTAACCGGCATCGTGTTGCGCGCGACGATCGCGATGACCCCTACCGAGTCGGCGTACTTTATTGCCGACGGCGACGTCACCGCCTCGCTCGACGAGACCATCGCCTTCCACAGCGACGGCAGCGAAGCCGACTACACCTACTCCTCGGCGTGGTTCGACGCGATCAGCGCGCCGCCCAAGCTGGGCCGGGCCGCTATCTCGCGGGGCTCGCTGGCCAGGTTGGACCAGCTGCCCGACAAGCTGGCCCGCGACCCGCTGAAATTCGATGCGCCGCAGTTCTTCACCGCCCCAGACGTCTTCCCCAACGGGTTGGGCAACAAGTTGATCTTCGGTGCGATGACCGAGCTGTGGTACCGCAAGTCCGGCAGCTACCGCGGCAAGGCGCAGAACCTGACGCAGTTCTACCACCCGCTGGACATGGTCGGTGAGTGGAACCGGGCCTACGGCTCGGCCGGCTTCGGGCAATACCAGTTCGTGGTGCCCACCGAGGCGGTCGAGGAGTTCAAGGCCATCATGAGAGACATCCAGGCCAGCGGGCACTACTCCTTCCTCAACGTGTTCAAGCTGTTCGGCCCGGGCAACCAAGCGCCGCTGAGCTTCCCGATCCCCGGCTGGAACGTCTGCGTGGACTTTCAGATCAAGGCCGGCCTCAACGAATTCCTCAACGGCCTCGACCGCCGGGTGCTGGAGTTCGGCGGCCGGCTCTACACCGCCAAGGATTCCCGCACCACCGCGGAGATGTTCCACGCCATGTACCCGCGCATCGACGAATGGATTGCGGTGCGGCGCAAGGTCGATCCCGACGGGATCTTCGTCTCGGACATGGCCCGACGTTTGGAGCTTGTGTAGATGGTGTTCGACGCGACCGGTAACCCCCAGTCGATCCTGGTGCTGGGCGGCACGTCCGAAATCGGGCTGGCGATCTGCGCGCGCTACCTGCGCAACGCCTCGGCGAGCGTGGTGCTGGCCTGCCTGCCGAATGACCCCGGCCGCGACGGCGCGGCGGCGGCGATGGAGGCCGCCGGTGCCAAGTCGGTGCGGGTGATCGACTTCGACGCCCTCGACACCGCGAGCCACCCGGCGATGATCGACGCCGCGTTCAGCGACGGCGATATAGATGTGGCGATCGTCGCCTTCGGCATGGACGCCGACGCCGAGGAGCTCTGGCACAACCAGGCCAAGGCCGTGCAGGTCGCCGGGATCAACTACACCGCAGCGGTGTCGGTCGGGGTGCTGCTGGCCAACAAGATGAGCGCCCAGGGCTTCGGGCAGATCATCGCGATGAGCTCGGTGGCCGGCGAGCGGGTGCGCCGCACCAACTTCGTCTACGGCTCCACCAAGGCCGGGCTCGACGGTTTCTACCTCGGTTTGGGTGAGGCGCTGCGCGACGACGGGGTGCGGGTGCTGGTGATCCGGCCCGGCCAGGTGCGCACCCGGTTCTCCGCGCACGTCAAGGAAGCGCCGCTGACCGTCGACAAAGAGGACGTCGCCGAGCTGGCGGTGACCGCGGCCGCCAAGGGCAAGGAGATCGTCTGGGCGCCGGGGGCATTCCGCTACGTGATGATGGTGCTGCGGCACGTCCCGCGGGCGATCTTCCGCAAGCTGCCGATCTAGCCCATGCCGAGCAGACGCGAAAGCCCCCAAAAAGGGCGCGAAATGGGAGCTTTCACGTCTGCTCGCGCCGGGAAAACCGCGCTCACGACCGTCGGGCAGATGATCCTGGCGGGCCTCATCGCCGTCGTCGTCGCGGTCATAGCCCTGGTGGCCATCGCCCGGGTGCAGTGGCCGGCCTACCCCTCGTCGAACCAACTGCACGCACTGACCACCGTCGGGCAGGTCGGCTGCCTGGCCGGGCTGGGCGCCGCCGCGTGGCTGTGGCGGCGGGGCCGCCAAGCGCTGGGCTGGCTGGCCGCGGTGGTGTTCACCAGCGCGTTCTCGGTGGTGACGCTGGCGATGCCGCTGGGCGCCACCAAGCTCTACCTGTTCGGCGTCTCGGTCGACCAGCAGTTCCGCATCGAATACCTGACCCGGATGGCCGACAGCCCCGCGCTACACGACATGACCTATCTGGGCCTGCCGTCGTTCTACCCGCCGGGCTGGTTCTGGCTGGGCGGGCGCGCCGCGGCGCTGACCGGCACCCCGGCCTGGGAGATGTACAAGCCGTGGGCGATCACCTCGATGGCCATCGCGGTGGCCATAGCGCTGGTGCTGTGGAACAAACTGATTCGCTTCGAGTACGCGCTGCTGGTCACCCTCGCCGGCGCCGCGGTGACGCTGGCCTATAGCTCCCCGGAGCCCTACGCGGCGATGATCACCATGCTGCTGCCGCCGGTGCTGGTCCTGGCCTGGTCGGGCCTGGGGGCCGGTGAACGCGGCGGCGGCTGGGGCGCGGTCGCCGGAGCCGGGATCTTCCTGGGCTTCGCGGCCACGTTCTACACCCTGCTGGTGGCCTACAGCGCGTTCACCGTGGTGCTGATGGCCCTGCTGCTGACGGCCGCCCGGCGCAGCGTGAATCCGCTGGCCCGCCTCGTGGTGACCGGCGTGATCGCCGCGGCCATCGCCGCGATCAACTGGACGCCGTACCTGCTGCGGGCCGCGAGCAACCCGACCGGCGACACCGGCAGCGCTCGGCACTATCTGCCCGGCGACGGCGCCGAACTGAGCTTCCCGATGCTGCAGTTCACCCTGCTCGGCGCGCTGTGCCTACTGGGTACCGGATGGCTGGTGGTGCGGGCCCGAACCTCCGCCCGCGCCGCCGCGCTGGCGATCGGCGTCGTCGGCGTCTACCTGTGGTCGATCCTGTCCATGCTGTCCACCCTGGCCCGCACCACGCTGCTGAGCTTCCGGCTGCAGCCGACGCTGACCGTGCTGCTGGCCACCGCCGGGGTGTTCGGCTTCGTCGAGGCGGCCCGCGCATTGGGCGGGGCCGCGACCGGCTGGCACCGGGTGGTCTATCCGGCGGCGACGGCAGTCGGGCTGGCCGGGGCGATCGCGTTCAGCCAGGACATCCCCGAAGTGCTGCGGCCCGACATCACCGTCGCCTACACCGACACCGACGGCCACGGCCAACGCGGCGACCGGCGCCCGCCCGGCGCGGCCAAGTACTACGACGCCGTCGATGCGGCCATCACCAAGACCACCGGCAAGCCCCGCGATGAGACCGTGGTGCTCACCGCCGACTACAGCTTCCTGTCCTTCTACCCCTACTGGGGTTTCCAGGGCCTGACGAGTCACTACGCCAACCCGCTGGCACAGTTCTCCGCGCGCGCCGCCGCCATCGAGGCCTGGTCCAAACTGGAGACCGCCGACCAGTTCACCCGCGCGCTCGACGACCTGCCGTGGCCGAGCGGATCAGCGCCGCACCGCCAGCACGAACGGGCCGATCTTCTCCACGCTGAACGCCGGCCCGTCGAACAGTGCGGCGTCCAAGTCGACGGTGTAGCGGCGCACGTTGGGGTGGTTGGGGTAGACGTCTTTGGCCAGCCGCAGCGTGTAGGTGTCCCCGGAACCCGGGCGCATCAGAAACACCGTCGGCGCCGGCCACGGCAGGTCGTCGAGCGCGCGGGTGAACTGGTCGGCGGTCTCCAGTTTGGACCAGGCCTCGATGGCGGCCA
>NZ_LZMF01000046.1:0-1534 GCF_001673565.1 Mycolicibacter sinensis
CGTTGATGCGATGAAGGGGCGGGGCCTCCGCTCCTCGTGACGTTCCCGGCGGATGCTGGGGGTGTCACTACCAGTCACGTGTTGGGAGGCCCCTAATGAGCGAGTATGCCGGAAAACAGTTCGTCGGGATTGACCTGCATCGACAGCGTTCGGTGATCGTCCGTCAAACCGATACCGGGCAGCAGCTTTCGGCGGTGCGTATCGTCAACGATCCGGTGGCGTTGGCGTTGGAGATCGAGCGCGCTGGACCGAATCCGGAGGTGGTGCTTGAAGCCACTTACGGCTGGTATTGGGCGGTCGAGGTGCTGCAAGCCGCAGGTGCCAGTGTGCATTTGGCGCACCCGCTGGGTGTCAAAGGGTTTCGGTATCGGCGGGTCAAAAACGATGTGCGTGACGCCGGGGATCTGGCGGATCTGCTGCGAATGAATCGGCTACCGGAGGCCTGGATCGCACCGCCGGCGACACGGGAACTGCGTGAACTGGTCCGTTACCGCGCCAAACTGGTGGCGCTGCGATCGGGGCTTAAAGCGCAGGTGCATGCGGTCTTGGCCAAGGCTGGGGTGTTGATCGTTGCAACGGATCTGTTCGGCGCCACTGCCCGCAAGCGCCTGGAACGCACCCCGCTATCTGGGGTGTATGCCCAGCGGGTGGCCTCACTGCTGCGTCTGATCGACATCCTCGATGCCGAGCAGACCGCGTTGTCTGACCGAATCGCCACAGAGCTGCAACGCCACGCCGGTTACCGCGCGATCCAAGAGCTGCCGGGTGTGGGACCGATCTTGGCGGCCGTCTTCGTCGCCGAGATTGGCGACGTACACCGCTTCACCCGCCCGCAACAGTTGTGTTCCTGGGCAGGGCTGACACCGCGGCACTATGAGTCCGACACCGTGGTGCATCGCGGGCACATCACCAAGCAGGGATCCAGGCTGGTGCGCTGGGCAGCAATCGAGGCAGTGCAACGGCACCAGTCCACGGCCAAGATCGCCGCTGACAAAGATCGGATCGCCGCTCGACGTGGCACCAACATCGCCAAGGTCGCTGCTGCCCGCAAGCTACTCACCCTGGTCTACTACGGCCTGCGTGACGAACACATTCGTGCGTTGGCTAAGGACGCAGCGTGAGTAATCCGGGTGCGGTATACGCGTGGTCGCCGCAGAGTCTGGCCTCCCCAACCGGGGCATGGCCGTGCCGTTGATTGACCCCGCATACCGCACGCCGCAGCGCTCCATGCCCAGCCAGCCTGGGCGAAGGGATGACCGGCAGCCCGGAACAACCCCGGGCCTTGCCCAGCCTTGATCGGCATCACACTGGAGAGCCGCACCACCCACAACTCCACACCAGGATTGCCGTTTCGGCTCCGCGCCGATTCTGCGCTGAAACGGGCCGCCGTCAAGACCGTTCGTCCTCGCTACGCTGCGGGCGCTGCGTCTTGACCCCGCCCCTCATTCAGCGCTGCCCGCACATATTCCGAAACCGAACAAACCGCAGCACACCAACCCTTGACCGGACCCCACCCCTTCAGGGATGACTCTGC
>NZ_LZMF01000047.1:0-536 GCF_001673565.1 Mycolicibacter sinensis
TCCAACCTGACGCACGCCTGGATCGGCACCGAGCCGGTCCGCGCGACCACTCTGCAGAACTTCGCCGAGGCGTTCGCGCCGGCCGGGTTCCGGCCCGAGGCCTTTATTCCCGCGTACGGGCTGGCCGAGGCAACCCTGGGTGTGACGGGCATGTCCGAGTCACCGGTGCCGGTGGTCCGGCACATCGACCGGACCGCGCTCAGCGAGGAGCGGGTCGTCGAGGTGGCTGCCGACACCGCCGGGGCGGTGCCCCTGGTGGCCTGCGGCGCCAAGGCGGAGAGCCAGCAAGTCCTGATCGTTGACTCCGAGACCCGGTTGCGCCGCGGCCCTGAGGAAGTGGGCGAGATCTGGGTGTCCGGGCCCAGCGTCGGCGTGGGCTACTGGGGACGCCCCGAGGAGACCGAGCACGCCTTCAACGCGTACGTGGCCGACACCGGAGAGGGCCCCTACCTGCGCAGTGGCGACCTGGGGTTCTTCCGGGACGGCGAGCTGTTCGTCACCGGCCGGTGCAAGGACCTGATGACCATTGGCGGCTA
>NZ_LZMF01000048.1:0-11449 GCF_001673565.1 Mycolicibacter sinensis
GCCGGGCCTGGGCGGCGGTAGCAGCGGCGCCCGCGGTGGTGGCGGCGGCTCCTGGTTCCCCGGCCTTGGCGGCGGCGGGGGCAAGGGCGGCGGCGGCAAGGGCGGCGGCTGGCCCTTCTGAGTTGACGCCCAGTCCACTAGCCTGGCGGCGTGGACTACGCCGCAGCATTGCTCGACGAGAACCGCGCCTTCGGTGAGCTGGTCCGCTCCGGGGATCCGGAACTGGCGATCCCGACCTGCCCGGAGTGGAACCTGACGCAGCTGTTCCGGCACGTCGGACGCGGACACCGTTGGGCCGCCCAGATCGTCGCCGACCGCCTGGACCACGCGCTGGACCCACGCGAGGTCGTCGACGGCAAGCCGCCCGCGGACCCCGACGCGGCCATCGACTGGCTGCACGACGGCGCCCAGCGGGTGCTCGACGCGATCACCGGTATCGGGCCGGACAATCCGGCATGGACGTTTCTGGGTCCCCGCCCGGCCGTCTGGTGGCTGCGCCGCCGGCTGCACGAGGCGACGGTGCACCGCGCCGACGCCGCCCTGGCACTCGGCGTCGACTTCAACCTGTCGCCGGAGTTGGCTGCCGACGGGATCTCCGAATGGCTCGACCTGGTCACCGCACGGCCTGGCCGCGACGGGCAATCGCCGCTGGCCGGCGGTCAGAGCGTGCACCTGCACGCCACCGATGACGGCCTGGGATCGGCGGGCGAGTGGACGATCAGCCGGTCGCCCGACACCGGCGCACTGAGCTGGTCGCATGAGCACGGCAAGGGGTCGGTGGCACTGCGCGGCCCGGCCCGCGACCTGTTCCTGGCGGTCATGCGCCGGGTTGCGGTGGCCGACACCGACATCGCGGTGTTCGGTGACGCCGCGGTGTGGCAGGACTGGGTCGAGCACACCGCGTTCTGAGGGCGCGCCGACACGGTAGTTTGCAGACCATGAGCACATCGGAGATCGCGACCGTCCTCGCCTGGCACGACGCCCTGGCCGCCGGTGACGTGGACACCTTGGAGCAGCTGTCCAGCGAGGACATCGAGGTAGCCGACGCCGACGGTGCCGCGCAGGGCCATCAGGCGCTGCGGCAGTGGGCAGCCTTGGCGCAGACCAGCGCCGGGATCGGCCGGATGTATGTGCACGGCGGGGTGGTGGTGGCCGAGTTGACGCCCGCCGAAGCCGGCGCCACCGCCCAGGCGGTTGCCTTCCGGGTGGTGCACGACCACGTCACGGCGGTGTTCCGTCACGACGACCTCGACGCGGCGTTGACCGCCACGGACCTCACCGAGGCCGACCGCGCCGACTGAACCGTTACTCTCTACCCCATGCGCGGGATCATCCTGGCCGGCGGCTCAGGCACCCGCCTGTATCCGATCACGATGGGCGTCAGCAAACAGCTGCTGCCGGTCTACGACAAGCCGCTGGTCTACTACCCGCTATGCACCCTGATGCTGGCCGGTATCCGCGACATCCAGGTGATCACCACCGGCCATGACGCGCCGGCCTTTCAGCGATTGCTGGGCGACGGCAGCACATTCGGGGTCGACATCACCTACGCGGTCCAGGATCGGCCCGAGGGCCTGGGGCAGGCATTCGTCATCGGCGCCGAGCACATCGGCACCGATTCGGTCGCACTGGTATTGGGGGACAACATCTTCTACGGCCCCGGGCTGGGAACCAGCTTGCGGCGCCACCAATCCGTTTCCGGCGCAGTTATTTTCGCATACTGGATGGCGGACCCCTCGGCCTACGGCGTCGTCGAGTTCGGCGCGGACGGCACGGCGGTGTCGGTGGTGGAGAAGCCGGCGGCCCCCAAATCGCACCATGCGATACCGGGGCTGTACTTCTACGACAACGACGTCGTCGAGATCGCCCGGGACTTGAAGCCGTCCGGGCGCGGCGAGTACGAGATCACCGATATCAACCAGACCTACCTCGAGCAGGGCCGGCTGCGGGTCGAGACGCTGGCCCGCGGCACCGCCTGGCTGGACACCGGGACGTTCGATTCACTGCTGGACGCCGGCGATTACGTCCGCACCATCGAGCGCCGCCAGGGCCTCAAGATCGGCATCCCCGAGGAGGTCGCCTGGCGGATGGGGTTCATCGACGACGCCCAACTCGCGGACCGCGCGCAAGCCCTGCTCAAGTCCGGATACGGCGGTTATCTGCTGGAGTTGCTGGACCGGCGCTGATCGGCTACCGAGCGCCGGCGATCGTCGCCGCCGCGCGCTGCAGCGAGCGCTCGGCGTCTTCACGCCGATCGCCCATCCCGACGAACATGTCGACGGTCATCGGCCCCAGGATGTTCGTGAGCGCACGGCCGTCCCGCTCGAAGGTGCCGACAATCTCCAACAACACCACGCCGTGGATCATGCTCCAGATCCGCCCGGCCAAATCCACGACGTCGTCCGCACGGATCCTCCCGGCGGTGACCATGCGCTGCACGGCGGCGATGAGTTGTTCGAATGCATTGTTCCCCACCGGCATTCCGATGTTCGGCGTGCCGATCAGCCGAGGCGACGCCAGGCCGAACATCAGCCGGTACCGCTGCGGATTCTCCAGCGCGAACTCGCGGTAGTTGTAGCCCATCACGAAGAAATCGGCCATCGGGTCGTCGATTCGCGGACCCGCGCCGAGCGCAGCACCGAACCGCTCAAACGACGCCGCGACGATGGCGTCCAGCAGGCCGTTCATTCCGCCGAAGTGGGTGTAGACCGCCATCGTCGACGCCCCGATCTCGGCGGCGACCTTCCGTGCCTGTAGCGCCTCGGGACCCGAGGTTTCCAATAGGTGCAGCCCGGCTTCGATCAAGCGCTCACGCGGATTCACCCTTGCCATCCTGCCATAACGATGTTATACACGAACATAACGTCGTTATGACAAGGAGGTGCCAGTATGAACAATCCGTACCTGGAGGGCGGTTACGCCCCGATCGCCCAGGAATACACCCTCACCGACCTCAAGGTGTCCGGGGTCATCCCCGACTACCTGGACGGCCGCTACCTGCGCAACGGCCCCAACCCGGTCGGCGAAATCGATCCCGCCGTCTACCACTGGTTCATCGGAGACGGGATGGTCCACGGCGTGCGGCTGCGCGAGGGCAAGGCCGAGTGGTATCGCAACCGCTACGTGCGCGGGCCGCAGACAGCCCAAGCACTCGGCGAACCGCCGCCGCACGGCTACCACCGCGGGGCGATGGGCATCGGTGCCAACACCAACGTGATCGGCCACGCCGGGCGCACCTACGCGCTAATCGAGGGCGGCGTCTCCTGCTATGAGCTGACCGACGAGCTGGACACCATCGGCGCCTGCGACTTCGACGGCACCCTGCCCGGCGGCTACACCGCGCATCCCAAACGCGACCCGGACACCGGCGAGCTGCATGCCGTGTCGTACGCGTTCAACCGCGGTAACACCGTGCAGTACTCGGTGATCGGCGCCGATGGCCGGACGCGGCGCGCCATCGACATCGAAGTCACCGGCTCGCCGATGATGCATGACTTCTCGCTGACCGAAAACCACGTCGTCTTCTACGACCTTCCGGTGACCTTCGATGTACGCCAGGTCGTCGAGGGGTCGGCGCCTCCGGGCCTGCGGCTGCCGGTGCGACTGGTCCTGAATGCCTTGATCGGGCGGGTCCGCATCCCGGACCCGATCACCGCCCGGTTACCGAGGCCCAAGGACGGCGACCGCCGCATGCCGTATCGGTGGAACCCGAAATACCCTGCGCGGGTCGGGGTTATGCCCCGTGATAGCGACAGTTCAGACGTGCGGTGGTTCGACGTGGAACCGTGCTACGTGTTCCACCCGCTGAACGCCTACGACGACGGCGACACCGTCGTGCTCGATGTGGTGCGCCACCCCAAGATGTTCGACACTGACCTTCGTGGTCCGGCGGAGGGTCCGCCCACGCTGGATCGGTGGACGGTGGACCTGGCCGATGGCAAAGTCCGGGAGTCCCGCATTGACGACCGGGGCCAAGAGTTCCCCCGGGTCGACGAGCGCCGGGTCGGCCGACGGCACCGGTTCGGCTATGCGGTTGGTTTCAACGGCGACGAGTCGACGCTGCTCAAGCATGACCTCGTCGGCGGTTCGACGGCGACGCGCTCGTTTGGTGCGGGAAAACAGTTGGGCGAGTTCGTCTTCCAACCGTCCGCAACCGACGCGGCCGAAGACGACGGTGTGCTGATGGGCTTCGTGTACGACAGCGCGACCGATCGCAGCGGGCTGGCCATCCTGGATGCGCCCACGCTGGAGGACGTCGCCGGTATCCAGCTTCCGCATCGTGTTCCCGCCGGTTTCCACGGCAACTGGGTGCCCAGCGGGCAGTAGGAGATCGAGATGAGCACGAGGTTGGTAACGCCGTCGGAGCCCGCGATGCGGGCCGGCGATCCGGAGCGGGGAAGCACTGCCGCCCGTCTCGGACAGGCATTCGCCCAGGGATATCTTTCTATGGAGGAGTACGAGACACGACTGGGGCGGGCGTTTGAAGCTGAGACCGTTCGTGCCCTCGACGATCTGCTCGTCGATCTGCCCGTCGGGCGGATTGGCCGGCGGGATCCGCAGCGTCGTGCCGCGCGCCACGCCGCCGCCGGTCGTGCCGTGCGGATTCATCTGTTCGCCTATCTGGCCGTGTCGGTGCTGATGATCGGCATCTGGCTGGCGACCGCCGTGGCCGCCGGGGCGTGGTATTTCTGGCCCGCTTGGCCCATCCTCGGCTGGGGCATCGGGATCGTCTCCCACGCGATTCCCGTTGGGGCGTGTGGGCGAAGGGCTTCCCGTGCCGCCGACCCTGTCGTTAGCGTGTTCGGTACTCGAACTTTCCCGCGCTAACGACAGTTTCGGCGCAAACGGCGAACAACTACACCCGGTAGCCGACCAGGAAATTGCCCAAACGTTCGATAGCGCTGGACAAATCACGAGCCCACGGCAGCGTCACGATACGCAGGTGGTCCGGGGCGGGCCAGTTGAACCCGGTGCCCTGGGTGACCAGGATCTTCTCCTGCAACAGCAGATCCAGGACCAACTGCTCGTCGTCGGCGATCGGGTAGACCTCGGGGTCTAGCCGCGGGAACGCGTACAGCGCACCGCTCGGCTTGACGCAGGAGACGCCCGGAATCTCGTTGAGCTTGGTCCAGGCGACGTCGCGCTGTTCGAGCAGCCGCCCGCCGGGCAGCACCAGATCGTCGATGCTCTGATGACCGCCCAATGCCACCTGAATGGCATGCTGGGCCGGCACATTCGGGCATAGCCGCATATTGGCCAGCAGGTTGATGCCCTCGAGGAAACTGGTCGCGTGCTCCTTGGGGCCGGTGATCGCCACCCAGCCCGCCCGGTAGCCGGCCACCCGGTAGGCCTTCGACAGCCCGTTGAAGGTCAGGCACAGCAGATCCGGCGCCAGGGAGGCCAGGTTAATGTGCTCGGCGTCGTCGTAGAGGATCTTGTCGTAGATCTCATCGGCGAGCAGCAGCAGTTGATGCTTGCGGGCCAACTCGGCGATCTGGTCGAGCACCTCCCGGCCGTAGACCGCGCCGGTGGGGTTGTTCGGGTTGATCACCACCAGCGCCTTGGTGCGTTCGGTGATCTTCGATTCCATGTCGGCGATGTCGGGCTGCCAGCCCTGGGTCTCGTCGCACAGATAATGCACGGGCGTGCCGCCGGCCAGCGAGGTCGACGCCGTCCACAGCGGATAGTCCGGCGCCGGGATCAGCACCTGGTCGCCGTTGTCCAGCAGGGCCTGCAGCACCAGGGAGATCAGCTCGGACACCCCGTTGCCCAGGTACACGTCGTCGACGTCGAAGCGCGGGAAGCCCTCGACGAGTTCGTAGCGCGTGACCACTGCCCGGCGGGCCGGCAGGATGCCCTGCGAATCGGAGTAGCCCTGTGCGTGCGGCAGCGCCTGGATCATGTCCCGCATGATGACGTCGGGCGCCTCGAACCCGAACGGTGCCGGGTTACCGATGTTCAGCTTGAGGATGCGGTGCCCCTCGGCCTCCATCCGGGCGGCCTGGGCGTGGATCGGACCGCGGATCTCGTAGAGGACGTCCTGCAGCTTGGTCGACTGCGCGAAGGTGCGCTGCCGCAGCTGGCTGCCGGGCGCAGGCCAGGGCATCTGATGAGGCAACTGGTGAGCGGTCACGTCGACAATGGTCCCATAACTGTCCAATCAAAATTTGCCCGAGAAACAGATCGGGGCCGTATGTGCACCCACACGGCCCCAACCTGTTATCTCAGCGTTTGCCCGGTGGCTTCGCGCCGCGCTGGATCCCCAGCCCCTTCACCGGCGGCTGTTCCTTGGGAGCCTCGGCCGCCGGTGCCGCCTCGGTGGGGGCAGCTTCAGCAGCCGGCTCAGCCGCGGGCTCGGCTGCGGCCGGCTCGGTCTTGGCGGGTTCGGCAGCCGGAGCCGCCGCGGCCTTCTTGGCGCCGGGCTTGCGGGCGCCTGCCGCCATCCCCAGACCCTTGACCGGTGGGGCAGCCGCGGGCTCCGCGGCGGTGCTGGTCGGCTCGCTGGCCGTGCTGGCCGGTTCCGCCGCAGAGCTGACGGGTTCGGCCGGGGCCGCGGCCGCCTTCTTGGCGCCGGGGCGCTTGGCCCCACCGGCGATGCCCAAGCCCTTGACCGGAGCAGCGGGCGCGGCCGGTTCGGCAGGTGCCGCAGTACCGGCCTGGGCAGCCGGGGCCGCGGCCGCCTTCTTGGCGCCGGGGCGCTTGGCCCCACCGGCCATCCCCAGTCCCTTGACCGGGGCCGCGGTTTTGGCCTCGGCCGCCGGGGCCTCGGCGGGCTTCTCCGCCGTCACGGTGGCCACAGCGGCGGGGGCGGGCGCCTCCTGCTCGGCCTTCTTGGGGGCCCGCTCGGCCGCCGCCGCGGCGGTGCCCTTGGCCGGCAACGTCACGCCGGACAGGTCCAGTGAGTCCAGCAGGATCTGCGCGATGTCACGCACGTCCACACCGGTGCGCCCGGAAGCCTCGATGCGGTCGTCGAGACCATCGGAGATCATCACCCGGCAGAACGGGCAGGCGGTGGCGATGGTGGTGGCACCGGTGGCCAGCGCCTCGTCGACGCGGTCGTGGTTCACCCGCTTGCCGATGTGCTCTTCCATCCACATCCGCGCCCCGCCGGCCCCACAGCAGAACGAGCGGTCGCGGTTCCGCGGCATCTCGACCAGGTTGGCACCCGAGGCGGTGACGAGCTCGCGCGGCGGCTCGTACACCTTGTTGTGCCGGCCCAGGAAGCACGGGTCGTGGTAGGTGACGTCCCGCGCCATCGGGGTGACCGGGATCAGCCTCTTGTCCCGGATCAGCCGGTTGAGCACCTGGCTGTGGTGCAGCACCGTGTATTCGCTGCCCAGCTGCGGGTATTCGCGGGAGATGGTGTTGAAGCAGTGCGGGCAGCTGGCGATGATCTTGCGCTCCGGCTTGTCCACCCCGTCGAACACCTCGTTGAGCATCTCGACGTTCTGAGTGGCCAGCTGCTGGAACAGGAACTCGTTGCCGGACCGGCGGGCCGGGTCACCGGTGCAGGTCTCGCCGGTGCCCAGCACCAGGAACTTCACCCCGGCCGCGGCCAGCAGCTCGGCGGTGGCCTTGGTGGTCTTCTTGGCCCGGTCCTCATAGGCACCCGCGCAGCCCACCCAGAACAGGTACTCGAACCCGTCGAAGCTCTCGACGTCCTGGCCATAGACCGGGATGTCGAAGTTGAGCTCGTCGATCCAGGCGGTGCGCTCGCTGGCGTTCTGCCCCCACGGGTTGCCCTTGTTCTCCAGGTTCTTGAACAGCACAGCCAGCTCGGACGGGAACTCCGACTCCACCAGCACCTGGTAGCGGCGCATGTCCAGGATGTGGTCGATGTGCTCGATGTCCACCGGGCACTGCTCGACGCAGGCGCCGCAGTTGGTGCAGGACCACAGCACGTCGGGGTCGATCACGCCGCCCTGTTCCTCGGTGCCGACCAGCGGCCGGACCGCCTGCTCCGGACCGGAGCCGCCGATGCGCTCGAAGCCCTTCTCCGGCACGTGGTGGCCCGCCAGCGGTTTGGCGTCGGCGAGGTCGACGTCCATGGCCGGCGCCTCCGAGGTGCCGAGCAGGTACGGCGCCTTGGCCATCCAGTGGTCGCGCAGGTCCATGATCAGCAACTTGGGACTCAGCGGCTTACCGGTGTTCCACGCCGGACACTGCGACTGGCAGCGGCCACACTCGGTGCAGGTGGCGAAGTCGAGCATGCCCTTCCAGGAGAAGTCCTCGATCTTGCCGCGGCCGAACACCGCGTCCTCAGGCGGGTCGTCGAAGTTCAGCGGCTCACCGTCGTACTCGATCGGCAGCAGCGGACCCAGGCCGTTGGGCAGCCGCTTGAACGTGACGTTGACCGGCGCCAGGAAGATGTGCAGGTGCTTGGAGTGCAGCACGATGACCAGGAACGCCAGCGCCACCCCGATGTGCAGCAGCAGCGAGACGGTCTCGATCGTCTCGTTGGCGGACAGGCCCAGCGGCTCCATGAGCTTGCCCATCAGCTGCGACAGGAAGGCGCCATTGCCGTAGGGCAGGCTGCCGGTGTTGACCGCGGCCCCGCGCAGCAGCAGGAAGGTCCAGACGACGTTGAGGATCATCACCAGGATCAGCCAGGCGCCGCCATTGTGCGAGCCGTAGAACCGGGAGTCCCGGCCGTGCTCGGTTGGGTTGCGGATGATGCGGATGATCATGAACGCGAAGATCGACAGGGTCACCGCGGTGATGAAGAAGTCCTGCAGGAAGCCCAGCGCGTCCCAGTGCCCGATGAGCGGGATGGCGAAGTCGTGCTTGAACAGCTGGCCGTAGGCCTCGATGTAGACCGTGAGCAGGACGAAGAACGCCCACATGGTGAAGAAGTGCGCGATGCCCGGGATCGACCACTTCAGCAACTTGGCCTGGCCGGCGACCTCGCGGATCTGCGTCCAGACGCGGTCTTTGATGTCGGTCATCCGCTCGGCGCCGGTCTTCTGACCGGACATGACCAGCCGGTACAGCCAGAAGACCCGGCGTGCGGACAGCAGGCCGACGATTGCCGTCATGCCCAGGCCGACGACCAGCCTGATCAGCATCTGGGTGTTTTCGGTCACGGAGAGCCTCTCCCATCCACAAGTTACTGACTGGTAACCCCACTGCGGTTACTGACGGGTAACTTACGCCAACCTTGCGCAGCACCTGTTCAAGCCCTGCTCGGTGCTCGCTCATAGTGCCACCCCGCACCCGCCCGGCGCGACAAAGGTTGGCCTAACTGTATCGGTCGGCGACCCTTCGGCACGGGCTTTCTCGGCGGGCGACGGCTATCCGTTCTCCTCCGCGGTCGTGGTGGCGGGCGCCTGAGACGCGGTCGTGGTCGGCGCCTCCGTGGTCGTCGTCGGCGGTTGCGTCGTGGTCGGAGCCGTCGTGGTCGGGGATTCGGTGGTGGTGGTCGGTGCCTCGGTGGCCGTTGACTCCGTTGTCGTGGCCGGCGGCGCGTTTTCTTCGGTGGTGGTCTCCGGGGCGACCGGCCCGGGGACCGGGGCGATCGGTGCGTCGCCGGGCGCCACCGGGGTCGAGGTGACCGACGTCGTCGCCGGTGTGGTGTCACCGGAGTCCTTGTTCACCAGCCGGACCATGCCCCACACCATCGCCGCGATCAGCAGCGCCGTCAGCACGCCCCAGCCGATCAGCGCGAGCGGCTGCAGGTACCAGGGAGTCGGTGGCGGTTCGGGCGGTGCGGACCAGCTGGCGGGCGGGCCACCGGGTTCGCCGTATTCGCTGTAGTAGCCGGCCGGCTCGCCGTAGTTGCCGGTCCGGCGGTAGTCGTAGCCGGCCATCTGGGTCGGTTCGTTGTTCGGATCGTCCGGCGTTCGTTCCACGCGCACCAATGGTAGGTGCCGCGGCTGACGAAAGGCCGCGGCGCCGCCTGACGAGTCGCTGTGCCGTCTCCGGACGGCCGGGTCATTCCCGACCGGTAGCGGTCCGTCGTGCAGCGAGCGCGAACACGGCTCGCCAGCCGAGCAACAAGACCGCCGTCGCTGTCGAGGCGACCACAATGAAGGACCACGCCACACCCGCCGATGTCGCTGCGCGCAAGACCATGCCGACCAGCACCGTCGATATCCAGACGATCACCCCGGTGGGAACCAGGGCGGCCGGCCGGCGCCAGGCCCGGGACAACAGCCAGCCCAGCACCGTGCCGCTCAGAAAGGGCCAGGCCGTCACCGCCAAGCCGCTGAAGTCGACGCCCTCGTCGTGGCTGCGCCGGCCTAGGGCGCAGAAGATCAGAACGGCCACCAGATCCATACCGAGCCAGGCCGGTTTCTGCTGCGGTCGCATGCGGCGAGACTACTGGGCCAGTGCGCCGCCTACCGGTGTGGCGGGATGGTGATCACCGTCGGCAGCTCCGGAACCTTGGGGATCGGCGGGATGGTGATCACCGACGGCAGCGACGGCAGGCGGTGGCGGTGCGATTCGCCGGGCGCCGGGGGCTGCTGGGCCGGTGGTTGTTGCGGCGGGGCCTGCTGCGGTGGGGCCGCCGGTGGGGCCGACGTGCTCGAGGAACTCTCCGACGGCGTGGTGCTGGAGGTGGTGCTGCTGCTGGTGGTCGTGCTGGTGGTGCTCGAGGAGCTGGTCTGCGGCGCTGGGCTGCCCCCTCCGGGGCCCCGGCTGGTCAGCTGGATGATGCCCCAGATCACCAGCCCCAGCATCACCGCGATCAGCGCGAACCAGGCGATCAGCACCGACCGTCGCCGGAACCAGGGTGTGGGCGTTACAGCGGCGAAGTTCGCGGTGTCGGCCTCGGCGGCAGGCTGCTGGTCGAACGGGTTGTAGGCCGGCCCGTACTGGGTCGGCGCATTGCCGGGGTGGTAGCCCGGCTCGCCGGGACGGGGGCCCAGGCCGGCGGGGCCGAAGGGCGCGGGTTGCGGCCCGGGCGGCTGAGGTCCGCGCTGGCCGTATTGAGTGGAGCGGGTGGGGTCGTCGCCGGGGTTGCCGGGGCGGTCTGAAGATCCGTAGCGCGCCATTCCAGCGATCGTAATGGACAGCGGTTACCGGCGACCCGACTGAGAGGTCAGAACGTTTCGACGTTGTCGATGCTGACGAACATGCCGTGACCGGTGCGGTCATTGGTGAACCGGGTGCCGTCGATATCGGCTTTGATGCGCCACCCCTGCGCCTGGTAGGTCAGGTAGTCGATGGTGACGACCGGGATGTCGCCCAGGTTTCCCAGCACCCATCGCACGGTGCCGTCGGTACCGACGCTGACGCCGTTGGCGTGTTGGCCGTCCTTGAGCGGGGTGTTGGTGAACTCCGCCTCGCAGTCGACTTGCGGCGTCGAGATCTGGCAGCGGGTCCTGCCCGACTTCGTCTCAATGAAGACGTAACCGTTCTCGTCGGGCGCCAAGGGGACGACGCCGGCGGGCACTTTTGTGGTGCCTGAGGGGGGCGGTTTGGACGGGGTCGGGGTATTGGGAGGCCA
>NZ_LZMF01000049.1:0-75022 GCF_001673565.1 Mycolicibacter sinensis
TCGGCGACGATCTCCACGATGCGCCCATCGATGGCGTTGCGTTGACCGGTCAGCTCGGATAACTCCTCGAACAGCACATCCAGACGCTGGGCAGGACCCCTCCTAGGGGTGCCGGACAGTGCGGTCGTTGACATGAGCTCATCATCACAGCGGGGTCCGACAACTTCGGGCCGTCGGGTCCTTGATGGATGGCCGGCCCCACTTCAGGCGCTCGGTGCTGGCACATCCAGAAGCGCATCGCGAATGGCCGGAAAGTGTCTGAAAACCCCAGCTAGATGTCGCGATTAGGGGTGGTGGACCGCGGTCGCGGTGTGCCAGCATCGATGACATGAAAGCGCGCCGATCGATCGTATTGCTCGGTGTTCCGGTGCTGGCCGCCGTGGCGATGCTGGCCGGTGCTCCCGTCATCGCCCCCTCGGCGTCCGCGGCCAGCTGTCCCGACGTCGAGGTGACCTTCGCCCGTGGCACCGGCGAGGCAGCCGGCGTCGGCGGAGTCGGCCAGAGATTCGTCGACGCACTGCGCTCCCAGGCCGGAGGGCGGTCGGTCGGGGTATATGCGATCAACTACCCCGCCACCGATGACTGGCCGCCGTCGGCGTCCGCCGGCGCCGGCGATGCGAACGCTCACGTCCAATCCATGGTCGCGAACTGCCCCGACACCAAGCTGGTGCTCGGCGGATACTCCCAAGGCGCGATGGTCATCGACCTGATCACCATCGCGCGGGCATCGGTGGCGGGCTTCAACGCCGCCACTCTGTCGGAGGACGAGGCCGCGCACGTGGCGGCGGTCGCCGTCTTCGGGAACCCGACCGACAGGTACCTGGGGGGACCGATCAGCGAAATCAGCCCGTGGTACGGCGCCAAGGCCATTGATCTGTGTGCGAACGGCGATCCGATCTGCACCCCGGGCGCCCTGGCGCTGCCTTCACCGGAGGAGATGGTCTCCGCGCCGCACCTGTCCTATGCGCAGTCGCCGATGCCCGGTCAGGCCGCGTCCTTCGTGGCGAGCCACCTCTGACGCAGGACGCATACCCAACCCGCTTTACTCGATGACCTCTGAAGCCCAGTACTCGCGCAGGCTGGCGATCCGCTCCCCGGCGAACTCCAGGATGGCTACCTCGCGCATGCGCTTGCGGTGGCCCTGCACCCGGTCGTCGAAGGTGGCCTCCCACTCGGCGATCACCGTGGTGCCGTCGGTGGCGGTGTAGAGGTTGAGCAATCGGGCGTCGATATTGGCCTGTCCCTCAACCACCTTGCTCTGCCAGTAGTCGCGGATCCCGGCGCGGGTGCGGATCGGTTCTTCCAGCACCCGCTCGTGATAGGTCGCGTCGTCGGTGAAGATCGTGACGATCAGGGCCGGGTCCTGCTGCATCCAGGCCCGAAGGTAGGTGTCGATCGTGGCGCGGACGTCCATCAGGGGAGTGTGGCCCATGGCGCGGCGCCCCCTTCGCCGAACGCGCATTCAGTGCGAAAAAACCGCCGCGAAACCGCGCTCAGTGCACGTTCGGCGCGGCCGAGGGTCCAGGGCCAGCCAAGAGCCCGCCCGGATTTCCGGCGCGCCCCCCAGCGGGGTAATCTAACCCGGGAAATTAGGGCAGCCTTTACTAACAGACTGAATTGCATGCGAGGGGACCGGATGGACGACACCTCGGCCGTCGCGCAGTTTCCGACCTGGATGGGCCGCTTTTCCGGGCCCGGGCCGGCAACCCTGGTATTCCCGCACGCCGGGGGAGCGGCGGTCAACTACCGCCCCTTGGCGCTGGCTTTGGCCGCCGGCGTCGACACGTACGTCATGCAGTATCCGCAGCGCGCCGACCGGTTCCGCGAACCGCCCGCCGAAACCGTCCCGCAGCTGGCCCGCAGCCTCTTCGACGCGGCGCCCTGGCACCAGCTCGGGCCGCTGCGGCTCTTCGGGCACAGCATGGGCTCGCTCGTCGCCTTCGAGTTCGCCCGGATCGCCGAAGAACGCGGCATCGAGATTCAGCGGCTGTGGGCCTCGGCCGCGCCGGCCCCGGGCGTGGTGGCCGGGCTGCGCAAGGTGCCCACCGGTGATGCCGACCTGCGTGCCGAACTGGAGGAACTCGGCGGCACCGACCCGCGCATACTGGCGGACGAGGAATTCCTCACGCTGTTGCTCACCCCGGTGCGCTCGGACTATCTGGCGTTCAACCGCTACCAGTGCGCACCCGAGGTGCGGATCCGCGCCGCCATCAATGTGCTGGGCGGCCGCTCCGACGACCGCGTCGGCACCGACCTGCTCGAGGGATGGGCCCAACACACCACCGGCGCCTGCACCGTCTCGCTGTACGACGGCGGGCACTTCTATCACTACGAGCACATCGACACACTGGCGAATCGGATCATCGCCGATGCCTGATCGGTGTGAGGATCCGGTCGTCATCGTCGGCCTGGGCATCGAGGCGCCCGGCGGAATCGACACGGCCGAGCAGTACTGGTCGCTGCTGGCCGACGGACGTGAGGCGCTGAGCACCATTCCCGAGGACCGGGACTGGGCGGTGCGCGAACTCATCGACGGATCACACCGCGACGGCTTCAAGCCCATCTGCAACGCCGGCGGGTTCCTTTCCGGCGCCGCCGAATTCGACCCCGGATTCTTCGGAATCGCGCCACGCGAAGCCATCGCGATGGACCCGCAGCAGCGGGTCGCGCTGCGGGTGGCCTGGCGCGCGCTGGAGGACGCCGGCATCAACCCCGACGAGCTCACCGGCCACGACGTCGGCGTCTACCTGGGCGCATCGGTCACCGGCTACGGCCCGGACATGGCGCAGTTCTCCGCCCACAGCGGTCACCTGCTGCCCGGGACCGCGTTATCGGTGATCTCCGGCCGGGTCGCCTACACCCTCGGGCTGGCCGGTCCGGCCCTGACCGTCGACACCTCCTGCTCCTCGGCGCTCTCAGCGCTGCACCTGGCGATCCAGGCGATCCGGACCGGTGACGCCGACATGGCGCTCGCCGGCGGAGTGTGCGTGATGGGCTCACCCGGGTTCTTCGTCGAGTTCTCCAAGCAGCACGCGCTGTCCGACGACGGACACTGCCGGCCCTACAGCGCCGCCGCCACCGGAACGGTCTGGGCCGAGGGCGCCGGAATCTTTGTGCTGCAACGCAAGTCAGCGGCTTTGCGCGACGGCCGGCATATCTACGGTGAAGTGCTGGCCAGCCGGCTCAACCAGGACGGCCACACCACCGGCCTGCTCACCCCCAGTGAGCAGGCCCAGCAGCGACTGTTCCGGCACGCGCTGGCCGACGCGGACGTGCACCCGGGCCAGGTCGGCATGATCGAGGGCCACGGAACCGGCACCCGGGTCGGCGATCCTGTCGAACTGCGGTCGCTGATCAACGTCTACGGCGCCGACACCGAGCCGGGCGCCGGCCCGCGGCTCGGCTCGGTGAAGTCCAACATCGGGCACACCCAGGCCGCGGCCGGAGCGCTCGGGCTGACCAAGGTGCTGCTGGCCGCCGAACACCAGATGATCCCGCCCACCCTGCATGTGAGCGACGGCTGGCACGACGGCATCGACTGGGACGGCGGGGCCGCCGGCGGCATCACCCTGGCCGAGACCAGCACCGCCTGGCCGGCCGGTGATGGCCGCCGGATCGGCTCGGTGTCGGCGTTCGGGATGAGCGGCACCAATGCGCACGTGATCGTCGCCGTCGACGACGCGGAAATGGCGCCGTCGTGCTGAGCACCCACCCGACCGCCCTGCCCGACGGCCGCATCCCGGTCCTCATCTCGGCGCACGCCCGCGACCTGGTCCAGGCCGAGGCCGGCGCACTGGTGCGCTACCTGCACACCCGGCAGCCCGGCGTCGCGGCCGTGGCGCAGACGCTGCGGGCCACCCGCCCGATCCGCCGCTACCGCGCCGTCATCCGGGCCCGCGATGCGGGCGAACTGATCAGCGGCCTCGACGCCGTCTACCACGACGCCGACCATCCGCTGGTGGCCCGATCCCATCAGCAGGAGGCCGCCCGCACCGCCTTCGTGTTCCCCGGGCAGGGAAACCAGTGGCCCGGCATGGGGGCCGACCTGTTCGGCATCGCGGCCTATCGCGCCGAGGCGGACCGCTGCGCGGACGCCTTCCGCCGCGCCGGGCATCCCTCGCCGTTGACCTATCTGCGCGGCACCGACGACGCGGACCCGGTGGTGGTGCAGGCCGCGCAGTTCACCCACGCCGCGGCGCTGGCCGCCACCTGGCGGCACTTCGGGGTGCTGCCCGACATCACCGTCGGCCACAGTCTGGGAGAGCTCGCCGCCGCCTACACCGCCGGCGTGGTGGATCTCGACGCCGCGGTCGCGGTGGTGATCGCACGGGCGGAACTGACCGATGACACCCCGGGACGATTCGGCATGGCGATGATCGCGCTGGGCGCCGAGGCCGCTGCCGAATTCATCGCCGGCACCCCCGGCTGGGTGGAGCTGTCGGTGGTCAACGGCCCGCAATCGGTGGTGGTCTCGGGCGAATGGGCTGCGGTGCAGCAGATTCTGGCGCGCGCAGACCGTCGCGGGGTGTTCGCCCGCGAGCTGGCGGTGCGCTATCCGGCCCACACCAGCGTTTTGGAGCCCCTGCGTGATCGGATGATCGCACAGCTGCCCGACGCGCAATTCCACAGCGCCCCAGTGGAGTTCATCGGCTCGGTGTATGGTGGCCCGGTCCCGCCCGGCAAGACGTTCCGGCAGTACTGGTTCGACAACCTGCGCCAGCAGGTACGGTTCGACCTGGCCACCGGGGCCGCGGTGGCGCGCGGGGTCACCACGTTCGTCGAGATGTCGGCGCACCCCACCCTGCTGGTGCCGCTGGGCGACATCGCCGATTCCGCGCAGGTGCTGGCCAGCGCCGACCGCGATCGCCAGGCCGACGAGGCGCTGTCGGCCAACATCGCTGCTGCGGCGATCGCCGACCCTGGCTATCGCTGGCGGGACTTCGCCGCACCCGACGCAGGTGCACCGCTGCGGCACTTCCCGCACGCGCCGATGCACACTACCAGGCTGTGGGCCGGTGTCGAGCCGTCCGCGCAGCGCCACCGGCAGCCGGTCGTCATGACCGAACAGTGGGCGCCGGTCGACGAACCCGCCGACCGGCCGGTCGGGGTAGCCGTCATCGACTACACCGGCGAATCCGCTGAACTGGCCACCCGGCTGGCGGCCGGTTTGGACGCCGGTGCGGTCGCCCCAGCGAACGCCGAACTGCTGGTGCTCATCGCCCCGCCCGCCGACGATGCTGAGATCACCGCGGCCGCAAGAGCCTTCGCTGGTCACGCGGGAAGACAGACACCGCCGGCACCGGGCCCGAACTGCCGACGGGTGTGGCTGATCACCCGCGGCGCCGAAAGGCTCGACAGTGACCCGCTGCCGCGGCCCGGGGCCGCCGCACTGGCGGCGCTGCACCGCAGCACCGGATTCGGCTACCCCGACCAGACGTTCGCCCACCTGGATCTGCCGGTCCAGCTCAGCGCCGCCGACCTCCGGGCCGCGATCACCGCACTGACCCTGACCGACACCGAGGTCGCGGTGCGCTCCGGGCGGCTGTGGGCGCGACGACTGGTCGAGTCTTCCACCGCGCCGGGAGTGCCCGCGATTCCGGAGACCGTTGTGATCACCGGTGGCACCGGCGCCATCGGAATGGCCTTCGCGGCGTTCTGCGCCGAACGGGGTGCCCGCAGCATCGTGTTGCTCAGCCGCAGCGGGGCCGCCGGTGCCACTGCGGCGCAGCTGGATGCAGTGCGCGCACGCACCGGGGCAAACATCAGCGCGCTGCGGTGCGATATCACCGACGAGGCGGCGCTGGCGGCGCTGATCGCCGAGCACCAGCCGACGCCGGCCGGGCTCGTGGTGCACACCGCGTCGGCCGAAGCCATCGCCGCCGAACAAATCAGCGGTGGTGCTGTTCGGGACGCCTTCGGCGCCAAGGTAATCGGACTGGACAACCTGGTGCGACACTGGCCGCGGCACGCCGACGCGCAGGTGCTGGTCTGCTCGTCGGTGCTGGCGTTGTGGGGCGGATCGGGCCACGGCCTCTACGCGGCGGCCAACCGGATGGCCGACATCCTGGCGGAGCGGCTCCGGACAGAGGGCGTGAACGCGAACGCGATCCGCTGGGGGCTGTGGCAGAACGTCGCCGTGGTCAGCGGCGACGAGAAGAACCGAATCGCGCGGACCGGCCTGACACCGATGCCGCCCGAAGCGGCGATCACCGCCGGACTGCTGGCCGCGCCGAACAACCCGGCGATCCTGACCGCCGACTTCGACCGGCTGGCCGTGTTCTTCGACAGCCAAGGGGTGGGTAGCCCGTTCGCCGAATCACTGACCGCGTCATCGGCGGCCCCCGACACCGGCCGCCCGGTCGGCGAGGTGGTGGCCGTCGAACTCGCGACGGTGCTCGGCCTGGACTCACCCGACGACATCGACATGCACCGGGCCCTGGTCGATCTCGGCCTGGACTCACTGCTCGCCCTGGACCTGCGCAAGCGACTGGGCCGGGCCACCGGCCGGCGGGTAGCGCTTGGACCGCTGCTGGCCGGAATGACCGCCGCCCAGCTTACGGCCACGCTGCAGGACGACACCACGCCGGCCGCGGTGACGGAAAGGACTGTTTTCACCCATGACTGACACCGTCGACCAATCGACCGACGCGGCCGAGCTGCGGTTGGAGTTGCTGCGCCGCCGGCTCGCCGAACGCGGGCTGAGCGCGTCCGCGCCGGCCACCGAACCCGCGCAACCCGCGCAGCCGGAGATGAATGACGGCCAGCGCCGGATGTGGTTCGTGCAGACCCTCGATCCGGACGGCACCGTCGCCAACATCTCGCTCTCCTACCGACTGACCGGCCCGCTGGCGCCGGCCCGGCTGCGGTCCGCCCTGGCCGCGGTGGCTGCCCGACACCCGGTGCTGCGCACCACCTATGCCGTCGACGACAACGGGGAACCCCGGCCGGTGATCGGCGACGTGACACCCGGGTTCGCCGAACACGACCTCACCGACCTGGCCGAGCAAGCCCGGGCGCTGAGGCTGGAAGTGCTGGCTCAGCGCGAATTCGCCACCCCGTTCGGGCTGGAATCCGATGCCCCGCTCCGGCTCACCCTGATCCGGGTCCGGCCCGACGAACACATCCTGCTGCTGGTGGCCCACCACATCGCCTGGGATGACGCCTCCTGGGCGGTCTTCTTCGCAGACCTGACCGCCGCGTACACAGACCCCGATGCCTTCGCCGCCGTGGCCCCCGTACGCGCTGTCGCATCCACGCCCGGCGCCGATCACGAGGCCGACCTGAACTATTGGCGCGCCCTGCTGGCCGATCCGCCCGACCCGCTGGAACTGCCCGGCCCGCGCGGCTCGGCGGTGCCCCACACGCTGCGTGCTGGAATATGCACTCGCGCAGTGCCCGCCGAGTTGATGGACGGCATCGCCGAGCTGGCACGCGGCAACGGGGCCACGGCCTACATGGTGGTCGCCGCGGCGCTGTCCGCGCTGATCTACCGCTACACCGCCACCGACGACTTCCTCATCGCCTCACCGGTTCTCAACCGCACTGCCGGCACCGAGGACGCGATCGGCTACTTCGGCAACACCGTGGTGCTGCGCGCGAAGGTGGACGCCGCTGCCCGGTTCGTCGAACTGCTGGCTCAAACCCGTGACACCGCGCTGGGTGCGTTCGCGCATCAGGGCATCAACCTCGACCGGGTGGTCCGCGAACTCAACCCGGACCGGCGCAACGGGGGAGTGGAACGACTCACCCGGCTCAGCTTCGGCTTCCGCGCCGGCGACGGTGTGCACTCCGGCGGCTTCCGCCCGGCCGGAATCACCTGCGCGCGTGCCGATTACCGCGGCAAGATCGCCCAGCTGCCGCTGGGAATCATGGTCGAGACCGGTGAAGACGGTGCGCTGATCGAAGCCGAATATCTGCACGATGTGCTCGACGAGGGCCTGGTCGACCAACTGCTGCGGCACCTGGTGCAGCTGCTGGCCGCCGTGGTCGCACAACCGGACACCATCATCAGCGAACTGGACATGCTCGGCGAAGAGGACCGCTCCTGGCTGGACACGGTCTCCTGCGGACCGGACTTCGCCGGCCCGCCGATCACGCTGGGCGCGCTGGTCGCCGACCGAGCGGCGCTGACCCCCGACTCCATCGCCGTCGTCGACGATCACGGCCGCTACAGCTACGCCGAGATCAACGCCCGCGCCAACCGGATCGCCCACCACCTGATCGCGGCCGGCATCGGCACCGAGGACAAGGTCGCCGTGCTGCTGGGCCGCTCGCTCGACCTGGTGGTCATCGCGCTGGGCATCGCCAAGGCCGGCGCCGCCTATGTGCCCGTCGACCCTGAATATCCGCCGGACCGCATCGAATTCATCCTCGGCGATGCCCGGGCGAAGTTGGTGATACGCGAACCGCTCACCTCAGAGGAGCTGGCCGGCCGGCCCGACACCGACCCGACTGACGCCGATCGGGTACGCCCACTGCGGCCGGAAAGCCTGGCCTACCTCATCTACACCTCGGGTTCGACCGGGCTGCCCAAGGGCGTGGAGGTCGCGCACGCCCCGATCGCCGAATACCTGACATGGTTCGGCCAGGAGTACGGCATCGACGACACCGACGTGCTGCTGCAGGTCGCCTCACCGAGCTTCGACGTCTCGATCGGAGAACTGTTCGGCACCCTGGGAAACGGTGCGCGGTTGGTCATTCCACGTCCCGACGGGCTGCGTGACATCGGCTACCTGACCGACCTGCTGCAGCGCGAAGGCGTGACCGCCATGCACTTCGTGCCCTCGCTGCTCGGCCTGTTCCTGTCGCTGCCCGGAGTCAACCAGTGGCGCACCCTGCGACGCATCCCGATCGGCGGCGAACCGTTGCCCGGCGAGCTGGCCGACAAGTTCCACGCCACCTTCGATGCGCTGCTGCACAACTTCTACGGCCCCACCGAGACCGTGGTCAACTCCAGCCGCTACAAAGTCGAAGGCACCCAGGGCAACCGGATCGTGCCGATCGGCAGCCCCAACATCAACACCACCATCCGGCTGCTCGACGACGCCCTGCAACCGGTACCGGTCGGTGTGATCGGTGAGATCTACATTGGTGGAACGCATCTGGCCCGCGGCTACTTCGACCGGCCCGGCCTGACCGCGGAACGCTTCGTCGCCGACCCATGGGCGCTCGGGCAGCGGATGTACCGCACCGGTGACCTGGCCCGCCGCAACGCCGCCGGCGACCTGGAATTCATCGGCCGCGCCGACGACCAGGTCAAGGTCCGCGGCTTCCGCATCGAACTCGGCGAGGTGGCCGCGGCTATTTCGGTGGATCCCAGTGTCGGGCAGTGCGTGGTCGTGGTCTCCGAGCTGCCTGCGCTCGGCCGCAGCCTGGTCGCCTACCTGACCCCGGCCGGCGACGGGTCCGAGGTCGAGATCCCACGGATTCGGGCCCGGGTCGCCGCCGCGCTGCCGGAATACATGGCCCCGGCGGCCTACGTGGTGGTCGACGACATTCCGATCACCGCCCACGGCAAGATCGACCGCGCGGCCCTGCCCGATCCGCAGCCGATCGAGACCGCGGCCTACCGGGAACCGGAGACCGACACCGAACACACGGTGGCGCAGCTGTTCTCGCAACTGCTCGGCCGCGAACGCGTCGGCGCCGACGACTCGTTCTTCGACCTGGGTGGTCACTCATTGCTGGCCACCAAGCTGGTGGCGGCGATCCGCGACCGGTGCGGGGCGGAGATCGGTATCCGCGACATCTTCGAAGCGAGCACGGTGGCCCGGCTGGCCGCCGCGATAGAGCGGGCGCTGGCCGGTGAGAACGGGCCGAGCCGCCCGCCCTTGGTCGCGGTGCCGCGGTCGGGTCCGCTTCCGGTGTCGGCGTCGCAGCTGCGCACCTGGTTCGCCTACCGGCTGGACCCGGACGCGACCGGCGACAACATCCCGCTGTCGGCCCGGCTCACCGGACCCTGCGACACCGCGGCCCTGGCGCTGGCGATCAACGACGTGGTGGCCCGCCACGACAGCCTCCGCACCACCTTCTGCGAAATCGACGGACTACCGCACCAGATCATCAACCCACCCGCTCCGGTGCAGGTGAACGAGCTGCGCTGCCCGGCAACCGGTCCCGAAGAGGTGGCGCAGTGGACCCGGGCGCGCCTCGACGAGCAGCGCGGCGCCGGATTCGACCTGGAACACGAGTGGCCGATCCGGGCGGCGCTGCTGCACCTGCCCGGTGATGAGCGGGTGCTTTCCTTGGTGGTGCACCACATCGCCGCCGACCATTGGTCGGTGGAGGTGCTCTTCACCGACCTGCTGATCGCCTACCGGTCCCGGACCACCGGCGCCGAGCCCTCCTGGGCCCCACCGGCGTTGCAGTACGCGGATTTTGCGCACTGGCAAGGCGAACTGCTGCGCGATGAGTCCGGACTGATCGATGCGCAGCGCCGCTATTGGATGGAGCAGTTGGCCGGCCTGGCCGACGACACCGGCCCGCGACCGGATTTCCCGCGCCCGGCCACCGCGAACGGCTCCGGCGACTCCGTCGCGTTCACCATCACCCCGCAGGTGCGGGCCGGACTGGCGAACCTGGCCCGCGAGACCGGCGCCACCGAATTCATGGTGCTGCAGGCCGCGGTGGCGGTGCTGCTGCACCTGGCCGGCAGCGGCGACGACATCCCGCTCGGTGTGCCGGTCGCCGGCCGCGACGACAACGCACTGGACAACCTGGTCGGGTTCTTCGTCAACATCGTGGTGCTGCGAAACCGGTTGTCGGGCAATCCGACACTGCGCGAGGTGGTGCTCCGCGCACGCGAGGCGGCGCTGGGCGCCTACGCGCACGCCGACCTGCCGTTCGACCGACTGGTGGAGGCGCTCAACCCGGTCCGGACGCTGTCGCGCAACCCGCTGTTCCAGGTGGTGGTCCACGTCCGCGACGCCGCCGAGGTCAGCCACGTCGTGAACAGCAGCGCCGAGGGTGACCTGGTGTTCCGCACCGTGATGCCGACGTTCGACATCGCGCACGCCGACCTGTCGGTGAACCTGTTCGCCACCGAGGGCGGCGAGGCCGCTGGGTATGACGGGCATCTGATCTACCGCACCGACCTCTACGAGCGCACCACCGTGCAGCGCCTGGCCGACTGGTTGGGCCGGGTGCTGGCCGCGATGGCCACCGCCCCGGAGCGAACCCTGCGGGACATCGACCTCGTCGACGACGAGCAGCGCGAGTGGATCCTCACCCAAAGCCGCGGCGCCGAGATCCCCCAGGGGGATCCGCGCACGATCGCCGAGGTGCTGGCCCCGAGTCGAAGCTTCGACGGCGTCGCGGTGCGCTGCGCCGGTGTGGAGCTGACCTACCCGCAGCTGCACCACCGCTCAGATCGGTTCGCCGAACTGCTGATCAAGGCCGGCGTGCAGCCGGGAACGCTGGTGGGCCTGTCGGTGCGACGTGACCTCGACCTGGCGGTGGCGCTGGTCGGCATCATGAAGGCCGGCGCCGGCTACTTCCCGCTGGACCCGAGCTACCCGCGTCAGCGGCTGGAATTCATGGTCGCCGATGTCGCACCGAAGGTGATCGTGGTCAGCGCGGCGATGCGTGACGCGATGCCGGCGCCGGCCGGCGTGACGCTGGTGTGCCCCGATGATGCCGACGTGCAGGCGGAACTGTCGGAAGACGCCGCCGTGGCCGACCTTCCGGTGCCGCACCCCGATGACCCGATGTATCTGGTGTTCACCTCCGGCTCCACCGGTGTGCCCAAGGGCGTCGTGGGAACCCACCGGTCGATGAGTGCCCGGCTGAATTGGCAACTGGCCCACTATCCGGTGAATGGGCGCGACATCCGGCTGGCCCAGTCGTCGATGACGTTCCTCGAGGGCGGCATGGAGCTGCTGGCCGGGCTGGCCGCCGGGGCCACGATGATCCTGGCCGATGACAACGAGTTCCGCGACCCCGAGGCGCTGGCCCGGCTGATCGTCGACGAGCAGGTGGCCCAGGTGACCGCGGTCGCCAGCCTGATCTCGGTGCTGGTGGACTCCGCGCCCCAGGCGGTGGCCGGCCTGCGTCGTCTGGTGTGCAGCGGTGAGCCGGTCTCGGCGGACCTGCTGGCCCGGCTGTCCGCGGCGCTCGGGCCGAAGACGCAGCTGCTCAACAACTTCGGCGCCACCGAGACCTCCGGCGCGGTGGTGCGCGGCGAACTGGCACCACCCACCCCGAAATTGGGCCGCCCCACGCCCGGCGCGCAGGCCTACCTGCTCGACGACGCGCTGCAGCCGGTGCCGCCCGGGGTGGTCGGCGAGGTCTACTACGCCGGCCCGCAGGTCGTGCTCGGCTACTGGAAGCGCCCCGCGCTGACCGCCACCCGGTTTGTCGCCAACCCGTTCACTCCCGGTGATCGGCTCTACCGCAGCGGGGACCGCGCCCGCTGGAGCAGCGACGGCGTACTCGAGTTCGTCGGCCGCACCGACCATCAGGTCAAGGTGCGCGGTTTCCGGGTGGAGCTGGCCGAGGTGGAAGCGACGCTGCGGGGCGCCCCCGGGGTTGCGGCGGCGGCCGCGCGCACCTGGGAACAGCGCGGCGGCACCACGCTGGCCGGCTATGTGGTGCCGGCCGGTCCGATCGCCGATGCGGCGGAGTTCATCGCGTCGGTGCGGACCGCGGTGGCCGCGACTCTGCCCGGCTACATGGTGCCGTCGTCGCTGACGGTGCTGGAGACGATGCCGCTGACCGACTCCGGGAAGCTGAACCGGCCCGCACTGCCGCAGCCGGCGGTGGCCACCCGCGGGGAAGCCGACCCGCCGGTCACCGCCACCGAACAGACCCTGGTCGGCATCTGCAGCGAGTTGCTGGGCGTCGAGCGGATCGGGCGCAGCGACGGATTCTTCGAACTCGGCGGCGACAGCATCCTCTCGGTGCAACTGGCCGCCCGGGCGCGTGCGGCCGGATTGGATATCGACCCGCGGATGATCTTCGAGAACCCGACGTTCGCCGACCTCGCCGCTGCCGCTGACAGTCGAACCGCCGACGACAGCGCGCCGCACGATACGGCGTTCGCCCCGATGAGCGTCTCGGGTCTCAGCGGCGAGGCACTGGCGGATCTGACTGCGTCCTGGGGCGATTCGCCGTGACCGAGACCTCAACACAGCGCAACACCGCGTCATCGATCGAGGACGTGCTGGCACTGTCCCCGCTGCAGCAGGGACTGTTCTCACTGGCCAAGCTCGCCGCCGAAGTCGACGACGGGGTGGACGTCTACACCGTGCAGTTCGTCATCGATATCGTCGGCGCCGTCGACCCCGCGCTGCTGCGCCGCAGCGCCGAAGCGATGCTGGCCCGACACGCCAACCTGCGGGCGTCTTTCTGGGATGTCGACCTGCCGCACCCGGTGCAGATCATACCAGCGCAGGTCAGTCTACCGTGGCGCGAAATCGATTTGCCGCCAAGCGAATTCGATGGTCTCGCACGCACCGAACGTACCACCAACTTCGACCTGGCGCGCGGGCCCCTGCTGCGCTTCGTGCTGGCCCACTCCGGCATCGACCGGCACCGGCTGATCCTCACCGTGCACCACCTGCTGCTCGACGGCTGGTCGATGGCGGTGTTCTTCGACGAACTTGTGGCGATCTATCGGGCCGGCGGCGTCGACCCGCTGCCCCCGCCGCGCCCCTACCGCGACTACATCGGCTGGCTGGCCGCTCAAGACACTGATGACGCGGTCGCCGCCTGGCGCGACTACCTGGCCCCGCTGAGCGCCCCGACCATCCTGGCCGACGGCGAGCGGGCCGAGTTGGGCAGCGTCCTACCGCAGACCCACGAGGTGGCACTGGATCCCGGTGACACCGCCCGGCTGACCGAGTGGGCTCGGCGGCACGGCCTGACTCTGAACACCGTGCTGCAGTTCGCCTGGGCGGTGCTGCTCGGCCGGCTCACCGATCGCAACGAGGTGGCGTTCGGTGCGGTGGTCTCCGGTCGGCCCCAGCAACTCACCGGCGTCGAGTCCATGGTCGGACTGTTCATCAACACCGTTCCGGTGGTCGCATCGACGCCGCCGCGTGCCGAGGTCGCCGCGACCTGCCGTGCGCTGCAACGTGATGCCGCAGCCATGCGGGACCTGGGCTACGTGAGCCTGGCCACGGTGCAGCGAGCCAGTCCGAACGCGGTGTTCGACACCCTGCTGGTGTTCGAGAACGCTCCGATCGGTTCGGCGGCCGCCGGGGTGACCACTCCCGACGGAGTGCGGTTCGTCCCGGTCACAGTGGAAAGCCTTACCCACTATCCGCTGACACTCGTCAGCTCCCCGCCCCGCGACGGCCGCCTCACCGTGCTGCTGGAGGCGGTTCCGGACGCACTGGGTGAGCTGTCGGTTGCGGACTTGGGGCAGCGGCTTCTGCAGGTGCTGCGCCAGCTGGTCGACCCGGCGCGGACCCGCATCGCCGATTTGGAGGTGCTGCTGCCGTCCGAGCAGGCCCGTCGCGCCGAACCGGTGGCATCGGAGAACGTGTCCGCCACATCAGTGCCGGCCCTGTTCACCGCCGCTGCCGCCGCCCACCCGGACAGTCCGGCGGTTACCGACGAAAACCACACCCTGACCTACGCCGAGCTGGCCGCCGAAACGGCCAGGCTGGCGGGCGTGCTGGCCGGACGGGGAGTCGGTCCGGAAGACCGGGTCGCGATCGCGGTGCCGCGCTCGCTGGATTCGGTCATCGCGATTCTGGCGGTGTTGCAGGTCGGCGCCGCCTACGTCCCGATCGATGTCAGCCTGCCGCAAACCCGTATCGAATCCATTCTGCGCCAGTCTGATCCGAAACTGACGCTGACCGCCGCTCTGTTGGCCGAATTGCGTTCGGAGCAGACCGAGCAGCGCCCGCCGCCGCCGACGATCCACCCCGACTCCGCCGCGTACGTCATCTTCACCTCCGGTTCCACCGGGGAACCCAAGGGCGTCGTCGGCACCCACCGGGCGATCGCGTCGTACTTCGCTGACCACCAGCAGCGCATGTACGCACCCGCGGTGGCCCGGCTAGGCCGGGCATTGCGCATTGCGCACGCCTGGTCGCTGAGCTTCGATGCCAGCTGGCAGCCGCTGGTCGGCCTGTTGGGCGGGCACAGCGTGCACCTGTTCTCGGCCGAGGAGATGCGCGACGCCGAGGCGATCATCGAGGGCATCCGCCGCCACCGGCTGGACATGATCGACACCTCACCGTCGATGTTCACTCAGCTGTTCGACGCCGGCCTGCTCGACGCGAAGGCCGCCCACCGCCTCAGCGTGCTGGCGCTCGGCGGAGAGGCCATCGCCCCGCACACCTGGGCGAAGCTGCGCGCAGTGCCCGCGACAGCGGTGCACAACTGCTACGGGCCCACCGAGACCACCGTGGAGGCCGTCGTCGCCGACGTCGCGGACACCGAGGTGCCGGTGATCGGAGAAGTGGTCCGCGCCATGACCGCTCACGTGCTCGACTCCGGGCTACGCGAGGTGCCCGACGGGGTGGCCGGCGAGCTGTACCTGGCCGGTGAGCAGGTCACCCGCGGGTATCTGGGCCGGGCCGGTGCGACCGCGGCCCGCTACGTCGCCGATCCCTTTGCCGTCGGCGGACGGATGTATCGCACCGGGGATTTGGTCCGGCGCCGCGCCGATGGCCGGTTGGTGTACCTGGGCCGCGCCGACGACCAGGTCAAAGTGCGCGGCTACCGGGTCGAGATCGCCGAAGTCGAGACCGCCCTGGCCGCGGCGAGCGGCGTCACCGGCGCCGCGGTGCTGCCGGTGCAGGGACCGACCGGAACCCAACTGGCCGGCTTCGTCACCGGCCCCGGTGTGGACGTCATCCGGGTGCGCGCCGAGATCGGCGCCCGGTTGCCGACCTATCTGGTGCCGGCCCGCATCACCGCGGTGGAGTCGATGCCGTTGACCACCAACGGGAAACTCGACGCCGACGCGCTGCTCGCCTTGACCGGCCCCATCGTCGGCGGTGGTGCCGAACCGGCCACCGACACCGAGCGGGCTCTAGTGGAGATCCTGGCCGAGGTCTTCGGGAACATCGAAGGCTCAGAAGGTCTAGTAGGCGCGACCCCCGGTGTCGAGACCGATCTGCGAGATCTTGGCCTGGACAGCATCGTCGCGCTGTCGATGGTGCGGGCGGCACGCCGGCGCGGACTTCCGATGCGGCCGCGGACCGCCCTGACTTGTACCACCATCCGCGACCTGGCTGCGGCGTTGGACAACGAGGCTGCCGAAGCCGAACGAGCCGTCGAAGCCGCCGCCGACGTCGGTCCGATCCCGCTGTTGCCGGCCGGCCGCTGGCTCTACCAGTACGGCAGCCCGCGCCGGCTCGGGCAGGTCGAAGCGGTTCGACTTCCCCCCGGGACCGAACCTGACCGGCTGCGGTCTGCGCTGGCCGCGATCGTCGCGACGCATCCTGTGCTGCACGCGCGCCTCGACCCGGCGACTCTGCTGCTGCACCCGCTCGACCCCGGCGACGTCCTGACCGAAATCGCCGTCGACAACGATGATCTGGAGGCGGTCACCGACCACGGCACCCGGCTTCTGGCCAGCCTGGACCCGCAAGCCGGAATACTGCTGCGTGCGCTATGGCTTCGCCCGCCCACCGGAGCCGGGGTGCTGCTGCTGTGCGGGCATGTGCTGGTGCTGGATCCGGTTTCCTGGCAGGTGATTTTGGGAGAGTTGCACGCAGCGCTGGCGGGTGCCGACCCGCTGCCGGAACGCAGCGGCTACCGGCGCTGGGTCACCGCACTCACCGAACGCGCGCGGGCGCTGGACACCGTGGAGTACTGGGCTGCTCAACTGGCCGGCGATGACCCGGACCTGGGCGCGCGGCGGGTTCGTCCTGACCGCGACCGCGCCGGTGATCTGACCGTGTCGGTGGCCGCGGCCGACGCGACGATCACCGCTGCGCTGTTGGCCTCGCACGTGCCGATGCATGACCTGCTCGTGGCAGCGACGACGCGCATGGTCAACGCCTGGCGCGGGCGGCGCGGCCAAGACAGTACGGCGCCGCTGCTGGCGTTGGAGACCCACGGCCGCGCCGAAGACGTCATCCCCGACGTCGACACCGCCGACATCGCCGGGTTGCTGACCGCCATCTTCCCGCTGCGGGTGCCTCAGCCTGATCCGGCCGGCGTTGCCCGTGCGCTGGCCCAGATCCCCGGTAGCGGCATTGATTTCGGCCTGTTGTCTTACCTGCGTTCCGACACCGCCGCCAGGCTGGCCGCCGCACCCGGACCGCAGGTCCTGCTGAACTACCTGGGACGCGTCGACCGGGCCGGCGGCGGCCCCGCCGTGGCACCCGATCTGATCGCCGGCCTGCCGTCGGTGCCCGAACCCGAGCAGGCGGTACGCCACGAGCTGAGCATCTTCGCTGCGGTGGCCGATCTCGGGTCCGGCCCGGCGCTGATCACCCAGTGGCGCGCGCTGCCCGATGTTCTCAGCGCCGAAGAAATCGGCGCACTGCAAGAACTTTTCGTCGAAAGCTTGGGCGACTTGGTGGAGGAGCTGCGATGAGTACTTTGGCGGTGGTGGGCGCCGGGGCCAAAGCCGTCGCGGTGGCCGCCAAAGCCGCCGTGCTGCGCGAGATGGGAGTCGCCGCACCGGACGTCGTCGCCGTCGAACGCACCGAGGTGGCCGCCAACTGGCGCGCCTCCGGCGGCTGGACCGACGGCGCGCACCGGCTGGGCACCAGCCCGGAAAAAGACGTCGGCTTCCCCTACCGGTCGGCGGTGGTGGCCGGCCGCAACGCCGAGATCGACGAGCGGATGACGCGCTACAGCTGGCAGGCCTACCTGATCGCCACCGGCCAATTCGCCGAATGGGTGGATCGCGGCCGGCCCGCCCCCACCCATCTGCGGTGGAGTAAGTACCTGCGCTGGGTCGCCGATGCGGTGCAGCTGCAGGTGATCCCCGGTGAGGTGGACCGGCTGTCGGTCGACGGCACCGGCTGGTCGTTGCGGACCCGGGAGACCGAGGTGGCCGCCGACGCGGTGATGATCACCGGCCCCGGCCAGGCCGAGAAGTCGATCCTGCCCGGCAACCCGCTGGTGCTCTCGATCGCCCAGTTCTGGCACCGGGCTGCGGCCGACCGGATCAGCGCCGAGCGCGTCGCGGTTATCGGCGGCGGCGAAACCGCCGCATCGATGCTCAACGAGCTGTTCCGCCACCGGGTTTCGACGATCACGGTGATCTCCCCGCAGGTGACGCTGTTTACCCGCGGGGAAGGGTTCTTCGAGAACTCGCTGTTCTCCGACCCGACCGATTGGACCGCGCTCACCCTCTCCGAGCGGCGTGATGCGCTGGCCCGCACCGACCGCGGGGTGTTCTCGGCGCGAGTGCAGGACGCCTTGCTGGCCGATGACCGGATCCGGCATCTGCGGGGCCGGGTCGCGCACGCGGTAGCCCGGGACAGTCGAATCCGCTTGACGCTGAGCACGAACCGGGGCGGTGAGAACTTCGAGACCGTGCACGGCTTCGACCTGGTCATCGACGGGTCCGGCGCCGACCCGCTGTGGTTCGTGCCGTTGTTCGGCCAAGACACCCTGGATCTGCTGGAGCTGGGCCTGGGCGGCCCGCTGTCCGGGGACCGGCTGGCCGAGGCGATCGGCCACGACCTGGCCGTCGCCGGCGTCGCCCCGAAGCTGTTCCTGCCCAACCTGGCCGGACTCACCCAGGGGCCGGGTTTTCCGAACCTGAGCTGTCTGGGACTGCTGTCCGACCGAATCCTGGGCACCCACATCCCGGCGAGCAGCCGCCAAAGCCCCCTTTCGGCGCCGTCTGAGGGGGCTTTGGCGACTGCTCGCGGTCAAAATAACGAGGAGAACTCATGAGCACCAACCCCTTTGACGACGACACCGGCACCTTCTACGTGCTGGTCAACGACGAGGACCAGTACAGCCTGTGGCCGATCTTCGCCGACGTGCCCGCCGGCTGGCGAGTGGTCTACGGAGGCGAACAGGGTGCCGACCGCGCGGCGTGTCTGGAGTACGTCGAACAGCATTGGAACGACCTGCGGCCCAAGAGCCTTCGGGATGCCATGGCGGCCGACCGGGGTTAGCCTGGCGGCACTGCCGTTACGACAACCCGAAAGGCGGAGTTATGTCCGTGAAGCTGCTCATCATCGGTTTGGGCGCAGTGGCTGCGATCGCCGCACCTGGCACCGCAATCGCTGAAACGCCGAGTCAGCCACCGCTGACGGTGTTTCACGCGCCGCATCCGCAGGAGCCGCCGCCGGCAGCTGGCTTGCCGAGCGCCGAGCAGCTCACCGGAATTCTGGACGATCTGGTCGATCCGCGTGTTTCCGATGAGGTGAAAAGTGGATTGGTGGCCGGTGGCCTACAGCGGCACCAAGCCGACGTGCTGGACCATCAGCTGCGCCGATTGGGACACCACGGTGGGCTTCCGCTGACGTTCACCGCGTCCGACATCGCCTCCACCGGGCCCGACACCGTCACCGCCGACGTCACCGCGACCGGGCCCACGCTGCCGGCTCCGATCACCAAGCCGGTGACCTTCACCAACGAGAACGGCTGGATGCTGTCCCAGAACGGCGCCGATGAGCTGATGGAAGAGGTCGTCGGCCGGCTGCCACACTGAGTCGGGCAGGATCAACGACGGTTGAGCCGCGCGAACATGCCTTTCTGCGTCTTGTAGAGCCTGGGGAACTCGGCGAAGAGCCGGTCATAGACCGCCCGGTTCGCCGCGGCCGGCTCGAAGACGCCGTCGAGCGGGATCAGATCGCGCAACTCGTCGCGGTCTAGTTCGCCCATCCCGATGCCGGCGAACAGTGCGGCGCCGCGCAATTGGGCGTTGAGCGGGTCGGCGACCCGTTCGCAGGTGCGCCCGCTCACGTCGGCGATGATCTGGCACCACAGCTCTGAGCGGGCCCCGCCGCCGACGATCCGGATCGGCCCGTTGGTGCTGGTGAACCGGTTCACGCAGTCGAGCAGCCAGCGGCTGTTGTAGGCCACCCCTTCGAGCACCGCGCGCACCAGATCGGCGCGGGTGGTCTCCAGCGACAGGTTATGGAAGCCGCCTCGGGCGTTGCGGTCGTCGATGGGGGAGTGTTCGCCTTTGAGCCACGGGGTGAAGATGACCCCGTTCGAACCGGCCGGTGCGCCGGCGGCCAAAGCGGTCAGCGCGTCGTAATCCAGATCGCCGAAAATGTTGTCGCGCAACCATTGCAACGCCCGGCCGGCGGTGTCTTGATTGTTGACCAGCAGGTAGCTCGACGGGTCGAGGCCGGGCACCGTCGCGAGCTGGTGCAGCGCATCGGTCTTCTTGACCGCCACCGGGCAGCTGATCCATGAGGTGGTGCTGATGGTCATGTGCAACTCGCCGAGGCGCACCGCGCCGGAACCCACCGCCGCGCTGTGCAGGTCGGGGGTGCCGGTAACCACTTGTGCCGCAGGCGAAATGCCCAGCTCGGCGGCGACCGCCGGGGCTACGGGCGAGATGATCGAACCGGTCGGAACCAGCGGGGGCAGCCGGAACCGGTCGACGCCGGACAGCCGCACCAGCACGTCGTCGTAGTCGAGCACACTCAACCGGCGGTTGTCGGTGAGCCAGGCGCCCATCATCGAGGCGCGCGATGCCGCGGCGCGCCCGGTGAAACACATGCTCAGGTAGTCCACCGGCTCCAGAAGCCAACGGGCCCTGCCGAACACCGCCGGATCGCCGTGCGCCAGATGCAGCATGTGTCCGACCGGGTCGTCGCCGCTCGGACTCGGGATGCCGCCATTGCGCCGCAGCCAGTGCAGCAACGCCCGTGGTCGGTAGCCGGCCAGGCGCCCACCGAATGCCTTGCGGCTGTAGGTCGCTCCGCGGGTGTCCATCCACATCACGCACGGGCCCACCGGACGGCCGTCGCCGTCGACCGCGACCGTGCTGGCCCACTGCCCGGTGATCGACACCCCGGTCACCTGATCGCCGCGCAGCCTGCTTTCGGCGAGTCCGCGGCGGGTGGCGTCGCGGATGATCGCCCACCACAGACCGGCATCCTGGGTTGCCGCCCCGCCCGGCCCGTAGGAGGTCGGCACCGCGACGAGGTCGGACCACAGCACGGTGCCGTCCAGGGCGACGAAGCCTACTTTGGGGCCGCCGGTGCCCAGGTCGACGGCCAGGACGACGCGGTCAGCGCGGGTCATAGGGCGCCGCTCCTCCTCATTCATCACTCCGCCGGCGCTCAGCGCGCGTCATAGCGGCGGCAGTGACTGCTGGGTGTCGAGCATCTGCTCCATGAAGCCCTCGATGAATTGGGCTGCCTCATCGGTCATTCCGCCGGGCACGCCGCCGTAGATCGCGGCGCTGATCGGCGCCTTGCCGGCGGCGGTCTGCTTCTTGGCGTACTCCACCGCGTCGGCCAGGTCGGCGGCGAAGGCCTCGGCCACGCCGGGCTGGGTCTGCGGCCGGGTGACCGCCATATGGATGGCGTTGGGGTACTGCTGGCCGTTGAACCGCCAGCCCTTGGGCTTCATGGCGTCGGCGACGTGGTAGATGTCGAACTCGTCGGAGCGGAAGGCGAAGCAGAACGTCGGCGAACCCATGATCGTCAGCTCCGGGTGGCTGCGCACCGCGTCCTGCATGGTGAACGCGGTCTCCAAGATCGCCTTGGCATACGACCGGTAGCCCTCCCGGCCGAGCTGCACCATCGAGGCCCACGCCGCGGCGATCAGACCACCCGAGCGCGAGCCCTCGATGCCCGGCGAATGGTATTTCCCGCCGCTCCATTCGGGCAGATAGAAGTACTGCGCGTTGCGGTAGGCCTTGTCGCGGAACAGCAGGGTGGAGGCGCCCTTCAACGCATAGCCGTACTTGTGGTTGTCCGCCGAAATGCTGGTGACCCCGGGCACCCGGAAATCGAACAGCGGGACGTCATAGCCCAGCTCCTGGGCGAAGGGCAGGACGAACCCGCCCAGGCAGCCGTCGACGTGCAACCCCACGCCGCGGGACAAGGCCAGCTCGCCCAGCGCCGGGATCGGGTCGACGGTGCCATAGCCGTAGTTACAGGCCGAACCCATGATGGCGATGGTGTTCTCGTCGATGTTGTCGGCCACCCAGTCGACATCGACTTCGGTGGTCTGCGGGTCGATCGGCGCTGTGCGCATCTCGATGCCGAACAGGTGACAACCCTTGTCGAAGGCCGGATGACCGGTCTCGGGCTTGATGAAATTGGGTCGAGCGATGCCCCGGTGCCCCGCGGCATGCTCGCGGTAGGCCAGCAGGGCGTGGATGATGCTGCCGGTGCCGCCGGTGGTGACCATCCCCACCGGTTCCGTGTCGGTGACGGCGTTGGCGTGCATCAGGTCCAGGGCCATCGCGATGATCTCGCCCTCGAACTTGGTCGCCGACGGGCAGATGTCGCGCTGCAACACGTTCACATGGGCGAACAGTCCGAACGCCTCGTCCAGGAAGCGGTAGTGCTCATGGTCGCCGCAGTACATGGTTCCGGACACCTTGCCGGTCTCCCAGGTGGGATCTTCGGCCCGTGCCATCTCCCGCAGCTCGGCCAGCACCTCCTCGCGCGGCCGGCCCTGCTCCGGCAACACGCGATTGACGGTGAAGCGGTCGGTGTAGGGAAAGTCGGACATGCCGGTCCTCTCTTCTGCGCCAGCGTGCGGAGATGTACAGAAATCGCGGCGTGTCAGCGTGCAAACACGCACGTTCGCGCCGGGAAATAACCCAGAACGTAATCTAGTGCCTATGAGTGTGGCTGATGATCGTCGCTTCGAGGTGCTGCGCGCCATCGTCGCGGACTTCGTCGCGACCAAGGAACCGATCGGGTCCAAAGCCCTGGTCGAGCGGCACAACCTCGGGGTGTCCCCGGCCACCGTGCGCAACGACATGGCCGTGCTGGAGGCCGAAGGCTACATCGCCCAGCCGCATACCAGTTCGGGGCGGGTGCCCACCGAGAAGGGCTACCGGGAATTCGTCGACCGCATCGACGAGGTCAAACCGCTGTCGGCCGCGGAGCGCCGGGCGATCCTGTCGTTTCTGGACTCCGGTGTCGACCTCGACGATGTGCTGCGCCGCGCGGTGCGCACCCTGGCCCAGCTGACCCGCCAGGTGGCCGTGGTGCAGTACCCCACCCTGTCGGTGTCCACGGTGCGCCACCTCGAGGTGATAGCGCTCACGCCGGCGCGGTTGCTGCTGGTCGTCATCACCGACTCCGGCCGGGTCGACCAGCGCTTCGTCGAACTCGGGGACACCATCGACGAGCACCAGGTTTCCCAGCTGCGTGAGCTGCTCGGCGCCGCCTTGGAGGGCAAGCGGATCTCGGCGGCCTCCACCGCTGTGGCCGAGCTCGCCGGGCACCTCGATGGACGCAGCGGCCTTTCCCCGGGCCTGGCCAACGCGGTCGGGCGGTCGGCGACGGTGCTGCTGGAATCCCTGGTCGAGCACCGCGAGGAGCGTCTGCTGCTGGGCGGCACCGCCAACCTGACCCGCAACGCCGCCGACTTCGGCGACTCGCTGCGCTCCGTGCTGGAGGTGCTCGAAGAGCAGGTCGTGGTGCTGCGGCTGCTGGCAGTGCAGCAGGAAGCCGGTAAAGTCACGGTGCGCATCGGTCACGAGACCGAGGCGCAGGAGATGGCCGGGGCGTCGGTGGTGTCCACCGCTTACGGTTCCCAGGGCACCGTGTTCGGCGGTATGGGGGTGCTGGGCCCCACCCGGATGGACTATCCGGGAACTATCGCCAGTGTCGCTGCAGTTGCAATGTACATCGGTGAAGTGCTCGGAACCCGATAATCTCCGGTCGGCAGAAGTTGGGAAAGGTCAGGCGTGGCACGCGATTATTACGGACTGCTCGGCGTCGATAAGGATGTCAGCGACACGGAGCTCAAGCGCGCATACCGCAAGCTGGCTCGCAAATACCATCCCGACGTCAATCCCGACGAGGCGGCGCAGCACAAGTTCAAGGAGATCAGCGCCGCCTACGAGGTGCTGTCCGACCCGGAGAAGCGCCGCATCGTCGACCTCGGTGGCGACCCGCTGGAGAACGGCGGTGGCGCCGGTAACGGCTTCGGCGGGTTCGGCGGCGGCTTCGGCGGCCTCGGGGATGTCTTCGAAGCCTTCTTCGGTGGCGGCGCCACCTCGCGCGGGCCGGTCGGACGAGTCCGGCCGGGTTCGGACTCGCTGCTGCGGATGCGCCTGGACCTGACCGAATGCGCGACCGGGGTGACCAAGCAGGTCACGGTCGACACCGCGGTGCTCTGTGATCGCTGCCAGGGCCGCGGCACCCACGGCGATTCCCGCCCGATGGCCTGCGACACCTGCCACGGCCGCGGCGAGGTGCAGAGCGTGCAGCGCTCGCTGCTCGGCCAGGTGATGACGTCGCGGCCGTGCCCGACCTGCCGCGGCGTCGGCGAGGTGATCCCGGATCCGTGTCACCAGTGCGGTGGCGACGGCCGGGTGCGGGCCCGCCGCGATATCAGCGTGAAGATCCCCGCCGGCGTCGGCGACGGCATGCGGGTCCGGCTGGCCGCCCAGGGTGAGGTCGGGCCCGGCGGCGGCCCGGCCGGTGACCTCTATGTCGAGGTGCACGAACAGCCGCACGAGATCTTCGCCCGCGACGGCGACGACCTGCACTGCCACATCTCGGTGCCGATGGTCGACGCGGCGCTGGGCACCACCGTGGCGGTGGACGCGATCCTCGACGGCCCCACCGACATCACCATTCCGGCCGGCACCCAGCCGGGGGCCGTCATCGGATTGCGCGGCCACGGCATGCCGCAGCTGCGGTCCGGGGCGCGCGGCGACCTGCACGCCCACATCGAGGTGGTGGTGCCCGAGCGTCTGGACCACCACGACGTCGAGTTGCTGCGCTCGTTCAAGCAGCACCGGGAACGCGAGACCGCCGAGGTCCGCTCGGCGAACGCCCCGCACAGCGGCGGGCTGTTCAGCCGGCTGCGCGAAACCTTCAGCGGCCGCTGAGTCTTGGGCGGCCTGTTCTACGTCGAGGCGCTGCCCGAGGTGGGTGAGCTGGCCGACGTCGGCGGCGACGCCGGCTTTCACGCCGCGACGGTGCGCCGGATCCGGCCCGGGGAAGACCTGACGCTGAGTGATGGCGCCGGTGCGGTCGCCGAATGCCGGGTCGAAGAGGCCGATCGCGGCGGGTTGCGGGTCCGGGTGCTGCAGCGCCGGACGGTCCAGGCGCCCGCGCCGCCGGTCACCGTGGTGCAGGCCCTCCCGAAATCCGAACGCTCCGAGCTGGCCGTGGAGCTGGCCACCGAGGCCGGCGCCGACGCGTTCGTGGCCTGGCAGGCCGAGCGCTGCGTGGCCCGCTGGGACGGCGCGCGGGCCGACAAGGGCCTGCGGCGCTGGCGGGCGGTGGCCCGCGCGGCGGCCGGACAATCCCGCCGGGCCTGGGTGCCGCCGGTGGACGGCGTCTTGGGGACCGCCGCGCTGGTGGCGTGGGTCGCCGAACAGGTCGCCGGAGGCACGGCGGTGCTGGTGCTGCACGACGCGGCGGCGGCCGGGTTGCCCGACGTTGCCGCTGCTCCGGCGCTGGCCGTGGTGGTCGGCCCGGAGGGCGGCATCACCGAAGCCGAGATGACGGCGCTCACCGGGGCCGGGGCCGTCGCCGCGCGGCTGGGACCGACCGTGCTGCGCACCTCGACCGCGGCAGCGGTCGCGCTGGGCGCGCTGGGAGTGCTGACCCCGCGCTGGGGCAGTGCGTAGCCGCGCGCCGTCGCTTCTCATCAGCGACGGCTACGCGGTGTATCGCGGCCCGGTGGGCGGCGGTCCGATTCACCGCCACGGCGCGTTCCAGATCGTGGTCGCCGGGCGAGGCGAACTGGCGATGGTGGACGTCTCCGGAACCCGCCACCAGTCCGCTGCGCTGGTGGTGTCACCGATGGCGCCGCACCGCATCCTGCCCGCACCGCAACTGGTCACCTACTTCATCGAGCCGCACTGCCTGTTCGCCGACCGGCTGCGCCGGCGCTACCCGGCCGGAATCGCCGCCGCACCGGAGTTGGGCGAGCTGAGTGAGCAGGGTGTCGCAGACGCGTGCCGCCGACCGTCGCGAGAGCTCGACGCGCGACTGGTGACGGCGCTGGCCATGCTGGCCGACGGCACCATTTCGATACCGAATCTGGCTGCTGCGGTGGGTGTTTCCCCGCAACGCCTGCGGGCGCTGGCGCGCCAGGACCTGGGGATGCCGCTGACCCGCTGGCGGGTGTGGTCACGGCTACGCCGGGCCGTCGAGGCGTTGCAGTCGGGGAGGGCGCTGGCCGATGCTGCGGTCATCGCGGGGTTCTCCGACCAGGCCCACTTCACCCGGCAGATGCGGGAGATGATGGGCCTGACACCGGCGCTGGTCCTGCGCGCCCTGAGCGATCAGCGCTTGGCGGCGACATAGATCGAGATCGACCCGGTGATGGTCGGAATTACTTCCGCCTCTCGCACGTCAGCGAAGCCGGCGGCCGACATCAGTTCCGGCAGAACGCCGTCGGCATTGGGCTGGGTGTCGGTTTTGCCGTCGGCCAGCTGCACGATCCGAAACCCGGTGCGCATCAGCCGCGTTCGCTGCCACCCGTAGTCGGCGATCACCAGCCGGCCGCCCGGTCGCAACACCGCGAACATCGACGCCAAGATGGTGCGCTTTACCGGCATTGGGCACTGGTGCAACACCAGGCTGGACATCACGGCGTCCATCGACTCCGCGCCCACCGACTCCACCAGGTTGTCGCCCATCCCGGTCAGCCAGCGAACCTGCGCGTCGGGGTCCTTGTGCCGGGCCACCGCCAAGACCTCGGGATCGGGGTCCAAGCCGGTGATCCGGGCCCGTGGCTGCACCCGGGCCGCGAGCACCGCCAATGATCCGGTGCCGCAGCCCACGTCGAGGATCGCCTCGTCGGGCTGCGGTGCCAGGTGCGTGACGGTCAATCCGCGCCATAGCCGCTCGCGCGTCATGGCGACCACATAGTCGAAGAAGCGGGCCGGTGCCAGGCGGCCCAGGGCAGGGGTAAAGGCGTCTTCGCTCATACCCGCAGTTTCAGCGCCGGGGGGTGTTCCCGTCTTGAACGAACCGCTCACCCTGCCGCGAATGACGCCGTCAGCCGCCACAATCGCCACTGCCGTCGCAGGGACCACAGGTGTCACCGGGACGACGGGTATGGCGACGTGCCCGGCTCTGAGCGACAACGCGGTTTGTCGCTGATAGCCGGGCAAATGCGCATATGGTCGCGATCCAGTTATTGCCGTGGCGCTTGTCCGACACCGCCTGGCAGTGCCCGACGGTAGACTCGCAGCAATCGTCTGACCCGCGGCTAACCCGCGAAAACCAAGAAAGCAGGTATCGGAAACCCCGTGACGCCCCGCGATACCCCCGCTGCCGGACCGGCCTCGCAGGTTCGCAGCAGCGTCGAGATTCCACCTGACCTGGTCGTGGGTCTGCTGGGTTCCGCCGATGAGAACCTGCGCGCGCTGGAACGCCTGCTCGCCGCCGATCTGCATGTGCGCGGCAACGCCGTCACCTTCTCCGGCGAGCCGGCCGATGTCGCCCTGGCCGAGCGGGTGGTCTCCGAACTGGTCGCGATCGTGGCCCGCGGCCAGGCCCTGACCCCGGAAGCCGTGCGGCACAGCGTCGGCATGCTGGTGGGCGCCGGCAACGAGTCACCGGCCGAGGTGCTGAGCTTGGACATCCTGTCCCGGCGGGGTAAGACGATCCGGCCCAAGACGCTCAACCAGAAACGCTATGTCGACGCGATCGACGCCCACACCATCGTGTTCGGCATCGGCCCGGCCGGCACCGGAAAGACCTATCTGGCGATGGCCAAGGCGGTCAGTGCGCTGCAGAGCAAGCAGGTCACCCGCATCATCTTGACCCGGCCGGCCGTGGAAGCCGGTGAGAGCCTTGGGTTTCTTCCCGGAACGCTGAGCGAGAAGATCGACCCGTATCTGCGCCCGCTCTATGACGCGCTCTACGACATGATGGACCCGGAGCTGATTCCCAAGCTGATGAACTCCGGGGTGATCGAGGTGGCGCCGCTGGCCTACATGCGCGGCCGAAGTCTCAACAGCGCCTTCATCATCCTCGACGAGGCGCAGAACACCACCGCCGAGCAGATGAAGATGTTCCTGACCCGGTTGGGGTTCGGCTCCAAGATGGTGGTCACCGGCGACGTCACCCAGATCGACCTGCCCGGTGGCGCGAGGTCGGGTCTGCGGGCCGCCGTGAACATCCTCGACGACGTCGACGACATCTGCGTCGCCGAACTGAGCAGCGTCGATGTCGTGCGGCACCGGCTGGTCTCCGAGATCGTCGACGCCTACTCCCGCCACGAAGCCGACAGCAACGGGCCGGGTCTGACGATGAACCGGGCGGCCAGGCGCGCGTCGGGGGGCAGGTCGCGCCGGTGAGCATCGAGGTCTCCAACGAATCCGGTTTGGACGTCTCCGAGGTCGAGCTGGTCAGCGTCGCCAAGTTCGTGCTGGCCAAGATGGACGTCAACCCCGGCGCCGAGCTGTCGATGGTGCTGCTGGACACCGCCGCGATGGCCGACCTGCACATGCGCTGGATGGACCTGCCCGGGCCCACCGACGTGATGAGCTTCCCGATGGACGAGCTGGAGCCCGGCGGCCGCCCGGATGCGCCCGAGCAGGGCCCGTCGATGCTCGGCGACATCGCATTGTGCCCGGAGTTCGCCGCCGAACAGGCCGCGGCCGCAGGCCATTCGCTCGGCCAGGAACTGGCACTGCTTACCGTGCACGGCGTACTGCACCTGCTGGGCTACGACCACGCCGAGCCGGACGAGGAAAAAGAGATGTTCGCCCTGCAGCGCCGGCTGCTCGAGGAATGGGTCGCCGACCAGGTAGAGAGCTACCGGGCGGAGACCCAGACCGAGAAAGACCGCCGGCTGCTCGACAAGTCCCGGTACTTCGACGAACTGTGACCGGAACACCGCTGTTAGTCAGCGTGATCGCGCTGATCGGTCTGGGTGGACTGTTCGCGGCGATCGACGCCGCGATGAACACCGTCTCGCCGGCCCGCGTCGATGAACTGGTCCGGGCGAAACGTCCCGGCGCGGTGTGGCTGGCCACGCTGATGGCCGAACGGCCCCGCTACATCAACCTGGTGGTGTTGCTGCGCATCACCTGCGAAATCACCGCCACCGCGCTGCTGGTGTTCCTGTTGCACGCGGTGCTCGGCCTGGACTGGGGACTGTTCGCCGCCGCCGCGGTCATGGTGGTGGTCAGCTTCGTGGTGATCGGCGTGGGGCCTCGCACCCTGGGCCGACAGAACGCCTATTCGATCGCGTTGGCGTCCGCGCTTCCGCTGCACGTGCTTTCGGTGTTGCTCACCCCGATCAGCCGGCTGCTGGTGGTGCTGGGCAACGCGCTGACGCCCGGGCGGGGCTTCCGTAACGGGCCGTTCTCCTCGGAGGTCGAGTTGCGCGAGGTGGTCGACCTGGCGCAGCAGCGCGGAGTGGTTGCCGCTGACGAACGGCGCATGATCCAGTCGGTCTTCGAACTCGCCGACACCCCGGCCCGCGAAGTGATGGTGCCGCGCACCGAGATGGTGTGGATCGAAAGCGGCAAATCCGCGGGCCAGGCGACGTCGCTGGCGGTGCGCAGCGGCCACTCCCGCATCCCGGTGGTGGGCGAGAACGTCGACGACATCCTCGGTGTCGTTTACCTGAAAGACCTTGTCCAACAAACTTATTACTCGACGAACGGTGGGCGGGACACCACGGTCGCGCAGGTGATGCGCCCGGCGGTGTTCATGCCGGACTCCAAGGCGCTCAACGCGCTGCTGCACGACATGCAGCGCGGCCGCTACCACATGGCGCTGCTGGTCGATGAGTACGGCGCGATAGCCGGGCTGGTCACCATCGAGGACGTGTTGGAGGAGATCGTCGGGGAGATCGCCGACGAGTACGACCAGGGCGAGGTGGCCCCGGTGGAGGATTTGGGCGCCAACGTATTTCGGGTTTCGGCTCGGCTGCCCATCGAGGACGTGGGCGAGCTGTACGGTGTGCAGTTCGACTCCGCTCTCGACGTCGACACCGTCGGCGGCCTGATGGCGTTGGAGCTGGGCCGGGTTCCATTGCCCGGTGTCGAGGTAACCTCACACGGGCTGCGACTGCACGCCGAGGGCAGCCGCGACAGTCGGGGGCGGGTGCGGATCAGCACCGTTCTGATCAGTCCGGCGCAACCCGCCGGTGAGGAGACCGTAAGTGAGCAGTGACACCGAGTTCCATTCGGGCTTTGTGTGTTTCGTCGGCCGGCCCAACACCGGCAAGTCCACCTTGACCAACGCCCTGGTCGGCCAGAAGGTGGCGATCACCTCCAACCGGCCGCAGACCACCCGGCACACCATTCGCGGCATCGTGCACCGGGAGGACTTTCAGATCATCCTGGTCGACACCCCGGGCCTGCACCGCCCACGCACGTTGCTGGGCAAGCGGCTCAACGAGTTGGTCAAAGACACCTACTCGCAAGTTGACGTCATCGGGTTGTGCATCCCCGCCGACGAGGCGATCGGCCCGGGGGACCGTTGGATCATCGAGCAGATCCGGGCAGTCGCGCCCAAAACCAAGCTGGTCGTCGTCGTCACCAAGATCGACAAGACCAGCCGCGACAAAATCGCCGCGCAACTCGTCGCCGTCGGCGAACTGGCCCCCGAGGCCGAGATCATCCCCGTCTCGGCGGTCAGCGGCGAGCAGGTCGACGTACTGATCGACGTGCTGGCCGCGGCGCTGCCGGTCGGCCCGGCCTTCTACCCCGACGGTGAGTTGACCGACGAGCCCGAAGAGACCCTGATGGCCGAGTTCATCCGCGAAGCCGCCCTGGAAGGAGTGCGCGACGAACTGCCGCATTCCCTGGCGGTGGTGATCGAGGAGGTGCGCCAGCGCGAGGACCGTGACGATCTGATCGAGGTGTACGCGCTGCTCTACGTCGAACGGGACAGTCAGAAGGGGATCGTGATCGGCCGAGGCGGCGCCCGGCTGCGCGAGGTGGGCACCGCCGCGCGCACCCAGATCGAAAAACTCTTGGGCACCAAAGTGTTTCTCGACCTGCGGGTCAAGGTGGCCAAGAACTGGCAGCGCGACCCCAAGCAGCTGGGCCGGCTGGGTTTCTAATAGGGGTGTGCCGCCCAGCGCCGCAGACAGCCATTGGGTACATTCCAGGGGTGCTGGAACCCAAGTCGTTGGTTGTCTCCTCGGTTGCCCTGATCATGTGCGCGCAAGCACTGACCGGTTGCGGGGGATCCCACAAGCCGTTCGATACCACCAAGCTGTTCAACGTCGAGTCGACGTTCGGCTCGGACTTCAAGACGCAGACCAAGGGCCCCAACGAAATCGATCCCAAGATCCTCGGGCCGCAGAAGATGCCGCCCGGGGTGACCTTCGACCCGTCCGACTGCGCCGACTACGCGGCCAGCAGCGGTCGGCCGCCCAAGGGCATCCGGGGCAAGATGTCGATGGTGTCGGTCGTCGGCAACGGCAACCAGTTCGTCGCGATCGCCATGCAAGCCGACCAGGACCTGCCGTTCGACGCCGCGGCCGCCGAGAAGTGCAAGCACGTCTCGTTCCAGGCCGGCAAGCTCACGGGCTACCTGGACGAGACGGACGCTCCACACATCGACCGCGCCCAGACGACGGGTTCGCACTCGGAGATCGAGATCACCGGCAAGGACGGCCAACAGCAGTCCCGTGAGTCCTACACCTTCACCGCCTACCTCGGCACCGCGCTGGTGCAGGTCACCGCGAACCCGCAGCCGGTGCGCGGGCAGCCGCTGGCGATGGTCGATGCCGACCGGGCCCGCCAGCTGCTGGTCGATGCGGTGTCGGCGCTGCGCAGCTAGCCCATGCCCACGTCGTCGGTGCGGGATCTGCGGGTACTGATCACCGGCGGCGCCCGCGGGATCGGGGCGGCCACCGCGGCACTGTTCGCCGCCCGCGGCGCGCGGGTGTGGATCGGTGACGTCGACGAGGACGCCTGCCGCCGTACCGCTGACCAGCTCGGTGTGCGTGCCGGCCGGCTGGACGTGACCAGCATGGCGTCCTGGCGGCAGATGCTGGAGAGCATCGCGCAGGACTCCGCTGTCGGGGACCCGCTGGACATCCTGGTCAACAACGCCGGAGTGATGCCGCTGGGGGCGCTGCAGGACGAGACAGAGCAGGTCAGGGATCTGATTCTGGACGTCAACGTTCGCGGCGTGCTCAACGGGATGCAGGCCGTGCTGCCCGGGATGGCCCGACGGGGCTACGGTCACGTCGTCAACGTCGCCTCGATGGCCGGCATGATTCCGCTGCCCGGCATGGTCACCTACAACGCGAGTAAGTTCGCTGTCGTGGGGGCGTCGCTGGCCGCGCGGCGCGAGTACGCCGGCACCGGGGTCGCGGTGTCGGCTGTGCTGCCCTCGGCGGTGCGCACCGAGTTGACCTCCGGTGCGCCGCTGGGCCGCGGTATGCCCACGGTCGACCCGGACGACGTGGCGGCGGCGATCCTTGCCGTGCTCGGGTCACGCGCCGCGCGCCGGTCGGTGCCCCGGTGGCTGGCCCCGGCCTGGTCGGCGACGGCGTTCGTGCCAGAGCGGCTGCAGAATCTGGCCCGGCGACTGCTCGACGATCGACGGGCGCTGACCTCCCTCGACACCACGGCGCGCAGCGCCTACATCGAGCGGGTGAACCGGCAGGCCCTGGCTCATCGCGCCCATACCGACAAGCCGGCATCATGACCGCACGCGAGCCCCGAGTGATCGTGATCGGCGCGGGCATAGCCGGTATCACCACCGCCTATGTCCTGCGGGAGCGCGGTTTCACCGACGTCACCGTGCTGGAGAAGGGGTCCGATGTCGGCGGCGTCTGGTACTGGAATCACTATCCGGGACTGCGCTGCGATGTTCCGTCGCAGGCCTACCAGTTCGGGTTCGCGCCGAAGCCCGACTGGCGCGACACCTGGGCAACCGGCGCGACGATCCAGCGCTACCACCGCGATGTCGTCGATCGGCTCGGACTGGCCCCGCTGATCCGGCTCGACACCGAGGTGACCGCCGCGCAGTGGGATGAGCACCGGCATTGGACCCTCACCACCGCCACCGGTGAGGAGCTGACCGCCGACTTCGTGATCTGTGCGACCGGCGTGCTGCACCACCCGTTCACCCCTGACATTCCCGGCCTGGCCGATTTCGCCGGGCCGGTGGTGCACACCGCCCGCTGGGACGACGACCTCGACACCGCCGGAAAGCGGGTCGCGGTGATCGGTACCGGGTCGACCGGTGTGCAGGTGGTATCCGCACTGCAGCCCGACGCCGCGTCGATCGACCACTACGTGCGGTCGGCGCAGTGGATCCTGTGGGCGCCCACGGCGCTGCGGCAGCTGCCGGGTGCGGCTGCGGTGCTGGCGCGGTTGCCCAAGATGCACCGGGCGCTCTACCGGTTGCTGGCGCTGGGCGGGTCGGCGCTGTTGACCGATGTCACCACCCGGGAATCGTGGCGGCGCCGGGCGGTGCAGTCCTATGCCCGGGCCTGCCTGCGACTGCAGGTGCCGGACAAGGCATTACGGGCCGAACTTCAGCCCGACTACCAGCCGCTGTGTAAGCGCCAAGTGATCTCCGGAAGCTACTACCGGGCGATCCGCGCCGACAACGCCGAGCTGATCACCGACGGCATCGCCGAAGTCACCCCGCGCGGCATCCGCACCGCCGACGGCACCCACCACGACACCGACGTCATTGTGCTGGCGACCGGATTCCACGCTCACAACTACATGCGCCCCATGCGGCTGACCGGCCGGGAGCGGATCGACATCGACGACGCGTGGGCCAAGGGGCCGCGCGCCTACCGGATGACCGCGATCCCCGGGTTCCCCAATCTGTTCACCGTGCTGGGCCCGAACTCACCCACCGGATCGATCTCGCTGCAATACACCTCGGAGCTGACCGCGCGTTACATTGCGCAGTGGCTGGAGAAGTTCCGGGCGGGGGAGCTGAGCACCGTCGAGGTCACCGAACAGGCGACCACGCGGTTCAACGATGACGTCGCCACCGCGATGGGCCCGACGGTCTGGAACACCGGCTGCAACTCGTGGTACCTGACCGAGGGCGGTGCGGTCGACCTGTGGCCGTTCGACCGGGCGACGATGGAAGCCATGCTGGGCAGCCCGGACCCGGCGGATTTCCACCTGGGCTGATTGGAGTTCTCAGGCGTCGCCGCGGGCCACCGGGCGGGACGGGTCCGAACTCCACTGCGACCACGACCCGGGGAACAGCGCGGCCGGACGGCCGGCTGCCGCGAGTGCCGCCACGATCACCGTGGCGCTGATTCCCGAACCGCAGTACGCGCCCACCGTGTCGTCGGCGCCGACGCCGCGTTCGGAGAGCAGCCGGGCGAGATCATCGTCGGGCAGGAAGGTTCCGTCGGGCGCCAGCAGGGCGGTGAACGGCAGGTTCTTGGCGCCGGGGATGTGGCCGGCGGCCGCATCGACCGGTTCGTTGTCGGCGCGGAACCGTTCGGGGGCGCGGGCGTCGAGCAATGCCACGGCGCCGGAGCCGGCCTCATCGGCGGTCAGCGTGGGCCGGACGCCGTCGTAGAGGTCTTCGGGCAACACGGTGACGTTGCCCGGTTCGGGGCTGATGTCGCCGGCTTCCAGCTCGCCCCCGGCCGCCGTCCAGGCCGCCAGGCCCCCGTCGAGAATGCGTACGTCGCGCAGCCCGGAGGTGGTCAGCAGCCACCACAGGCGCCCGGACGCGGCGCGGTTCCAGTCGTCGTAGACCACCACCGGCTTGGTGCGCCGCACCCCCCACCGGCGGGCGGCGGCTTCCAGATTGCGGCCGGTCGGCAGTGGATGCCGACCGCGGTCCGGGACGTCGTGGTCGGACAGCTCGTCCTCGAGCGAGACGTATACCGCACCCGGGATGTGACCCTGCAGGTAGGCGGGATGCCCGTCGGGAACCTCCAGGCTCCAGCGGACGTCCAGGACGGTCACCGGATCACCGGCCCGCAGCAGCTCAGCGAGCTCGGCGGCGCTGATCAGGACCTTGTCACGCAGGCCCACGGCGACGATCCGCTCAGTAGTTGTTGCAGGAACCGGCGACCGAGGTGATGGTGCCGATGTACGGCTGCGCCTCGGGCATGCTCTGGATCATGGTGGCGTACTGCTGCCGCTTGGCAGGAGGCGAGTTCAGGAACATCTGCAACATGCCACTGGCGTTGCCGGACGCGTTGAACTCCGCGGCCGCTGCGGGGTTCTCCGCATTGAGGGCAGCCACCACCTGCGAGTAGCTGCAGGTCGTGTTGATGATCGGGCCGAGGTCCGGGCTCGCGGAAGCCAACCCGGCTCCGGCGGACAGCGACAAAGCCAGACTGCCGGCTGCGACAGCGATCCTGGTCAACGACAGAGAGGCCATTTCGAAGACGCCTTTCACCTGTTGGACTGTTACGTGATTTACGAAGTCCAAAACGACCGTGTCAGCTTAGCGGAGAGTCGAATACCACGCAGAAGACAAAGGTGACGGGCTTTTCGGTGCGTTACCGGCAGGAATCGGGCTCGGTGCGCCACCACGGCGTGGGTTGTCGCGCCGCCCAGCCGCCGATGCCCTCCAACTCCGCGGCCAGCGAAACCAGCAGACCGTCGCTGTGGGCCGGTCCCATCAATTGCACCCCGATCGGCAGTCCTTCGGAGGTGAACCCGGCCGGCACGTTGATCGACGGCCATCCCAGCAGGTTCCACGGCCAGGTCACCGGGCAGGCCGCGACGATAGCGCGGTCGGTCTCCAGGGCGTTCAGGTCGTCGAAGGCCTGCACCAGCGGCGCAGGTTGGGCGGTGGTCGGCGCCAGCACCACGTCGACGATGCGGAAGATCGACCCCACCCGGCGCTGGTCCTTCGACTCGTGGGAGCGGGCCTTGCGTAGTACGGCCTGCGACAGCAGTCGGCCGGTGCGCATATTGGCCAGCGTCCGCGGGTCCAGCGTGACGCCGCCGCCGAGGTTGCTCGCCGCGGCCAACACACCCGAAGTGGAGCGGGACAAAAAGTTCCACGACAGCCGCACCCCGTAGTCGGGGTTGCCCGGCAGCACGACGTGCCCCAGTAACCGCAGCTGTCCGGCGACGTGCTCCAGGGCGGCGCCGATCTGCGGGTGCAACCGGGCCGGGAACCCGGTATAAGGAAAGCGGGTCGACAGCGCGATCCGCAATTGGCCCGGCGCGCTTCCCACGTAATCGGAGACGGTGACCGGCGGCGGTTTGTGCCGATCGCCCTCGGCGTTGCCGGCGGCCGCGTCCAGCACCAGCGCCGCGTCCGCCACCGTGCGGGCCAGCACCCCGTTGACGGTGAGGCCGTTGAACGCCTCGGGCAGCGGCCAGGTGGAGATGCGGCCGCGTTGCGGTTTGATGCCCACCAGATGTGTCCATGCGGCGGGGATACGCACACTGCCGGCGGTGTCGGATCCGATCGCCGCGGCGACCAGGCCGGCGGCGACCGCGGCGGCGCTGCCCCCCGACGAGCCGCCCGGGGTGTGCCGGCGCGACCAGGGATTGCGGGTGTGGCCGAACCCGGGGCCGCTGGTGAACGGCCACTGGCCCAGCTCGCAGGTGTTGGTCTTGCCGACGATCACCGCGCCGGCGGCTTTGAGCCGCCGCACCACCTCGGCGTCGCCGCTGGCGGGTTCGACGTAGCCGATCGTGCCGAACGAGGTTGGCACGCCGGCGATGTCGGTGTCGTCTTTGACCGCGATCGGGACGCCCAGCAGCGGGGCGCGGTGGCCGGCAGCCCGGCGCCGGTCGGCGTCGGCGGCACTGCGCAGCGCCGACTCGGTGAACACCACCCGGAAGGCGTTCAGCGTGGACTGGCTGTTGTCGATGGCGTGCAGCGAGCGGCGGACCAGGTCGACCGAGGTCACCTCGCCGCTGGCCAGCTGGTAGAGCTGCTCGGTGAGAGTGGGAAAGCGGGTGCCGGGCGCCGCGGGCGGGTGGGTCATCGGTGACGAGAGTATCCGGCGTGCCACGCCGGTGACCGTCCTCGAAACGTCCCTGTGGTGATGCGAAACTGGTGCGATGCGGCTGTACCGGGACCGGGCGGTGGTGCTGCGCCAGCACAAGCTCGGCGAAGCCGACCGGATCGTCACTTTGCTCACCCGCGACCACGGGCTGGTCCGCGCGGTGGCCAAGGGAGTGCGCCGTACCCGCAGTAAGTTCGGCGCCCGGCTGGAGCCGTTCGCCCACATCGACGTGCAGCTGCATCCGGGCCGCAACCTCGACATCGTCACCCAGGTGGTGTCGGTGGACTCGTTCGCCGGCAACATCGTCAGCGACTACGGCCGCTACACCTGTGCCTGCGTGATGCTGGAGACCGCCGAACGCCTCGCCGGCGCCGAGCGGGCTCCGGCGACGGCGCTGCACCGGCTCACGGTCGGTGCGCTGCGGGCGGTGGCCGACGGCAGCCGCCCCCGCGAATTGGTGTTGGACGCCTACCTGTTACGGGCGATGTCGGTGGCCGGGTGGGCGCCGGCGCTGACCGAGTGCGCCCGTTGCGCCACCCCCGGCCCGCACCGGGCCTTTCACGTCGCTGCCGGCGGCAGCGTCTGCGGCCACTGCCGCCCGGCCGGCGCGACCACCCCGCCGTTGGGGGTGCTGGACCTGATGTCGGCGCTGCACGACGGGGACTGGGAGGCCGCACAGGCTTCGACCTCGGCGCACCGCAGCCACGCCAGCGGATTGGTGGCCGCCCATCTGCAGTGGCACCTGGAGCGCCGGCTGCGAACATTGCCCCTGGTGGAGCGGGTTCAGCGGGCAGCGGGACAGGGCGCCGCGGCGGATACGGACGCCAAGGCGGCCGGCAGCGACGGCTGACTCACCCCGACCGACCTGGCATTTGTGTCCGTTTCGGTGGACCGCCCACGCGTCGGCGGTAGGCTGATGCGACTTCACGATCCGAACGCTCAATGTGGAAGGCAGGCCGAATGATTCACGACACCGGGTGGGGGCGCTGGGCGCACTACACTGCGCCGCGTTACGTGGCCGGGCTCGGCGCCGCGGCGGGCGCCCTGCTGGTCGCGGGAATGGTCCCGGTGGTCGTCCCGGTCGCGCAGGCGGGCATCGGAGCCGTCCCCGGTGTCGGGATCATGGCCCCACTGCCGGCGCATGCCCCCGGCGCTGACGGAGCCGACGGCGCCGACGGCGCTGACGGGGCCGACGGTGCCCCGGGTGCTGCCGGCAAGGGCGGTCAGGGTGGCAAGGGCGGCCAAGGTGGCAAGGGCGGCCAGGGTGGCAAGGGCGGCCAAGGCGGTCAAGGTGGCAAGGGCGGCGACGGTGGCAAGGGCGGCGCCGGCGGACACGGCGGTGCCGGGGGCGCCGGTGGTGTCGGCGGCAAACCCGGCGCAGGCGGTGCCGGTGGCGCGGGCGGTGCCGCCGGACCGGGCGGAACCCCCGGCCAGCCCGGTCAGCCGGGCCAACCCGGCCAACCCGGGCACGCCCGCTGAGATCGCAAAACAGAATCAACCGACGCGTCTGACACGCCGCTCCGATGTGAGCCGCACCCGTCGCGCCGGCCCGAATAACCCCCGCTAGAGTCTGATTCGATCGCCGGGGGCAACGCAACAAGGAGCCACAACGAAGTGACCGAGAACCCACGCGCCGACGTCGTCTCCCGTCAGTACGAGCGGTGGACGTACCCGCCGCCGATCCACGACCTGCAGGCGTGGTCGGCCGGCAACTGGGAGTGGTTCGACCCGAGCCATGCGCACCGGGTGCTGTGGCCGGACCGGGACTACCGGCCCGACCTCGACATCTTGATCGCGGGCTGCGGCACCAACCAGGCGGCGGTCTTCGCCTACAACAACCCCAAGGCCCGGGTGGTGGCCGTCGACATCAGCGCCTCGTCGCTGGGGCATCAGCAGTACCTCAAGGACAAGCACGGGTTGTGGAACCTGGAGCTCCATCAGCTGCCGATCGAGGAGCTGTCCACGCTGGGCCAGGACTTCGACCTGGCGGTCTCCACCGGGGTGCTGCACCACATGGCCGACCCGAAGGTGGGCATGAAGGCGGTGGCGGACTGCCTGCGACCCGACGGCGTCGCCGGCATCATGCTCTACGCGCGCTACGGCCGGATCGGCATCGAGATCCTCGAGGGCGTCTTCCAGGACCTCGGGTTGGAACAGAGCGACGAGTCGATCCAGACCGTTCGCCAGGCCATCCGGATGCTGTCGCAGGACCATCCCGTCCAGCCGTACCTCAAGATCGCCGGCGACCTGGCCTCAGATTCGGGTCTGGTGGACACCTTCCTGCATGGTCGGGCCAAGAGCTACGACGTCGACGGCTGCATCGACCTGGCCAATTCGGCCGGACTCGACTTCCAGGGCTGGCTGCTCAAGGCGCCGTACTACGCCCACGATGTGGCCGCGCCGGGCGGCGGCTTCTACGAGAAGGTGAATGCGCTGCCGGAGGCCAAGATCTGGTCGGTGATGGAGCGCATCCACACCCTCAACGCGCGGCACTTCTTCATTGCCACCCGCCCTGAGCGTCCCAAGAACAGCTACGTGATCGACTTCGCCACGGCCGACAGCCTCGACTACGTGCCGCTGTACCGCTTCAAGTGCGGCCTCAACGGCAACGAGATCTTCCGGCCGGGCTGGCGAATGCCGCTCAACGCCACCCAGCTGCCGTTCGTTCAGAGCATCGACGGCCGCCGCAGCATCCGGGAGATCGCGGCGAACCTGGCGCAGGCCGGCGGTTCGGTGCGGGCGAGCGCGGCGGACCTGGAGAAGTTCGGGCGCAGGCTGTTCCAGTCGCTGTGGCGGCTGGACTTCGTCGCGATGGACCTCAGTGCCGATTCCTGATCGTCGCGCTGACAGGTAAGCCGCCGCGGCGGATACGTGATCGCCGCGGGCGGCGCGGTACCGGTCGGGCAGGATAGGGCAGATGGTGTTGAATCGGGCTGGGCGCAAGGCTGCGTTCCCGCAGCTTCCCGCGGCCCCCGACGACTATCCGGTGTTCCCGGACAAGTCCACCTGGCCGGTGGTCTTTCCGGCGTTGCCGGTGCCGCCGGGAGGTGGGCCGTGCCGTCCGCCGCAGCACACCTCCAAGGCGGTGGCCCCGCAGATCCCGGCCGAGGCGCTGCCCAACCACGTCGCGGTGGTGATGGACGGCAACGGCCGCTGGGCCACTCAACGCGGGCTGAGCCGCACCGAGGGGCACAAGATGGGCGAGGCGGTGCTGATCGACATCACCTGCGGCGCAATCGAACTCGGCGTCAAGTGGCTGACGGTGTATGCGTTCTCCACGGAGAACTGGAAGCGCTCCACCGAAGAGGTGCGCTTCCTGATGGGGTTCAACCGTGAGGTGGTGCGCCGCCGCCGGGAGAACCTCAACGCGATGGGGGTGCGGATGCGCTGGGTTGGTTCGCGGCCGAAGATGTGGCGCAGCGTCATCAAGGAATTCGAGATCGCCGAGGACATGACCGTCGGCAACGACGTCATCACCATCAACTACTGCGTCAACTACGGGGGGCGCACCGAGATCGCCGAAGCCGCGCAGGCGATCGCCGCCGAAGCCGTTGCGGGCAAGCTCAAGCCGAACCGGATCACCGAGGCCACCGTCGCCCGGCATCTGCACCGGCCGGACATGCCCGACGTCGACCTGTTGATCCGCACCTCCGGGGAGCAGCGGTCGTCCAACTTCATGCTGTGGCAGGCCGCCTACGCGGAGTACATCTTTCAAGAGAAACTGTGGCCGGACTACGACCGCCGCGACCTCTGGGAGGCGTGCGAACAGTACGCCTCACGCCAGCGCCGATTCGGGACGGCGTGATGACAGGGCTGGCCGACCGCCTCGCCACGGTGCTGGCCACCGTGCTGACCACCGACGCCGAGCCCGACGGCGCGTTGACCGTCCACCACGAGGGCACCCTGGCCTCGTTGCGGGTGGTGCCGATCACCGACGAGCTGGAGCTGGTGTCACTGACCCAGATCTTGGGCTGGGATCTGGCGCTGACCAAGAAACTTCGCGAGCGGGCGGCCGAGCAGGCGCGGCTCAGCCAACTGGGGACCGTCACGGTGGTCGAGAAGGGCACCACCAAGACCGCAGATGTGTTGCTGCGCTACAACTTTCCCGGCTCGGGCCTGACCGACGACGCGCTGTGCACGCTGGTGCTGCTGGTGCTGGCCAAAGGCGTTGACATCCGCCAGGCGCTCACGTCCTGACCCGGGCTTCTTTGACGGCCCCTCTCCGAGGCGTTAGCTTAACGTGATCTGAGGGTTCGCTGATCTGTCCCCAAAGGCGGGAGATTGGGGGCGACGTGATCGCCAAGCATCGCGGCGGCCGGGCCGCGGTCACTGCCGTCGGCACCGTGCTGGCATTCGGCATGACCCCGGCAGCCGTCCCGCCGGTACGGGCCGACGTCGTCGATACCGACTGGCTACTCGATCTGCTGGCCCCCGAGCCGGCTCCGGCGGTCGCCTTCGACCCCGTCGACCTGAGTCACCTGTTCGACCAGTGGTTCTACACCCCGCTGCACGCCGGGGTGGCGGAGTGGCTCGACAGCGCCGCCGGCCAGCAAATCGCCGACGCGGTCAACGTGGTGCTCGGCAGCTTTGCCATCGGCAACGGCGCGGCCGGTACCGCCGATCACCTCGACGGGTTCGCCGGTGGCTGGCTGCTCGGTGACGGCGGTGCCGGGTGCGACGGCGGCAACGGCGGCGATGCCGGGATGTTCGGCAACGGCGGGGCGGGCGGCGCCGGAAGCGACGGCTTGGCCGGCGGCGACGGCGGTGCCGGAGGCTGGCTGCTGGGCAGAGGCGGCGACGGCGGGGACGGTGGCGCCGGAATCGCCGGGGCGGACGGCGCGGCGGGAATCAATGCCGCCGGCGGCGACGGTGCCGACGGTGGCAACGGTGGCGCCGGTGGCCGCGGCGGCGCGGGCGGGCTGGTGTTCGGCGTCGGCGGCCGGGGCGGTTCCGGTGGTGCGGCCGGAACCGGGGGTAGCGGTGGTACCGGTGCCGACGGCGCCGACGGGCACCTCGATGGCTGGGCGGGCGGTGCCGGCGGTAATGCCGGGCTGGCCGGCGCCGGCGGGCGCGGCGGTATCGCCGGTCTGTTCGGGGCAACTGGGTCCGGCGGGGCGACCGGCGATGCGGTCGACGGGATCAGCGGTAACGGCGGGGCCGGCGGCAACGGCATGGACGCCGGCGTGGACGGCGCGACCGGAGGCAACGGGGGCGCCGGCGGTGCCGGCGGCGATCACGGCGACGGCGGCGCCGGCGGGAACGGCGGTAACGGCGCTGGGGGCGCGGACGGAGCCGATGCCGAACCCACCGTGACCGGCGGCGCCGACGGCGCGGCAGGACAGGCCGGTCAGGCCGGGGGTGCCGGCGGTGATGGCGGCGCCGGCGGGGCCGGGGGCGCGATCGCGGGCAATGGTGGCGCCGGCGGCCGCGGCGGTGACGGTGGCCGGGGCGGTGTCGGCGGTGTCGGCGCAGACGGCGGCGACGGGGTATTCGGCGGCAACGGCGGCAATGCCGGGCTGGGCGGGGCCGGCGGCGATGGCGGTTTTGGTGGCCGGGGTGGCGACGGCGGGGCGGCCGCCCACGGGCTGGCCGGCGCCAACGGTGGTGGCGGAAACGGCGGAGCCGGTGGGAATTCCGGTTCCGGGGGCAACGGCGGTGACGGCGGCGCCGGCACCGCGGCGCACACCGCGGGCGGCAACGGCGGCGACGGCGCCGACCCCGGCGCGGTCGGAGCCGGCGGCGCCGCCGGAGCGGCGGGCAGCGGCGGGCTGGCCGGCAGCGGTAGTGCCGGTACGGCCGGTGCCGACGGGCAGATGGCTACCGGTGGCGGCAACGGCGGTATCGGTGGACGCGGCTACGACTATTCGGGGACGGGTTCGGTGGCCAGGTTCGCCGTTCTGGCCTCGGGTGGCGCCGCGACCGGGGGCGCCGGTGGCCTCGGCGGCAACGCCGCCGCGCTCAACGGGGTCGGCGGAGCCGGGGGCGACGGCGGCAACGGCGGGGCCGGGGGCCTCGGCGGAAGCGGCGGGTATCAGGGCGGAGCCGGTGGCAAGGGCGGCGACGGCGGAGCCGGCGGGACCGGTGGGGCGGGCAGCCTGACCGGGGCCGCCGGCACCGGCGGCCGCGGCGGCAACGGCGGCGCCGGCGGGGCGGGCGGGAACTGCCTGGATCTGCCCGGCGCCAGCTGTGCCGGCGGCATCGGCGCCGGAGGTCAGGGCGGTGCCGGCGGCAAGGGCGGCGCCGGCGGCGTGGGAGCGAACGGCACCGGCGGGGCGATCGCTGTCAACAATGGTGCCGGCGGAAATGGGACCAACGGCGGCGTCGGCGGCCAGGGCGGTGTCGGCGGCCGCGGTGGTGATGCCGGCACCAACCTCGCTACCGGGGCGGTCGGCGTCAACGGCAACGGCGGTGCCGGCGGGGCCGGGGGTGTCGCTGGCGCGGGTGGCAACGGCGGCGCTGGCGCCGACAACACCAGCGACCCCAGCAATGTCATCAATAACGGCATCGGCGGGGCGGGCGGCCGCGGCGGTGACGCCGGCACCGGTGGTGGCGGCGGCAACGGCGGTGCGGCCGGCGACACCCCGGGCGGCGGGGGCACTGCTGGGACCGCCGGTGCGGCCGGCGGGCTGCCGAGCGGGCCCAGTGGCAATGGCGGCGACGGCGGACGCGGCTATAACCCGACGACCAGCGGTGCCGCCGGAGGACAGGGCGGCCGCGGCGGCGATGGCGGCAATATCGGCAACGGCGGTCAGGGCGGCGCCGGCGGAAACGGGGCGCAGGGAGCGACGGGGACGAACCCGACACCGACCGGAACGGCCGCTGGAGGAAAGGCCGGCTCGTCCCAAGTGTTTCTGCCCCCTGCCGGCAACGGTGGTACAGGCACCAATGGCAGCACCACGAGCGTCGAGACCGGTGGGACCGGCGGCAAGGGCGGCAGCGCTGGTGGGTTGCTCGGGGTGGGAGAGTTCGTCGGCGGCAACGGTGGCAATGGCGGCAACGGCAGCCCGGGCGTGGCGGGCGCGCCGACCGGAACCGGTGCACCCGGCGGGGTGGGGGGCGCCGGCGGCGCCGCCGGTGTCGGGCTGGGATTGACGACTGAGGTCACCGGCGGCAACGGTGGTACAGGCGGGATCGGTGGTATCGGTGGCACTGGTGGGGCCGGAGGAGTGGGCGGTGCCGGTGGTGCCGGTGGTGCCGGTGGCTCTGTCTCCGGGGATGGGGGCGCCGGTGGTATTGGTGGTGCCGGCGGGCAGGGCGGTACCGGCGCCCTCGGCCGACTGGGGGGCGCCGGCGGGGCAGGTGGTGACGCTACAGGCGTGATCGCCAGCGGCGCTACGCACGGTGGTAACGGCGGTGTCGGTGGCTCCGGCGGGGTGGGCGGCTCCGGCGGGGTGGGCGGCGTCGGCGGTCAAGGCGGTGCCGCAGGCACGGCGCTGAATGGGGCGGCAGGTAACGCCGGCAATGGCGGCGTCGGTGGTAAGGCCGGGACCGGCGGCGACGGTGGCACAGGTGGGAGTGGCGGTGCTGGCGGACGCGCCCTGAATGCGGTCGGCGGCCTGCTCGATCTGAATAAGCAAGGCGTCGGGGGCACCGGGGGCAACGGCGGCGGCGGTGGCGCGGCGGGCACCGCAGGTTCCGGAGGCGCCGCCGGTACCGGCGGCGGTGGCACGGCGGGTGGCAAAGGTGGCGTCGGGCTGCCAGGTCTGGCCGGCGTTACCGGCTCGAAAGGCTGCACTCCGCTGGGGTCGCCGCCTTGCTAAAGAAATCGCGGCGATGCAGCGAACTGGGCTGCCCGATCAGCGACAGCGCCACTAAGATGAAAAGAACATGAGCGCTTTCTCAAATTTCTTTTGGAAATTCTGCTCCAAAAACATAGACTCGCGCCTGGGCGAGGAATAAGTGAATCAAAAACCCGGACTGGGGGTCTGGATAGGAGACTCTCGATGTCTGGTGGGCGCCGTGGCACGGGACAGCTGGTCGCACTTCGCACAGGAAAGCTTCAGCATCGCCGCGCACTGGGTGCCGGAACCGCTGTCGGGGCATTCCTCGCGTTCGGCATGGCGCCACTGGCCGGCGCACCGCCGGCGCACGCGGACCTGGATTTCAGCTGGCTGACCGACCTGTTCGGGGCCGCGCCGCTGTCCGATGTCGACCCAGGCGCACCAGCCGGCGTCTTCGATCTGCAGGACTGGTCCAACCCGACGACCTGGGACGACCAGCTGCCCGGCCTGGCCTGGGGCTCACCGACCGACTGGACCGCGCTGTTCGACCAGTGGATCTACACCCCGCTGCACGCCGGCCTGCAGGACTGGATCAACAGCCCGTTCGGCAGCCAGGTCGACACCGCGATCAACGGTCTGCTGGGTTCCTTCGCGATCGGCAACGGCGCCGCCGGCGACGCGGCCAACCCGGACGGCGGGGCCGGCGGCTGGCTCTTCGGTGACGGTGGTGCCGGCTACGACGGCAGTGCCGACGGCACCGCCGGCGGCGCCGGGGGCGTCGCAGGCTTCCTCGGTAACGGTGGGGCGGGCGGCGCCAGCGGCGGCGGCTTCGTCGGGGGCGCCGGCGGCGACGGTGGGTCGTTCATGGGTGTCGGCGGCAGCGGTGGCGCCGGCGGCGACGGGGGCGCGGGATTCACCGGAGGCAACGGCGGCGCCGGTGGCGCCGGAATGGGCTGGCTATTCGGCAGCGGTGGCGCCGGGGGGCTCGGCGGTGACGGCGGCCTGGGCACCGCGGGAGTCGCCGGCGCCCAGGGCATCTGGTCGGTGGGCGGTGGTACCGGCGGGCTGGGCGGCGTGGGCGGCGGTGGCGGCGCCGGTGGCAACGGCGGCGCGGGAGGCTCCAGTTCGTCGCTGCTGTTCGGTGACGGTGGCCGCGGCGGCAGTGCCGGCAACGGCGCTACCGGCGGCAACGGCGGCGTCGGTGGCCTGGGCGCTACCGGTGACTTCGCTGCTCATGCGACTGGTGCCGGCGGCGATGGTGGCGACGGCGGTAACGGCGGCGTCGGTGGCGCCGGCGGCCAAGCCGGCGCCGGTGGCGGTGGCGCGCACTTCGGCAGTGCGGGCCTGGCTGGGGCCGACGGCAACGGCGGGTCCGGTGGCAACTCCGGTGCCGCCGGGGATGGCGGCGCAGGAGCCGCCGGTACCGCCGACCACGCCGACGGTGGTGCCGGCGGCAACGGCGGTGAGGTCGGCAAGGCCGGTGCCGGCGGGCTGGGCGCGACCGGGCTGGCAGCCGCCGGCCGGACGGCCACCAGCGGTGGTGACGGGGGTGGTGGCGGAGCGGGCTGGACATCGACCGCTTCCGCCCTCGACGGCGGAAACGGTGGTGCCGGCGGCAACGGCGGCAGCTACGGCAACGGCGGAAACGGTGGCGCCGGCGGCGCCGGAGCAGCCGGCGACCAGGGCGACGACGGCACAGCAGCGACATCGGCCGGGCAGCTCAGCACCGCTGGTGAGGTCGGCGGCGCCGGCAGCAACGGCGGGGCCGGCGGCAACGGCGGGCTGGGCGGATCGATCGCCGGTGACGGCGGCGAAGGCGGCGCCGGAGGTGCCGGTGGCGCCGGCGGTCGCGGCGGGCTCGGCGGCGACGGCTACGACGCGGCGACCGACGCTCATGCCGCCGGTGGCGCCAACGGCGGTGACGCCGCACTCGGCGGCAACGGCGGCCAGGGCGGCAACGGTGGTGCCGGTGGTGCCGGTGGCGGTGTGGCCGCGGGCGGTTCCGGCAGCGCCGGGGCCAACGGTGACGGTGGCATCGGCGGCCTCGGCGGTGACGCCGGTTCCGGTGGCAATGGCGGCGATGCCGCCCACGGCACCGCCGGCCACGTCGACGGCGGTAACGGGGGCGCCGGTGCCAATGCCGGTGTGGCCGGCGCCGGCGGCCTCGGGGGTGCCGCCGGGACCGGCGGGCTGGCCGGCACCGGCGTGGCCGGATCCGACGGCGCCGACGGCGTTAAGGGACTGCTGGGCGGCAACGGGGGCGACGGCGGCAACGGCTTCAACCAGACGCCAGTTGCTCAGGGTGGCTTCGCCGGGCAGGCCGCCACCCTCATGTCCGACGGTGCTCGGACCGGGCTGGCCGGTGGCAACGGCGGGTTGGGCGGTAGCGCGGCCTTCGACGCCGGCGTCGGCGGTGACGGCGGCAACGGTGGTTCCGGGGGTGCCGGCGGTGCCGGCGGGTCCGGTGGCTGGGCGGCCGGCAACGGCGGTACCGGCGGCAGCGGCGGCAAGGGCGGTGCCGGCGGGGAGGGCAGTTCCATTGCCGCCGGCGGAAAGGGCGGCGCGGGCGGGGCCGGAGGCAACGGCGGCGCCGGTGGCAACTGGACCGGCGACCAGTCCAGTCTCGACGCGGGCGCGCCGGGCACCGCCGGCAACGGTGGCGACGCCGGCCAGGGCGGCCAGGGCGGCCAGGGTGGGGTCGGCTACATCGGTCAGCAGGGCGTGCTGTCCACCAACGACGGCGCCGGTCAGGCTGGCGGCCAGGGTGGCGAGGGCGGGCAGGGTGGCGCAGGCGGCACCGGCGGCAACGCCGGCACCGGCGCCAATGCCACGGTGGGAGTCAACGGCAATGGCGGAAACGGCGGCCAGGGCGGCAACGGTGGTACCGCCGGCTCCGGCGGTGAGGGTGCGACTGGCGACGCGACGCTGGCGGTCAACCAAGGTGCCGGCGGCAGTGGCGGCGCGGCCGGAACCGCCGGGGCGGGCGGTCGCGGCGGTGACGGTGGCGGGGGCGGGTCGACCGCCGGTGGCACGGCCGGCAACAACGGCTCCGGCGGCAAGGGTGGTGACGGCGGCGCCGGGGCCGGCGGCGGCAACGGTGGCGTCGGCGCGCAGGGGCTGGCCGGAGTAGCCGGCTCGGACGGAGCACTCGGCGCCGGCGGCGACGGCGGGAACGGCGGCAACTCAGCCCAAGGCGGGGCCGCCGGCGGCGGTGGCAACGCCGGCACCGGCGGCACCGGCACGGCCGGCACGGCCGGCGGCTCCGGCACCGGTGGACAGAGCCTTTCGGTAGCGGCCGGCAACGGCGGTGCCGGCGGCAACGGCTACGACCCGACCGCAGCTGGTTCCGGGGCGGCCGCTGGAACCGACGGCGGCAACGGCGGCAACGGCGGTAACGGCGGCAATATCGGCGCCGGCGGTTTGGGCGGCGACGGTGGCTCCGGCATCGCCGGAGCCGACAACTCCGCCACCCAGGGCGGAGCGGACGTCAACGGGGTAGCGCAGGCCGGCGGCGTCAACGGTTTGGCCGGTGGATCCGGCGGCGCCGGTGGTAACGGTGGCCACGGCGGCAATGGTGGATCGACTTCCGGGGCCGCGGGTAGCGGTGGTAACGCCGGTAGCGGCGCCAATGGTGGCGGCGGCGGTGGTGGGCTTGCGGGTGTCGCGGGTGCTAACGGTGGTGCTGCCGGGACGACGCTCGGCAACGGTGGCGCCGGCACCGCCGGTGGCGTAGGTGGTCGCGGCGGCGACGGTGGCGTCGGCGGTAACGGCGGCGCGGCGGGCAGCGTCACCAACGGGGCGGCCGGTTCGGTGGGCACCAACGGCACGGGTGGCTCCGGCGGCCAAGGCGGTGCCGGTGGTAACGCCGGCGCCGGCGGGGCCGGCGCGCTGGGCGTGGCGGGAACCGCCGGTGGTGATGACACCGGTGCGGCGCTCGGCGGTGGTGGCAACGGTGGTGCTGCGGGCACCGCAGGTGTCGGCGGTGCCGGCGGCAACGGCGGTGCGGGTGGCTCGACTGCCGGTACCGCCGCGGGCGCCGACGGTGCCGGCGGGCACGGCGGGAATGGCGGCGACGGGGCCGCCGGTGGTGGCGGCGGCACGGGTGCGGCAGGCACCGCCACCGATGCCGGTTTCGATGGTGTCGCCGGTTCGGGCGGGCACGGCGGTAACGGCGGGGATTCGGCGATCGCCGGTGCCGGTGGTGCTGCCGGGACGAACGGCGACGGCACGACGACTCCGGGCAATGAGGGCAATGCGGGCACCGGGGTGAGCGGGCCGGCCGGCAACGGCGGTGACGGCGGTGCCGGTTATGACCCGTCAGCGGCGGGTTCCGGGGCGTCGGCGGGGACCAACGGCGGCAACGGTGGCGCCGCGGGCAATGGCGGCAATATCGGCAAGGGCGGTGACGGCGGCGCCGGTGGCTCCGGCACGGCGGGCAGCAACGGAGCCGCGGGGACGTCGACCGTCGTCGACGGCGGATCCGGCCTCAACGGCGGCTCGGGCGGCGCGGGCGGCAACGGCGGACTCGGTGGTTCGATCTCCGGCGCCGGCGGTAGAGGCGGCGCCGGCGGTAACGGCGCGGTCGGCGGTAATGCCGGCGCCGGCTACAGCTTCGCCGGTACCACAGGCGGGACCGGCGTCAATGACATGGACGGCCAGGCCGGCGGCGACGCCGGCGGCGTCGGGACCGGTGGCAGTGGCGGCCACGGCGGTGACGGCGGCGGCACTGCCGGTGGGAGTGGCGCTCTCGGGGCGAACGGTGATGGCGGCAACGCCGGAGCCGGTGGCAACGGTGCCACCGGTGGTGACGGTGGAGCCGGTAAAGCCGGGGTGGCCGGACAGACCATCCACGGCAGCGCCGGCGGTGGCGGCAACGGTGGCGCCGGCGGCGATTCCACCCAGGGCGGGGCCGCCGGCACCGCGGGCGCGGCCGGAACCGGCGGGGCGGCGGGCACCGGCAGCGCCGGCGATACGGCTGCCGACGGCGAAGGCGTGGCCGGGCCGGCCGGCAACGGTGGCGCCGGTGGTGCCGGGTATGACCCGTCAGCGGGCGGGGCGCCGGCGGGAACTTCCGGCGGCAACGGCGGTGCCGGCGGCGACGGCGGCAACATCGGTAAGGGCGGCAACGGCGGTACCGGCGGCTCGGGAACCGCGGGCACCGACAACTCCGCGAACACCACCGGCTTGGACGGCGGCAACGGCGGCTCCGGCGGTAATGGCGGTCAAGGCGGCAACGGCGGCTCGATCTCCGGGGCAGCTGGGACCGGCGGCAACGGCGGTACCGGTGCGATCGGTGGCGGCGGCGGAATGGGAACCGTCGGCTCGGTCGGCACCTCGAGCACGGTTGCGGGCACCCAGGGCGGCGTCGGCGGTGCCGGTGGTGACGGTGGCAACGGTGGCAACGGCGGAGCCGGCGGCAAACTGCTGGGCGGCACCGGTGCCCAGGCGGCCACCGGCACCGGTGGTAACGCCGGAACCGGCGGAACCGGTGGACAGGGCGGCACCGGCGGCGCCGGATACACCGGTAGCAACGGCGTCAACACCTCGAGCGTCACCGCCAATGGCCAGTCCGGAAGCGCGGGCGGCACCGGCGGCATCGGAGGCCAGGGCGGTACCGGCGGCAACGGCGGGACCGGAAGCACCATCGGCGCCAACGGCAACGGTGGCCAAGGCGGCCAGGGCGGTACCGGTGGCAACGCCGGAGCAGGCGGCAACGGCGGCGCCGGCCAGTCGGGCATCGCCGGCGGCAGCGACACCGGCGCGGCCAAGGGCGGCGGCGGCACCGGCGGCAACGCCGGCACCGCCGGCGGGGGCGGCCAGGGCGGCGACGGTGGCGGCGGCGGTACCACCGCCGGGGCCGGTGGCACCAACGGCAACGGTGGTGCCGGTGGCACCGGCGGCAACGGCGCCCTCGCCGGCGATGGCGGTAACGGGGCCCAGGGCGCAGCCGGGGTGGCCGGCGGCGGCGTCGGCGCGGCGATTGGCGACAACGAAGGTGCCGGTGGCAACGGCGGCAATGGCGGTACCACCAGTTTGCGGGGCGCCGGGGGCTCCGGCGGCGACGCCGGTAGCGGTGGCGCCGGTGGCGGGGGAACGGCCGGCACATCCGGAGCGGCCGGTAGCAACCCTGCGCCACTGCCGGCCGGCAACGGTGGCGACGGCGGCGACGGTTACGACCCGTCGGGGACCAACACCGGCGCCTCCGGCGGCAACGGCGGTAACGGTGGCAACGGCGGCAACCTGGGCCGGGGCGGCGAAGGTGGCGAAGGAGGTAGCGGCGCCAGCAACGGCTCGCCGGGCTGATCCGACCGGCGGGTTTACTTACTTCCTGCAGTCGGCGCAGGTACCGAAGATCTCGATGGTGTGGCTGACGTCGGAGAAGCCGTGCTCGGCGGCGATCTGGGCCGCCCACTCCTCGACCTCGTGATCGCCCACCTCGACGGTGGCACCGCAGTGGCGGCAGACCAGATGGTGGTGATGGTGCTCCGAGCAGCGCCGGTACACCGACTCGCCGGTGTCGGCGCGCAACGTGTCGACCTGTCCGGCCGACGCCATCGCCTGCAGCGTGCGATAGACCGTCGTCAGTCCGATGTTCTCCCCGCGCTCACGCAGCGCGTCGTGCAGTTCCTGGGCCGAACGGAAATCGTCGACGGTCTCCAGCAGCGCCGAGATCGCTGCGCGCTGCCGGGTGGAGCGCACTCCCGGGGCGGTCAACGGTCCTCACCGGCGTGGGCCACCGCGTCGATGACGATGTGCGCCAGGTGGTGGTCGGCCAACCGGTAGAGCACTTCGCGGCCCGACCGTTCCCCGGTGACCACCCCGGCGGATTTGAGGATCTTCAGGTGCTGGCTGACCAGCGGCTGGGGCACCCCGAGCGCGTCGACGAGCTCGTGCACGCAGCGGTGCGATTCCTGCAGCTGCAGAACGATCGCGATGCGCACCGGAGCGGCCAGCGCCCGCAGCAATTCGCCGGCGGCGTCGAGGATCTCCCGCGGCGGCGTGGCGGGGAAAGCGGGGCCGTGGTGCTGGTGGTCGTCGGCTACCAGCTCCGATGCTGTGGGCGACATACCACCACCTCCGCCCATGTTGGAAATCGTTTTCAGCTGGCTCCACTGTTCCATGCGTAATGACGCATGTCAAAGAACCTCGGCGGTGTCGATACGATGACTGAGATTTTGTGTGTCGGCGTTGCCGGCGCGTCCCGTCAAGACAGGAGAGCACCCCCTCGTGGCGTCCATCATCGACACCGTTGCCAACCTCGCCAAGCGACGTGGCCTGGTCTTCCAGTCGGGCGAGATCTACGGCGGCACAAAGTCGGCGTGGGATTACGGGCCACTCGGGGTGGAGCTCAAGGAGAACATCAAGCGTCAGTGGTGGCGCTCGGTCGTGACGTCGCGAGACGATGTCGTGGGCTTGGACAGTGCGATCATCCTGCCGCGGCAGGTGTGGGTCGCCTCCGGTCACGTCGCGGTGTTCAACGATCCGCTGGTGGAGTGCCTCAACTGCCACAAGCGGCACCGCCAGGACCACATGCAGGAAGCGGTGGCACTGAAAAAGGGTGGTAACCCCGACGACGTTCCGATGAGCGAGATTTCCTGCCCGGACTGCGGCACCAAGGGCGAGTGGACCGAGCCCCGTGACTTCAACATGATGCTCAAGACCTTCCTGGGCCCGATCGAGTCTGAAGAGGGTCTGCACTACCTGCGGCCCGAAACGGCGCAGGGCATCTTCGTCAACTTCGCCAACGTGGTGACCACGGCACGTCGCAAGCCGCCGTTCGGAATCGGCCAGATCGGCAAGAGCTTCCGCAACGAGATCACCCCCGGCAACTTCATCTTCCGGACCCGTGAGTTCGAGCAGATGGAGATGGAATTCTTCGTCGAGCCGTCCACCGCGACCGAGTGGCACCAGTACTGGATCGACGCGCGCCTGCAGTGGTACGTCGACCTGGGTATCAAGCGTGAGAACCTGCGCCTCTACGAACACCCGCTCGAGAAGCTGTCGCACTACTCCGCCGGCACCACCGACATCGAGTACAAGTTCGGTTTCGCCGGGAACCCGTGGGGTGAGCTGGAAGGCATCGCCAACCGCACCAACTTCGATCTGACCACGCACTCAGAGCATTCCGGTGTGGACCTGTCGTTCTACGACCAGGCATCCGACACCCGCTACGTGCCGTACGTGATCGAACCGGCAGCCGGCCTGACCCGCTCGCTGATGGCCTTCCTGGTCGACTCCTACCAGGAGGACGAGGCCCCCAACGCCAAGGGCGGGGTGGACAAGCGCACCGTGCTGCGGCTGGACCCGCGACTGGCGCCGGTCAAGGCTGCTGTGCTGCCGCTGAGCCGCAACGCCGACCTTTCGCCCAAGGCCCGGGATCTGGCCGCCGAGTTGCGGCAATCCTGGAACGTCGAGTTTGACGACGCCGGGGCGGTGGGCCGGCGCTACCGGCGTCAGGACGAGATCGGCACCCCGTTCTGCATCACGGTCGACTTCGACTCACTCGAAGATCACGCCGTCACGGTGCGCGAACGCGACAGCATGGCGCAGGAGCGGGTGGCCATCGACGCGGTGGCCGATTATCTGGCCGTGCGCCTCAAGGGCTGCTGAACGACCCAGCCGGCAAAACCGAGTGCGCTCCAACGGGTTATCCGACTCAAAATGTCGACTGTAGGAGTGATTCCGTAACCTGTTGTCCTGCAAGGGCAACAGGACGGGCAGGCATTCCTGAGACTGTTGCGGGTCAGGTTGACAGCCGCGCCGCGTCCCGGTTGGCTCAACGGTAGCTAAGAAACGAGACAGATTCTTACGCCGCGGAATTGGGTTGAACAAGGGAGGGTGGCAGATGGCCAACAGTAAGTACGTAGGGAAACCGCATGATTCGCGTGCCGCGGGGGCACGCCGCCGCAGTCGCGTGATCGGGGTTTCAAGCACTGCAGCCGCATTCTTGGCATTCGGGATGGCCCCATTGGCCACCGCGCCCGACGCACACGCCGACGGTCTTGACTGGCTGATGGACCTATTCGACCCCGGCATGGTCGCCGGCTCAGCAGCGGACACCACCGGGGTGGATGACGTGTTCGGCGACTCGCCGTTCTGGGACCAACTGCTGCTGGCCAACCCGAGTCTTGACCCGGCGAGTGTGATCGACTCGTGGATGTATGACCCGTGGCACTCGATGATGGAGAGCTGGATCACCAGTGACTTCGGCCAGCAGATCGACAATGCCATCAACGCGGCCTACATCCAGATGAACGGCATCGACAGCCTCGACGGAGCGTGCGGCCTGATCTGCAACGGTGTCGACGGCACCGCGGAGAGCCCGGACGGCGGAGCCGGTGGGCTGTGGTTCGGCGATGGCGGCGACGGCTGGGACTCCACCGTTCAGGGTGAGGTCGGTGGTGACGGTGGTGCTGCCGGGTTCTTCGGTAACGGCGGCGACGGCGGCGACGGTTGGGACTCCACCGAGGCCGGGATCGACGGTGGCGCCGGCGGCAATGGCGGTACCGGCGGCACGATCATGGGCGACGGCGGGGTCGGCGGTACCGGTGGCGACGGGTACGCCGCCACCGCCAACGGTTCCGGCGGCGTTGCGGTCAGCTCTGACGGTGGTGCCGGCGGCAATGGTGGCAACACCAGCGATGCCGCCACCTTGATCTTCGGCAACGGTGGTGCCGGTGGTGCCGGTGGTGCCGGCGGCGCCGCCACCGCCAACGGTTCCGATGGCACCGTGACCGGTGGCAACGGCGGTATGGGTGGCACCGGCGGCAACTCGTTCGCACCCATTGGCAACGGCGGTGAAGGTGGTGCCGGAGGTGCGGGTGGTGCTGGCGGCGAGGGCACCTCTAACGGCTCTGGCGGTAATTCGACCGGCGGTGACGGTGGCACCGGTGGCACCGGCGGTACCGCCGAGAACGGCCACGGCGGCACCGGCGGTGTCGGCGGCGCCGGCGGCGACGCCACCGCCAACGGCCACCCGGGCATCGCGACCGCCGGTGACGGCGGTACCGGCGGTACCGGTGGCCAGGGCCTCATCGCCGGCACCGGTGGTGACGGTGGCGCCGGTGGCGACGCCCGGGCCAACGGCGCCGGGGGCATCGCGACCGCTGGTGACGGTGGCGCGGGCGGTGTCGGTGCCCTGGGTGCTACCGGTGCGGCCGGCCAGCCCGGCGGGACCGGTGGTGCCGGCGGCAATGGCGGGGCCGGTGGCGACGCCACGACCAAGGGTTCCGGGGGCGTCTCGACTGCTGGTAACGGCGGCGACGGTGGCGCGGGCGGCAACGGCGGCACTGGCGGCGCCGGCGCGGTCGGCGGGGCCGGCGGCCCGGGCGGCGCGCCCGGCGCTGGCGGCACCGCGTCTGCGACCGGCAAGGACAGCGTGGAGCACGACGGTACGGCCGGTGAGGCCGGGCCGGACGGCCAGCCGGGGGCGGCCGGACCGACCAGCACCACTCCCTGACCCGCCTCGGAGTAAAAGTGCCCGCACGCTTCGGCGTGCGGGCACTTTCCGTTGTGGTGTTCGTCCGGTGCTGAACAGTGCTGGCCTAGAAGCGGCCACCGCCGCCGAAGAAGCCGCCGCCACCGGAGGAGCCGCCGAACGAGGTCGGGCTCCACCCGCCTCCGCCGCCACCGAAGCCGGCGCCGCCCATCCGGCCGCCGCTGAGGATGTTGCCGATGATGATGCCGCCGAGCATGGCGCCGGTGTCGTTGCCACCGCCGGGGCCGCCGTAGCGCCCGTAATACTCTCGCTGCGCAGCTTGCACGTCCGCCTTGGCCAGGGACTGCGCCGCGGCTGCCAGCGTGGCCGCGCCGTTGGCCTGGCTGATGGCGCCGGCGACGTCGGTGCCGCGCATGTCCTGCGCGGCGTCCAGCCGGCGGCGGGCCTCGGCCAGCCGGGTGCGCGCCTCCGGGCCGACGCTGCCGCGGCGCGTGTCGATGTAATCCGACACCGCGCGGATGCGCGACGACGCGGTGAACACCGCCTGTTCCAGGGTTCGGGCCAATCGCTCGGCGGCCGCGCGTTCCTCGGCCACGGTGTCCAACAGCCGGTCCAAGTCGGAGTCTGCCTTCGTCAACGCGGTGAACGCCCCCAGCGGGTCACCGCTGGCGCGGGCGGCGGCAACGGCCTTGACCGCGGTATCGCGGGCTGCGGTCAGCTCGGCGCGGTGTGCGCCCGCCCCGCGCCGCAGTTGCGTGTTGGCCTGCTCGATACCGGTCTCGGCGTCGGTGATGGCCTCCGGCAGCGTGGCCACCGCGTGGCGGATGTCTCGGGCGGCGTTGTCCACCGCGTCGAGCAGGGCCCGGCCCTGACCCAGCCCCGACTCGGCGGCCCGTACCACGTCGACCAGTTCGCTCTGCCCGCCGGTCACCGGGTGGTCGGCCAGCCCGCGCGCCCGGGTGATGTTGCGTTCGGCGAAGGCCACCCGGTCCTGCGCGGTCTTGACGTTGCCGGCCACCGAACTGAGTGCCGTGGCGTCGAATTCGCGGTGCAACTCGACCAGATGCTGCTCGGAGGCCGGGATGCGCCCGGTCAGCTCCACGAGCTGCCGGGTCAGATCGTCGAGGCGCGCCGGTGCGTTGAGAACCAGGTCGCGCAACTGCTCGAACGACGCGCGCTGGGTCTCCAATTCGCGGTCGGCCTTCGAGGCGGTGACGATGACCCCGGTCAGCAGGTCGCGCTGCTGGGCCGGTGTCTCGGGAATGTCGTCGTCGAGTTGCTGACGCACCGTGAAGGCGTGCTCCATGGCGGACTTGGCGCTGGCGACCGCCTGCGCGAACGGCCGGGTGCGTTCCTCGCCGAACTCCTCGAGCGCCAGCTGCAACTCGTTGGTGCTGGTGCGGACCGCGTTGTCGACCTGGACCACCTTCTCCCCGGACAGCGCATCCAGGGCGAACACCGGCACGTCGGCCAGCGCATTCGGATCGGTCGAATCGACCCGCCGGGCCGCGACCAGCGCCGCGTTGTGCCGGCGCCGCCGCAGGTGACGTGCAACCAGCAGCACCACCACGCCGGCGGCGGCCACCGCGCCCAGCGCGATCAGGATCGGCGCCCAACTCACCTCCGCCGGTGCTGCCGCAGCGTCCAGTCCGCTGGCGGCGACGGTGGCCGCCCCGGCCCAATCGCCCCGGTGCAGGGCCGGCTCGATCTGGTTGCGCCGCAGTGCATCAACCTTGCCGGTGCTGATCTCGGAGATGCCGCTGGACACCAGGAACGCGTAGCTGCGGTCGGCGGTGGCGACCGCCAGCATCGCGTCGTTGCTGCCCAGGTCGCTGAGCCGGGCCGTGCTGCGTCCCCAGTCGTCGGCGGTCTGCCCGGAGAAGACGTCGACGTAGACCACCCACAGCCGGACGTGCCGGTCGGCGTAGAGCTTGTCGAGTGCGGCCTGCACTCCGGCGCGATCGGAGGGCGAGAGCACCCCGGCGCTGTCGGTGATCGAGCTGGGCAGCCGCAGCGGGGGTTGCGCCGCGGCGCCCGGCGCCACCAGCAGCACGGCGGCCAGAATCGCCACGGCGGCGCTGATCAGGCGAGTGATTCGCATGCTCGCCAATGTATATGCGTTCGGCGGCTGATCGCCGGAATCCTGCGGCCGGTACCGCCCATGCGCACAGGGTCAAAATAGACTGGCGGCGGTGGCCATCAACGAGTACGACAACTACGGCGCGCACGACCGCGACCGTCTCGTGGGGGAGTCGTCGAAGACGGCCGGCCTGCCCGGGACCGGCGGTCAGCACCGCACCGACTTCGCCCGCGACCGGGCCCGGGTGCTGCACAGTGCCGCCCTGCGGCGGTTGGCCGACAAGACCCAGGTCGTCGGCCCCCGCGATGGCGACACCCCGCGCACCCGGCTGACCCACTCGCTGGAGGTGGCGCAGATCGGGCGGGGGATGGCGATCGGGCTGGGCTGCGATCCCGACCTGGTCGACCTGGCCGGGCTGGCCCACGACATCGGACACCCGCCGTATGGGCACAACGGCGAACAGGCGCTCAACGAAATCGCCTCGCAGTGCGGCGGATTCGAAGGCAATGCGCAGAATTTCCGCCTCCTTACCAGCCTGGAACCCAAGGTTGTGGGGCCGCACGGGGCAAGCGCAGGACTGAATCTGACCCGGGCGGCGCTGGACGCGGTCACCAAATATCCGTGGCCCCGACTGTCCGGAACCGGCCCGGCCCGGACCAAGTTCGGTTTCTACGACGAGGACCGAGCCGCCGCCGAATGGATGCGTCGGGGAGCGCCGGAGGGCCGGGTCTGCCTGGAAGCGCAGATCATGGACTGGGCCGACGACGTCGCCTACTCGGTGCACGATGTCGAAGACGGTGTCGTCGCGGGTCGTATCGACCTGCGGGTGCTCGCCGACGCCTCGACGGTGGCCGAACTGGCGCGCCTCGGCGATCCCGACGGGGTCCACGATCTGGCGGCGGCCGCTCATCGACTCACCGAACTGCCGGTGGTGGCCGCCGTCGCGGCCTACGACGCGACCCTGTCGGCATCGGTGGCGCTGAAGCGCCTGACCAGCGAACTGGTCGGCCGGTTCGCCTCCGCGGCGATCACCGCCACCCATGCCGTTGCCGGCCGCCGGCCGCTGAGTCGCTACGAGGCCGACCTGGAAGTGCCGGAGCTGGTGCGGGCCGAGGTCGCCGTGCTGAAAACCCTTGCGGTGCAGTTCATCATGTCCGAAGACCAGCACCGCAAGATTCAGGCCGCCCAACGTGAGCGGGTGCACGCGGTGGCCGAGCGGCTGCTCGCCGGGGCTCCGGAAACCCTGGATCCGATCTTCGTCCCGGCGTTCGCCGCCGCAGCTGATGACGGCGCGCGGCTGCGAATCGTTATCGATCAGATCGCGTCGTTCACCGAGGGCCGGCTGGAGCGCCTCGTCGAGTGACTCAGCCGAGCTTGGTGACCTTGTCCATCATCGCCTGCACGGCCTGGATGCTGCTGGTCTGAGGATCGCCGGAGCCGGTGGCGTTCTCGGTGCCGGTGAACGCGATCAGCACCCCGACGATGCAGTTGCCCCGCACGCCGACGGCGCGGGTGTCCGGAGCCTTGGGGCTCTTGTCGAGCACGATGGAGGCCGCCAACACGTCATCGGTGATCCGGACGCCGGTGATGTGCATTTCGGTGCCCTGCAGGTGCGGTTGCCCGCCCGAATTCGAGTCGGCATTGACCGGACGTCCATCGCAGCGTTTCCACTGCTCGGTGAACTCGGCGAACAGCGCTTGGGCGTCCGCCGCGCTGGGCAGCGCGACCACGGCCTCCTTGACGAACATCACCCGGGTGGTGAGCGGCTTATAGCCGTCCCGGTTGGGCTCGGAGTCGATCCAGGTCTCACGGGCGTAGCTCTGTACGTCGGCCGAGGCGTACACGCTCTTGGGTGCGACGTCGACGACGCCGACACATTCGCCGGGCGATGACGAGTCCTCCATGGCATCCAGGTCGCCGTAGGCCGGCGGACCGGTGACGGTGGTGAAGGGCTGATCCAGCATCTTCGACAGTTCGGCGCCGTCGAGCAGAACCTGCTTGACGGTCTCGCCGGTGATGCCGGAGGCGCCGCGTGACCGGTCGGGCAGGCTCATCCAGGTCACCACGCCCAGTACCGTCAGGGCGACGACGGCCAGCACGAGCAGGAGCCGAGGTCGTCTGGATTTCGCCCCCGGTGGCTGCTCGGACTGACTCATGCGCGCTCCCTGACGTCGACGTTGACGAACCGAGCTTAAAACATGGCGGCTTGAGACTCGCTGTGCACTCTAGACTGGCCCGGTGCCTGGCCGTATCTCCGATCGCGACATCGCCGCCATCCGCGAACGTGTCCGCATCGAGGACGTCGTGGGTGATTATGTGCAGCTCAGACGCGCCGGGGCGGACTCGCTCAAGGGCCTGTGCCCGTTTCACAACGAGAAGTCGCCGTCGTTTCACGTCCGGCCCAACCACGGCCTGTTCCACTGCTTCGGTTGCGGGGAAGGCGGCGACGTCTACGCCTTCGTGCAGAAGATCGAGCACGCCAGTTTCGTCGAGGCGGTCGAGTTGCTGGCCGACCGGGTCGGGCACACCATCACCTACACCGGGGCATCGGCCACCAATATCCAGCGCGAGCGCGGCGGCCGCAGTCGGCTGATCGCGGCCAACGCGGCGGCCGCCGAGTTCTACGTCGCGGCGCTGGGCACCGCCGAGGCCGCACCGGCGCGCAAATACCTGACCGAACGCAACTTCGATGCCGCCGCCGCGCAGCGGTTCGGCTGCGGGTTCGCCCCGTCCGGCTGGGACAGCTTGACGAAACACCTGCTGCGCAAGGGCTTCGAGTTCAAGGAGCTGGAAGCCGCGGGCCTGTCCCGGGAGGGGCGGCGCGGTCCGATGGACCGGTTCCACCGCCGGCTGCTGTGGCCGATCCGGTCCTCGGCGGGGGAGGTGATCGGGTTCGGGGCCCGCCGGTTGTTCGACGACGACCCGATGGAGGCCAAGTACGTCAACACCCCCGAAACGACGCTCTACAAGAAGTCCAACGTGCTGTTCGGTCTGGACCTGGCCAAGCGCGACATCGCCCGCGGGCACCAGGCGATCGTGGTCGAGGGCTACACCGACGTGATGGCGATGCACCTGGCCGGGGTGACCACCGCGGTCGCGTCGTGCGGAACCGCCTTCGGCGATGAGCACCTGGCGATGCTGCGCCGACTGATGATGGACGACAAGTTCTTTCGGGGTGAGTTGATCTATGTCTTCGACGGCGACGCGGCCGGACGAAAGGCCGCGCTCAAGGCTCTAGACGGCGAGCAGCAGCTGGCCGGGCAGTCGTTCGTCGCGGTGGCCGCCGACGGCATGGACCCGTGCGACCTGCGCCTGGCACACGGCGACGAGGCGCTGCGCGATCTGGTGGCACGACGAACTCCGTTGTTCGAGTTCGCGGTTCGCACCGCGCTGGCCGAAATGGACCTGGACACCGCCGAAGGCCGGGTTGCGGCGTTGCGCCGCTGTGTGCCGATGGTCGCCCAGATCAAGGACGGCACGCTGCGCGACGAATACGCGCGCCAGCTGGCCGGCTGGGTGGGCTGGGATGACGTCGGGCAGGTGATCGGCCGGGTGCGCGCTGCGGCCAAGAAAGAGGGCAAGGACCCGCGGGGGGGCGCCGCCCGGGTGCCCACCGCGACCGCGACCGCGGCCCCGCAAGCGCCGGTGGCGCGACCCAACCCGACCGATCCGACGCTGTGGCCGCAGCGCGAGGCACTCAAGGCGGCACTGCAGTTTCCGGCGCTGGCCGGGCCGGTGTTCGACAGTCTGACGGTGGAGAGTTTCACCCATCCCGGCTACGCGGCGGTGCGCTCGGCGATCGACGCGGCCGGGGGGACCGGCGGCACCGCCGCCGCGGCCGCCGGTGCACAGTGGATCGAAACGGTTCGGGAGCAGACCACCTCGCCGCTGACCGTCGGGCTCATCCACGAGTTGAGCGTGGAGGCCATCCGCGTCGACGACGACAAGGTGCCGCGCTATATCGGCGGGGTGCTGGCCCGGCTGCAGGAGGTATGGGTGGGCCGGCAGATCGCCGAGGTCAAGTCCAAACTGCAGCGCATGTCACCGGTGGACAACAGCGACGAATACCACGCGCTCTTCGGCGACCTGGTCGCGATGGAGGCCTATCGGCGCAGCCTGCTAGAGCAGGCCAGCGGCGACGAGGTGACCGCCTGATCGCAAGCTAGAGGTCGGGTTCGTCCGGGTCTTGCGGCCGCACCACTGTGGTGCCGTCCTCGAGTTCGGTCAGTGTCACCATCGTCGGCTCGGGATGGATCCGGTTGGCGATGCTGCGCCGTCCCTTGTCGATCACCGCTTTGGCCATCGGGCTGCTGGTGAGCGCGTGGTAGGTGCCGACGATCTGCTCGTAGCGTCGGCGGCCGGCTTTCGTGCCCATGACGTAGCCGACGCCCATCACGACGACGTACCCGATCAATGCTGCTCCCTCTAACAGGCGGTGCGGTGCTTCCATCCTGCCCCATCCGCGGGTGGGGCTATTCGCTGCGACCCCCGTGGAACGGGGGTGCTGTCGGGATGCGCTAGAGTCGTGCACGTCCACGCGGACAGCAGTCCCCTGTAGCTCAATTGGCAGAGCATTCGGCTGTTAACCGGAGGGTTGGTGGTTCGAGTCCACCCGGGGGAGCCACGTTTTACCGGCGTCAGTCCAGCCTGGGAATCACCGAAGGACCGGACTGCTGAGGCTGCGCCGGCGGTGCGAACATCTGCTGCTGTTGCTGCTGCTGAGTCCCCTGCTGCTGTTTGGCGGCGCGGGCCTGAGCGATCGCGTTGACCAGCGGGCTGGCGGCCATCAATTCGCGGCGCTCTTCCTCGCTCAGCTCGTAGATCGCCCAGGCGCCCCACGCGGCCGGGCGCACATACAGCGTGACCTGCTGGCGGCCGTTGTTGAAGACGGCGGGAACCGCCACCGCCCGATCGGCGGCGGCGTAGGTGGCCATCTCCTCGGTGATCCGCTCGATGTCAGCGGATTCCTGCAGCTCATAGGTCGGCGACTGGCCACCCTTGGTCGGGGTGGCGTTCAGCGCGAGGAACCACGCCATGAGTGATGCTCCTTCGTTCGGGGTGGATGCGGACAGCCTATAAAGCCGGCCTGTGACAGGACCAACCGGCGGTTAGCCGAAACAAACCCGGCGGCTAGTCCAAGTGTTCGGGATGCAGCATCTCGGCGTAGCGCAGTTGTTCGGGGATGCCGAATCCATCGACCAGGGTTTGGGCGTGCGGCCGCAACTTCCGGCACCGGTCATTGATGCCGCGGGTGACAGCCTTGGCCCGGTCGGTGGACAGATACCGGTGCTCGATGTACCACGCCTTGTCGTCCTCGATGACGCTCAGTGCGTAGAGGTCGCACACCAGCTCCAGCACCTCCTTGGCCTCGGGATCCGGGCAGGAGTCGATGCCGGCGACGAACGCCTCCAGCACCACCCGGTCGATGTGGGCGGCGGCCGCGTGCAGCACGTGGTCCTGGACGGCGTTGAAAGCGTCGAAGTCGCTCATCTCCTCGGACTTCGCTCGCAGCCGGCGTGCCACCGACGTCAGCAGATACTCCTCGCGGTCTTCGAACATGTGCACCTGAGTGCCCCGGTTGAACAGGCTGCCCTCTTCTTCGCTGTCCTGGCGGGCATCGACGATCGTCTGGATGATCGTCTCTGCAGCAGTGCGTTTGAGCACCCGGTCGCCGACGGTCTCGGCGGCGAACCGCACCCAGTCGACCGGGCTCATGCCGGCGATGTCGTCGGCGTAGGCGGTCAGCAGTTGCTTGGCCACCAGCTGGGTCAGCACGTGGTTGTCGCCCTCGAAGGTGGTGAACACGTCGGTGTCGGCGCGCAACGCGATGAGCCGGTTCTCGGCCATGTAGCCGGCGCCCCCGCAGGCTTCCCGCGCCTCCTGGATCGCCCGCGACGCGTGCCAGGTGTTGGCGGCCTTCAGCCCGGCTGCCCGCGCCTCGAGCTCGCGCTGCTCTTCGGCGTCGGGGTCGTCGGCGGTCTGCAGGTCATGGCATTTGCCCACCAGCTGGTTCTGGGCGAACTGCAGCGCATAGGACCGGGCGATCAGCGGGAACAGCCTGCGCTGATGCGCCAGGTAGTCCATGATCAGCACCTCGTGTTCGGTCCCGTCCTCGCTGGGCGCCCCGAACTGCCTGCGCTGCAACGCATATCGGGTGGCGATGTCCAGGGCGACCCGAGCGGCCGCCCCCGCGCTGCCGCCCACCGAGACCCGGCCCCGGATCAGGGTGCCGATCATGGTGAAGAAGCGCCGGCCGTCGCTTTCGATCGACGACCGGTAGCTGCCGTCGGCCTCGACGTCGGCGTACCTGTTCAACAGGTTCTCCCGTGGAACCCGGACGTGATCGAAGACGATGCGGCCGTTGTCCACTCCGGGCAGACCGCCCTTGTAGTGGCAGTCCGAGGTGGTGACGCCGGGCAGGTCGTTGCCGTCGGCGTCCCGGATCGGCACCAGGAAGCAGTGCACGCCGTGGCTTTTACCCTCCGTGATCAACTGCGCGAAAACCGCGGCGATAGTGGCGGTTTCGGCAGCACCGCCGATGTAGTCTTTGCGCGCCGGTCCGGTCGCGGAATCGATGACGAACTCGCCCGTGTCCGGGTCGTAGGTGGCGGTGGTCTCCAGCGCCTGCACGTCACTGCCGTGGCCGGTCTCGGTCATCGCGAAGCAGCCGAGCAACTCGAGGTCGATGATCTTCTGGACGTAGGCCTGGTGGTGGCGCTCGGTGCCCAGGTTTTCCACGGCACCGCCGAACAGCCCCCACTGCACTCCGGCTTTGACCATCAGGGACAGATCCGACATCGCCAGCATCTCGATCATGCTGACCGCCGCCCCCACGTCACCGGTGCCGCCGTGCTCCTTGCGGAAGCTGTCGGCGGCCACGCCGGTGCCGGCCATGATCTTGAGCTGTTCGGCGACCTTGGCACGGGCGATCACCGTGTTGGGGGTGTAGTGCGGACGGAACTTCTCATCGGAGAGGGTGGCCCGAACCCGGTTCTTCACCGCACGCCAGCGGCCGTCCAAGGTGTCGCGCAGAGCTTCGGAAGTGGTCACTCCTGCACCGTATCCGCGCGGGACGACCGGCAAACCGGGTTTACATTACGGGTGTGCGCTCGAAGCTGGCCCGGCTGCTGTCGCTGGCGTTGCTACTGGTCGCCGGCTGCGCACCGTGCCAGGCCCCGGCGGTTCCGGTACTGGAGTACCTGGGGCAGCTCCAACTGCCGCCGAACACCACCTTCGAGGGCACCACGGTCGGCGGCCTGTCCGGAATCAGTTATGACCCCGGCCGGGACTGCTATTACGTGATCAGCGATGACCGGTCGGCCAGCGGGCCGGCCCGGTTCTACACGGTGCGGTTGTCGGTGTCGGAGCGCGGCGTCGACGAGGCGACGATCTCCGCCGTCCACCCGCTGCTGGACGAGAGCGGGCGGGCTTTCGGCCCGCTGGACCTCGACCATTCGCCGCCGGTGGTGCCGCCGGACCCGGAAGGTATCGCGTTCGACAGCGGCCGACAGCGGCTCTACTGGTCATCGGAGGGGGAGCGGCTCACCGGCGCCCCGCACGGCGCGATGCTGCTGGCCGACCCCTGGGTCAGGATCGCCGGCCGCGACGGCAGCTACCTCGGTCGGTTCGCCATACCGTCGGAGCTGGCCATGTCCGCGCAGCGCACCGGGCCGCGCCGCAACACGACACTCGAGGGCCTCACCGTCACCGCCGATGGCCGCCTACTGTTCGCCGCGATGGAAGGACCCGGCTACGACGACGGTGCCCTGCCGGATCAGGCGCGCGGCGCGTTGACCCGCATCACCGCCTATCGCCTGGATGCAGACGGAAAGCCACGAGCTCCGGTGGCCCAGTACGCCTACCCGCTGGAGCCGGCGACCGCGCCCGCCGAAACCAACGGCCTCACCGACCTGGTGGCGCTGTCGGACACCGCGTTCCTGGTGATCGAGCGGGCGTTCAGCACCCGCCCGACGGTGCGGCTGTACCGTGCCGAGATCGCCGGCGCCACCGACGTGCTGGGGGTGCCGGCACTGGCCGGACGCGCCGTGACCCCGATGACCAAGACGCTGCTGGCCGACCTGTCCGCGACGCCGGGCCTGAACCCGCTGGACAACATCGAGGGGATCACGCTGGGGCCACGATTGCCCGACGGCCGGCAAGCGGTGGTGCTGGTCAGCGACGACAACTTCTCGCCGCGACAGGTGACACAGTTCGTGGTGTTTGCGATGGCCGCGCGATGACTTCCCACCACAGGGCCTGCGCAGACCGAATACACCCGGCCGCAGCGTATTTGATATTTTTCGAATGCCGCGTGGGGTAATTGACGATTCGGAGTATCGAAAAGAGTCACTTTCAACAATGCTTTGATAGCGTTAGCACAATGCGGTACGAGTGCCGGTCAGTGACGAGGCTGAGATCGCGCGTTGGCTGAACCCACAGACCGGCGCGCCGATGCTACGCGCCAGCAGATCATCCGCGCCGCTGCGCACCAGTTCGCCCAGCGGCCCTATCACGACGTCGGACTGGACGACATCCTCGCGGACGCGGAATTGACCAAGGGCGCGATGTATTTTCATTTCCGCTCCAAGCATGCGTTGGCTCTGGCCGTCATCGACGAACAACTGGCCCGGGCGGGGGCGGCCGTACAGGCGCTGGTCGACCGGAAGCTCTCCGGCCTGGAGACCCTGATCGACGTCGGCTACCTGATGGCGATCGAAGATATCTGCCGGGACACCGCGCGTGCGGTGCTGCATCTGTTGCCGGTGGTCGGCCGCGCCGAGGGCCTGCAGACCACGGTGCTCAACAACGCGGTCCAAGCGCTGAGCGTGGTGGCCGAACGGGCGATCGCCGAAGGCGACGTCGTCGACAGCGATCCGCAAGACGTCGCCCGGGTGTTGTTGACGCTGTACCTGGGTCTGCGCCAAGCCGGCAACCTCGACGAGCCCGAGCAGTTCCTGCGCCAGATCGAGCGGGCCATGATCGTCGTGCTTCCCGGTATGGTGCCCGCCGACCGGCTCGACTACTTCCTTCAGTTCCTCCGGCGGCGCACGGCGCTGGCCATCAGAACCACGTCGGCCAATTCCCCCCTGGCCGGCGACCGGGTCGACTGATGGCACGTCAGGTTCGATCCGAGGCGACTCGGCGGAAACTGCTCGATGCCGCTATCGACGTCTTCGGCGAGGTCGGCTACGTCGCCACCGGACGCACCGCGATCATCGACCGGGCCGGAGTGACCAAAGGCGCTCTCTACCATCACTTCGACTCGATGGAAGCGCTGGTGGTCGCCATCATCGAGGGCGGATTCGCCACCATGCTCAACACCTTCCGGAGCATGTGCCAGCCGTCGTCGCCGGCGCTGGAGGGCATGATCCACGGCATGTTCGCCGTCACCGCGGTGTTGGCCACCGACAAGGAGGCGCGGACAGCGGGCCATCTGGTTTTCGCGCTGTCCGACTCCAACGACCTCGGTGGTGAGGTCGCCGGAGAATGGGCGGCGGCGGTGGCCGCGCAGATCGCCCGCGCAATCGCCGAGGGCGACCTGCGCGAGGGCCTCGACCCCAAGCGGGCCGCCAAGTCGATCACCGGGGCCATGTTCGGCACCTGGCTGCTGTCGCGCCCGGGCGACAGTGTCGGGCGGCTGACCGGGATGTGGGAAATGCTGCTTCCGGCGATCGTGGCCGCGGACTCGCTGTCGTACTTCGAGCAATTCTTGGCCCGCGAGGCGCTGCGGTACCAGGACAGTCCCGGCCTGGACGGCGGCGACTCAGCCGTTGAGCGCTGAGGCGCTACCGCTCATCGAGCCACAGCTGCTCGGTCAGGTCTTGGAACGTCGCGAGCGCAACCCGGTCGTCGGCACGTTCGAGGGCTGACTTGCTCATCAACGCCCGCACCGTCGAACCATCCCGATGTTCAAGGGAGACAACGAGGTTGGCCAACGAGTGCATCACCGCCAGGGCTGATTCCTCAGCGGGCGGGACTTCGCCGAAGATCTGCCTGAACTCCAGAGCCAGCACCTCTTCCTGGGTGTAGCCCAGCATGTCGGCGAAACCGGTGTTGGCGAACAAGATGGTGCCGTCGTCAACGATCGCGAGCACCGGCACCGGGATCCGTTCGAGTACGACCAGAGCCGGCAACTGCCGCAAAGTCTCCATCGGGGTCTGAGGGGTTTGCGCGTTCCGCCGTCGCTCCATGCCTCTGATTATGACGGGCGGGGCCCGCCAGGCGGGCGTCCTTCCCGCTGCCGGAGAGTCGGCCGGCGCGGACGACGCCGTCAGCGTCTCACAATCCCTAACTTGCAGTCTCGTTTGAGTTGAACATCATTCAAAAGGTATGTACTATCTCCGTTTATGCGAGGAACTGGTTTGCACGGCTCGAGCGCGCAGCAGCGTGCGTCGTGGCCGGCATCAGTGCGTTCCTCCCACAGCTTCGCCCGGGGCACCTCGAGGGGTCCGCACCGCCGATTGCCGCCGCACGCCGAGCCGCGTTGGTGCACCGCACCGACTGCTGCGCTCGCCGGCAGGCAGCCGGGGGTGCGGTTGTGTGCCGCGTTCTACCGGGCGTTGTTCTTGTCAGATCACCAGGGCCTGGCTGTCGGCTAGGAAAGGCATCGCCATCCAGCGCGACGCCAGCATCGCTTCGGCGGCTGGGCCCGGCACCGGGCGGGAGAACAGGAATCCCTGCGCCCGGTGACACCCGTGCCGCATCAAGGTGAGTGCGGCCGCGGAGGTTTCCACGCCCTCGGCGACCACCTGTAGGCCGAATGCCTCGGCCAGCGCGATGATCGCCCGGACGATCGCGAGATCGCCGGGGTTGACGCCCAGTTCACGCACGAACACGGTGTCGATCTTGAGCGTGTCGACCGGCAGATCCTTCAGATGCGACAGCACGGCATAGCCGGTGCCGAAGTCGTCGATGGCGATCTGCACCCCGGCTTCGCGCAGCTCGGCCAGGGTGCGCCGGGTGCTCTCGATGTTCTGTACCACCGCGCGCTCGGTGATCTCCAGACACAGCGACCCCGGCCGTAGGCCGAACTCGTCGACGGTCTCCACCACGTTCTGCACGAATCCACGCGCGGCCAACTGCACCGGGGACACGTTGACCCGCAGGGTGGCGTTGGTCCGGACGCCGTTGGCCTGCCATGAGCTGAATTCCGCGCACGCACTGCGCATGACCCACCGGCCCAGATCGTCGGCCAGGTTCGCGGATTCGGCGATGCTGATGAACGAGCCGGGCAGCAGCAGCCCACGGGTCGGATGCCGCCAGCGCACCAGCGCCTCGACCGCCACGATCGCGCCACTCCACAGGTCGACCTCGGGCTGGTAGTACAGCAGCAGTGACTCATCGTCGATCTTGCCCTGCAGGTGCAGTTCGATGTCCTTGCGGAACAAGCTCTTCAGCGACATGTCGTCGGTGGAGCTGACGGTCTGGTTGCCGCCGCCGCGTTTGGCGGCCAGCACCGCCTCGTCGGCGCGGTGCAGCAATCCCGCGGCGGTGTCCTCGCCGGGCAGCCCCACCGTCACACCCACGCTGACCGTGCTGGTGACGGTGTGGCCCTGGATCTCCACCTTGTCGCGCAAGGCGCCCTGCAGCCGATCGGCGAACGTCTCCGCACTGGCCATCGACATCGGCCAATCCGGGATGACGACGAACTCGTCGCCACCGATGCGGGCCGTCATAGTCCGGTTACCGGCATAGACCCGGAGCCGGCGGGCGAAGTCCTGGATGAACCAGTCGCCGGCTGAGTGCCCGAGGTAGTCGTTGATCGGCTTGAGCCGGTCGAGGTCGATGTAGAAGACGCCGACCGGGCCCGGGTTGCCCTCGACGAGCCGATCGGAGAGGTGCGCGACCAGCGCGCGGCGGTTGTGCAGACCGGTCAGGTCGTCGTGGTCGGCCAGGTAGCGCAGCCGCTCCTCGGCGACGACTCGGGCCTGCAACTGCGCGAACAGCGACGCGATCGCCTCGATGGTGTTGAGTTCCTCCGGGCGCCACTTGGGCCGGCGGAACTTGACCAGGTAGAGCATGCCGGTGGTCACCGGCCCGGAGATCAGCGGCGCGGTGGCCACCGACAGGGACTCGATGGCGTGCTCCATCGCCATCTGGCGTACATAGCCGGACTCGGCCGGCTCCGGTCGGATCACGGCAACCCGCTTGCCGTGCGCGCAGGTGGTGAAGACCGGGTCGGCGGTGGTGAACGAGACGACGGCCAGGGGATCGGGGTCCGGCCGGGCGGTGCGCGGGGGCCATTCGGCGACCAGCTTGGACGCCCTGATCTCGTGGTCGTTGTGGCGCAGGAACCCGGCGTCGACGTTGAGTTGCTCGACCAGCGTCTGCAACACCCGCTCGCTGACCGCCGGCGCCGTCGATGGTGTGGTGGCCATCAGCTGGGCGGCGATCGAGGTGACCAACGCCAATCTATCCGCCACGATGTCCTTCCCCCGAAGACCGCCAGCCCAGTGCGGGAGCCGCCGGAGACCTGGAATCGCTTCGGGCCGATGCCGCACTGAGCATATTCGACAAACCGCTCAGGCTGGAAACTTCCGAGCCGAATTCCCGCTGGTCCGCCAGCTAGCGGTCCGGCCGTGCCGCAGCGGTCTCGGCCAGGAAGCGGTGCAGCACCTCAACCGCGTCGGCAAGCGTGCGGCGGTCATCGGCCGGCAGGCGGTCCAGCTCCGGGTCGATCGCCGCGGCCCTGTCCCGTCGAACCTGGTCCAGGGTCTGCACCCCTTTGTCGGTGATTCGAATCAGTACCGCGCGGGCGTCCTGCGGGTCGGGCGTGCGGGTGGTCAGGCCGGCGTCCTCGAGTCGGCGCACCTGGGTGGTCATGGTCGGCTGCGAGCAGTGGTCGACCATGGCCAACTCGGAGATACGGGCCTCGTCGAGATCCTCGATGGTCGACAGCAGTCGGGCCTGCGCTCCGGGTATCGGCAGGGCGACCCGTTGGGTGGCCAGCCGGTTGAGTCGGGCGACGACGCTGAGCAGGTCGGCGCCCAGGCTGGCGTGGGCGGGGGCGGCGGCGGCCATCGCGCGAGTATTGCACAGCAGTGGAAGAAAGTTGAGGAACTCGGTCGTCCTCGCCTTTCTGGACCTGTCCGGCCCGGCTGGCAGAATCGACGGGTGACGAAGACCGGCCAGGGCCCCAGCCGCGTTCGGGACCGGTCTATGCAACCCGTCGAGATCGCGCAGGCCGCGGTGATGGCGGCGCTGTGCGCGGCGACGGCGATCATCGCGGTCGTGGTGCCCTTCGCCGCCGGATTGGCGCTGCTCGGCACGGTGCCGATGGGCTTGCTGGCCTACCGCTACCGGATTCGGGTGCTGATCGCGGCCACGGTGGCCGCCGCGACCATCGCGTTTCTGATCGCCGGCATGGGCGGCTTCATGACGGTGGTCAACTGCGCCTACATCGGCGGGCTGACCGGAACCATCAAACGCCACCGCCGCGGTCTGCCGACGGTGATCGCGGCCTCGGCAGTGGCCGGCGCCCTCTTCGGCGCCGGCGTGGTGGCGGCGTTGACCGTACTGTCGCGGCTGCGGCACCTGATCTTCGATGCGATCACCGCCAACGTGAACGGCGTCGCGGCCGCCATGGCCAAGGTGCCGCTGCCGGAATTCCAGCAAGCTGCCGCCGACCTCACCGGATTCCTCGGGGTGCTGCTGCGCTACTGGCACTGGCTGCTTCTGGCGCAGACGACCGTCAGCGTCATGATCGTCTCGCTGCTGGGTTTCTGGGCGTTATCGCGGGTGCTCGACCGGCTGCGCGGGGTGCCCGACGTGCACAAACTGGACCTGCCCGCCGAAAGTGGCCCGGTCGCGCCGGTCCCGGTGCGGCTGGACCAGGTGCGGTTCCGCTACCCCCAGACCGGCCACGACGCCCTGGGGCCGGTCAGCCTGGAGGTACACCCCGGCGAACACGTCGCGGTCACCGGCGCCAACGGGTCGGGCAAGACCACCCTGATGCTGCTGCTGGCCGGGCGTGCTCCCACGGCGGGCACCGTCGAGCGCCCCGGCGCGGTGGGCCTGGGGGCCCCCGGCGGCACCGCCGTCGTCATGCAGCACCCGGAGAGCCAGGTGCTGGGCACCCGCGTCGCCGACGACGTGGTGTGGGGCCTGCCGCCGGGCACCACCACCGGCATCGACCGGCTGCTGGGGGAGGTCGGCCTGTCCGGATTCGCCGAGCGTGACACCGGCGGTCTGTCCGGCGGCGAGTTGCAGCGCCTGGCAGTGGCCGCGGCCCTGGCCCGTGAACCGGCACTGCTGATCGCCGACGAGGTCACCAGCATGGTCGACCCGCAGGGCCGCGAGGCGCTGCTCGGAGTGCTCTCGGGGCTTTCTGAACGACACAGCACCGCGCTGGTGCACATCACCCACTACAACGATGAGGTCGGCAGCGCCGACCGGACCATCGATCTGTCCGGCTCGCCGGACAACACCGCCATGGTGGAGACCGCCGACGTGCCCACCGCGCCGTCCGCCGTCCGCTCCGGGCCGCCGGTGCTGGAACTGTCCGGCGTCGGACATGAGTACGGCCGCGGCACCCCGTGGGCCAAGACCGCACTGCGCGACATCAGCTTCACCATCGACGAAGGCGACGGGTTGCTGATCCACGGCGGCAACGGCTCCGGCAAGTCGACGCTGGCCTGGATCATGGCCGGCCTGACGACGCCGACCGCGGGCAGTTGCCTGCTCGGCGGCCGGCCCGCCGACGAACAGGTGGGGGCGGTCGCCTTGTCGTTCCAGGCGGCTCGGCTGCAGCTGATGCGCAGCCACGTCGGGCTGGAGGTGGCCTCGGCGGCCGGCTTCTCACCGCAGGACCGCGCCCGGATCGACGGCGCGCTGGCGGCGGTCGGCCTGGATGCGGCGCTGGCGGGTCGGCGCATCGACCAGCTCAGCGGCGGTCAGATGCGCCGGCTGGTGCTGGCGGGCTTGCTGGCCCGCTCGCCGCGGGCCCTGATCCTCGACGAACCGCTCGCCGGTCTGGACGCCACCAGCCGGCACGGGCTGCTGCGGCTGTTGGAGGACCTGCGGCGCGAGACCGGCCTGACCGTGGTGGTCATCTCCCATGACTTCGCCGGGCTGGGGGCGTTGTGCCCCAGGACCCTGCACCTGCAGGACGGCGTGCTGGTGCCGACACCGGCGGGTGCGGCATGACTAAAGCGCAGCGTCGCAACCCGCGCCCGGTGGTGCTGCTGCGCCCAGTGCCCGGCGACTCCGCCGTGCATCGCTTGTGGGCGGGGACCAAACTGCTTGTCGTCTTCGGCATCTCGGTGCTGCTGACCTTCTACCCGGGCTGGGGGCCGATCGGCGCGGTGGCGCTGCTGGTGTTCACCGCGGCCCGGGTCGCCCGTATTCCGCGGGGCGCCCTGCCGTCGGTGCCGCGCTGGCTGTGGGTCCTGCTGGTGGTCGGCGGTGCCACCGCGGCCATGGCCGGCGGCGAACCGGCCGGGCTGGGCGGCGTGCTGTACTTCCTGCGCATCACCGCCCTGTCGATCGTGCTGCTGGGGCTGGGCGCGATGGTGTCGTGGACCACCAACGTGGCCGAAATCGCGCCTGCAGTAACCACTCTGGGCCGGCCACTGCGGCTGCTGCGAATCCCGGTGGACGAGTGGGCCGTTGCCCTGGCCCTGGCGTTGCGCGCGTTTCCGATGCTGATCGATGAATTCCGGGTGCTCTACGCCGCCCGCGGGTTGCGGCCCAGGGTCCGGCCGCGTACCCGCCGGGAGCGCCGCCGCCGCTGGGCGCGCGAGGCGATCGACCTGATCACCGCGGCCATCACCGTCACGCTGCGCCGCGCCGACGAGATGGGGGATGCGATCACCGCTCGCGGTGGCGTGGGCCAGATTTCGGCGTCGCCGGCGCGGCCGCGGTTCGGCGATGCGTTGGCGTTGGTGTTGGTCGTCGTGATCTGCGGGGCGGGGTTGGCGCTCGAGCTGACGGTGCTGTCGAGCAGGGGGTAGGTGGGCGCGGCCCTTCTCGTGCTTTCCGTCCCGCTTCCCAATCTCGGCGTGGTTGGGGTGGTTGCTACCGGCGCGCTGCTGCGTTGGCCGCGTCTTGCGCCTTGCGCAAGGTGGTGGCGACATCGGCGCGGCCCAGGAACATCTCGTCGAAATAGGGTTTGATCGCCTGGTTGCCGGCCGGGAATCCCGCGAATCCACCGGGAGCGGGGATGCGGGCGCCGGCCAGCACCGCGAAGAACGGGGTGACGTCGACGCCGCGGTGCGCCCAGTAGTCGAAGTAGACCTGCTGCGCGCTGAGCACGGCGGGGATCGCTGCCCCCTGGCGCCCCAGGTATTGGTTGCCGTTGCGGCTGCCAAGCCAGGCCAACACTTTTCGCACCGCCTCGGGGTGCGCTGAAGCCGCGTTGCCGGCGGCGGCGATACCGTTGGTGACACTGACCCGACCGGCCGGGCCAACTGGCAGCATCGCCACCCCCCACCGGAACGCGGCCTGCTCGGCCACGGCCGCCAGGTTGTAGGTGCCGGACTGGAACAGCGCCATCTTTCCGGCCAGGAACTGGTTGCGGGAGAAGTCGCCGTTGGTGTTGGTGTCCGAGGCCGGCGGTGCCACGTGGTCGTCGTTGATCAGTCGCACCAGGTAGTCGAAGGCGGCCACCGCCGCGGGGTTGTCGAAGGCGAACTGGTCGTCGCGCTGGAACACCGCGCCGGCCGAGCCGAGGTAGTTCAGGTAGATGCCCTGCGGATCGTTGGCGGCGTTGTAGCCCCACTGCCGGATCCGGCGCTGGTCGAAACCCGCTGTGCCCGCCCTGCGCCCGGCAGCATCGCGGGTGAGTGCGGCCAGAAGCGGCCGCAGGGTGTCGTTGCCGCCGTGCGGATCCCAGCGCAACTGCGCCAGCCGTGCGGGATCGACTCCGGCTGCGGCCAGCAGATCCGCGTTGTAATACACCGCGATACCGGCGTCGGTGAGCTGGGGTACCCCCCACAGCGTCCCGTCGCGGGTGAACTGGCCGACCGCCGACGGCTCCCAATCCGCGCCGGCGGCATCGATTTTCATCAGCCGGCCACTGTCGGCGTACCCGGCCAGGTAGGCGTCGGAGAGCCAGAAGATGTCGTCGGCGCCGCCGCCGGCCACGTCGGTGCGCAGCGTGTCGAAGTAGGTGGCGTAGGACACGACGTTGGCGCGCACCTCGATGTCGGGGTGGGCGCGGTTGAACGCGGCGAACGACTGTCGGTAGGCGGTCGCGACCTGTTCGTCCCACAGTCGCACCGTCACCACCGTCTTGGCGCCGGCCGATCGGGTCGAGGCGTGATCGAGCAGCACCGCCGCCACGCCGAACAGGGCGGCCACGGCGATCACCGCGGTCGCGAACAAAGTGGAGAACCGCGGCCGGCTCACTTGATCCCCGTGACGACGATCGAGGCCACGATCCGGCGCTGGAACGCCACGAACAGCAGGATCAGCGGAATCATCGCCACCGTCGTCGCCGCCATCACCAGCGTCCACTGCGCGTTGTAGCGGGACTGCAGGGCGGCCGTCGCGACCGTGAGCACCCGCCACTTGTCGCCGCTGGTGATCACCAACGGCCACATGAAGTTATTCCACTGCGAGACCACGGTGATCAGCCCGAGCGTGACCAGAATCGATCGGCTGGCCGGCATCATCACGTGCACGATGACGTCCAGGGTGTTCGCGCCGTCGAGACGCGCAGCGTTGACCAAATCGTCCGGCACAGCGCGAAAGTACTGGCGCAGCAAAAAGATCGCGTACGGGGACCCGAATACGAACGGCAACACCAAGGCCCAGAAGGTGTTGCGTAGACCCAGCTGCGCCAACATCAGATACAGCGGCACCACTGTCACGGTGGCCGGAACCATCAGGGTGGCGACGTACACCCAGAAC